>WYDT01000009.1 GCA_013122435.1 Chloroflexi bacterium AL-N1
CCTCGGCAACCTTGCACAGCGTGCGGGTGGCCACGTCGAGGCGAAACACACCCAGGTTTTCGCAAATCGCCAGATCATCCCGTGTATATTCGCTCAATTCCCAGATGGTTTCGTAGATGACTTGTTCTGCAATCTGCGTCAGATGTTTGTGTTGCCCGCTCTGCAAGGTAATCTGCTCATCGGTACAAGCGCAGCCAGCATCAGGAAGGGCATACCAAGTCCACTGCACTGTGGCGACCTGATGGGTTGCTAACTCTGCGAGCCAGATATCATAATCGTCATCGCTCATGGTAACGCCTCCTCTGGTATATCGGCGCCCAGGTCTTTGGCTAGTCGCAAGGCGATCTCGTACCAGTCCCAGGGGGTGGGGGCGCGGGTAGCCGAGAGCTGCCAGCGTTCTCGGCGGATGAGGGTGGCCAAGCGGTCGACGGCAGCCTGCGCCAGCCCGATCTGCTGGTTTTGGCGGGCCTGCGCCAGGATGCCCAGAGCCTCCAGCTCGGGCACCTGATCGCCCCGTGCGTGCAGGGTGGCAACATGGGTTTGGGCTTCGGCATCATAGCCCAGAAGCACACAGGTTTTGATAAGATGGATGTAACCGTGCAATCCCCCGGTTGACGCCTGTTGAGTGGCTATCTGATAGGCCTGTTGCAGCCGTTTGGTTGCTTTAGTTGGTTCGCCAGCAAATCCCCAGATGGTGCCCATCCAGATGGCATTACCGGCATCTGGACCACGTGGATCGGGCGCAACCTGGGCCGCTCGACGAAAATAGTCGACTCCTTGAGGATCCTTCAGCCAGTGTAAGCAACGTCCAATTCCTTCGAGATCTGTCCGTCGCTCACCATATTCTTGCAGCCGTGCTTGTGCTTCAGCCAGTTCTTTTCGTACTTTTTTCTCGCTGATTGTAATGATCATAGCTATCTTCGGTTATTGTCTATGATACCCATCTTCGATAATGATAGTATCGTTTGTTTGTCCTAGCGCGTCGCCAAAAACACCCATGGTCCGACGATAAAGACCACGTCGGCGATGCCGGTACACACGCGCATGGCTGAACGACCGATCAGGGCGGTGAGCAGCCGTGCGCCGGCCGAACGATAGATCCACTCCCAATTGTAGATGGCGCCCAAGAGGCCGATTAATCCGATGACGCTGATACATGCAAGTAGCAGGATGGCTTCCGTCATGGTTTTCCTCCCAGTCATTGATGCTTTTCCGTAGGGTTGTCCCCGACATCGTTCGTATCTGTGGCCTAATCCTCCCATTCCTCCTCGCCACACTCACGAAGCTTTTGATCATTCACCAGTTTTATGGAGAAAGCGTCTACCTGCTCTCGTGTATCAAACACAAATACCTTGTGAAATAGATCATTCGCCATTTCCCCCGCTGTTTCAGTCTGATAAACGCGATGGGTGTCTTGCTGCTCAATTAAGACCCATTGTCCTGCCTGCCAAGTCACGCGTACTATGTCGGTTGAAGGCAAAACGAGGTCAAATGGGGCGGTTCCATTGGTTAGTTCCTGGAATAAGTTATGGGCTACTTCATACCAATCCCATAGAGTAGGACCTGCATTGGCAGCAAGCCATTCACATTGTTGATAAATGTCATCTGATAGTGCTTTGGCTACCAGCTGTACTTCGGTCGCGTCACGAGTCTGGCGGGCCTGGGCCAACTATTCGACGTAAAAGGCAGGTGTCCACAGTGTAGGATTGATGGCACGGATTCGTTGTGCGAGTCGTTCCACCTCAGCATCGTCGCCAAGAAAAGAGCAGCATTTCAGGACAGGCTGGAGAGTGTACGGGTTCTCCTGTACGTCGGGGGACAATCCTTGTTGGTATCCTTGGGTAAAATGCGTCTGAGCTTGCATCTGATCTCCAGCTAATCGGTACAGGTTACCAACGGTGAGATGCCCCGTAATCGTTGGCAGCTTCTCTGCGGGATAGGCGAGGGCTGCCTGTCGGAAATACGTTGGTGCTGTTGGGTCACGTAGCCAGTGGAGGCAGCGCCCAACCGCCTCCAGAATCCCCCATTCCGGGTTGCGCTCAAGTGTTGCCTGGGCGTCAGCAAGTTGTTGCTGGATTTCCCCTTTGCTAATTTGGATCATTCTGTTCCTCACTTATAAGGTGCATAGTTTTCTCGCCTGCTGTGTGCTGCTCCCGCAGTGATGTACACTATGCTTAAAGCTCCTTTTTATGGGATCGTTGTTTCAAGGCATCGATTTCACGTTGTAATTGCTCCATCTCAGCCGGGTTCCATTCATCATCAAGTTCGTGGGCCATGTGATAGTTGACCTGAAGTAAGGTAATATGAGCATTGGCTCGGGCTTCGGTGTCGAACACGTGTACCCGCCGGAACACGCCCTCAACCATGTCACCAGCGGTGTCAGCCTGAAATAGTTGGTACCCCCCATTCTCTTCAATGACCACCCACTGTTCTGCCTGCCAAGTTACAGGTGACATTGCTGTCAGTGGGCTGGTGATGTCACCGTTCCCATTGCCCTCGGTGAGTTCCTCAACCAACTGGTATGCCAGTTCATACCAATCCCACAGATCTGGCCCACCGTTGCTCGCAAGCCACGCACGGGTGGTGCGAATATCCGTTGCAATCGCTTTGGCGACGGATTGTGCTTCTGTCACGTCATGGGTCTGGCGTGCATGTGCCAATCGTCCCACGTGGAGTGCTAAAGTCTCAAACTGAGAATTAATGATCTGCATACGTTGGGTTAGGGTTGATGCTTCGAGATCGTAGCCGAGAAAATAATAACACATAATGGCAAACTGCATATCATAGAGGTCTTCGCTCTCCAGGATGGGTGGTATCTGGTGGTAAGCATGAGTAAAGTGGGTGTGGGCTTGGTTGTGTGCGCCTGCTAGTCGGTAGAGATTGCCGACCGTGAGGTAATCGCGGATCGTCCAGCGCAGTGGGGTGGGATAGGCTTGGACTGCCCGATAGAAATATTGGGGTGCCGTTTCATCTTGTAACCAGTGCAGGCAGCGCCCAACGGCTTGGAGACGGCCCCAATCGGTACCTTCTGCTAGCCATAATTGGGCTTTGGCAAGTTGCGCTTTGATTTCCCATTCAGCAATTTGTAGCATCATTTTTCTCCCTGTTAAGAGTTACGGAGCGTAAGTGTTAACACATTACGCTCCGTAGTCTGTGGTTGTAGCAAGATGACACCTTTTACTTGTTAAGACTCTAGTGTTTGAAATACACTATTCCTCTTGTTTGTGAATAACCACACAGCTCCTATCCATTGATAATGAACTGGAGTGACAATCTGTGAGCATTCCTGTGTCTTCTTGTTATATTAAGGCCAATTATACTTCAAAATTTGTACTGACGTCGTCTGATCATTGAGCTTTTTCATGATTTCGTCGACACCCTTACCGAAAGAATTAGGTGTTCTAGCAGAGACAAAGACAATGGTCTCAAACGGGAGGCCATTGTTAATAATATCCTTGAGGCGATTGGCCGCCTGCCTGAACTTAGGGTCTTTCGCATTCTCAAGAGGGTACAAGTAGCGTTCTTTGTCGGTTACTAGCCAGCCAAGAGACCCTTGAATAAATGGAGCTTTTTGTAGATCAGAAGTAAGCAATTCTTCGGTCAGCGTGAGCCCAGCTTTTGTACTTCCCTTGACCTCAACCACGACCGTTTTATCAGTAGCCTGATTGACTGCGATGATATCTGGCCCATTGGTTAAGCCAAAAGATGTGTTATTTGTCAACACAATAGGATCTTGACGACCAATGTACAGTACATCATATCCTGAAGAAATCAGAAACTCATTTGCTGCTTCGGTTGAGCGTGCCCAAGCATACATACGTCCACGCAAAGCGTTGAAGCCCTCTGGTGTTAATTGCGGGTAATCTGAACGCCTTGGAAGTTTCCAATATTGAGCGACTGCACTATCAATCTTCTGCCAATCAAGGCTATCAGCAGATCGTGTTGCTAATTTAAACTTATCACCTGTTTGCTGAAGCAGTTGAGATATTTCGTCAAGCCTATTCCCTGATCTGGCAAGCTGCTCAATTTCCTCATCAAGCAAACCTACATTGATGTTGTTCATTCCCAAAGCTCTGAGAGCAGCTCTAAGAATATCAGAGGTGTTATTTGCTTGGGTGGTAACTAGTCCTGTTGTTCCACTCCCAAACTGTTTAGCTACCCAGCGGAAGAGGGGGCCTTTAAGGTTGGCTATCCAGTTAACGTATTGGGTCAACACCCGTACAACCTTTGTCCCGTCACCAAGCAGCGGTATAAGACCAATGGCATTGAGGAAGGTGTCGGCAATATCGCCACGCACCAGCGTGGCCAGCGTGTCACGAATATCGCCAATGACAAAGAAGCCACTGGCGAGCCAGCCGGCGATATAGCCAAAACACTGGAGATAAGCCGGATTGAGCCAGCCGAGGTCGACCATATTCTGCCCGGCGTCACCGAGGGTAAATCCGGCGACCACTGCCGCCGCATACTCCCAGCCGGTCAGGTCATAATAAAAGGGATCACTGTCACGGGCAAACTCTTCTGCATCGCTAAAGCCATCGCCGTCTGGATTGGTGTTGAGCGGATCAAAACCACTGTAGATTTCGACTAAGTCGTCTAAACCATCTCCATCAGTATCGGCGTTTGCTGGGTCGGTTATGCCAGAAATCTCTTCTCGATCAATTAATCCATCCCAATCACTATCTGGATTGCGTGGATTAGTGATGCCGTCGTAATAGTCGCCGTCCGGTCCAGTCTGGCGGGTGCCGACTTCCGCGCCATCGCTGAGGCCATCGCCATCGGTGTCGAAGTCGGCGGGGTCGGTGGTGACAATGGTGCCATTGCCCAGTCGAATGCCCTGCAGTTCCAGCCAGTTGGGTAAGCCATCTTCGTCGGTGTCCAGGGTCGGGTCGGGTTCTTCGGCGATACGGCGGAAGGCTTCAGGGAGATCGTCTGCCGAGGAAATGGGGAAGTATTGCCCACCGGTCTGGTTTGCCAGATCCTGTAGCAACGCTTCGTTGATGTCAGCCCCTAATCCAATTGTGTAGATCTGGATATTTGCAGCGCTGGCATCAGCAGCGATAGCTGGATAATCTGGTGTAGTTGCACAGGTTGTGTCTTCACCATCGGTCAGCAGAATGATCGCCTTTAAGGTCTCTGTCGCGCTAGTTGAAGTGATTTCCTGTGTCGCGCTGGTCAGTCCGGTGGCGATACATGTGCCATCTCCAAAATTACTGATGCGACTGAGCGCGGTGCGTACGGTTGGTGTGATTTCGGTTAGTGACTGTAAGACTCGGCTATCAGTATCAAACCCAATCGCCCCGGCCCGATCCCCTGGGAGTAGTGCATCAACAAAGTTTTGTGCGGCAGTGACGCGTAGTTTGCTCGGGTCGTTGGTCCGCATACTGGACGATTCATCGAGTACCAGCATCACATCAAGGCTGCGGGTAACTGGTCCGGTCGGGTCACGTCCCGGCTCCATCGCATAGGTCCAGACGGTGTTCCAGTTGGGGATATAGAAGAGCACAAAGGTGGTAAAGTGGCTGGTCTCGGCCCAGGCAGTACCGGTGCTGGCATCGACCCCGTGGGCACCATCGGTGGGCTTGAAGACCTTCTCGTCATCGTCGTAGTAGAGAATACGCAGGTTCTCGACATCACCATCTGGTACCTGCGCCGGATCAAAGCGCATCGCTACACGGGCATTGTCAAAGGGTTCATCGGTGGTGATATCGACCGCCGGCGCCATCTGACCAGGCATGTCCTGAAACAGGGTATCGGAAATCAGGGTCTGGAATTGGATGTCTCCGGCAACATCGCCTGCCCCAGTGATATCTACAGCGACTTCGAGGCCATGCTCATCGGTTGATGTAGTCGAGGTATAGGTTTCAGCACCATCACGGATGCCATCGTTATCGCTGTCTGGGTTGCGTGGGTCGGTGCCCAGCCGCGCCTCACTATCGTCCGTCAGCCCATCGTTGTCGGTGTCCTGTTTGCGCGGGTCGCTCCCGAACTCTTCGAGTTCAAAGCGGTCATCAAGAGTGTCACGGTCGGTATCGGGATGGAGTGGGTTGGTGCCAGCAGCGACTTCTTCCTGCGCGGTCAGCCCATCACCATCATTATCGCTGTCACTATCGGCCTGGGTGGGGTCGGTGCCGGTGAGCGCTAACTCATCGCCATCACTAATACCATCACCATCTGTGTCGCTACTTTCGGTGCTGGTCCCGAGCGTTTCCTCAAACTGATCCAGCAGTTGATCACCATCGGGGTCCGTGGCGGACCATAAGCGGTCAATCGCATCATGGGCATAGCCCCAGGCAATACGGTACGCGCCAATGGCTTCAATCTGCTGATCGGCAGTGACAAAGTCATCACCGTCCGCAATCGCCTGCCAGGCCAACTGAAGCGTCTCGTCAATCTCCGGTGGGATCGCATCACCAAACAGTGCGGTCGCATCAAGTGAACTGGCCGGAATAAGCCGGGCTGCCGTCACAATCAGTGCATTGGCCTGTTCTGCGGACTCCTGAACCGCGCTGTCGGCGTTGCTATCGGCAGCAACGGCCTCAAGGCAGGTGGCTGCCTGCACCATCCAACTGTAGGCACGTTCATCGCCCAGCGTGTTGTCACTGATAAACGTGCCATCGACAGCGGTACGCAGGCTCCGGATAATGGCGTCGGTTGGACAGGAGGGTGCAGTAGCGGGTGGTCCGGCATAGGGCAATGCCTCAACAATGGAAAGGGCCTCAAGGAGCGCTGCACGAGCTGTCCCTGGTGCTGGTGGTACTTCGATGGGCGTGGGTGGTCGCACGGTGGGTGGCTCAGGCAGCTCAAGCGAGAGTCGATTGGTCCAGTTGGCTTCCCAACTCTCACCAAACTCAAGGGTTGTCTGTCCGACTTTCCAATAACGGTTGACCGGGCCATCACTCCCAAAGTCATCGGGCACCCCTGACGTTTGTACCGTCAGGGAGGGGCGTGGTTCAGGGCCATCACTACGGGCCAGGTTGAAATATTGGGCATCCGCAGACAGGGTTTCATCCCAGGACAGGTGGGGATCACCATTGGTGAAGGCATATTGGATATCGGTAAACACCCGTGTGCCCTGAGCGGTACTCAGGTTAGTCAGGCTGGTGGTAACATGCCACAAGCCTGTGGCAGCAATCGTATGGGTAGCGGTGGCCGCAAAGATACTGCCATCATTGGCTTCCCAGCGCCAACTGGTTTCCAGGACGACTGCCGTTTCATCAGCAGACTGAATGGTCAATGCTGCATCTACGGCATTTTCAAGGTTATACCACTGGTCATATCCGACCTCAAGGGGTGATTGAATGACGTTATAGTTGAGGGTCGGTCCATCACTGCGAGCCAGATTGAGCGTTGGATCACTCTGTAGATCGTACCATTCACTGGCCTGCCATGTGTGGTCAGCATCAAATACGAGTTTGAAATGATCAGCAACCTGTACGGTGACGCTACCAGCTTCAGGTGATCCTGTGACCTGAAGTGGTGGCGTGGTCGTTTGGCGGACAGATTGTTCAGACGGTGTGGTTGGGTCGGACAGGGCGGGTCCAGCCATCAATGGACTGGATTGGAGTAGCAACAAAACACATACGAAAATACTGATGATCTTTGCGAACAGGTGGCGAATAGATAGCGGGCTCATACAAAGGTTCTCCTTCCTTTGTCACAGAATTGAAATCCTTCCACTGTATACATACGCGTTCCTGCGTTCTCCACGCCGAAATAGCGACGTGCTTTATATTGCACGCCACACCGAATGATCTGTGTAGCCATACATGCTGCACATTGAACGGACACCTTTAAACTTCACGCTTAGACCTGCTTCAAGAAGGACAAGTCGATTACACAACAGGCACTAAGAATGAGCCCTGGTGGGATATCCATCGGTAGACGAATCCACACAAAACCTTAAACGTGAATGACTCTTCCCAAATGAAAGATAATAAAATGAGATGTTGATTTTTCTCTGGAACTTTCTCGTATACAGATAATAAACTTTGTTTCTCTATTGGTCAACCTGTAGAAACAGGCTGTTTACTACGGAGGTGTGTCCAGTATATTGCTATGCAATGCACAACGAGATGTTGTACTATCATGCTGCGTGAGTTTCAGCATGATTTTCTCGGGCTAGTTTGCTTTATCAAGCCCCAAGGCATGCGTCTCTAGCATACCTCTTTGCTACTCAGATCACTTGCGGGTGCCCAGGGCGCCGCGCCTGGGCCGGGGGGGGGGGCAGGGGCCACGGCTGGCCCCTGACAGGACAGTCTCTCTTTCAGCAGTGTTTGTTGATATGGTGAGGTGTAGAGTGATGAAGTAGGTGTGGGTGCTGCGCCCCACATCCCGCCCAAGGGCCCCGTCCCTTGGAACCCGGCTGGCAGTGCTGCGCCCGCCAGACCACCCGCAAATGATACCTGTCGCTGAAGTATCATTTGATGGGTGAGACTCCAGTATCCGTTAAGACTTGCTGTTTATCTCCATCAGTTTTAGGGATAATACTTCTCCCGTATGATATCTAATTTTATCAGACTCTGAGGCATGTGCCTCTGCCATACCTCTAGGCCACCCAGATTATTTGTGGGTACCCAGGGCCGAGGGTCGTGAGAGACCACGGCAGGCTCCCTGACAGGACAACCTCTCTTTCAGCAGTGTTCTGTGATCTTGAAGTAGGTGTCGGTTTTGCGTCCGACCCTCTGTGGCCTTCGACCGACTCAGATGGCAGCGCTTTTGCGGATAGTGTATAGTCCTGGCATTGTGTGTATAAAATTACTGCGAAGGAAAACGGTAGCACAAACGTGTCTTTAGTCATATAATCAAATACATGGAACTGACCCACGCAACAATGATAAAGTCCATGTTCGAAGCGGACACGACGTACAACGGACGGTATATTACGGCGGTCAAAACCACTGGTATTTATTGCCTACCAGGGTGTCGGGCGCGCAAACCCAAACCAGAAAACGTCGAGTTTTTTGCTACCCCCGAGGCAGCACGTGCCGCCGGATATCGTCCCTGTAAGTTATGCCGGCCCGATGACTACTATCTTGGTCTGCACACCGAAGAAACCCAGCTAGAGTCCCTGGTAGCCCAGCTACGCGCTACCCCGAATCGCTACCCCGATGTCAAAGCGCTCGCTGAAGCAGTCGGTGTCGGACAAACGAAACTCTTTACACTTTTTCGTGCACACTATCACACCACGCCTGCCAGTATGCTCGTACGCCTGCGGATTGCTGCCGCCCAACGTGCCTTGCTGGAGACTGCTGCGACTGTGACGGCCATTGCCAGCGATTGTGGGTTTGAGAGTCTGTCAGCATTTCACGAGAACTTCCGTAAACATACAATGATGTCCCCCACTGACTATCGTCGGATACGTAAAACGTCGATGTTTGTCCTGGATTTGCCAGAGCCCTACCCCACCCAACAGATGCTGGGCTATCTGGGGCGTGATCAGCACAGCCTCACGGATCGAGTCGAAGGCAGGACATGGTTGAGCGCGATACGTTTGAACGACATTAGTGGAGTAGTAGTATGTGTCACTTTTCATGCTCATTATGTGCGGTGTGCCATCTTCGATGCGCCCCAACTGGAAGCATCTGCTATTCACCAGATCCATTGGCACGTGCTGTCGGGGATTGGCTTACACCACGATCCCCAGCGGTTTGAGGCACAGGTCAGCACCACGTCCGATCTGGCTCCACTCATTCAGGAACAGCAAGGTTTGCGAATTCCACAGGTCGCCAATCATTTCGATGGTCTCACCTGGGCCATTCTGGGGCAGCGGATTACCCTCACATTTGCGTACACCCTGCGCCGACGCCTGATTGAGCGACTGGGCCAGGCGATGGCGCAGGGTGTATGGTTGTCTCCGACACCGGACGCCATCGCTTGCCTGACAGAGGCCGATCTCACAAGTCTCGGTTTCCCGCGCACCAAGGCGCAATATCTACTCAATGCAGCCCAGGCCGTGGCAGATGGACAGCTACCCTTAGCACGGCTCAAAGATACATCAGCCACGCATATCGAGCGTGTGCTGCTGGCACTGCATGGTATTGGTCCTTGGTCTGCCCAGTACCTGCTCATGCGCTCGTATGGCTTTCTTGATTGCGTGCCGGTCGGCGATGCGGGGTTGCGTCTGGGGCTACAGCGCTTCTTCAAGCTTGATCAACGGCCAGATCGTCCCACCACATTGCGCTTGATGGAACCATTCCAGCCCTATCGAAGTCTGGCAACCTTCCATTTCTGGCAAAGTTTGGGAAAAAAGGAATAAAAGATGTCTGCCATAAAGCCGTACCAACTGATCGGTCCTGACGGCAAACCATACCAGAGTGAGCAAAAGGGGCGCTTTGGTGGACACAGAGGTGGTCGTGGCTACGGGCGCATGGATTGTCGTGCGGCACTCCGCGCTATCGCCAGGGGTGGCTATGTGCGGCATCGGGTGTTCTTCGCGGACGAAGTGACCGCTATAGCCGCCGGGTATCGTCCATGTGCCGCCTGTCTGCCGGATCGCTATGTGCTGTGGAAGCGTGCCTGTGTAGAAACCGACGTTCCACCACTCACCCGATCGCGTATCCGTCGCCAGCCCGCATTGCGTCTGTATCAACAACTGCTCAATCGTATTTTGTGAGGATAACATTATGAAAACGCTTTACACTGATTATGTAGCAACACCCATTGGTGACGTTCTTCTGGTTGCTGATGGTGAGTCTCTGGTGTATGTGGATTTTGCCGACAATACGGAGCGTTTGCAACGGTTGCTTGCACGTCGCTATCGTGACTTCACGCTGATTCAGCAGGAGCACCCCAACGGCTTTAGTGACCAGATCAAGCGGTATTTTGCTGGTGAGCTAGATGCGCTCAACCAACTGCCTGTAGCCCTTGGTGGAACGCCTTTTCAGCAGAGAGTCTGGCTAAAACTCCGCGACATTCTGGTTGGACAGACCATGAGTTATGGTCAACTGGCCACCCAGCTTGGTTTACCAAAGGGTGCGCGTGCGGTAGGTATAACCAATGGTCTGAATCCCATTGGTATCGTCCTGCCCTGCCACCGTGTGATCGGTGCAAATCACTCACTCACCGGCTATGCTGGAGGGATCGAGCGTAAGCGTTGGCTGTTGCGCCATGAAGGAGCGATGTTCAAAGATAATTGATGACAATAAGGAACAACATACTATGGATATACAGAGCAAAGCGACATACTTCCGTGAATTACACCAGCGCCGTCCATTGATTCTCCCGACTGCCTGGGATGCTGCAAGCGCATGTGCGCTGGAGCTTGCTGGTGCTGCAGCAATTGCTACTACCAGTGCTGGTATTTCATGGACTCTGGGACAAGGCGACGGACAAACGTTGCAACGAGATGAAATGATACAGGCTGTTCGCCGGATTGTACAGGCAGTTGCTATACCCGTAACTGCGGATGTTGAAGGTGGGTATGGTACGGGTTCGGTTCAGGATATTGCTGAGACAACTCGAGCAGTGATTGACGCTGGTGCAGTAGGTGTCAATTTAGAAGACGCTCCCGGAGCAGGTGACACACCACTACTGGAACCAGACATTCACGCAGAACGCATTCGTATAGCTCGAGAGGTCGCTACCAGTATGGGTGTTGATCTGGTTATCAATGCACGTACAGATGTCTACTTATTGGCTGTTGGTGCGCCAGAAACGCGTCTTGATGAGGCCATCCAACGAGCCAACTTATACCATGATGCTGGTGCAGATTGTCTCTTTGTGCCGGGAGTGATCGATGCTGAGACGATTGGGCGGCTGGTGGAAGCCATCAATGGACCTGTGAATATTATGGCGATGCCTGGTGCGCCAAACATAGCACACCTGGGGCAGCTTGGCGTTGCTCGTGTAAGTTTTGGTCCCGCGCTCATGCAGGTAGCGCTCACAACTACACAGGACATTGTCTATGAGTTGCTTGATCGCGGCACCTGTCAGGCACTCGAATCGAGTTTGCCTTTTGGTACCATCAATGGTTGGTTCACAGACTGATTGCGTTGATGTGAAATGTGTTGGTCCTCGCTTCAGTGGTGTTCGTTGATTAGTTGGGATTGATTGTACGCTGCGCCCCACCACTGCCTGAGCCTGTCGAAGGCAGCGATGTTGCATGTACCAAACCACCCACAAATGATTCCTGTTGTTTAAGCCTGTTCTGAGCAGCAAGATTGTAGTACCGATCAAGGATTGAGGTAATATTTTGTGAGTGGGTCTGAGGTTCTATCTTCATCAGGCCGCGAGGCATCCGCCACCGACAGTGTAACCGTCTTCTCGACCTCGCTTGCGGTTCCCAGGGTGCTGCGCCTGGGCCGGAGGTTGACACAAACCCTGCTCACCTTCCCTCAGTATGCTGCATTGGGAAGAAATTGGTGTTACCAGTAGAATTTCATCTGGCAGATTATATATTTTTTATTTATACACAAACAAACTATCCACTGCATGCACCAGTTCGCGCAGGTTGCTCACCTTATGAATCGCATCGCAGTATGGCACATAGCTGAGCATATCGCTGTCACCCGACCCCCACATGCGCTGAGGTTCCGGGTTGAACCAGACAACCCTGCGCGCGCGTCGTTTGATGGCTTCAAAATCGCGCAAGTTTGGATCATTATAGTTGTTGCGCCCATCGCCAAGAACAATGAAGGTTGTACGGTTGTCAATCGTTCCGAGTTGATCACGCGCAAACGTCGCCAGACTATTTCCCAGATCGGTGTTGTAGTAGCCGGGTCGAATGCGCTCCAATACACACTGAATCGCTTCCTCAGGTCGCGATTCGTTAAAATCAATCGAGATATCAATCAAATCGTCGATGAAGGCATACGAGCGTGTTCGATTCACTTGGTCCTGCAGGGCATACACCAGTAGCAACATAAACGAAACGATCGGACGCATCGATGTGGAGAGGTCGCAGATAACAGTGAGCTTGGGTTTGAGATGCTTGCGTCGGTGATGTACATCAAGTGGAACGCCACCATAGCGCAGGTTGGCACGAATGGTACTCTTCGCATCAAGATTGCCCCGTTTTGCACGCTTCTGGCGGAGCGCAGCCCGTGAGCGTAATTGCGAAGCCAGACGATTGATGATGTTTCGCAAATCGTCGATGTCCTGATGTCCGAGGCGCTCAAACGGCTGATCGAGCAGATCGTCGATTTTGGGCTGTTTGGGTTGCTCTTTGGCAGCGCGTTCGGCCATCCCTGACCCAACCTCGTCACGAATTTGCTCTGCGAGTGCCTGTTGGTTCTCGCGTGCTTCGTTTTCGAGTTGTTGCAATGCCTCTTCACTCACCCCTGCTTCACGCAATTTGTCCATCAGCTCCTGAATGAGTTCATCCAGACGATCAAATTCGATATCGCGCATCGCTCGTCGTGTCATCCACGATTGGTAGTACGGATTCGTCAACTGTGAGCCATCGAGCGAGTTGCGGAGCATCGCTCGCATCTGTTGTCCATCTATTGGTTGGCCGGTCATCATCGACTCGAACAACTGACGCAACTGTTCCGGGGTCATGTTCTGGAGCATATCTTCCAGTGCCTGGGCGAGTTGTTCACGCTCCTCATCAGACATGCCGCCACCAGGTTGCTGCATCGGTGGCGGAGGATTGATACTAAAGTAGAGGGGAAACATGTGATCGAATTGCTCGATGTCTTTCCGCTCTTTGATTAACGTCGAGCGTAATGCCAGACGAAAGTTTTTTTTATCGGTAATACTGGATGCTTCGATAGCACGCAGTGCATCGGCACTTTCAGCAACCGAGATACGGATACCGGCTGCGCGCATAGCTTTGATAAATTCAACAATGCGTTGGTCCAATGGTTAACTCCTTTGAGACGTACCGCTGAGGTAGCTGGCAGTATACCACAGCGAGGTATGCTCTGGCAGGAACATGTATCTGAGCATTTGCCATGAACGTTGCAATCCAAAAGACGGATCGACTAATGAGTGACAATACAGAACTCATTGCCTTCTGGGTCAGCCATGACCGTCCAGGTCTTAAACTGTTCGATGACTCTGCCGCCCAGACCGAGCAAACGTTGCACCTCGGCCTCTCTATCAGTGGCGCGGATATCAAAATGCAGACGATTCTTAACGGTCTTGGGTTCCGGTACACGCTGAAATTCGATTTCTGGCATAATGCTTTGCGGATCAACAATGGAGCTGAGGTGTTCGTTGGCAAACAGCACATTCACACCAAGTGCTTCAGCCCAGAAGGTTGCGAGTGCTGGCGGGTCTGCACAATCGACGCTAATACCCTTGAGGCGGGGCAAATCTCCAGTTTCCAGCAGCACTTTGAGATTGTGCAGAATGAGCGGCATACACGCAGCTACTTCCTGTGTAGTGAGTGGTGCATCTTCTGCCTCGTGGGTACAGGTCAGCTTGCACACCTCCCCCATTGGCACAATGTCCCACGACAGCCGTGAAAAAGGCTCGTCTGGCATAGCTTGCAAGGACATCGTTGTGACGAGGCGCTGTGGTGCGATTGCTTCCAGCACCTCACCTTCGATATGTGTTTGCCCATCATTGGTTCGGTAGACGATTGGTGTTCCATGTTCCCAGGCAGACTCTATCGCCATCAGCCCTTCCACAAAGTCAAAGTAGCGTTGTGTCTCCTCTGGTCGTGTCAATGCCTCCCATAGGCGTGTTGGCTGTGTGCGAATGTACACGGTATGAACAAAAGTAGACTCAGTCATGGTATGTTCCTTTCATAACCAGTGCGGATCATGAGCAAACACATTGGTCAGCTCCTGCTTGCGTTCATCGGGAAGCCATGCTGCTTGAATGCCCTGTAGGATGAGTGTGCGAATGTCATCACGGGAGAAACCAAGTTGCTGTTCCAGCAGCGCGTACTCCTCGGCCAGCGAACTGCCAAACATCGTTGGATCGTCGGTGTTGATGGTTACCACCAAACCACGTTCAAAATAGCGGCGTACCGGATGGTCTTCGATGCGCGCCACAACGCCGGTAGGGAGGTTGGAAAGAGGGCACATTTCGATTGGAACACACTGTGCCGCCAGATACTCTACCAGGTGTTCGTCCTCCTCAGCGCGTGTCCCATGATCGATACGCTCAACCTGCAACGCATTGATGGCGCCCCAGATGCTATGGGCGCCCGCTGCCTCACCCGCGTGTGCGCTGGTGTGGAAGCCCATCGTGCGGGCTGTGTGAAAAACCTGCTTGAACTGTGCTGGTGGTTCACGTTGTTCCGAGCCACCAATGCCAACACCAACCACACCGTATTCGCGTGTTTCGTACACTTCGGCCAGTGTTGTTGCGGCTTGCTTTGGGCCAAAGTCGCGTACCAGATCAACCACGATTGCGATTTCGGTTTCTTTTACTTGTACTAATCCCGCTGAGATAGCCTCGATCAAGCGTTGTGTCTCCAGACCGTGCCGCACAAAGTCGGGAGGTGAGCAAAAGATCTCAGCATAGCGGATGTTTTGTCGGGCCAGATCGCGTGCAACGGCCTCTGCGATAAAGGTAAAATCTGCGTATTCACGCAAAAACTGGTTTTTCCAGACCCAGACCTCGATAAAATGCGGTAAGGGGAATGGCACCTTCGAGATGAAGATGTAGTTCTACTTTTGGTACCTGCTCAAACTATTGCATCTCAGACTCTAACAGGGTATAGCTGTTCATTTTCTGTTCTGTTCCTTCTCACCAATCAGCATAACTATATGGGCTTGTATTGTACAACGTAGTCTTATACTGAGCATTGGTCTTTGTGTGGATTTGAGAAATGGTATGATTTTTGTCCAATTGATGTTTTTCTCCGTAAAAATATATCTACGTATCGTTTTATACTATGCGTCGTTTTATATTGTACAGATGCAAGTGTATCCAAATCAATTTCTATTTTTATCTGGCATGATGATTATTTCAGATCCTTCCAAAATATCAAAACCCGAACATTCCATGTATTTCTTATTGCATATATTATCGTGCAACAGAGACACACCTCCACGTCTTTCTGAGGTATATCTATCATCTTACACTTATTTGACTCGCAGAGATACAGCCTCTCTGCCATTCTCCCGGAGAAAGCTAAAGTCATGAGCATTTCCCTCTACCGTGCCGTTGCGGGACAGTACAGCGACCTGCGTCAAGTCCAAACTGTTCCACTGATGAACACTATTAGCCACCTGATCGAAGACCAGGTTATTGAACAGGGGCAGCCACTCGACTTCTATGCAGGGTTTCAACGGTTCTCGTATTTCCCTGCCCAACTCCGCCGTTATCAACGTCTTGGGACTGTCTGTCGGCGAGTATATGTCTTTGGTGTGCCTGATGTCTCACCACCGACTATCCCAGGTGTCGAATTCATACGTATTGCCCCAACCGACCAACTGGCAAATGAGTGGTTTCTGATCGTCAATACACCAAGTTTTTGGACAACATTACTTACCCAGGAAGTGAGTGGTCGTGATCCAATTACTGGTGGGCGGCGTTTTGATGGGGTGTGGTCCTACGATCAGGATGTCATTGATCGTGCCACATTGCTTATTTCACAGCAGTTAGGGAATGTGTATCAGCCGGTTGGTCAACGTGATGCAGTTCAGCAGAGTCGTAACATCGCGCAGATCAGTGGGCGTTTACTGGGCGATATCGAAACAGTCAAACGGGTGGGCCAACGTCGGTGGGCGCGTTTATCAACCGTTCAGCAGGTTGTCAATATGCTATCTCAGGTTCAGCATAAGGCATGGGATGAAACCACTCTGGTTGATATCCTGCGCTCAGTAGCTCAAATACTCCACACGAGTTTTGGGGTTGAAGATGTGGCTGTGGCCATGCAGGATCGTGCTGAAGTGTATCGTGTCGTTACCGCTGATGCCCAAACACCGGTTGCCAACCTCACCATCCGTATGAATGATGGCCCCAGTGGCTGTGCAATCCAGGAAGGGAACGTGATTACCGTAGCCGATGCTATTCGTCAACGGGAGCGCGATCCTCTGGTTCCGGGTGCAACGTCTCTTATTGCTGCACCGCTCACGGGACAACGCCAGACCTATGGTGTGCTGACGATTGGCCACTCGGCCAACCAGATGTGGGAAGATGAGGATGTGCAGACCATCCAAGCAGTTGCAAAATTGCTCACACAAACCCTCGATCAAGCGCTTGGACAAGCACCTAACGACAGTCTCTATCGCGAACGGGCACGACGCCTTGAGCAGGCGATCATCGGATTACGGGCGCCGGTCGCGCAGGCATTGGCAGCCCAACAACAAATGCAATTACTGGCATCTCCTGACCAGGAACAGGCATTAGCACAAAGTGAGCAGGCTTTAGGCGATCTGGCACGGGTGTTGCGTGTAACGATACCTGACTCACAGGCAGGTATATCGCGGGATCGAGCTACTGGAAGTTGAGCGTCACAACAACGTAAAGATGCCTAATCATTGCGCGGCGGCAAGCCGCACCTACGGTTTACGACCATCACGCGGCGGCAAGCCGCGTTTATGGTTTGTCGGTGTAAGTGATGTAGCAGATATCCACAAATACCCTGTATACTGATGTTGAAGCATCTCTCAAAGCGCTCATCTAACCGACACATCAACTATTCGAATGCTATTGGTCAACCACAGGGGGAAGTGTACTGACAAACCACCGGGATATAGCCCAACAAGTTTGCAGAGCTTACCTCTGTCTTAGATAAACTGACGGAGCATGCTCTATGAAAACACTTGTTATCACAGATAGCACACGGGGAATCGGCTATGGTTTAGCCACGTCCTTTTTGTCACGGGGTTGCCAGGTCGTAGTGAGTGGGCGTCTCCAGCAAAGTGTTGATGAAGTCGTTGCGAAACTTGGTAGACAATTTCCTGCAGAATGTATTCTGGGACAGGCATGCGACATTGCGAACTATAAGGAGGTACAGGCGCTCTGGGATGCGGCAACAGTACGCTTTGGAAAGGTTGACATCTGGCTGAACAATGCTGCTGCGAATTCAGTTGAGCAGGATTTTTGGGAACACGAAAACGATGTCATTGACACTATCATTCAGACCAGTATTATTGGCACGATGTATGGCTGCAAGGTTGCTATACGTGGCATGTTGAAACAAGGCTATGGACATGTGTATACCTTCAGGGGCTGGGGGAGTGGTGGCGAAATCCGGCTGGGTAGTTCACTCTATGGCACTTCAAAAGCCGCAACGGCCTACTTCACTAAAACACTCGTTCGTGAATTAAAGAGTACTCCTGTCAAGCTCAGTAGTATTAGCCTAGGCATGGTCATGACCGCTCTATTGGCGCAGAGTTTTCGCCCTGAACGAGAAGCTCAAATACGAACATTCGTGAACATTCTAGGGGATAATGTCGAAACGGTTACCCCGTGGCTGGCGACACAGATCCTTGCGAACAATAAGCACGGGGCTCATATCAACTGGCTCAAACCACATCGGATTGCAGGGCGGTTTCTCATGGCGCCTTTTCGCAAGCGCGACGTGGTAGGTGGTGCGAAAACAAAAGAAGGGCAACAACAGAACCATAAGACAACATCATAATACCAACATTATGGTGATTAGTCTGCTATCCCTGGCGCTGTTGAAGTAACCTGCATGTATGCCCTGCTCCGCCTCCCAAATGGTAATCGGAGTATCTATATATGATATTTGGTAATGTATGCGAGCGGCGGCCTGTATTTTGTTGCTCAATAGCACGACACCCTGTCGATCACGATAAGCTGAGGCACTACGCGCGAATGGTTCCCCCCACATCACGTTCCAGCCCTCGCACGATTTTAGTGCGGGACTTGTTGACTTCGGTGTCGCTCAATGTGCGGTCCATTGCACGGAAAGCCAACCGATACGCCAAACTACGCTTGCCCTCACCGACTTGGGGACCTTCGTAGATGTCGAAAAGAGTCAGCGACTCGAGACCTACCCCGGCATACTTGCGGATAGCATCAGCAACACGTTGAGCAGGCACATCAATCCCGACTACTACCGCTAGATCCTGTACTGTCGCTGGATAGCGTGAAATGGAATGGAATTGTACAGGTTGAGCCAGTTCGATCAATGCTTCAAGATCCAATTCTGCCACCAGCGCACGTGGCGTCTCGAGGTCGAGTCGTTCGCGCAGATCGGGATGAAGCTCGCCCAACACACCGAGTACCTGACTCGCATCTTTCCCCGAGTGAACCAATGATGCAGCCCGCCCCGGATGAAAACGTTTATCATCGGTCAATGGTTCGAACGCAATATTTTTGGTGATATTCAAGCGCGATAACAACGTCTCGACAACACCCTTCAGGTCGAAGAAATCCATTCCCGCATGATTCTGCCTAAACCACGACATGGTGTCACGTGGTCCTGCCATGGTAATGGCCAGCCGTCGGGGCTCATCAGGGCGTACTTGCCCTTCGTGTGGCAGATATACCCGTCCGATCTCGAACACAAGGACACGCTCACGTTCACGGAGATTCTGGGCAAAGGACTCTAACAGTACTGGCAACAACGAGCGACGTAGATATTCACGCTCTGGTGTAATCGGATTCTCGACCCGCATATGTAGCGTAGGTTCGGCGTCGTCTGGGTTGACTCTTGCCACGCTGGTCATATTGGTCATTGAATAGGTCATCGCCTCATCAAGCCCACACCGTGCCAGAATGTCACGCACACGTTGTTCCCGCACGAGCGACGAGTTCTCCAATGGTTCTGGCAGTTCGTCGGCCAGGCGTGTTTCGGGGATCTGATCGTAGCCATAAATGCGTGCCACTTCTTCACAGAGATCGGCCAGGTTCGTCACGTCCAGCCGATAGCTGGGTGCCGTTGCGCGCACGACCGTTTCCGCTTCTGGTATCTTCACTAACTCACAGATGAACTCCAACCGCTCCAGCAATGCCGCGATCTCCTCAGCACTGAGCGTCACACCGACGATACGCGTTATTTCACTCGGGGGCAGATCAAGCACGATCTTCTGCCACGGACGTGGATAAGCATCAACAATGCCTTCTGCAACAGTACCACCGGCAATCTCTTGCATCAGACCAAGGGCCCGGCGCTGCATGAGTGGGGGCAATTCATAATCTACACCCCGTTCAAACCGTCGTGATGCCTCTGAGGGCAGTTTGAGTTCTCGCGCAGTCTTACGAATGGTCGTGGGCTCCCACGTCGCCGCTTCGAGCAACACGCGGGTCGTAGTATCGCTGACTTCACTGGTGGCGCCACCCATCACACCGGCGAGACTCAACGCGCCTTTGGGGTCACAGACCAGCAGTCGCTCCGGTGTCAGTTGGTGTTCCTTGCCATCAAGTGTCGTTAAACGCTCACCAGATGTCGCAGACCGCACAATCAAATGTTGCTCAGTTACCGCATCGGCATTGAATGCGTGACTTGGCTGCCCAAGTTCGAGCATGACATAGTTAGTCACGTCAACGATGTTATTGATCGGGCGCATACCGGCCATCAGCAAACGTCGTTGCATCCAGAAGGGCGAAGAGCCAATGGTGATGCCCTCAATCAGGGTTGCGGTGAAGCGTGGACACAGATCAGGAGTCTCAATCGTGACCTGAGCACGTCCCTCAATGCTTGGTCCCGTTGCCTCAAGCGTGAACTCAGGCATTCGCAAGGGTGTATTGGTGATTGCGGCCACCTCGCGTGCTACACCCAGAATCGACAATGCACGAGCGACATTTGGGGTGATCGCAATATCGAGCACCACATCACCCAGATAATCCCGCAAGGGCATACCCGTTGGGGCGTCGTCCGGCAAAATCAGAATGCCCTCGTGCTCCTCTGACAGATCGAGTTCTTTCTCGGAACATAACATTGCGTTCGACATCACACCGCGCACCGATCGGCCCTTGAGTTTCATCTTGACCTTGCCATCCGCATGGCCATCGTAGAGGACCGAACCTTCTTTGGCGAACACGCCTTTGAGCGGATGACTCAAACGCCCTTGATCTTTATAGGGAAAAAGATTTGGTGCACCAGTGACAACTGTATGCGGCGCACCTGCACCATAATCAACATCCGCCAGCACCAGTCGGTCCGCATCGGGATGTTGACGAACCTCCAGAATGTTGCCGACAAACACAAGCTCAGGGTCCCAGGGTAGTTCTGCCTTCCCCAGGCCAATGTAGTCAATCGACTCAACCTCCAGCCCTGCCATCGTGATGATGTGTGCCAATTCTTCAACAGAAACGGTCACATCAACAAACTCTTTTAGCCATGAAATTGGTACACGCATCATATGCTTCCTCTCGCTAGCCTGTCGTTGTTGTGTGAAAAATCATATTATGTCTTAACACTTTGAGTGTCAGCTTCCTTCATCAGTGTTTGCATCCCACGCAATGCACGACTTCGCAACGCTTGATAGAGCACACCAGATGTGGGTAGTTTCGACCTCTTCAGATCATTGGCACTGCCATACGGCCTGCCTGCTACAATTTGCTGCACTTTGGTTGGACCAATTCCCGGTACCGCATCCAGGTCATCTTCGCTTGCGGTGTTAAGGAAGTTAAAGAGTTGATCTTCTTCCGCGACGCGGTTGGCAATGGTATCAACGCTCAACGGTTGTCGTCCCGTGTCTGAAGACTTGGTCAGGTCCACCGCTACCGAGTGCAGCAACGTGTTGCCTATACGCAATGGGGCTGGCTCCACAAACCGTGCAATTGGTTCCACCAGGAATGCCATCAGAAATGCCTCACGCAATGCGAGGTGTTGCAATGACTCAGATGATCGTAGTGCCTGAACCAGTCCCACATAGCTTTGCAGCAATGTGTCACGATCACTTACCACATGGATCTCGACCAATACCGGGCGTGATGCACGTTGCGGAAAGCCCATTTGCCGAAGTTGCTCGTCCTCAAGCATCGCCAGTGTAAATGGTGCAAAGCGTTGATGGTACAGATAACGCATCACCTCAGCGATCATCACGCTACGCTTACGGCGGCGGGTCGCTTCGGTGGCTTTTTTCCCTGGCCGTACTTTGCGTAACAACTCCGCACGCTCATACATTTCGCACCAGCCCTTGAAGCGCTCAATCGTTGGTAGTGCCAGTGGGCGAGTTTCGAGCGCTTCGGTAATTGCTACCGTTAGCCGTCGCAGGTCGTGGTAGAGCGATGTTCGTAGTGCCACATCACCGCTGCCGTTGGTTGCCATCAGTTCATGTTGTAACAATACCATGTTGCTTTGCTCCCAGGTATCTTGGGCAACCGACCCCAGTGTCGGGCGCCATTCCGGCAAGAGTGGTACGGATATACTGTGTTGTACATGTCCCCACAGATGGGCCAATGCGTGTGTCACTTCATGCATCGTCTGACGTTCTTCTACCAGACGTAATGCGCTCCACTGTGCCTCGACACTGTTCACTTCACTGATCAGACATGCTATCTCGTCGGTGTACGCATCAGCATCTTCGAGCGCCTCTTGTACTAATGGCCAAGGTGTACCCCCACGTTCAAGCGCTGCGAGTGCGTGCTTTTCGCTGTACGAACGGAGCAATGGTCCGAGCCATCTGGGCAGTCTTGTGTCGTTCAACCGATGCTGGAGCTTTTCCGCCAGCCCCTGGGCGATCAACGCTGATTTAGCGGCATACTCCTGCGCCAGTATCGCACGTTCTGCGTGTCGTTCGCCAACTCGTTGGACTTCGTGTTCTAGAGATGCGGTAATCACCGCACGTAAATCTGTATGAGAAGCCAGAAAACCTAAAAATGCTGCCAGTTCCGTACTAAAACGTGCTGGCGGGGCCGTCCGCACCAATTCCGCACGCCGCTCCAAGGAACGGATGAGTTGCTCGTTCGTGGTGTCCATTGCCGTCCCCCTGCAAAAGCCAGCGATTGTCTCGTCGCTTCTTTGCGCTATCGTTCCCCGCTGTCATGGTTGTATCCTACGGGAAACAAATACTTCTGGTTTAGATACAGTTATTCCTTAGTTTACTACAAATTGTCCTATTTGGAGCGAGTCACCTTGCAAATCGCCATCTTTGTCAAACTGGCCAGTCCGTCGACCTGTGTTTTGATCGTACAAACCCACACGGAGCATATAGCTTCCTGGTGGTAAATCCTCTGGCAACAGCAGGGGATGTGAGTCTTCAATCCAGTCTCCTGCAACCCACTGTGTCATCGGAAAAACTCCATCCAGAGGTGGGCGATTGTTCTCAGCCACAATGCGCTCTTGATCGTCGACGAGATGCACAAACACCGTCCAATCACGATTCTGCCGAGCAAGCGCATGCCACATCAATGTGAGTTCAACCTTTGCTCCTGGTTGGATTTCGCCATCGAGACGCCAGCCACGCAACTCTGCGCCCAACTCACCTGGCTTACCAAAGCGACCATACGTTGGCGTCCCTAGCCGTTCCAGTGCAACTTTTTCTGGAAGGGTGTAGAGCGGATATGCTGGACGAATTACGCCAAATGGTAGCCATAACGCGAGCAGGGACATGCCAACTGGCAGGATATACAGCAGACCCAGGTTTGGCATGCTCCACCAGTTTCCCTCATCCTTAAAAACTGCCAATCCACATGCGAGTATGATCGCGATGGCAGGTAGGGCCGGGAAGAACAAGCGACCTTGCCACGCTACCAAACCAGCAGTGAGTGCAAAACTGACCATCCAGGCAAATGCCAGAATGGGGAGGGCCAGCAATGGCCACCAGATGCGAAAACCAAGTCGTTGCGGGGGCCACAGTGCTGTGTCGGCACTGACAAAGCGGTTGACCATATCAACCATAGGTTGGACCTGCACGAGACGTCGTGCCAGCCCCAGCAATGCCCAGAATTGTACAATGGTAAAGAGCCAGATCACCCAGGCAGGTGGAAAGACATTCATCCAGCCAAAGCGCGCCCACGAGGAGTCGTGGAGTTGGTCGAGTGCACCGATCCACGCTTCGATGCGTGCTGGCTCAAATGACTGAGTCGCAAATTCCGCGCGAAAGACAGAAAACCCAAAGGGATCGCCATAGAGTTGCCAGTTACGGAGGTACCACCATCCCGCGACCAGTACCATCACTGCTGCGCTGACAATGGCCCACTGGATACCACGTGTACGCACCCAGACGCTCAGTAGCACCACCGGCACCAACAGGAGCGCGCTTTGTTTGGTGAGCATGGCCAGCCCTAGCACCACGCCAATCAGGGCTGTGTATGCCATAACTTGATTACGGCTCTCTGGCCACGTCTCACGCACGATCAGCCACAACAACACCGCGCTCAATGTGATCAGCAACCCATCGTTGGTGACCAGCGCCGAGGTAAAGATGAATTGTGGGTTAAAGGCGACCAGCACCGCCGCTAGTAAGGCCACGACTGAGAACCGACTGCGGACGTTGGTTACAGCGGTGCTTGATAGTTCTCGCAGGGCCACCAACCGGATTTCAAGCGCACGGGCAGCCAGATATGTACACAGGACAGTGATGGTACCCAGCGCCACCGACACCCACCGCACCATGTGCCATGCCAGCACCTCACCGCGCCAGGGCCAGTACTCACGACTGCCGTGCGCCACTGCGTTCAGCTCATCACCACCAGCCCAGGTAAAGCGTACATTTCCAGGGAAGTCGAACTGACGTTCCTCCTGCGGCAACCATAGCACGAACGGCATAGCGATTGCGTAGGCTAACGGAGGCTGATGTCCTTCACCTTTGACATCACTGGTGCCTACCTCAGCGCTTTGAATGGGCAACCGTCCCTCACGTGCCAGAAAAAACACATAGGCCGCATGCCCTGGCTCATCTGGTCCTTCACCAAGCGGAATAATGGCGCTATACACTGTCGCCAGGCCGAGAAAGGCGATAATGATGATGCAAATTGGTAAATAGCGAACGAGTCGTCTCACAGGTGATTATCCAAATTGTTCAAGCAATCGTTCATCGCCACTCAAGAACCAGCGCAGATCGTCGATGCCATACATGAGCATGGCAATCCGTTCGGGGCCAAAGCCACCCGCAAAGCCGCTGAACTCGGTTGGATCGTAGCCCCCATTACGCAGGACGTTTGGGTGCACCATGCCGCAGCCACCAATCTCCAGCCAGTTCGTATATTTACAGATACGACAGCCCTTACCCTTACACAGGAAGCAACTCACATCCATCTCTGCACTAGGCTCGGTGAATGGGAAATAGCTGGGGCGAACACGCGTCTTGGTGCCGGGGCCAAACAAATGGACGGCGAGATTGGCCAATGTGCCTTTGAGATCGGCCATGGTGATGTTGCGCCCAACGGCCAGGAACTCGAACTGTGAGAACTGCATCTCCGAACGTGCCGTGACTTGCTCATTACGATAGCACTTGCCCGGTAGCAAGACTCGTACCGGATGCGGCGCGTAACGGCGCATTGCGTGAATCTGTCCCCCGGACGTATGTGTGCGTAACAACAGTTTTTCAGAGGAATCAACGGGTGATTCGACATAGAAGGTGTCTTGCATGTCACGTGCAGGATGATCGGGTAAAAAGTTCAACAATCCAAAGTTATAATCATCCGTTTCCACCTCGGGACTCTCCCAGACCTGAAAGCCCATTATATGGAAAGCGTCTGCAACCTGTCGCAGAACTTCTGTGATTGGATGGAGCCGTCCTACACTTGGTTGGCGTCCTGGCAACGACACATCGATCTGCTCAGACTCGAGTTCATCCATCAACGATGCGTGTTTGGCCCGTGTTTCGGCCTGTTCAAATTGTTGTTCCAACGCCTGACGGACGATGTTAAAGCGTTGTCCAGCCTCTGGTCGCTCTTCGGGTGGTAGTTTACCCAGGCCCCGGCTAAGCAACGTGAGTTCGCCTTTTTTTCCGAGGAATGTGCTTTTCCACACTGCCAGACTTGCTTGATCCTGTGCGGCTTCAAGTTCCGTAGTAGCACGCTTTTGCAGTGCCTGTAACTCTTCAATGACTGACATAAACTCCCTCTGCGTATGACAATAAAAAACCACGCACTCGTCAGGGACGATGCGTGGCTCGTGGTACCACCCTGTTTTAGCACAACCGCACAATGTGTGATTGTACCCTCTCAGCCTTGATATCGGAAGACTACCGGAAACAACTACTGAGCATCTTATGCAAAAATGCTGTTCACTGCTCGGCTCGGAAGGGAACTTCGGTGGGCTTCCCCGACAGTGGTTTGCAGCCATCGACCACTGCTCTCTGAACGCTTTGACCCACGTACTCGCTTCGTCACAGCCTGTGTACTTATTGTTTATCCAAAGTGACCGCTATAGGGTCATCAGATATGTTTGTAACAACGACAATCTGATTACCTGTACACTAGTACAATACCATAGGTACGTTATATCGTGCAACCGACGTTTGTCGTATATGCCTACTCTTACGGTTGTAGTTCAACTTCTGCCAAGGGAGCGCTGGCGTAATGCCTCAAATAACACAATACTTCCGGCTACTGCAGCATTAAGCGAATCAGCACTCCCCTGCATAGGGATGCTAATCAGTTTGGTAGCATAGGTCCGCGCTTCGTCACCCAGGCCTTGTGTTTCATTCCCGATGATCAATGCACTCGGTTGTCGCCAGTCAGCCGCGTAATAGGGCATGGTTGCGTCTGCATCAGCTGCATAGGTGTGATCAACCAGCATCAGATGGTCTGCCAGCGAGTCCCATATAAGATCCTGTTCAAGTGCAACGCGGAAATGAGCACCCATTGCGGCACGCACTACTTTGGGGCTGTACAGATCAACCGTTCCACGCACACACAGCACTGTTGCAACACCAACTGCCTCGGCACTTCGTAGCAAGGTTCCAACATTTCCAGGGTCCTGGACTCGATCAATGATTAGTACAATACCCGGCTTTTCCGGTGCGACTTCTGGATAGTGGGCCAGTGCAACAACGCCTTGTGGATGCACTGTCTCAGTGGCTGCAGCAATCACCTGTGGTGTTGCCATCAGGGCCGAGTTATCCGACGACAACTGGGTGAGAAGATGTTGCCCTGCCTCAGTCGATTGTAACTGCTCAGGGGCATACAGGATAAGTGTACATGCAGCTCCGCTATTGAGCGCATCCGTAACTAAGCGCACACCTTCAAGCACAAACAAACGCTCGCGGCGACGCTCTTTGCGATCGGTAGCCAGCGAGCGAATCTTTTTGATGTGTGCATTAGCGGTGCTAGAAATAATTGTCGCTTACCCCATCATTGTTTATGCTGTGGTATTATCAGGCAGCTTGTTGCACCTGGTTGACAACACCGCGGAAACCATCAGGATCACGTACTGCCATATCGGCCAGGATCTTGCGGTCGATATCGATACCAGCACGCTTCATACCACTCATAAGGCGGCTGTACGACAAACCATGCAGACGGGCAGCTGCATTGATACGTATGATCCAGAGACGACGGAAATCGCGCTTGCGATTCTTGCGGTCACGGTAGGCGTACGAAAGCGCTTTAAGCACTGTCTGTCGTGCTACACGAATGCGACGACTACGACTTCCACGATATCCTTTTGCTTCTTTTAATAATTTGTTGTGGCGCTTTCGCGACATCATGCCACGCTTAACACGAGCCATATTATCCTCTTAACAAACACTAATATTTTGTTGATAGCAGAAAAACAGATACGAGCCTATCGAGGGCTGCCATAGGGCAACGCTACGACCACACTACGTCGATTGGTTTTGTGTACTGGTTTGGTACGATCAAGCTGCTGCAAGAGTCGGGTAGCTTTGCGACGACGGAAGTGTCCCCGACGTCCCTGCGCTCGCATAATTTTGCCAGTACCAGTCATCTTAAATCGCTTTGCGGACCCTTTATGGGTTTTCATCTTCGGCATATAACTAGTCCTCTTTATCTGTTGGCGTCTCACTTACTTTGGGTTCCGTCTCACTCGTCTTGGGTGGAGCTACCTTCGCTTTGGTATCAGGCGCCTGCTGCTCTGGTTCTGTCACTTGTGCTTCAGCGCTCGGCGCCTGCTGCTCTGGTTCTGTCACTTTTACTTCAGCACTCGGCGCCTGTTGCTTCTGACGTTGTTGTGCGCGCTGTTGTGTTTTTGCTTTTGTGCTAGGAGCCAGCAACAATGAAAGCTGCCGCCCTTCCATAGTAGGACGCTGCTCAATCATGGCAACATCACGAAGTGTCTCAGCCATCTGCTCCAACATATCACGACCAATTTCTGGATGGAAGATCTCACGACCACGGAAACGTAAGTTAAACTTCACTTTATTTCCATCCATCAAAAAGCGTCGTGCTTTTTTCGCTTTCACATCGAGATCATGACTATCGGTTTTGGGTTCGAGTCGGATCTGCTTGAGTTCAACCTGTTTTTGATGTTTACGCGCTTCACGTTCTTTTTTGGTCTGCTCGTAGCGAAATTTTCCATAATCCATGACACGACAAACTGGTGGGTTAGCGTTGGGGGCTACCTCCACCAAGTCCAAACCACGGTCGTCGGACATTTGCAGTGCCTCACGAATAGGAACTATACCCAACTGTTGCCCATTCTCGTCGATCAAGCGCACTTCGCGAGCCCGAATACGATTATTAATGCGTTGCTGGTCTCTAATCGCAGCACTCCTTTTATGGTTATATACAACACAAAGACCCACCATAAGGGCGGGATTAACGCATAGTATAGCATCTGGCTGCTATTTCGTCAACTTACTGACAACCTGTTTCCTGTCGTGAAAATCGTGATATGTGTCACATATAATCACGTTTTATTCGTATGATATTTGTAAGTGACAGCATAGTGCAACTATCGTCCGTTCATTGTCTGGTCATGCCTTTCACGAGTTTCGAACCTCAGGAGTTGTTCTTGAAGATCTTTCTATCAAGGTGTATGAGCATAGTACTTCACTTTATATGGTCTCAAAGATGAAAATGACATTTATACGACAGGGTGTCAAAATAAGAATTTTTTCAGGTTGCTGTCATTTTTGCATTGGCACTTCTTATTCACTGGTATAATGCCGCGCGCAGGAAGTATTGTAACAAGTAAACAGTTGAGGGATAGTGTATTAGGAAGGATGTATGACTATGCAAAGCGCTAAATATTTGCAGCGCCTGATGTTGGTTATCCTGTTAATGGTCTGTGTCACAGCATCAAGTCTTCCATCTGCACATGCACAGGAAGGCCCGCTTCAAGAGATGCGTGCTTTTTGGGTTGATTCATCGAATCCTGGTTTTCTCAATCCGGCAGAGGTTGATGAATTGATTAATAATGTTGTGCGTGCTAACGCCAACACTGTTATTGTGCAGATGCGTCGCCACGGTGATGCTTGGTACAATCAGAGTTTTGAGCCGCGTTCTGCACTCGCACAACTGGCCCCACCAGAAGTTTTTGATCCACTGGCGTATCTCCTTGAGCGAGCACAAGCACAAGGGGTGACTGTCCATGCCTGGTTGGTTGTGTCCGTTGCATGTCGTAATAGCGATCCGTTACGGGGACATCCTAACCACGTTTGCACTTCGCACGGTCCCGGTATCAGTGATCCTGAGCGTTGGACAACGGCAACATATGGAGGGCAACAGGTCGGGGATCTTGATTTTGGACATCCATCAGCCATACATTATATGGAATCAGTCGTGCAAAATTTGTTGCTCAACTATCCATCACTGGATGGGATTCACTACGATTTCATACGTTACAGTGGTATGTCCTATGGATACAATCAAGTCAGTTTAGATCGTTTTCGGAGTGCTTATGGTCTGCCCCCTGACTATCGTCCAGTGCCAAATGATTATGCCTGGAGTCAGTGGCGACGTGACCGAATGACTGAACTGGTCCGGCGATTGTATATTCGTGTCAAAGCTATTGATCCTACTGTTCAAGTTAGTGCTGCGACGATTACGTGGGGTGGCATTGGGAGTTATACTCCAGACGATTGGCCCAACTCTGCGGCCTATGCACAGCTCTTTCAGGATTGGCGCGCCTGGCTCGAAGAGGGCATCATCGATTTTGCAGTTCCAATGCATTATTTCTCAGAAGGAAGCGAACGGACTCGTAATTGGTATGATGGCTGGCTCGCGTGGGATCGCGCTCATATCGGTCGTCGCGCAATTGTACCTGGAACGGGCGCTTGGCTAAACACACCTGAAGAGGGTATTTCCCAAATCCAGCGTGCACTGGCTACTGATGCTGAAGGTCGTCGACTGTCCGGTGTAGCGCTGTACAGCTACAATCAACCAATTGCCAACAGTAATCCAGAGTGGCGGCGTGGTTATATGGACATGTTGCGCTCAACGGTCTTTGCACAACCTGCACAGGCTCCTGTGTGGCCATGGATCGCAAACCCGACGACGGGACATCTACAAGGTATGGCGAGTATTGACGGTGAGATTATTGGTGATGCCCAGATATCACTGATTCGTGATGGTGTGTGGGTGCGCGATATAAACGCCTCAGTTGATGGATGGTACGGGGTTGTTGAACTGGAGCTTGGTAACTACAGTGTCATCATTCGACATCCCACTGACGGTCGTACTGCACAGATTGATGGTCTCTGGGTTGGTCCTGGTACTGTCACAAGTGGTCCATAACATGTATTAACGTAGCTATAGCTGAGATAGCAGATTTGTGGTGGAGGTAGGGTTTGATATTTACCTTGTACAAAGCGGTAACAAGTTGTGCACCGTTTGACAATTCTACTGCTCTCAGCTATACTGCTACCGTGTCGGGGCGTGGCGCAGTCTGGTAGCGCACAGCGTTTGGGACGCTGGGGTCGTGGGTTCAAATCCCTCCGCCCCGACCAAAATTGAAAATATAATTCGACACTTTAGTTTATCTGAATCACGATTTTGTATCTCCTCGTAGTGTAACAACTTCAGATGGCTAAGTGCATCCAGAATACCGCGCTGTGCGTATAATTACATAGCGTGGTGATACCTCGTAGTATCTTCATCATTAGAAAACCATAAGAAGCATTGACATGGTGTTAGGGTATGTGTATACTCTAACATGGACATTTTTACGCGGAGTTCTCAGTATGTACCGTACCCTCCGGTTACAACTATTACTGTAGAACTCAAATATCGTTATCAATTATAAATGTATATGAACGAGGGCGCGGTTTCTCTTATGGAGAACCGCGTTACGTTTCTTTGGAGGGAAGGCGTATGAGTCAAATGATAAAGCAACGAAACATTTGGGATTTGGATCAGCGTCGAGACGATTTTGAAGAACCAACAATTCAAGCAATACGAGACATTGAAGAGTTTGCTAACGATGTTGTTGAAGAAGCCACCAATCAAGAACCATCAGTGGACTCTGTTCAGCATTATCTCCAGGAAATTGGTCGTGTGTCTTTGTTAAGTGCGGCAGAAGAAATCGAGCTGGCTGAACGCATTGAGCGATCAAAAGCTGCGGTGGGTAGACTGGAAGCAGAAGAGGATGTAAGCTCGCAGCTTCGGTTGGCATTGTTAAGAGATATACAAGATGGTGATGATGCACGTCGTCATCTCATTCAAGCAAATTTACGTTTAGTTGTAAGTATTGCAAAGAAATATGTTGGTCGTGGGTTATCGTTATTAGATCTTATTCAAGAAGGTAATATTGGTCTGATGCGTGCGGTTGAAAAGTTCGATTATCATAAAGGTAATCGTTTCTCAACCTATGCCACGTGGTGGATACGTCAGGCGGTTACACGTTCTATTGCTGAACAAGGACGTACGATTCGTCTACCAGTACACATGAGTGAGTCGGTCGGTCAGGTCAAACGTGCTTCAGAACGTCTCTCGCAGGTTTTGGAACGCCAGCCAACTGCCGATGAAATTGCTGTGGCACTTGGTCAAACGACAGAACGTGTCGAGCGTGTTCTAGAAGCTTCACGTCGTCCGGTATCGCTTGAGACGCCGGTCGGTGAGGATGGTGAACATACCCTTGGTGATTTTTTGCAGGACGATGTTCAAACCACACCATCAGATTTTGCTTCACGACAATTGTTACGTCGAGATCTTGCTGATGCACTTGATCATCTGAGTGAGCGTGAGCGCCGTATTATCGATCTGCGCTATGGTTTGTTGGATGGTCAGCGTCGTACACTTGAGGAAGTTGGCCGTGTATTGGGGATGACTCGTGAACGGGCCCGTCAGATCGAAGCGGAAGCTTTACGCCGTCTGCGTGCGCCAGATGTTGGCCAACACTTACGAGATTATCTGGAGTAGATCTTTATCCTAAGCTAAGCGAAAATAATACACCGTGTATGATATGGTTTGGCTGTATCATACACGGTGTATTTTGTTGGTGGGCTTTAACCTGTGTTTGCCACGTGTGCCTCAACAACAATCGTGGCAGAAACAGTGTTGAAAGTGTTACCTTGATTACTTAACCTCCATAGCATGCAGTTCTGAAGAGGTTTCTTGTCCATTCTGGGCAGCTGCTCCATTAGCATGCAGTTCTGAAGAGGTTCCTTGTCCATTCTGAGTGGTGACTTCATCCAAAGGTAAGTAGCGTTGATCGCCTTCGATGTACGTATGGCTCGCTGCCGCGACGAACTCTCGAAAAAGCGGGTGTGGTCGATTGGGGCGTGAAAGAAATTCGGGGTGGAATTGTGTCCCCACATACCATGGATGATCGCGCAATTCGATAATTTCTACTAGACGACCATCAGGTGAGTGACCACTGATAATAAAACCACTATTTTCCAACAATTGGCGATACTTGTTATTAAACTCATAACGATGGCGATGTCGTTCCATGATCATAGTGTTATCATAGGCGTGTGCAGCCTTCGTATCTGGCTCAATGACGCACGGATAGATACCAAGTCGCATAGTGCCACCTTTATCAGTAATATCTAATTGATCAGGCATAAAATCGATCACTGGATGCGGTGTTTGTGGGACAAATTCGGAACTGTTTACCTCTACATTATCTTCCATAACGTATCGAGCAAAAGCGATAGTTGCACACTGCATTCCTAAGCATAAGCCTAAATAGGGGATATTTGCAGTGCGTGCATAGTTGGCAGCCCTGATTTTGCCCTCAATGCCACGGTGCCCAAACCCTCCGGGTACCACAATTCCATAGACATTGTTTAGCCACTGTTCTGCGCCATCCTCCTCGATGTGTTCGGCAGAAACCCAACGAATGTCAATATCCATTGCCTGATGAAGTCCTGCGTGATGGAGCGCTTCTGCAACACTCATATAGGCATCATGAAGTTCAACATATTTTCCCACAATGGCGATAGGTAAACAGCGCTTAGGCACCTTAATTTGGGCCACCAGAGATTTCCAGTCATCAAGGTTCGGTGGTGTTGGTGGCAACCCAAATCTTTCTACCAGATAGGTTCCCAATCCAGCGTCTTCAAGAATGAGCGGCACTTCATAAATGGTTTCGGCAGTCGCTAATGGGATTGCCGCAGCGACATCAACGTCTGCAAAGAGTGCAACCTTTTCCCGTATCTCATCTGATACCGGATAATCAGAACGACACACAACGACATCTGCGGTAATACCCACTCGTCGTAATTCCATAACAGAGTGTTGGGTTGGTTTAGTCTTAACCTCGCCAGTCGCCGCAATGTACGGGAGGAGTGTGACATGAATATATAAAACACTATCTCGCCCGACATCTTTACGCATCTGGCGGATGGCTTCAAGAAATGGTAATCCTTCGATATCCCCAACCGTACCACCGATTTCGACAATAACTACGTCAGCACTGGAATGACGGGCCACTGCGGCTATGCGTGCTTTAATCTCGTTGGTAATATGGGGAATAACCTGAATTGTACCACCCAGATAATCGCCGCGTCGTTCTTTTTGAATGACTGATGAATAGATTTGTCCAGTGGTCACATTACTTAAGCGTGATAGATTTTCGTCTGTAAATCGTTCATAGTGTCCTAAATCAAGATCAGTCTCTGCACCATCATCCGTAACAAACACTTCACCGTGTTGATAGGGCGACATGGTTCCTGAATCAACGTTGATGTATGGATCAAGTTTTTGAATCGAAACGCGTAAGCCACGGCTCTTGAGCAGGCGTCCAATAGAGGCAACGGTGATACCTTTTCCAACCGATGATGCTACACCTCCTGTAACAAAAATGTACTTTGCCATTGCTGTTGTCGCTCCTTTTCAGTAGGGTTTGTGCACCGTTTGAATACTACATTTGTTCACTAAAGTAAAACGGGTCGTTGGGCTAATGCTGGCCCAACAGACCCGCTCCATTGGATGATGACACTGTGCGGTTGTGCATCTGTTCACAATTCAAGCTATTTGCACCTGGTTTCTAAACCAATATCCATTGTTTTAAGAGTCTTAACGATATTTTGCACTAATTTCGGAGGATGTTCAGCACGAGATTCCCATTTATTTCCTTCCAGAGCTACTAAAATTGCATACAGATGCTGATATGTATAGATGTAAGTGTAATCAAATAGTAATTTTACACGTTAAAACAAAAATAAGGGGAAGGTGAACATACCTTCCCCTATACAGGGATGTTTAATAAGGATTGCTGTTTTTGGTGTACAGTAGCGATGGAATCACTCTAAACAATAGCAAAATCAAGTACCAGGCAAAATACAAAAGAGTACTCCACAACGATTATAGGATGTTACTTTTAAATCTTGTATCGCACCTCTATATCACACTATATTATAGCACAGATAACCTCTCGTTAAATGTGATTATAGCGACATATATGTCATGAATCTTACTTCTGTGTGGTGAGTAAATATACTAATTCTGCGGCAGCGGGCGATAAGTCGCGTCGGTATCGTTGAGCAAAAGCATAGGTACGCTGTACTTCTCCTCCACATAGCTGTAGTGCACATAAACTGCCCAGAGTGACTTCACGATCTACTGCTATGGACTGGACCAGCGCAACTCCCAAACCGGCTTCTACACTACGTTTAATGGCTTCCGTTTCACCAAGTTGAATGACCGAGTCACTCGCTAATGTCGTTGGCCCCAGAAGTTGTTCTATAGTGGCATAGAGTGCAGAACCAGGCTCACGTGTTAGTAATGTGCGTTCAGTCAGTTCTTCAACGTATACCTCTGATCGATTACTCCACGCGTCATCGGGCGACACAATAATAACCAGATGATCTTGTCGAAACGGTGTGATTTGAACACGCATATGGTGCGCCGGAAGACCAATGAGTGCAAGCTCAACGGCATCAGAGGCAACCAATTCGAGCAACTCAGAGGTATTACCAACGGTTATACGTACCAGATGTTCTGGGTGGCGTGTGCGGTAGTCTTTGAGGATGTCTGGTAGTAAGTAAGTTGCGAGAGTGTGTCCTACCCCCAGCCGTAGTGTGCGATTGGCAATTCCCGCTGCTGCACGGGTTGTTTCTGTTGCTTCATCGGCAAGAGCCAGTAGTTGTTCTGCATATGGCAATAATGCTTTGCCTGCGGCGGTCAACTGTAGGCGTCGTGTTTGGCGTTCGATAAGCGGAGTTCCCAATTGAGTTTCTAACATAGCGAGTTGTTGTGACACAGTTGGCTGGGTCATATGAAGCATTTCTGCTGCACGTGTGAAATTATGGAAGTGGGCAATTGTGGCAAAGATACGTAGTTTATGGAGATCTAGTGGATGTGACATGTAATGCACACTATCTTAATTAGTGTTATTCGCCAGCGTGCACAATTATAGCATAGATTTTGTTTTTATAGACAGAATCTATCGATATAAAAGAAATTATCATTTTGAATAATAGTAGTGAGCCTACTATACTGATCGTCATAAGCGGATCGTCCATAAGACCTACGCCAATCTGTAAGGAGCCATAGATACTATGAATGAAGAACCTTTTGATGAGGATCGTGATATCAGCACACAACAAGTGCAGGCACAATTTGGTCAGGCTGCCAAACAGTATGTAACGAGTGCAGTTCATGCTCGGGGAAGCGATTTGCAGCGAATGTTAGAACTGGCGCAACTGCGTGGAACTGAGCATGTTTTAGATGTGGCAACAGGTGGAGGTCATACAGCAGGGGTATTTGCTGTCCATGTACCCCACGTGGTAGCTTACGATATTACGTTTAAGATGTTATGTGCTGCCCGTTCACTTGTCGCTCAACAACAGATAGTGAATATGAATTTCTGCTCAGGCAGCGCTGCATATCTTCCTTTTCCTGACCATAGCTTCCATTGTGTGACAACCCGCATCGCCGCCCATCATTTTGCTGAACCAGAGCGCTTTGTCTATGAGGTTGCACGTGTGTTACACCCTGAGGGTATGTTGCTGCTCAATGATAATATGGTGCCAGACGATCCAGCGTTAGATATGTGTATGAATCGTTTTGAAGAATGGCGAGATCCAAGTCACGTACGCGCTTACACATCGAATGAATGGCGTATGTGGCTTGAACATGCGGGATTACGTGTCACCCATGTTGAACCACTTGCTCGTAAGCAACATGATTTTGGAGAGTGGACCACACGTATGCATATGTCTGATGCAGAACGTGATCAGCTTGAGGATTGGCTACTAACCGTGCCTCAGCATTGTGCTAAGTTCTTTGATATTGTAGTCGAAAATAATCGTGTTCAATCATTGAGTAATACATATTCGATCATTGTTGCACAGTCTATGAAGTGAGCAAAAGAGATGTTTATGTGGAGACGTGTTCTTGTACGAATAGATTTTATAGGTGCAGTTGTATTGACTGTGTTTGCGCCTTTAGTGTTGTTCTTCCGCGCTATGTTTAAGGGAACACTCGATCAATGGATGGTGTTGATCGACTATTGGCGTAGCTCCAGTTTGTTAATGGTCACGGTGTATCTTCTCATTGGAGAGAGGAGGGTAGCTTTTATATGTGGTATTGCAGCGCGGTTGCTGATTGCGTGGACGATGTTACGTTCACCGTCCACGCAGGATGTATTATTTGAAAGATGGCGTTGGCTCGTAAGTAGCTATTGTGTGATTGGTGCAGTTTTGAATATACCTTTGTTCCGTTGTGTGATGCAGAGGCATTGGTCACCTTTGTGTCGCGCCTATATGGAACCCCCTAAAGAGTTTGGGTCCTTGATGCATCCAACTGTGCCATACACAAAACTTGGCCGCGTTGGCGATATTGGACTTGTCAGCTTTCTAGTGGGTGCTTTGTTGTTAGGTGTTCGCTGGTTGCTCAGACATAGGCGTGGGAACCCATAAGCTAGGTTGATGGTTTCATCACCACGACGCGTGTTTCGCCTCCCTCTGCAGGTAAATTAGAGATTGATATACTAAATTTTGTTTCGGCGGTAACATCTTTTTGTCCTAATTCATGAATAAATTTGTCTAGCGAGTCGAGATCGGTGTGACTGTGGTGTTTTTCATTGAGCGCATAGTGCATTGGAATGACGATGCGTGGCTCAAGTTGGCCGATAACGCTCGCAGCCTCAGCAGCACCAATGGTTTCTTTACCGCCAACCGGAATAAAGAGTACATCAACAGCGCCAACTTCGTTGAGTTGCTTCGTCGTTAGCTCATGGCCAAGATCGCCTAAGTGACAAAACGTAACATCATCAATAGTTATGACGTATAAAATGTTTTTGCCAAGCTCTTCACCTTTTTGTTTGTCGTGATAACAACGGACACCCGTTATGAGAATGCCGCCGATTTCGTATTCGCCTGGCCCATCAATAGTGAATATATTTTCCTGCATCGGACGTACGGCGTCCACGTTTGCGTGATCGGGATGTGCATGGCTAATAGTGACAATGTGGGCAGTAGGATGACCTATATCGAGACCGGTTGATCGATCAAACGGGTCTGTTAGTACAACGCCATCACGACCACGCAGACGAAAACAAGAATGACCCAAATATTGAACATCTGGCATTATGGTGCTCCAAAACCTTATAAACTAGCAGCTATGATACGAATTTCATACAAATGTATTATATAAGAACTTACATGTCATTATCTTGTGTATGTTCCTGTTGATGCTGTATCTCTTGCCATAGTTGGTCAATCACACTATGAACAATATCGAAATTAAATCCACGCCTTTGCAGATACCCCCCCATGCGTCGTGCGAATGTTGTGCGATTGGGCGAGTCGCTGTACTTGTGTACTATGCTACGTGCGAGGGTGATTGCTTGTTCCGTTTCATCGCCGATGAGTTGATCATCTTGTAGGGTTGCTTCCACAATGTCGCGATGAACGCCCTTCCGGCGCAATTCGTCGCGTAACGCATTGACTCCACGCGGACGATGTGTTTGTCTATTTTCGATCCACAGACGTGCAAATGCGGTATCATCAAGTAAATCTAACTCACGGAGTCGCTCAACAGTTTGCTCTATACTGGTTGCTGTAAATCCTTTACGTTGCAGGCGTTCACGTATTTCTGCCGTTGAACGTGGTCGTGCTGATAACAGACGGAGGGCAACGTACAAGCTTTTCTCAGTCGTCTCGGTTTGCTCAAGTCGTTGGTAGTCTGCCTCGCTGAGTACTTTGCCAACATACAATCCTTCACGTGTTAAAGTGGTCAAACTAATGCCCAGTGCAAAAACGCCATCAATAAAGACACTGATCCGTTGCGAGTCATTGATTTGGGCGTGCAGGGAAGTGATAGTTCCAACAGGCATAGTGTAGTCACAGTTCTGGTAGATAACAATAGTAGTATAAGCATACAGAGAACACATGTATCGTGTTCCCTGTGTTTAGAAACCGATATTTTGTAAAGGATTATTCTTCAAATAACCCTTCGCCATTGTTATTTTCGTTTTCGGTCTTTGCTTCGTTTGCTGGTTCTCGATCAAGCTTTTGTGCACGAATAAGACGCTCGATTTCATCGGCCAGAGCAGGATTTTCTCGCAGAAATTGTTTTGCATTTTCACGACCCTGGCCAAGGCGATCTTCTCCCAGATAGAACCATGCGCCACTCTTTCGGATGACTTCCATTTCTACGGCAACGTCAAGGAGATTGCCAGCCCGTGAGATGCCCTCATTATTCATAATGTCAAACTCAGCTTGGCGGAATGGTGGAGCAACCTTATTCTTGATGACTTTGACGCGAGATCGTGAGCCAATAGTTTCTTGCCCAGATTTGAGGGTTTCGATGCGGCGAATATCCATCCGCACTGAAGAATAAAATTTCAGAGCTTCACCACCTGTGGTGGTCTCAGGTGAGCCAAACATAACACCAATCTTCATGCGGATCTGGTTGAGGAAGATAACCACAGTACGGGATTTGTTGATGGCACCGGAGAGTTTGCGAAGGGCCTGACTCATCAGTCGTGCCTGTAATCCCGGAAGTGAGTCGCCCATATCGCCTTCGATTTCAGCACGTGGAACCAGTGCCGCTACTGAGTCGATGACAATGACATCAACAGCATTTGAGCGTACCAGGGTTTCACATATCTCAAGTCCCTGCTCACCAAAATCTGGTTGTGACAAAAGTAAGTTCTCAGTGTCAACACCACAACGTTTGGCATAGATGGGATCAAAGGCATGTTCTGCATCGATAAACGCAGCGATACCACCCAGCTTTTGGGCTTCAGCCATGATATGTTGAGCAAGAGTGGTTTTGCCACTTGAGTAAGGGCCGAAAATCTCGATAACGCGTCCACGTGGAAGACCTCCAACACCTAACGCAATATCAAGGGCAATTGCACCAGTTGGCACCACCTCAATGTTTAACCGTGAGTCTGCATCGCCCATCTTCATGATGGAGCCCTTGCCATACTTACGGTCGATCTGCCCCATCGCTGCAGCCAGCGCTTTTTCTTTTTCAGGAGAGATAGGCATAGACAGGGTTCCTTCACTCTGTGAATTTGCTCGTTCTTTAGTAGTACTCACTCGTGTTCTCCGTTTGTTATTTTACTATACTGTGTTGACAACATCCACACAATAAACAACATAGGTAATGCCTTGATTATAGCACGAACGTTCTTGTTTGGGAAGTGGCAGAATAGTTCTGTACAATGCTATTCCCTACTATACTGCTCTGGCGTTCTAACGAATAGTCCAGTTGCTGTGTGATGGAAATTGGGAGGTGTCTTCGGGAGTGAAGGGTGTTGCGCGCACGATAATGCGTTCTGAAAAACGATCTGGGCCACTGGCAGGCCAACAAGTTACAAGTGTTACCATCTCCTGTCCAGTAGGATCGATGAGGTGTGCATTTTCGGCTCGTTGTTCTTCTGATGCACCTTCTTCTTCCACGATAAGGATATCATTAACAACATAGAGATACTGTTCTCCATTACTGTAAATGGTGATCTTGTCGCCGGGCTCAACATAATAAAGATCTTTGAAGACTTTTCCAAATCCACCCACATGACCTGCAAGCACAATATTTTCTCCATCGCCAGGATTCGCGGTTCCTTTGTGATGGCCTACTGCGTATTCGGCTACTTGCCAGACGGCAAACTCTTCACCGTTTTGTTCTTGAACATCCCAACCAACTTCGACTACTTTGGCATCAACATTAATACTGGAAATGGCAATACGTGAAACAGTTGATGGTTGAATAGTTTCTGTAGAGGGCGCTGCACTCACAATCTGTCCACTTGTGGAAGATGCTTGCGATGGTCCATTGAGCAACGGTGGAATAAATGGTGCTGGCTCACTTGATACAGGCAGGGTCACCACGGCTGGGGCTGGCACGTCGGTATCGCCACGTGCTGCATAACGACCGTATGACTCGGTGGCGTAGAGCCCTCCAACGTACAGCAGAATAATCATGCCAAATAACATAAGGGCATTGCCCATTGTCCAGAATATTTTGGCACGTGTGTCGAGTGTATCCTGAACGGGTGTTGCTCGATGTTGTATGTTCATGATAACTAATTTTGGTAGGCGTATCACAGTTACTCGTTTCCTTAAACGCAAAGATGTCTATATTGTGAGATTACGTGATGGTTTTGTATCTTGGATGCGCTTTTTATCTTTTGTAACCATTGCTAGTATACCATTGCGAATATAGGCATTCAAGTAAACTTAGTGTTCTCTAATGTTATAAATGCGTTCTTTCAGGCAATCATCATTGCGAAGAGAGGATGCCTATGGTAAGATAGCACAACTTGTAAAGCTTATGGTAATATACATGTTTTTTATGGTGAAATGCCATATATAATTCCTGATACCATTGCACCATATGGAGGAGTTTGTGGATTCCAACGAGCAGCAGCCAGATGAACTATCTGATCGCACTATCACTATTCGTCTGACACGCGACATGCTTATCTTAATGTCTGCGCTCGTGTTTCTCGTAGTTGCTATCATTTTGGCGGTTTTCTTTTCTTCTGGGCAAGAGGTGGGTGAGAATGAGCAGCCGGGCGTTGGTGAAATAGATGAAGCATCTCGTGTGACTATCACGGCTGATGATGCAACAGCAAGAACCGCAGAACCAACCGTAGTAGGAACACCTGGGCAAGGCACGCCTGTAAATGGCGCTCCATATCCTGAGCCAGGTACGGCCATTGCTGATGAAGATGACCCTATTGCAGGAATCGGGACTCCTGGTCCGCCAACATTTGAACCAGAACGTCCTGGTGATAATGAAGACCCTGCTGCTGACGACCCTGCTTACCCAGGGCCTGATGAAGGCGATGAAAGCAATGCAGCGCGACCAACGATACCACGCTTTGGTGCGATACCAACAGCAGATTTCTTTGATCCAGACGAGTCGCCTGAGCCATCGGATGATGATTTCTTTGATCCAGACGAGTCGCCTGAGCCAACAACAGCCCGCCCAACACCATTACCGCGCCCCACGGAATCAGGTGGATCGCAATTACCGACTCCTGTACCCACACAGCAACCAGCGCCACAACCAGGGCCACCGGCGGGTGGATCTGGTTCACCTCCGCTTTCAGTGGCAACGAGCACGCCGCTTCCGCCAACACCGATACCAATTGACACACTCACAGGGAACATACGTTGGTCTGCCGATCAGAGCCCAATCATTATCCAACGTGATCTGCAATTGACGGCTGGGTCGGTGCTGGTTATTGAACCAGGTGTTGAAGTCGTGCTGGCCCCAGGTGTGTCTTTCTTTGTTGATGGTTCACTCTTCGCCAATGGACAGCCTGGTCAACCGATCCGTTTTGTAGGTGGGGAGGGCCAGCGCTGGGAAGGTTTGTTTGGTCAGGCTGGTAGTACCATTACGATGGAGCATGTCGAAGTCCGTGGTGGTGGCAATGGAGGAACCCTGCTCACAAGTGATGGTGGATTTATCTCCATGCGAAATACACGTATCAATGAAAATGGTGGCCATATTCGCATTGACAATAGTCGTGCTGAAATATATGACAGCGAAATTGCTGGTAACGACATGCCTTATGGTGCCGCATTAGATATAAGTTACAATGGTGGTGGTGCTGTAACGTTGGTAAACAACCGTATTGGAGGCAATATTCTGGCAGCAGGTGCCCCTCCGGTGCAGATTACCAACTTGAGTCCTCTCGCTATGGTGGATCTTACTATTCAGCGCAACCTGTTGGTTGGTCAGGATGGACCTAATCTGGTTCTTTCGACGAATGGTCCCTTCCAGGGTGATATTAGTTGTAATGCGTTGCTGGGGGGTGGGAATGGACTCAGTATTCGCAGCGAAACGCTTCAGGTTCCAGGCTTTGCACTTAATGTACGTGAAAACGCGATTGAGGCGCATACCCCGCCGATTATTCCATTCTATCTTGAATATGGTATTGGACGTGGTGCCACCAGTGAAGTGGCATTGGACATGCGTGACAATTGGTGGGAAAGCGAGCTTGGTCCATATCATCCTGATTTGCATGAGGATGGTCGTGGTGATTCAGTAGGTGTGAATATCGAGTTTGATCCCTGGTTGACGGAGCGCCCAGCCTGTGCCCCCAACCAGTAATTGAAACAGATTGATCTGAGTTGTGTAGGGCGCGTTGTTTATCATAAAGATGTGGAAACACAGAGGTCATTGTAGTATGTACAGCGAGATCTCTGTGTTTTTTTGCCTTTTGAGTCTCACATCTATCGAAATTGTGAATATATGGCATTGAAAACCACTATTAATAAAATTATTGACACATCTATTGATACACAGGTCTTTCCTGGAGCGGTTGTGCTTGTGGCAAAAGGAGACACTATCCTGTATCACCACGCCTATGGTGCGACCATGTACGAAGACGATGGTTCTGTACCTGTGCATTTGGATACCATCTATGATATTGCTTCACTGACCAAGGTCTTTACTGCAACGGCCGCGCTGCGCCTTGTTGATGCGGGAATGCTTGATCTATATGCACCAATACAAACATACCTACCAGATGTACAGGCTCCAAATATAACAGTGCTACACCTGCTCACCCATACATCTGGTCTGGATATTCGCCTGTCATCGTTACGTGAGCTTGACGGTGAAGGTTTACTGGATGTGGTGTATCAAACCGAACCGTGTTATCCGCCGGGTACTGTTGTCGCCTACACCAATGTTAATTCACTCCTCCTTGGTGAGATTGTGCGGCATCTCGTGGATACAACACTTGATCAAGCCATTGAGCGTTTGGTTCTAACTCCGCTTGGGCTATCGGATACGTGTTTTTGCCCTCCCCTGGCTTTGCAATCACGTATTGCCCCTACAGAGATAGATCCTGACTGGCGTGGTCAACTTGTACATGGCAGTGTTCACGATGAAAGCACACATGCACTTGGTGGTGTTGCAGGACACGCGGGGCTGTTCAGTACAGCCAGCGATCTGTATCGGTTCTGTCAGGTGTGGTTAGCTGATGGTCAACACGATGAGTGCGTGGGACGTAGCCAGATATTAGACTCTGCTTTTCTTTGCAGAGAAACAAAAGCACTTGCGTGTACAAACCATACGCCCGGTTTAGCGCTTTCCTGCGGTTTGGGATGGATGCTTGATCGCCCCAATTTTATGGGAAATGCACCTGAAGGTAGTTTTGGGCACACCGGGTTTACTGGCCCAGCTATGGTGATCGTACCACACTATCATCTCATTGTAGTTGTGCTTTGTAATCGCGTGTATCCCCGACGTAGCACTCCCGACCACCATGCAGTAATTGCCTCCATTGTTGAAACTGCTATCGAGTATTGCAAGTCCTCAAAATAACCATCATATACACTGTATCAGGTCTAAAAATGATCGGAATGGCCAGCGCGTTTTTTACGAACTGACGTTATTTACTTTTTTTGTTAATGTCTTCGAAGTGTAAAGAATTATTTCTTTAAGCTGTTCTATTTGTGCTTGACATGGGGTTTGCTGGCATGGTACAGTGACATTATCCTAAAAGTTACATCATTCACAATGCTTACTTCAAGAACATGTTTATATCTTCCCAATGCGTTACAATAGGGTACATTAAATAATTATTGATTCTATTTCTTAAACAAATGTCTTGTTTTCTTAGTACATTTATTTTTACATGTAAAACAGATCGTATAGCAAAGGTAGCAAAACGAATGACACAGGCAAGTAAACAAAATTTCCCCGATGGCGTGGATATTCGTGGCGCAATTTCGCCCGAATTTGCCGAAATCCTGACGCCTGAGGCAATGGCATTTGTCGTCAAATTGGCACGTGAGTTTGATGCAACGCGGGTTTCATTGTTGAAACGACGTGAAGAGCGACAGGCCGAAATTCAGGCTGGTAAAGTACCAGATTTTCTTCCAGAGACGGCACATGTCCGTGATGGTGATTGGACAGTTGCCCCTATACGAGATGATCTCCAGGACAGACGCGTAGAAATTACTGGGCCGGTTGAGCGTAAGATGGTCATCAATGCACTCAATTCGGGTGCAAAAGTGTTCATGGCCGATTTTGAGGACGCCAACTCACCGACGTGGGACAATGCCATTCAAGGCCAACTGAATTTGCGAGATGCGATTAACCGGACCATTGACTATACGAGTCCCGAGGGCAAAGCATATGCTCTCAACGATACCATTGCGACTATCATTACACGCCCACGTGGTTGGCACCTTTTAGAAAAACATGTATTTGTTGATGGTAAGCCGATGGCTGGTGCATTTCTTGATTTTGGCCTTTACTTTTTCCATAATGCAAAACATCTTGTAGCAAAGGGATCAGGGCCTTATTTTTATCTCCCTAAACTTGAAAGCCACCTTGAAGCACGTTTATGGAATGATGTTTTTGTGATGGCACAAAATGAGCTAGGTGTCCCACAGGGAACGATTAAAGCGACTGTCCTGATCGAAACTATTCTGGGCGCGCTTGAGATGGATGAAATTCTCTACGAATTGCGTGAACATTCAGCCGGACTGAATTGTGGTCGTTGGGATTATATCTTTAGCTGTATCAAAAAATTCCGTAACGAGGCTGATTTTCTCTTCCCAGACCGTGCACTCGTGACCATGACAACCCATTTTATGCGTTCATATTCACTACTGGCTATCAAGACATGTCATCGACGTAATATTCATGCTATTGGTGGTATGGCAGCCCAGATCCCTATCAAGAATGACCCAGTGGCCAATGATGAGGCTTTTGCCAAAGTCCGTGCTGACAAAGAGCGTGAAGCAAATGATGGGCACGATGGTACATGGGTTGCACATCCTGGGTTAGTTCCGGTAGCATTGACGGCATTTGATGCGGTTATGCCTGGACCAAATCAGATTGACAAGAAGCGTGAAGACGTGAATGTCACGGCAGCCGACTTACTTGACTTTGCCAAAGGGCCGATCACCGATGCTGGTCTGCGAACCAACATCAGTGTCAGTATTCAGTATCTTGAGTCGTGGCTACGTGGGGTTGGTTGTGTTCCGATCTTTAACTTGATGGAAGACGCGGCAACGGCTGAGATTTCGCGTGCTCAGGTGTGGCAGTGGATTCGTCATCCCGAGGGCAAGCTCACCGATGGCCGCAAAGTGACTGTCGAGCTGGTCCGATCTTTGATCGATGAAGAACTGGCAAAAATCGAGATAATGGTTGGGAAAGAGCGGTATGCCGCCGGAAAATATACGCTTGCAAGCCAACTGTTTGATCAGCTTACGACTTCTGATGACTTCGATGAGTTTTTGACCCTGCGGGGTTATGAACACCTCGACTAGGATAGACACCTACAAATGAGCAGAGGATTGGACCATACCCGTCGGTCCAGTCCTGCCTCCATATACCTTGAAATTGGATCGTAAACGGTACTTTAACCTTAATCAACCACTCGCTGAAGAGGAGGCTCGTCATGACCGTCAATGAACAAGCAAAAGCCCTGGCAAAATATTGGGCCACAGATGAACGCTGGAAAGGGATCAAACGTACGTACACTGCCGAAGATGTTATTCGTCTGCGTGGGTCAATCCAAATCGAGTACACACTGGCACGCAAAGGCGCGGAACGATTATGGGAACTCCTGCACACCGACGATTATGTGGCTACACTGGGCGCAATGACGGGAAATCAGGCTGTGCAGCAAGTCAAAGCTGGCCTCAAGGCCATCTATGTAAGCGGTTGGCAGGTGGCTGCCGATGCAAACCTGTCAGGACAGATGTATCCTGATCAAAGTCTGTATCCTGCCAATAGTGTTCCACAACTGATTCAGCGTATTAACCAGGCACTTCAACGCGCTGATCAAATTGAATTTGGTGAAGGAAAGCATGATACACATTGGTTTGCGCCTATTGTTGCCGATGGGGAAGCCGGTTTTGGTGGCTCGCTCAATGTGTTTGAGTTGACCAAAGGGATGATCGAGGCCGGTACCGCCGGTGTTCACTTTGAAGATCAACTTTCTTCAGAGAAAAAATGTGGGCATATGGGTGGAAAAGTTTTGTTGCCTACCCAGACTGCTATTCGCAATTTAGTCTCGGCACGGTTAGCCATGGATGTGATGGGTGTGCCAACACTCCTGATTGCGCGCACAGATGCCAATGGCGCGAAACTGATCACGAGTGATGTGGATCCACGTGATAAGAAATTCCTCACGGGCGAAAGAACGGCTGAGGGCTTCTTTGCCACCCGTAGCGGTATCGACTCAGCGATTGCACGTGGCCTCGCATATGCTCCCTATGCCGATCTGGTGTGGTGTGAGACGGCTGAACCGAATGTTGAAGAAGCCCGTCGTTTTGCTGAAGCGATCCATGCTGAATTCCCAGACAAGTTGCTCGCCTACAACTGCTCACCATCATTCAACTGGAAGAAGAAATTGGATGACGCAACGATTGCTGAATTCCAGAAAACACTGGGAGCAATGGGATATAAATTCCAATTTATCACGCTTGCAGGTTTCCACACACTGAACTACAGTATGTTCGATCTTGCTTACGGATACCGTGATCGTGGTATGGCTGCCTATGCAGAGTTCCAGGCAACCGAGTTTGCGCGTGATGTTGATGGGTATACCGCTGCCAAACATCAGCGCGAAGTAGGCGCAGGCTACTTTGATGATGTATCACAGGTTGTTTCTGGTGGTGAGTCCTCCACGACAGCACTGAGTGGCTCGACCGAGGAAGAACAATTCTACTAGTTTTTCTAAACGTGTTATCATTATAATCTAAAGGTATTAAAGGGTGCACAAATAAGGTGCGCCCTGAATTGTTTTCCATCAATGGTGATGCCTACACGAAAGGAGGCCGGGGAATGCAAACAGTTCGTGGACGATTCAACGGTTTGGCAGTAGAATTACTCGAAGATGCGCCAATCAAAGGTGAAGCGTATGTGTTAATAACATTCTTAGAAGGAAGTATGGAAACCGCCGCCGCACGTGCCGAACGACGCCAATCGGTCAGTGTGTCTATGCATTCGCTTGATCGCTACAGTGAACCACTACGACGGCGTATGGGGGCACAGGCAACCGAGGATGTTCCGCCTACTCCCTTTACTGTTGGTGAAGTGATGACACGTAAGGTCGTTAGTGTGTCGTCGACGGAAATGGTGTCAGAGGCGATCCACCTTATGCATCAACAGGGCATCACAAGTATTATTGTGGAACCTGATGAAACAGGTGAATGGGGCATTATGACCATGCGTGACGTATTAAAAGATATTGTCAGCGTGAACCGAGCACCAGAAGAGGTCCCGGTGAGTGAGGTGGTGACACGTCCTTTGATTTATGTCTCACAGGATATGAGTTTGCGTGAATGCAGTAAGCTGATGATTGACTCCAACATTCGTCGTGCGGCTGTCCGTCACGAAGGTCGTCCAGTTGGTATTATCAGTGATACGGATATCTTTCAAGTGGTTGAAGAGCGCGGTTGGGGCCCAATATCTGAGTAGTTGCTTGATGTTTGCAGGCAAAGGATGAGTTGCGTATCAACGTCGACTCATCCTTATTTTGTTTGCATGCTATTCCATATTTTGTATGACGGCATCGGCAAAGGCAGATGTACTCACTTCTGTAGCACCCTTCATCAAACGTGCAAAGTCATAGGTGACTACTTTACTGGCAAAAGTTTTCTCAAGGCTATTGATAATAAGATCAGCAGCTTCATTCCAGCCAAGGTAGCGTAGCATCATATCGCCGCTGAGTACGACACTGCACGGATTGACTTTATCAAGATTGGCGTATTTGGGCGCGGTGCCGTGGGTAGCCTCAAAGATTGCGTGGCCTGTGACATAGTTGATGTTGCCACCTGGTGCAATTCCAATGCCCCCAACCTGTGCCGCCAGCGCATCGCTCAGGTAGTCGCCGTTGAGATTGAGGGTAGCGATGACATCGAATTCAGCAGGGCGAGTCAACACTTGTTGCAGGGTAATGTCGGCGATGGCATCCTTGATGAGGATTTTGCCTGCTGCGAGTGCGGCCTTTTGCTCTGTGTTAGCTGCTGCTTCACCACGGGCTGCTTTGGCCCGTTCCCACTGTGCCCATGTATAGACTCGCTCACCAAAGGCGTGTTCGGCGAAAGCATAGCCCCAATCACGGAAAGCGCCCTCGGTAAATTTCATAATGTTGCCCTTGTGAACCAGGGTAACACTGGGACGGTTGTGCTCAATCGCATACTGGATTGCTGCAGCAACCAGCCGTTCGGTTCCGAGGCGACTCACAGCTTTGATCCCTAAGCCTACCTCAATATGATCATCATGTTCCTGATCAAGCAGGTTGAGGAAGTTGTTGGTTTTTTCAACAGTACCAAAGCGCACTTTGTTAAAATCGGCTTGAAAGTTTTCTTCGAGAAATGCCAGCAATTTTTGTGCTTCTGGTGTACCTGCAGCATACTCGATACCGGCATAGATGTCTTCGGTATTCTCACGGAAGATCGCCATATCGACGAGTTCGGGCTGTCGTACCGGAGATGGTACGCCTTCAAAATAGCGTATAGGTCGTAAACATACATACAGATCGAGCAATTGTCGCAGGGCTACGTTTAAGCTACGAATGCCCTTTCCCACAGGGGTTGTGAGTGGCCCTTTAATCCCAACGAGATACTGGGAAAAAGCATCAACAGTAGCTTGGGGGAGCCAATCTCCGGTTTCGTTGAACGCTTTTTCACCAGCAAAAATTTCCATCCACATCAATTTGCGTTGACCGCCGTAAGCGCGTTCAACGGCGGCATCGAAAACGCGTACACTGGCGCGCCAGATGTCCGGCCCGGTGCCATCGCCTTCGACAAAAGGAATGATAGGTCGGTCAGGGACCTTGAGCCGTCCTTGTTGAATAGAGATAGCTTCGCCCTTAGGTACGCGATATTCTACCGTGCTCATGGTATATTTCTCCAGGTACTGCTTGTTATGACTCCGATTATTATACCATCACTCATGAGGCGACTCGTAGATCATGTGTTAGGTCAGACCTTGACCAAGCGTAGAACGTAGACTACAATCGAAAAATCCTGATGAGTGTAGATATGCCTTCATAAAACAGAAAGATGATATAGTTTTGCACAATACTGTGGTCAAACTGTCTGATTTCTACAATGGTATAGATGTGTACAAAATAGAGGAGTGGTACTATGAGCCATCTACTGAACTGTATGGGCGAAATGCTCATCGATTTTTTGCCGATTGAGGAACACGAAGCGACCGTTGGGTTTCACATGCACGCGGGCGGGTCCCCCATGAATGTTGCGGTCGGGTTAGCACGTCTCGAACAGCCGACCGCTTTTACCGGCAAAATATCAACGGATTTTTTCGGACGATATCTTCGTAACCATATTGAGCGTGAAGGTATTGACACACGGTTTCTGATCGATTCGCTTGCATTAAGTACACTCGCATTTGTCGCGTCTGAAGATGGTGAGCCAGCATACAGTTTTTATGGTGAAGGTGCCGCCGATACGCTCCTTACGCTAGATGAACTTCCCAAGCCCTTCTTTACTGATACGCGTATTTTGCACGTTGGCTCAATCAGTTTGCTGCGTGGGTCAACGCCTGTGGCAATCCTGTCGGCTATTGAGCAACTCAAAGGCCAGGCGTTGATCTCACTCGATCCCAATATTCGGGCTGGGTTGGTGCGTGATGAGGATGGCTATCGGGCGGTGTTAGACCAGTGTTTTGCCCTTGCCGATGTCGTTAAAATGAGTCAGGTCGATCTAGAGTGGTTTGCTCCGGGCCGCCCACTCGAAGAAGTGGCAACTCAGATTCTCTCACGTGGTCCTGGTCTGGTGGTGGTGACGCAGGGTGGGAATGGTGCATTGGCGGTGCGTATGGCTACGCGAGCAGCAATACACGATGCAGCGGATTTGGATGTCTCTAAGGGCGTTGCCTATCTGCATGTGCCTGCGTTTGAAGTCGATGTGGTCGATACTGTTGGTGCTGGTGATGCCTTTAGTGCCGGGTTGCTGGCTGGTCTCGCCGAACACGATGTAACCTCACGCGCCCCGCTGGCCCATCTGTCGCCAGAGGATCTGGAGGCAGTGGTACGTTTTGCTGGTGCAACCTCGGCTTTGACTTGCACACGGGCGGGCGCGAATCCACCGACACGTGCAGAGGTTGAGCAGTTCCTCTATGCTTCCTGACGATCGGCCTGCCACATTGTGCTGAGTGCGGGAGTGAACACCTGGCCCGCTTTGAGGTTTGAAGTCCAACAGGAGGAAAAGGTACGCCAAGCTACTGCCAGCTTTTCTAACCATCACGGGTGCTTTCAGGTTTTGAGTTGCCCGTGCCTGATCTAACCTCAAAGAGCCTACGTATCAGGTGAGAGTCTATGCATTTGTGACCTGCCATGGTCCATCAATGTTTGTGAGCACCTCAATCTGATACCAGTGGCTGCCTCCTTTCCGACCGATGGTTGTAATCATCTGTGCACGGAGCGGCCCCTACATTGTGCGTGGTGGTGGTGATCTAGGAGCCCAGCGGCTCAGGTGGGCGTCGCGGCGGGCAGAGTAATATTTGTCTAGTAAAACGTGACGGTTCTCATATGGTTCAGCTTGTTAGTAATGGGAGTAATCCCGTATGGCAACCTACATCCCCCGAATCAATAGATGAATAAATATATGTTTCCATAGGCATTGATCTAGAAATATTCGGTCCAGAAGTTGAAATAATAACGATAGACTCGGAACTTTTCGGGGTTTCTTGTCTAAGTCATTGGTTTGGCAGGATATATGCACATTGATTCTATGATACAAAAACCAATGTGCTTTCCGATGGAACTACCGACTATTTTTTATGCCCATGGATAGCTGATGAGCGGCAACGGCACCTGGCACCAACACGATGGGCTGGGTTGCTGGTGCCGCTTGTGCGGCGCTGTGGGCGGCCCCGGCGCCACCACGCCACACCGGGAACCACACGCCCGCCCCCGTGACACCGCCATCGCCGCCGATGACGCTGCCACAGGATGTGCCACGTGGCGGCAATATCCAGGGCACGCCCTGGGATCTGGACGAGACGCTGGTGTGTACGCAGGAAGGTTTCCCCATGCTCGAGGGGGAGGATTTCCAGGTCACCATCTTCCCAGCGCCGGAGAAGGGGGAAATGCTGGTGCTGATGATCGGAGAGTTGCCCCTCTTTGATCGAGAAGGTATTTTGTATACAAAACATTTTCCTGGTGAACTTAATAACGACAACATATCTGAGGAAGAAGTACTTGACACTTTTCTCAATGGTAAGAAGTATCAGAGCAGCTTTGGTGATGCTATTGTCTACAAAGCTATCCCTGGACAACCTAAAAATGGAGTCACGATTGTTGTCTCTAAATCTGAGAGAAAAGCCATCACTGCTTGGCGAGGAGATGAGAAACGATCATGGAGGTGTGGTTGGCCCTATATGACATGGTACCCATAATCGATTAATGAACAAGTAAACTAAAAAGTTGCGTGGTGCTTTCATTGCGCTTCTGTGACAAGTTGAAAGCACCACGTGAAACCACTTGTACTTGAGAAACAATAGACACAGGAACAGCTATGATAATGGATGAGCTTGAGATTATCTTGAGAGAAGATACGGATGAAGGTGCGCTCTTTTATCAACCAGACCCAGAAGTCGAGGAGCATCTGATATATATACGAAATCCACACTTCACGGTAGCAGAGCACCGTGTAGAATTAGAAGACCCCGTCTTATTTCGGCTTAATATCAATCGTATCTTAAGTGCAGTCAAAATTGTTATTCCCCGACACGCATGGCAGATTAGACCTGCTCGACCTATCCCGATAACATCTTTGAAGGCCAGCTTGGAATTCCCGCTCACAACCATCCAGCAGCATTCGTTCAATCTTAAGGCAGATGTAATCACCGATGCTGACTGCACGTATACGCTATTAATGTTTGGGAAACACGAGACATCGCCATTCTGGGTAGCACTATCTTCCCATTGTTGGGCATTGATAGCAGCGAATCGTTTGAAGGGATTCTTTATTCTCCTTCGATAATGCTGGCGTCTCCAGACGAACTCATTTGTGAGCGCCCCAGTGGATTCTGTACAAGATCTGGTCGCACCGCTGGAACAGGTGCTGAACGACGGCAGCGCGAACTTGGTGTATGGCCTTACCAGCACGATGGGGTGGGCTCTGTCCGCGCCGTGCTCGATGGCGCCGGTGCAGTACAATCCACGACCAGCTACGATCCGTGGGGCGTGCCCGTCCCCCCTGTAGTCCCCCCAGGTGTGGGGGGAGGCAGTCCCGCTCCCTTTGGCTTTACGGGGGAGTTGCACGACGGTGACCTGGTGCACCTGCGAGCGCGGTGGTATCATCCCAGCACTGGTACCTTTACCGCACGAGACCCGTTTGCGGGCTTTGACACGCTGCCGTATAGCTTGCACCCGTATCAGTATGCGTATAGTAATCCCGTGTTGTGGACTGACCCCAGTGGGCGCAATCCGGTGTGTCTGGCGGGAGCGGCAGTCCCTGGACCGGGCTGGGTCGCCGGGGCCGCATGTGCGGTTGTGAGTATTGGTGCCACCATCCTGGCCGGGGTCGCTGGCTGGCTCATTGGAGATGTAGCAGGCCGTACCATTCGGGATGCGCGTGAAACAACTGAGCGCATCGATGCGGGGGCGGCCCCGGCGCCCCCGCGCCACACGGGGAACCATACGCCCGCCCCCGTGACACCGCCATCGCCGCCGCATCCGGTAACCCAGGATGTGCCACGTGGCGGCAATATCCAGGGCACACCATGGGAGATGGATGATTCGCTGGTGTGTACGCAGGAGGGCTTCCCCATGCCCGAGGCGGATGATTTCAAGGTCACCATCTTCCCCGCACCGCAGGAGGGCGGTGTGGAGATATACACAGCATCAATGTCTGATATTCTTAGCCGAAATATGCGGGCTGCTGGAATACCTGAACCACCTGGAACAGCAGCACATCATATTGTGGCCTGGAACGACAGCCGTGCTGCTGGATCACGTGCCATTCTCATTGGAGAAAACATTGGCATCAATGATGCTGAAAATGGTGTCTATTTGCCAATAAGCCGTACAAAAGGTCATGTAACAGTTGGTAATGTTTGGCATGCTAATATTCATACAAATCGGTATCATGCCGAAGTTGAACGTCGCTTATCAAGTGCAGCTCCTGGCACCGTGCGAGCTGAACTCCAGCAGATCGCTCAAGAAATTCTCCAAGGTCTATTTCCATGATAATGTTCAGTAAGCAAATCTGTGATATGAGTGAGTAATCTATTTTTACAAAAGATCGAAGAACGATAACATTATTGTTCTTCGATCAAACATATTGTATCACCTTGTAAACTTATTCATACCGACTGTTATCAACACACATTACACATTGGGAGGACTTGATGAAAGTATATCGTGTTCGTAATGACGTTAGTACCTATCAATATTTTCTAACAGAACGAGATGAAGATGTTCTTACACTTAAAATGGATGGAACTTCACGTGCAAATAAATGGATACCGCCACCTGTCTATATTCTACAACCAAAGTTACAAGCGGGTGACTTCTATAATTTCAGTTCAGACATATTGATTCCTAGTCCTCGGGCAAGTATGTTGCTCAGTGAACATTTTGAAATGGCTGGTGAATTGTTGTCTCTTCCCTACAAGGATCAGGAGTTTTTTGTGTTTAACGTTATCAACTGTATTGACTGTCTCGATCAAGAAAGTACAACTTGGGCCATTGATCCTACTACCAGTGTCCGAATTAGACCGAAGAAGTATGTATTTCACGCAAATCGATTTACTGAGGCACGTCTTTTTAAGATTCCTGAAACATGTCGTGGCGAAATTTTGGTGCTTGATCGCGATCAAGGTGGTGATGAGGAATTTCGGAGTGCTATCGAACAGGCTGAGTTAAAGGGTTTGATATTCGAAGAGCTATGGAATGATAACAAAAATGAATAAGTAAATAGAAATCAGCCATATACTATCGGGTGAACACAGTAGGATAGCATTCGCTCCACCCAAAATCTGTTGTGCTTCTCCCGCAGATTCTCAACGACGGCAGCACCAGCTACACCTATGACGCCTTGGGACGGCTGACGCAGCAGGGTGGCAGCAGCTACCGCTACAACGGCGATGGTGTGCTCGTGGGGCGCGGCAGTACGAGCTATACCCAGGACCTGGTGGCACCGCTGGAACAGGTGCTGAACGACGGCAGCGCGAACTTGATGTATGGCCATCAACACGATGGGCTGGGCTCGGTCCGTGCCGTGCTCGATGGCGCAGGGGCGGTACAATCCACGACCAGCTACGACCCGTGGGGCGTGCCCGTCCCCCCTGTAGTCCCCCCAGGTGTGGGGGGAGGCAGTGTCGATCCCTTTGGCTTCACTGGTGAGTTGCACAATGACGACCTGGTGCATGTGTGGGCCAGATAGACAACGGATCTTGGTTCCTGGCTCACGGATTCCCAATCGTGTCCTGCCTTGCCAGACCCTTTCCATTGAGGTGGGGTTCGTTGAGATGCAACAGAGTCAGGACATCGGTCATGAAGATGTGTACATCATACTGTGTGGTGTCCATACCCCCACTGGCCCATCTGTCGCCAGAGAATCTGGAGGCGGTGGTACGTTTTGCTGGTGCAACCTCGGCTTTGACTTGCACACGGGCGGGCGCGAATCCACCGACACGTGCAGAGGTTGAGCCGTTCCTCTATGCTTCCTAACGATCGGCCTGCCACATTGTGCTGGGTACGGGAGTGAACACATAGCCCGCTTCCAGTGTTCCAAAGGTCTGGCAGCGTGTCTGTCCCCAGCGAAAAGCATACAATGCAATATAGGCACACAAAAGCGCATCGATCTGGTCTTCGTACGCCTTGAGTTTTTGTCCACGCAGATCGGCGACATGTTGCTGTAGCAAATGTAGGTGTCCGTCCAGTGGTGGATCGGCTGTGGTGAGTGCATGCAAGTGTTGTTGATAGTGCTGCCACGCAGCCATGCGTTCAGCATGGCTGCGTTTAGGACGTGCTTTGTATTTGAGTGTGCGTTCCAGGCCGAAGAGGGCAATCATGGCTGGGTGGGGAAACACTTCGATGATTTGTCGCACAGCGGTTCCTGCCTCAATCGTTGATTTGTGGACAAAACCTTGTTGTTGGAGTGACTCAACGAGTGCTTCGCCACGTACGACTCCATTGAAGGTGAGGCGTTGGCGGTTGGCCGGATGCGCGCCGGCTTCATACCGCCGAAAAGCCCGGTTGATCTCCGTTTCTGCCCGGCGTTGGCCAGTTTCGTTGGGAACCCGTAACGGTGCATCAACTGCTACGATCGCTGATTGTTGGGCGGTGTGTTGCTGGATGTAATTAGTAATTTCTTGATCATCACCTAACAAATCAATCTGTTGCAGTGTACCACCCTGTTCGTCACCAGCAAGAATGGCGACACCGCTCTGGTTGCGGGGCGACCACGCGAGATCCAATCCAATAAACATTATCATATGTTTGCGCTCTGCTGCTTTGTAGTGTATGTAGGATTTTAGGACGTTGTGGTTTATCTTGACAAGGATTAGTCCGATGTGATACGTTATGATCGTTGATGAAAGACCTCACACATACTTCAGTCTGGCTCGTTATACAGGGTTGTGGCACGAGACAGCCGCCTGAAAGAATATAGAGGCAAGCGGTGTATACTCCCGAGTCGCCGTATTTACTTGTGTTAGAAAATCGTATTCAACTGGAAAAAATACCATTTAGTGATCGTGGCTCCCGTCTGTTAGTTTATCAAGAACGTCGCTTGCCTGATACATTGTATATTAAGTTGGCCGAACGTTTGACTGCGCTTGTACCCGGCTTGTCAGCCTATCGCAATCGGCCCCCGTTTATCCATAATCTGCGTCTGGTTGATGGTGACGGGCACCCAGTGTCATTTGAGTTGACGACCTACCCCCATGCGTTAGTGTTTCAAACGACGCTGGGTGAGTTCATTGTAACCTTTCAGGATCGCCGTACGATCAATATTGGGGTGCCGCCACAGCTTCCCTGTGGTATCAGCTTTAGTATTATTCCAGACTTGTCCCGCCCTGATGGGCATGGTGGTGAGTTCAAATCGATACGTAACTGCGCTTACTCAACCAATGGAACGGTTATGTTGAACCAGGTAGAGCACAATACCAATGGATATGACGTGGCGTTTGTGGTTGAAGGCGATCATAATACGGCGATTACCTTGCACATCCAGGGAACACTAGACCTTGATCGACAGGTTGTGCCTTCCCGTACAGCGTTACAGGAGGCCGAAGCACGTTGGAATCGCTGGTTCGCTGCTGCGCCAGCGGTTGATGAGCAATATCAGAGCCAGTATTACTATGCCTGGTGGGTGATGGGGAACAATATTTTGTCACCGCAGGGCTATTTTCGTCGTGAGAGCGTTTCGCCAAGTAAGGCACATTATGTGGGGGCCTGGCAGTGGGATAATTATTTTCATGCACTCGCATTTCGCTACACGGATGCTGCGCTGGCCCACGATCAGTTGCTCTTTATGTTTGATCACCAACAGCCGGACGGGATGATACCAGATGCGGTGTATGATGAGGGCATGATTACGCAACTTGAGGTTCCGGTGGCTGCAGCCGTTACCAAACCACCCATTGTTGGTTGGGTCGCTATGCATGTGTATGATCAAACAGGTGATGAGCAACTGTTGCGCGATATCTACGATCCGTTGGTCCGTTGGAACTCGTGGTGGTTTGGTCTCAACGATGATGACTCAGATGGTATTGTGCAATATTCACACCCATTCTCGTCGGGGCTCGATGATAGTCCGCTTTGGGATGTGGGCATGCCGGTAGAGGCAGTGGATTTGAATACCTACTTGTGTATTCAGATGGAGGCGTTGAGCAGAATGGCGCGGATTCTGGGCCGTGGGCGTGAAGCCGAGATGTGGGGACGTAAGTCTATGGCGCTGGTTGATCGCATGATTGAGCATTTCTACGATCAATCGGCTGGTCTTTTCTGGAGCCAGTTTCATCATCAACCGATTCACGTTGTCACGCCATTTAGCCTGTATCCGTTGTGGACCGGTCGGGTGTCGCCGAAGATTACTGAACAATTGGTGGCGCATTTACATGATCCACAGATGTTCTGGAGCACGTACCCATTGCCGACGGTGGCACTGTCAGATCCAAAGCATGATCCCTATCAGATGTGGCGTGGCCCAGTCTGGATTAATATTAACTACATTTTTGTAGAGGCGTTGAGTCGTACCGGACATCATCAGCTAGCCCATGAACTGGCTGAACGGACCTTACGTCTGGTTATGAGCCAGAACGATATTTTTGAGTATTATCATCCTGAGACTGGTGAACCGCCGCCGAAAGCGGCTCCGATGTTTGGTTGGTCCGCAGCTTGCTTTATTGATCTTGCGATACGCATGAGTCGTGGAGAGATTTGAAGATCGTAGAAGGAATGTGTCATACCGACGTATAGGTGTGATATAGTCAGCTTAACCAATCTTGGCCAACATCATACATGGCAAATGCGGTTCTGTTGTCAGGGACAGCGTTTGTTGGGCGAAATACTACTCACCCTGTTGTGAATGAGAAGACTCTCGTTTCCGTTGTGGTCTCGTTTTATGTGTCCAAAGGGCCAGATTGTGATGATGCTTGTTACAATATGTGGTAGTTACAATAACGCAATTATGAAATAAGGAAGCGATAATGTGAAACGTTCAGTTGCTATTCTTCATTATGCTGGTCCACCGAATATCGGTGGTGTGGAGATTACGATGGCCGCACACGCACGTGTGATGGCCGCAGATGGCTGGCATGTGCGCGTACTAACGGGGCGTGGTGATTGGCAGCATCCAGATGTGGAAACCATCATGATTCCTGAGTTAGGATCGCGCGGAACAGAGCTTGAACAGATTGCACGTGAACTTGTTCAAGGTACTGTGAGTCCGCTGTTTAAGGATTTGACCGAGCGTATCGTGCGTCATTTAGAACACTATCTTGCTGGAATAGATGTGGCGATTGTGCATAATGTGCTTTCGCTGCACAAGAATCAGGCGTTTACGACCGCACTTTATCGATTACAACAGTCTGGACGTGCGCCACGCTTGCTGGCCTGGTGCCACGATTTTGCCTGGCTCGATCCACTCTATACGCCTGAGTTACATGCTGGTGAGCCGTGGGAGTTGCTGCGCTATGCGTGGCCAGGTGTGCAGTATGTTGTCGTGTCGGAAGATCGGCGGGAGATGCTGGCAGGGTTGTTTGATCTCCCCCGAGACGCTGTTACCGTTGCGACACCAGGGATTGATCTGGTGGGCTTTCTGAAACTGGAACCAGATACGGTCGCTTTGGTAAATCGGTTGGATCTTCTGCATGCCGATCCACTGTTGCTGCTACCTGCACGTATTACGCGCCGGAAGAACATCGAACAGGCGATTGCTATTGTCGGTGCGTTGCGTACTCGTGGGCTCCACCCCAAGCTTATTGTAACCGGGCCGCCGGGGCCACACAACCCGACGAATGCGGCCTATCTCGCACAGTTGCAGGCGTTACGTGATGCATCCGGTGCACGGGATGCCGTTGTATTTCTCTATGAGACGTATGTTGATGAGCAGGGAAATCCGTTGCCTGTATCAGATGCGATGCTGGCAGATTGGTATCGTCTGGCGGATGGGTTGTTGTTTCCCAGCCGGTATGAAGGATTTGGCATTCCCGTTCTCGAGGCTGGTATGGCCGGTATTCCGATCTTTTGCAGCGACATTCCACCATTCCGTACTACGGTTGGTGATACAGCGTTTTACTTTGATCTTTCCGCAGCGCCAGAGGACATTGCCACGCAGATTGCAGCGGTTGTACGTGATGATCGGCGGGGGCAATTGCGACGCCGGGTGCGTTTAGATTATACTTGGGAGGCGCTCTATCAACAGGTTATTCTCCCTTTACTTATAGATAATACATAAGGCGTGTACAAGCGGTTGAATTAGGTATTAGCAATACAAACTCGACAATGATGTCGGTGAAGGAGCAACACATGACAACAGAACCTCGTCGTCAAACGCCGGAACAGCGTTCGATCTCACAAGAATACATTGTCCTGTTACCCGTGTTAGATCTGGATGAAGCAAAACGGTTGCTTGGTCTGGCTATTGCGATTGCCCGGCATCGTAATGGTCGTGTGGTAGTACTGAGTGTCGTGGTAGTCCCAGAAGAGCGCTCATTGAGTGATGGTGTCGTTGAGGCTCGTCGATTGCGCGCTGAACTCGAGACTATTGGGGATTTTAATGACCTGAGTGAAGTGATCGTGCGTCCCACTGTCAATGTCGCGCACTCATTAACCGAAGGCATCCATACTGCAGCAAAAGAGCAAAACGCACAGCTGCTTTTGTTGGGCTGGCAGTCTGATCACTCGTCGTCTGAACGGCTTTTTGGCCCCCCAATTGACGATATGCTGCGAGATTCGCCTTGTGATGTCGTTATAGCACGATTACAAGAGGGTCAGAGCTGGCATCGTGTGTTATTGCCTGTGCGTGGTGGGCCGCACACACCTTTAGCGTGTGATATGGCACTGGCAATCGCTGATCGCAACGATGCCGCTATCACCGTGTTGTATGCCAGTAATCCGCGTCATACGGACGATCTGGCAGTGCGCGAGAGCCTCCAATCGCTACGGTCGATGCCACGTGTCAGTCGCTGGTTAGAGCGCTCTATCTCCGCTGAACAGGCCATCCTGGCCGAGTCACCATCGCATCAGGTGATTGTGCTGGGTGTGTCTGGTCGTAGCACCGACCCTGAGTTGCCGAGTGGTTTGCTGGCTGATCGGGTCCTGCGTCAAGCCGAGTCAACGGTTATACTGGTGAGTCACCGCCTGGAGCAATCTGAGGAACAGGCGCAACAGGTCTGGCAACGTCAGCATAATCTTTCGGCAACGGTTGATCGCTGGTTTGCCGAGAACACCTTTAGCAGTACAGAATTCGAAGATTTACAACGGATGGTGATGCTTAAAAATCAGCAGAAACTGAGCATTAGTCTGGCGCTTCCGGCACTCAATGAAGAAGAGACGATTGGTGAGATTATTGCGACCATCAAGCAACAACTTGTAGATGAGCTCCCCCTTTTGGATGAGCTTGTGTTGATTGACAGTCGCTCGGATGATCGTACACGAGAGATTGCCGATTCGTACGGTATTCCAGTATACATCCATCAGGATATTTTGCCCCAATATGGTGCATTTACCGGCAAGGGTGAAGCGCTTTGGAAGAGCCTCTATGTCCTCAAAGGGGATATCGTTGCATGGGTTGACACCGATATTCGTAACTTCCATCCACGTTTTGTGTATGGTATCTTAGGCCCATTATTGCGTGAACCACGTTTACTGTATTGTAAAGGTTTTTATCGTCGACCAATTCGTAGTGGTGATATTGTCTCTGCTGCTGGTGGTGGTCGCGTAACCGAATTGACTGCGCGACCGTTATTTAATCTCTTCTATCCCGAGTTATCGGGTATGGTGCAACCGCTGGCAGGTGAGTATGCAGCGCGTCGTGAAGCGATAGAGTCGGTGCCCTTTTTTACGGGATATGGTGTCGAGACCGGGATACTGATCGATCTTTTGGAACAGTATGGGTTGAACTCATTGTCACAGGTGGATTTACAGCAACGTATTCACCGCAATCAGGAACTCATGCCACTCTCGAAGATGGCATTTGCAATCATTCAAGTGGTGATGCATCGCATGGAAGAACGTCAGCGTGTTCAATTACTGGAACCGATCAATCAGAGTATGAAACTCATTCGTTATGCAGAAGATGAAGGTTTTCATCTGGAGGTACGCGAAATTCGAGACCACGAACGTCCGGCGATGTTGACTATCCCGGAGTATCGTCAAATGCGTGAGATGTTATAATCGTAGTCGAGTTTCTTCCGGTGTATAGGGATTAATAAGGAGGTGTGCTATGTCTGACACCAGCATCGATGCCCGTATTCGTGAGTATTTGCACTATCTCTATGGCAATGAACAGGGGGAGCGCTGTTTTGTGCAACTGCAACAAAGAATGCAGGTATTCGCTGAGCAGTATCCGTCATTTCGTCAGTCCCGTGCATCAGAAGACCGTTTTAGTGAAGACGATGTTATCCTCATTACCTATGCTGATCAGGTGTGTTCTCACGATCAATCGCCATTGCAAACCCTGGCAGATGTGTTAAATACATCGTTTCAGCAAGTGGTAAGTACTGTCCATCTCTTGCCATTTTATCCCTACACATCTGACGATGGCTTTTCGGTTGTCGATTATACCGTGGTTGATCCTGCATCAGGGTCATGGGAAGATATTGAGGCTCTGCGCGCCGATTATCGTTTGATGTTTGATGCGGTCATCAATCATATTTCAGCATCAAGTGCGTGGTTTCAGGCATTTCTACGTGGCGAAGCGGGTGCTGCGGAGTACTTTATGCTCATGGACCCCGCGACGGATCTGTCACAGGTCACTCGCCCGCGAGCGCTGCCACTGTTGACACGATTCGAGACGCCTGATGGTGAAAGGTATGTGTGGACGACGTTCAGTGCTGACCAGATTGACCTGAACTTTGCGAATCCACAGGTATTGCTTGATATTATCGATGTGTTGTTGTTATATGTGGCACATGGTGCATTACTTATTCGCCTTGATGCTATTGGTTACTTGTGGAAAGAGGTTGGTACCCGCTCAATTCATCTGCCACAAACCCATTGTGTGGTGCAGTTGTTCCGTGCGGTGCTGGATGTCGTAGCACCTGAGGTTGCGTTGATTACCGAGACAAATGTTCCACATGCCGACAATATTAGTTACTTTGGTGATGGAACAAATGAAGCGCAGTTAGTGTATCAGTTCCCTCTTGCACCGCTGGTTCTGCACGCCTTTCACAGCGGAAGTGCCTACTATCTCACTGAGTGGGCCAGTCAGTTGGCACTGCCTTCGAAAACCACGACTTTCTTCAATTTTCTGGCTTCACATGATGGGATCGGTGTGGTGCCTGCTACGGGGATTCTGAGCACGGCAGATATCGCTAATCTGGTGGCGCGGGTTGATGCGTATGGTGGGCATGTCTCGTCGAAAACCAATGCTGATGGTTCGCAAAGCCCGTATGAGTTGAACATCACCTTGTTTGATGCCCTGTCGGACCCCAGCGATGCTCAGGATAGCTATGAGGTTGATCGTTTTATTGCTGCAAATGCGATTATGTTGGCGTTGCAGGGTATACCGGGGATTTATGTTCACAGCCTGGTGGGCTCGCACAACTACCACACAGGTGTGCGGGAAACTGAGCGTTTCCGGTCGATCAACCGAGAGAAGTGGGAGCGTGCGGATATCGAGTTGCGCTTGGCCGACTCCAGTAGCCATGAGTCGCAGGTTTTTCAACGTTTTGCAGATCTGATAACCAAGCGCCGTGGTGAACGAGCGTTTCATCCCAGTGGACCGCAGCACATTATCAATTTGCACGAGTCGCTGTTTACGTTTGTGCGGGTTGCTCCTGATGGGCAAGAACGCATTCTATGTGTTCACAACGTATCTGATCAGATCCATGCTGTATTGTTGGACAAACAGCTGTGGGGTGGTGAGGCGAACGAACAGGTGCACGACATTGTTACCGAAGCGACGTATCAGTCTGACGGTTCAGGAACGCTGGCCCTGCATGTTGAGCCATACCAGGTGCTGTGGCTCAAGCCATCCAACGATTGAGTTGTTTGATGTATGGCATGACATGCCTCTATGTTCTTTTTTGCTGAGGTACATGTCCATCATCAGGTATTCTTGCAATCTAATGGCCTTACCCTTCAGTAACACTAGGCCTCTACAAGCGCTTTGCTTGCCTGTGCCCGCTGTTCAATGATGAGTCCGAGCACTTTCGCAATAGTAGCTACAGTGCGGGCATCTTCTTTAGAAAAATTATTTGCAGTGACGTCGCCGACAGTAATGGCGCCGTAAATATCTTTTTTGCCTGTAATAGGTGCCGCAATAAGCGATTGGGCCTTGGGCATGAGCGGATCAATCTTGTTAGATTGTATTGTGTCGTCAATCCGTATCAATGTGCCATGTTCAATCGCTTGACTACTCGCACCTGTGCCAGAATGGAATGGCGGGTTTGGGGTACGTTGGCTATATCTTGACGCAATGACAGGGTAGTACTGATCGTTTTCGCGGAGGATAACCGCAACATCGGTAGCCTCGAAGAACGTGTAGAGGATATGCACCAGATCTTCTAGGAGTGGTACCGGAAAATGATTGACCGAAAAATATGGTGTTGGTAGATCACGTGTCAAGGCATCCATAAAGGTGTAAAGCGTCGAGAGTTGCGTTTGCTGGCGTTGGCTGGTAAATTTGGTGGCATCCAGTTGGCGCATAAAGTAGTGATTGATTTCGGTGATATAAGCGTTTTGCGTTGCGTAGTCTCGTTGTGTGATACGTTTATATTCTCGCTGAACCGTACGGGCCATGTCTCGCGCTACATGACCTACAACATCTTCATCGTATGACCAGATACCATCAAATTGGCGGTTACGCATGGTTGAGTAGTATTCATCTACCTGTTTTGCAATCAGCGTTGTCCAGAATGCGGGTGAGTCAACGACCAGGAACCATTCTTCCACAAGTGGTGAGTCTGCATCAAGACCGATAAATGTGACGCCAGGGATCGGGGCCAGGCGAATATCGGGGACGCCAAAGATATACACTTGATCACAGACCTTGCCGAGCCGCTCATAGTATTTACTTTGGTATGGGAAATTGGAAAAGCGCTGGAAGCCAGCGTAAAACACGACTGGAAGTTCGAGTTTAATGACTTGTTTCTCGATTAAGTGGCTAATCGTGTTCATGGTGGTAACGGAATGTACATTTCGTAGATGATCGAACTGACTTGCTGCCGAATGAAAGAGTGAGATGTCCATGTCAGCCTCCGCAGTGGGATTGGATGTGTTTCAGATGTGTCGATGTTGCTGTAGTTCACAAAGTCAGATCGACCTTGTGGCCATTCTATTTACTTGAAAACGTAAAATATCAACGTGTGGATGTTTTGGGTTACGGGTTTATGTAGGAATGATCATGGTTACCCACCGATTTCACGTAACACATCATTAGCGTGCCATCCATCTCCACGTAGCGTTGCGATCTGGGCAGCGATCTCTTGTGCCTGTTTGCGCTTTCTACCACGTAAGCAGGCGGCTGCCATCATCAACAGAGACCGTTCGTCCTGGGGCGTAATGGCAATTGCACGACGACAGTTATATAGTACCTCTTCCATGTTATTCTGTGTGAGGGCTAAAGCAGCAAGTCCTCGCCAGGCTGGTGTCAGTTGAGGATCGAGTTGGGTCGCCTGGCGAAGTTCGGTATCGGCGGTGCTCATATCGCCCGCATCGCGTGCAAGCAACCCCCGAGCTAATGCGGCAAGCGCAGCCCCGTTTTCAATTGGTTGGTCGAGTGCCTCACTTTGTTCAATGCTCTTTAACACCTGCCGTAGTTTATGCCCACCCAGATCAAGGGGATCTCCCGCACCAAGAATCGCTTGAGCATAGGCGTGTAATGCTTCGGCTGAGTGTGGGAGTGCGGCCACAGCACGCCGCAAAATCGGTATGGCCTCATGGGGGAGTTGTGCTTTGAGATAGCCAATGCCATGATTGAGCAGTTTTTCCCCTTCCTCTGGCGAAAGAGGCTCCCCCGTTTCTTCAGCCAGTTCTGAACGTACGAGGTTTTGAAGATGACTGAGGGACTCAAACACCCCACGATCAAGTTTGCCATCACGGAAGTTGCGCCAGATTGCGTCGTATTGCCCCCGTAGCCGTTCATCTCGCAAAATACGTCGGGCAATTTCAATCTCGTTCACACGTGCCTCACGCTCTTCTTTAGTCAACCCTGAGAGCAGCAGCACATCGTGTTGGCGCTGTCGGGCCGCCGCATCAATATCGACTGATGAGGGCGGTCTGGTACTCGCCAGACGCGAAAGACTGTCAGTTTCGTCGTCATCGTTTGTGAAGAGGTGAGTAAGAAATCCGCGTTTCATGGGACGATGCCGGGGACGTTCGATCTGTGGGGTAACGGTAATAAGATGCTGAGGCGTTTGTCCAATAAGCGCATAGTAATCCACTGGTTCGGTTGCTGGTGGGCCACTGTCTGGTGGTGTTGCAGGCGGTTCCCTTTGGGCTGGACGTGGTGTGCCACAAAATGGACATATGTCTGCCTCTGATGGTAGTGGTGCAGCACATCCCGTGCAGCGTATTGCTTGGGTTGTGAGTTTCCTCTCTGGACTGGCGCGCAGATCATCATATGTTCGTCGTAGCGCTGGATCGGTCAGGGTCCGGCCAGCGACTTCTAAGAGTCTGAGTCGTTGTGAGGACTTTGATGCGAGCTGGGAGGGATCGTCAGGAAAGTGTGTTCGAAGTTGGCGATAACGTCGTGCTATAGCGCGGGTATCCGCATTGGCATTCACTCCCAGAAGCAAGTAAAAGTCCAGCCCTCTGCCCACTGCCTGCGCGAGTTGTGGTGTACCAAGGTCCAGATTACGAAAAAAGCCACGTGATAACGCGCCACACGCAGTGCAGATACCGTCAGTATCGAGGGGCGAACCGCAGGAAGGGCAAGCATGCATGGTTTGTTCTCCAGATTGTGCATATATATTATTCATTCATGTTGCTCCTTCCTGATTGATGGTTACCCACCATCAAAAAATCAGACTGGCATCTTACGAAATGCTTCTCCAGCAGCGAATCCAGCTTCTGTGCCCGTCTCGGCGGCACGCTTCCGAATCCGTTCTTCCCAGCCCTCTACATGATTGAGTTGACTGTGATGTTCACGGAGCGAAGCAATCTTCAAATCAATGGTTTCACTGATATCTTCGATATGATCTGGTTGTTCTGCGGTCCAAAGAAAGAGCCCCTGTGGTCGCCAGACGGTAATGCCAATCTGCCCTAAGCCAGGCATAAAGAGATGATCACGTGCAGAAACTACGCCTTCAATGGTGGCAAATCCAACGGTGCGGTGGTCTGGGTGGAACATGTAGTGTTTCCACGGATCGTGGGTAAATACCGAGTGTGGTTTGAAATGGCGAATATACAGGGCGATTTCGGCTCGTAGGGCTGGAGTTGGTTCTAGCTCACCATCATTGTACCGCAGAAAAAGAACCTGTTGAACACCTAATGCGTTGGCGGCTGCACGTTGTTCCGTCTCACGGATTTCTGAGAGTTGGTAGGTCGAAACATCCGGATCGTGGCTGCCTTTGTTGCCATTGGTACAAACGATATAGGTGATGTTCCAGCCGTCGCGGGCTAGTTTCCCGATGGTTCCCCCGGCACCAAACTCACTGTCGTCAGGGTGGGCGCCAATGACGAGGGCGCGCATTGTTTCATTTGCCATGCTTGAATCCTTCAATGTTTTATCGATATCTTGTTTTTGCTTGCCAGAAGGTGTTGATAGCTGCAATATATTGCTCGAACTGATCACGGCGGATATTGTGTCCTGCACCACTAATGTGGGTTACCTCGCCCTGCTGCCAGATAGTGTGTAGCTCGGCCACCTGTTCAGAAGTGACAAAAGCTCCGGCGGCGATGTCAGCTGTGATCAGCAATATGGGGCACTCGATTTTGCGGAATGTCTCCTGCCATGGGACACGCGACAGGTATGTATCATTAAAAATGTTGAGACTGACCTGATGTTTAGCCTCCGCCCATATCGCGAATTCTTCCTCTGCCCACAATGATGATTCAGAGCGACCGATGGCCATAAGTTCTTCACGTGTGTATGATTGTTGTTGTGCTGCCAGATGACGACGCTCTTGCATGTTCATACGGTGTGTTGCAATCACTTGGTCAAGATCATCGTTTTGGGGGAGCGGTGGGTCTTCTAACACAATGCTGTGGGCAAGGTATGGATGATTGGCGGCGACCATTGCAACCGTGGCTGCCCCCATAGAGTGGCCAAGCAGCCGTGGCTGCTCAAGTTCCAGGGCTGCCACCAGCCCGACCAGATCATTGGCATGATCTACGATGTTGTAGCCAGTTTCTGGTGCTGCCGACAGACCATGCCCTCGTGCATCATACATCACCACATCGTAGGATTGTGCCAGAATACGTGCGACCCGACTCCAACATAGACCATTGTCAGTGATTCCATGGGCAAGTACGAGTGGTGGTTTTGTGCCTCCCGTACGGTGGTAGTGTAATTGGAGACCACTGACATCAACGTAGGCTGAATTCCATAATGACACAAGTCTGCCCCTTATACATCAAGCTGTACCAACCTGTAGACGCGCCAAACCTTCTTCTGCACGTGTACACTCATCAATACTGATCGCAATCGCACGACGGTAGCACGTGGCTGCTTCACCCACCTGTTCGCTTTGTTCGTAGATTGAGCCAAGTGCGATCAGTGCATCAATCTGTTGATCGCGTAACACGTCACGACGTTCCTCAACATATGCAGAGTCACCAAAAAAAGGACAATCATACATATAATCATCACGATAAAGAGTTACCGCCTCACGGAAATCCTCGCGCGCCTGTTCCAGATTGCCTTGATGCATGGCGGTATGTCCACGCTCAGCGGCTTCGTTAAAGGCATCGACATCACACCATGTAATGTTCTGAGGGTTGAGCCAGTATCGTTCGTGATGATAGGTAATCATCTGGCTTTCGTTCCCACGGCGTAATCCAGGTTCAAGCGTACGGCGCAGCCCTGACAAGGTTCGATGGAAAGCAGTATCGGCTTTATCTAAGGCTTTGAAATTGAGATCCGGCCAGATAACTTCCTCCGCCTCATCTTTAGTCATCCCTCGCCCTCTGCGGTCAAAGAGAAAAGCGAACAGGGCTTCGGCTTGATAGGTTCCGGCCTTGCTACCACCCCAACGCTTGATGGTTTGGTTGTCGCGTTCGACTTGTAGGGTACCAAGTGCATAGACATATAATCCATCTTTGCTGGCAGATGGTGGTGATTCGTTCGCCTTGACTGTTTGTACTTCAAGCAGTTCTCGTTCATTTTGTAACTTACGACCAAGTTCAACGAGTGACTCCATCTCTTGCTCTTGCTTTTGTTGTACACGGGCGTGCTTGATGGCCAATGCAAGATAGTTGCAGAGCGAATAGATGAGGGTGCGTTCTACATCACGATATGGTACGCCTGACCGTTTTGAGCTTAACATGAGTAGTCCCAGTACTTCCTGTTCCTGTTGGAGTGGGAATAACAAACGGGCCGCTGGCCAGGGTTCCCATTCTTCGTAGAATATTTCGGGTTGGTTTGGTATGATTACATTGTTAAGTTTGTCGGCCTCAGGTTGGTCCTGTCCATAGATGGCCACAAGCTGCCGATCCTGATTGTGCTGCACAATGACGGCACCGGCCTGTACATCTAAGGTGCGGCACATAGCACTCAATGCTGCTTGTAATTGACCACTCAGATCGCCACGCTCGAATAGGTCCTCACTAATAGCCTGGAGGAGTTGACTGTAATTAAACTCACGATGAAAAAAACGACGATCCAGCCAATTGCTGAAGAAATCGCGTATCGGTCCAAATACTGCAATGAGCACTACGATAGATAGTATGGTCACAATGGCAGTATCAATAGCGAGAGTAGCACGAATAATAGGCTCTAAGCCAAGCAAGATCGCTACATAAAGTGCGGTAAATATGCCCCCCAATAGTGAGCGGAAGAATGCTCGTCGGGCAACACGTGGTGGCAGAAGCATGCGGTATGCAAACACCATATAGGCCATCATGCCCAACCCAGTGTCCATCAGTGTATGACCAGGTGCCTGGGTAAATTGCACTTCACGTGCGACTGATGCCAGAAATGCCCCTATCACCGCAATGAGTGACGCGATTGCAAAGAAGGCGCGGTGTCGGCGTTCCTGACTATCAGATGTAGTCAGTTGATAACTAAAACTGGCCAGGATGACAGCCAGTGTGAGTGGTACAATGCGATGTAAAAGCGCTACAATGGTAATGACTTCTCCCTGAAATCGTGGGGTTTCTCCGGTGAGGATAACCTGATCGGAGAAAAGTGCATAGCCACTTAGTATGGCACCTACTAGGTAGAAAAAGGCGAGCGACATGCGCCGTGTGCGACTGAAGAGTGGTAAAGCAATTACATTAATAGTAAAGTGGAGAAAGACAGGTGGAAGTAGTGCTATTGAAACAAGTTGCACGCGGTAGATGGTGGCCCTGACTGGCTCTGATGTGGTTAGTTGACCGAGTGAAATAGTCAATCCATATAGCATGAGATGAAGACAAAGCCAGGCAAAGATCCAGGCTTCGGGATTGCGTGGTGAACGAACAAGGAGACTTAAGCCAAGCCAACAGGCCAAAATGGCCATAAAAAATGCAGGTAGTAAATCTGGTGCCATATGTTTTGTAGAGTAGTTAAACGTGTACAATTGCACGATCTTCAAGAGTATAGCATCACGGTAGGTACGCTGCAAGGAGTTATTTTATAGATGGGCAACATCAAAACATACTTACTCCGAAGAATAATTTCGCGACATGACTGATGACTATAGCGTATGTAGATGATCGCGTTTGATATGAGAGGCAGGAAACGTATTGGGGATCGGAGCCCTACTCAATGACGTTGAAGATCCATAAAACTCATGGTAAAATACCGTATCGTAGGCGTGCATTATAGCACGCCAATTATTTAAGTATCATCATTAGCACTCACAGCAAAGGAGTGCTAACTGAATAAAAAACGGATACGTTACAGACATATATTTTGATATCATTTTGCCAATATTATGTCCAAGAATAGACATCAACGTTCATTCATGTGCCTGACAGGATGTACTTATGACAGCAGAAATGAGTGAGCGTCGCCGGCTGGTCCTTAAGCTGGTTATTCAAGAACATATAGAGAACTCTAATCCGGTAGCATCGGATCTATTAGTGCGGAAGTATGGACTGAAAGTTTCTTCCGCGACAGTCCGTAATGATCTGTCTGCATTAGAGGATCTCGGCTACCTGACTCATCTACACACTTCGGCTGGCCGTGTCCCTACCGACTCGGGGTATCGTTACTACGTCGAAAACCTGATGGATCGTATGCCTCTGACTATTACCGAACAGCGGACAATCCGTCATCAGTTCTATCAGGTTCGTTCTGAATTCGATCAGTGGATTCATCTGGCCGGCGCTATTTTGGCACGTACAGCACAAAATGCTTCAGTCGTTACACTTCCACGTTCCTACGTAGCGCGTTTTAAGCACATTGAACTCATTGCCATTCAAGATACAACCATTCTGATTGTGCTTGTTTTGCACGATGGTAATGTCCGACAGCAGAGCATTAATGTTGATACCACGTTTGTGCAGGAAGAACTTAGTCGTAGTGCAGATCGTATTAATGATGTATGCGCGGATGCAACTGTTTATAAGATTGAGATATTCCTCTATCAAGATCGCAGTCAACGGAATTCCCAAATCAGTGATTTTGAACATACCGTACTCGAATTGGTCATCCGGTCTATGCGTCAGATTGAAGAACAATTCAATCAAGATATTTACAGTGATGGTCTCATGGAAATCCTTAATCAACCTGAATTTGTACAGGTTGATCGTGTGCGGCAAGTTGTGGCGATTCTACAGGATGGAAAAGAGCTGAAACCCTTGATTTCACGCGTCTTGTTGAGTAATGGTGTCCAGGTGGTTATTGGTGGTGAACATGCACAGGACGAGATGCGCGAGTATAGTGTGGTTCTTTCGCGGTATGGTATTTCTGGTGATGTTGCTGGTGTGTTAGGAGTTATTGGGCCAACTCGCATGGCTTATCCGCGTACAATATCGGCAGTTGGCTATATCTCCGCCGTTATGAGTGATCTGATGGGTGATATATACGGTGATCAAAAATAGTAGTAAGTTAATTCTATGAACAACCGGAGGAGGTCATTAACTAATGACTGAAGAACAGGTGAAAGTAAGCGATCTGAACTCAGATACAAACAACAGTACATCCTCTTTGGATGAGGAAAACATACATGCCTATCCTGATGAGGGTGCTCCTACCGAAGGTAGTGATGATGCTGACGTATCTGTCCAGCTTGAAGCACTGCAAAAGCGTATTGCTGAACTAGAGAAAGAGGCTGAAGAAAATAAAAACAATTGGTTACGGGCTGCTGCTGATTATAAAAACTTTAAGCGTCGAGTTGACCAGGAACGCGTCGACTTGATTAGCCGTGCCAGTGCTGGTCTTTTGCTCAAACTACTTCCAATTGCTGATGATATAGAACGCGCCACGGACAGCGTTACGCCTGAGGTCGCAGACAGTGCATGGTACGGGGGCTTCAAACTGATCCCTCAAAAGCTGCGGACTGTTTTAGAGAGCGAGGGTGTGACACCTATTGAGGCTATTGGACAGGAGTTTGATCCAAACTGGCATGAAGCTGTTATGTTTGATGATAGTGGTGATAGTGAATCGACATATGTGGTTGCGGAGTTGCAAAAAGGCTATAAACTTCGTGATCGGGTATTACGACCGACCATGGTCAAAGTGGGCAACTGGGAAGCTCCAGGTGATGAGACCCCAGCAGAAGAATCATAGTTATCAGCCCTTCGTTTCTGAGGAGTTTACAACAACATGGGCAAAATTATTGGTATCGATCTCGGCACGACGAACTCGGTAGTTGCGGTTATTGAAGGCGGTGAGCCAACTGTTATCTCCAATGCAGAAGGCAATCGTTTGACCCCCTCTGTCGTGGCAGTCAATAAGTCGGGTGAGCGTACGGTTGGCCAGGTTGCCAAACGTCAAGCAGTGACCAATCCAGAAAATACCATTTTTTCTGTCAAACGGTTTATGGGGCGCAAGCTCAATGATACGCATGTCCAACGTGACAAAGAGCTGGTGCCGTATCGCTTGGGTGAAGCTGCCAATGGCGATATTCGTGTGATTTTGAGTGGTAATGAATACGCAGCACAAGAAATATCCGCCATGGTATTACAAAAGATTAAGGCCGATGCAGAAGCATATCTTGGCGAACCTGTGACCCAGGCAGTCATTACGGTCCCAGCGTATTTTAATGACTCACAACGTCAATCAACCAGGGATGCCGGACGGATTGCTGGCTTAGAGGTGATGCGTATTATTAACGAGCCAACCGCATCAGCACTTGCCTATGGTCTTGATAAGCAAAACACTGATCGAACGATTGTGGTTTATGATCTGGGTGGTGGTACATTCGATGTCTCGATCATGGAGCTTGGTGATGGTGTTTTCGAAGTCAAGGCGACCAATGGCGATACCCATCTGGGCGGTGATGATTTTGATCAGCGCATCATTTACTGGCTTGTGGATGAATTTCGGAAAGAAAATAATATTGATTTAAGTATGGATCGAACAGCATTGCAGCGCTTGAAAGAGGCAGCTGAAAAAGCCAAAATGGAACTGTCTTCTGTGCTGCAAACAGAAATAAGTTTACCTTTTATCACTGCTGACTCCACAGGTCCAAAGCACCTTAATATGACATTGTCTCGAGCCAAGTTAGAACAATTAACGAGCGATCTGATTGAACGTACGATGTCTCCTGTACGACAAGCATTAGCTGACTCAGGGCTACGACCAAATGATATTGATGAAATCATTTTGGTTGGTGGTCAAACCCGTATGCCGGCTGTTCAGGAAACTGTGCGGCGTTTCTTCAATCGAGAATTACACAAAGGTGTGAATGCTGATGAAGTTGTTGCTATTGGTGCTGCCATTCAGGCCGGAGTTATGGCTGGTGAGGTTGGCGATGTGATCCTGCTGGATGTCACTCCGCTGACTCTGGGGATTGAAACCCTCGGCGGTGTGATGACGCCCCTGATTGAGCGCAATACAACTATCCCAACCAGCAAAAGTCAGGTCTTCTCAACAGCAAGCGATAATCAGTCCAGTGTTCAGATACATGTCTTACAGGGCGAACGAGCTGAAGTCAAACTGAATAAGTCGCTCGGTCATTTTGTGCTTGATGGTATTCCATTGGCCCCGCGAGGTGCCCCGCAGATCGAGGTGTCGTTTGACATCGATGCGAATGGTATTGTTGATGTTACCGCTCGTGACAAAGCGACTGGTAAAGAACAACGTATCACTATTACTGCTTCATCCGGCCTGAATGAAGAAGAAATTGATCGTATGATTCATGACTCCGAAGAGCATGCTGAAGAAGATAAACGTCGTCGTGATCTTATCGCTGCTCGCAACAACGCCGATAGCCTCGTCTATACGACAGAACGAACGTTACGTGAGGCAGAGGATCTGGTAGGAAATAAATTACGGGAAGATGTAGAAAACAAGATACGTGAGGTACGCACGGTTCGCGAGGCGGAGGATGTGGCCGAGATTCGTAATCGTTCAGCCGAATTGTCTGTATTGTTGCAGCAGATTGGCCAACTGATCCATGAAGGTCGAGTGGATGATGATCATGCTGCCGAGCCAATTAACGAGGACGCTGTTGGGAGTTAATAATACTCAAATAAAACAGGATAGGTATAGAGCGTGGGTGTATAGCAACAACGTTCAGTTAACCGATCAACGTTGGCTTATCGTGAGGTTTATATGGCGGTAAAACGCGATTATTACGAAGTTCTGGGTGTACAACGCACAGCATCACAAGACGAAGTTAAGAAAGCATTTCGTAGGCTAGCACGTCAGTATCACCCAGATATCAATAAAGACCCTAGTGCTGAAGCAACATTCAAAGAGATCAATGAAGCATACGAAGTGCTCTCTGATAGTGATAAGCGTGCTATGTATGATCGCTTTGGCCATAACGCACCTAATATGGGTGGTGGGCCAGGATACGATCCGTTTGGTGGCGCTGATCCATTTGGCACGATTTTCGAGACCTTTTTTGGTGGCGGCGGGCGTCAAACCCAGCGTGGTCCACAACGTGGTGCTGATTTACGTTATAAGATGGGTATTAGTTTTGAAGAAGCTATTTTTGGAACAGAGAACGAGATTGAGTTTCAGCGTCTTGAAATCTGTTCTGCTTGTAACGGAAACGGTGCTGAACCCGGCACAACACCAACCCGCTGCCCCCGCTGTGATGGGCTTGGCGAAATTCGCCAGCGTTCGCCACTCTTCAACATGGTAACTGTGTCCACATGTGATATGTGTGGTGGAACTGGATATATCATTCCAATGCCATGTCGTACCTGTAGTGGTGAGGGGCGTATGCGAAAGTCTCGCAAACTCACCGTCAAAATCCCTGCGGGAGTCGATAGTGAGTCCATGATTCGCATTACAGGAGAGGGTGAAGCAGGCCCGCGTGGAGGGCCATATGGCAACCTCTACGTGGTTATAGATATTCAACCTCATCCCTACTTTTTGCGTGAGGGCAATGACATCTTATTGGAATTGCCTCTCAATGTAGCACAAGCCGCATTGGGTACTGAGATCGAAGTACCAACCATTGATGGCACTGAGCAGTTGAAAATTGCATCAGGAACGCAAACCGGTACAACCTTCCGCTTACGTGGGAAAGGTGTTCCGCATTTACGTGGCAGTGGTCGTGGTGATCAAATTGTGGTGACGCGTGTGGTGGTGCCAAACAAACTCAACGAGCATCAACGTCAGCTCTTTCAAGAGTTGGAAGCTTCGCTAGACACAGAACAAATTGGTGATGAGAAAGATGCAAGCTTCTTTCAGCGTCTCCGGAACTCACTCGGGTTGTAGTGGGCTATGAATAAGGGGGACATTGTTGTTCCTCTTATTTTCTTTGTATCAAAGTAATGAAACCCTCTTTTTATGAACATACAGCGTCTGTATTCTACGTGGTTTTGCCTGTTATTCATTACTGTAAGTATCACAAGTTGTGTTCCCCTTTCCTCTGCTTTGCCACCGGAGTCAGATAGTACTGGGTCACTACAGTTGCCAGATAACCTCCAATCGGGACGGGTCGAGCGTGTGATCGATGGTGATACGGTCGACGTGTCTATGAATGGAGAGACGATGCGTGTGCGACTGATTGGCATCAATACTCCTGAAGCGGTTGATCCGCGTCGACCTGTGCAATGTTATGGACGTGAAGCATCTGCTATGGCTAAACGTCTGCTGGATGGTCAATCGGTCTCTCTGGAGGCGGACGCTACACAGGATGATCAAGATCGATTCGGTCGGTTGCTACGGTATATCTGGCTTACGGATGGTCGTATGGCGAATTATGAGCTGATTGTACGGGGTTTTGCGTATGAAAGCACATACGATGACCCTTATGTGTATCAATCCGAGTTTCGACAGGCTGAACGTGAGGCTCGTGAAGCGCAACGCGGCTTATGGTCGACTGACACGTGTGGCGGGCAACGCGACCTTCCTAACGAGCAGTTGACTGTATCAGTACCTGCGACAGATGGTGATTGCGATCCTGCCTATCCTGATGTGTGTATTCCCTCTCCTCCGCCTGCTTTAGATTGTGCTGACATTATATTTCGTCGCTTCACCGTCTTGCCGCCCGATCCACATGAATTTGATGGTAATGGTGATGGTATTGGGTGCGAAAGTTGAATTATAAGACTGGCTGTCATAATTTCGTGTTTTATACCTATTTTGATAGATATGAGCTTTTATACTAATTGATGTCGTAAAAGTGGTAAAGTACTATTTTGTAATGGCCACATAGAACTACTCTTATAATAAGGACATTCTTGCTATCATGAGTTAATTGCATATTTATAAACCACTTTACCGTATTTATTGAAAAGAGGCATAATATGAGTGGTTATTCTTTTATTGTGTGTCCTCATGATACAGTTCATGGCTCAGAAGCCTGGTATCGATTTACTCAGTATCTTGCTCAGAAGTTAGATCTCGAAATACATTTTGATCTTTCAATGGACTTTCAAGAATTTCACGAGCGGTTAGGTTCTGCCGATATTGCGTATGCAAATCCTAAAGATACATTCAGGCTTATTGAACAGCGCAATTTTACACTTATTGCCAGAGCTGATGAACTTTACGATGAGTTAGTCTTTGTCGCGAATACTAAAATTGCTAATCCATCAATTGAATCACTTCAGGATGCTCATATTGTCACTGTTAAGAGTATGCTACCAACCAACATTGCACTCTACATGCTCCGCAAGCAGTCAATTACACCTGCTGAGTTCATCGATGTCGAATCGTGGCTAAGTGTGATGCGGTGTGTGTGGCAACATGAAGCTGATTATGGCATTGTGTACAAGGATACGTACGACGGTTTCTCTGACCAAAGTAAAGGGATGGTCAATGCTTTTCTCGTATCGCAGGAACAGGTAGCCTTTCATTCCATGATGATCAGTCCTGAACTCGCCTATCGGAAAAGCGATTTTGAACAGGTTTTGATCACCATGAACGAGGATCTTGTAGGACACGAGATTCTGTCACAACTCAATGCTATTCATAAATGGACAGCCATAACGGCAGATGAGATAGTACTAATGGAGCAAATATTGCATTCGTACGCAGCATAACATCCTTTCAGTGCGCGATAAAGCCGTGGACCACACACTTTGCCCACGGCTTTGTTGTGTGGTGCTATGTGCGAAGGCGTAATGTTATTCAGCGGATGCTTCGGGTGAGCCTGGTTTGGATCGTGGGATGTTAGCCATCCAATGGGATGTGTGTGGATCAATTTGGGGCCACGTTTGCCATGTTTGCTGTGTTCTTACATCTTTGAGATCAGTCTGGTAACGCTCCCACGCTTCAAGGGGGATGATAAGTTGTGCTGTGGTATTACCCAGAGGCAGCTGTATCTCATGCTTGTTTGCCATTATAATTAATCTCCTGACCAGCAAGTGTCTTGAGGGCATCAAGCCATTGTTGTGGAATTGTTGGGTATGAAGATGATGAATCAAGCAGCTGCTGATGTATTTTTGTTGATTGTGTCTCCAGGACTTTTAGTACTTCACGTGCTACATAGATTGGGGCTTGTGTCCGTGCTACGAGCGATAAAGCATCACTGGGTCGTGCATCTACACGAAAGGTGTGTTCACTATGAGCACATGTTATCTCAGCATAGAAGGTCTGTTCTACCAGCTTATTGATCGTAACATACTGTACCTGAGCGCCCAGAGCTTCTATCAGTTGTAATGTGAGATCGTGCGTTAATGGGCGGTGTGGTGTAACTTTCTGGAGGGCCAGTGCTATCGACAAGGCCTCAAATGGCCCGATAAAGATGGGGAGTTGCGTTTCTGATTGTGGGTCACGTAACACAACCACCTGTTGTTGTGCGAGTGGGTGTCTGCGGACTGATTCGATGGTTACCTCAATGAGTTCATCAGTCGACATTGGGCGCTCCTTTGTTGTGGGTGCTTGTAACAAGTGCTGTTGTGGTTTTAATGGTGCGAGTGTTTGTTTGAGTTGTCTCCGCCCTTTGAATAACCTACCCTTGATCGTGCTGACAGGGACACCGAGTATTTCAGCCAGTTCCGTGTAGCTATATCCCTCAAGATAAAAACCAATCACCACATCACGATTCACCGCAGATAACTCATGGATAGCTGCAATGATGGTGTCATGAATCTCGCGTGCGATCTGAATATCTTCGGGTGTTTGTTCAAGGTGTGCCAAACTGGCTACATGGATTATCTCATCATTTAGGACTTCGATGAAGCGTATTCGACGGCGGCGCAGTGCCATCCGAGCCAGATTCGCTGCAATGGCATGGAACCAGGCACTGAAACGCTCTGGTTCCTGTAGTCGTGACAACCCAAGAAAAGCCTGGAGTGCCGCCTCTTGCGCGATATCTTCAGCCTCTGCGCGAGAGCCAAGAATACGTTGACATAATCGAGTGATGCTGGGGTAATAGCGTATCAACAAGCGGGTGAACGACTCGCGCTCACCAGAGAGTGTCTGTGCCACCAGCGTTGTATCTTCCCGGTTGTTGTGATACGTTTCCATTCTGATTAGTATGTTGCAGGGGCGGAGGAAAAAGTTACCTTGTAGAGGTAAGGTTCAGGGTAGCAGTATAAATGTACCAGTTTTTGGTGGCAGGCTATATCGGAATGTTTATGAGCCTCTCCGATCTCACATATGCCAATTGGCAAGAAGGGTTGGGAGTTCTGCTAGTTCTTGAATAACAGCATCGGGTGTAATGTCACCGAGCGGGAAGTCAGCATTCTGTTTCCAGATTGAGCGCATGCCCGCTGTCTGTGCACCAATGACATCTTCGCGCGCACTATCACCAACAAACACCGCGTTCGCAGGCTCAACGTCAAGTGCTGCCATCATATTCTGGAATATCTGTGGATTGGGTTTCCAGATACCGACATCACCGGAAAAAAGCGTATATTCCAAATATGGTAACACGTGTACTTCAGCCAGATCTTCCAGATGTAATCGGGCGGGCCAGATCGTGTTTGAGATCAGGCCAATACGATATCCCTGCTGGCGTAAAGCGGCCAACGTTTCTACCGCACCCGGCATCACCGTTAATCCCTCACGCAGCGGACGTGCATAGCGGGTGGCTGCTTCGACAATCATTTGCTCATCAAGGTTGAGGTTGTGGTCGCGTGCGCCAGCAGCAATCCAGTCGATCGCACGCAGGTTGATATTCCCACCAGTTGCCTGCTGCCATCCTTCGGCCAAACGGGTGAACATCGTTTCAACAAATGTATCTTCGTGCGCTGCCATTGGATGACCTTGCTCAATAAAGTAGTGATAGACACTCCGAATACCTGGCGTTTCAAATTCTCGCCAGGTTCCATTACCAGGTCGTTCAAAACGGAGGAGTGTTTCTCCCATATCAAAAATAACTGCACGAGCCACGGGAACCTCTTTCTGTATGACGACTTATTTACACTGTATCGTCTGAGTCTGGTTTTGGTTTGGTTGATGCAGCAGCCACGATTTGTTGTAAGTATTGTTGCCAGGCCCGACGATTCTCATAGGTAATACGCTTGACAAGTTCGATATCGCCTTGTTCAGCCGCATCATTAGCGCGTGCGAGCGTTTCTTGAAAAGCTCGTGCCATATCAGCGACTGCCCGCCGTAGTTCACTGTTTGCTGCTCGTTGGCGGGTCAGCTCGTCCTTTAACCAGTCTGCAAGTCGTTGGGCTTCTGCTAATTCTTGTGTTTGATCATGAGTCATAGGTAACACATTTCATTAAAACGTGCCACGCCGTAGCCAGATTGCATAAATAGTTGGCATATAGACACGATCATAAGCGGGAAGATAGCGCACGATGTCCCCACCAAATCCTTTTTTGAAGCGATAAACACCGTATAGTGGGTCGTTACGAGCACTTTCCGCTAACTGCTCACGCTCTTGTTCATCATCAACCGTGGCTGCTTGCCCCAATGTATCTGGGATGCCCCAGAAGTCGTATGTCTTACAACCCTTTTGACGGGCCCACTGAAAGGCGCGCCACTGGATAGCGTGTTGGGCTCCGTTGCGAAGACCTTCCTCCGTTGACCCACTATAGAGATAGAGTGCGGTACCAGCCCAGGCGAGCACCATTGCGGTTGCTTCGGGTTCATCGTTGCGTTGGGCTACCAACAAACACGCTGAGTCTGGTGAGAAAAGGTTCCATGCGGTTTGATAATAGGCATAGCTGTGAATGTCAAAACGTGCACGGACCCGTGTCGAGTCGAGAATTGTATAGAAGGAGTCGAGGGTGCTGGTTTGTGTTTCTACCTGAACATCGACATTTTCTCGCGATGCACGTCGGATATCTGCGCGATGTCCCTTACGTATCTTCGACAGTAACTCAATTGGGTCAGGAGTGAGATCCAGATGGATGCTACTATGGGGTTGAATTGGTTCAGCAGTGTGGAAATTGTAGCGTAAGAGCATGCTGTGTAAGTGATCTGCTTGTGGGTCCTGTTCCAGGATATTTGGTTCAATACGCAAGAAGACCGATCCAACTCGATGGGCAGTGCGATGCATTGCCGCTAGCAGCAATTGATCGACCTCTTCAATACCTGACAGCAGTGGCCCACGTGGGACATATGTCGCGGTAAGGCGAAATCTGCGGCGAAGGAGCATCTGTGCGCCCGCAACAAGACCATCTGGCCCTGCGACGGCAATACGCCGCCGCCGCCATCCAAACTGCCGCTTAAGCTCTCCCCATCCTGACGACTGCAACAGATGTCCCTGCGGATGTTGTTGTGTAAAGGCATCCCATGTATCATTGTCTGGTTCAACAATGGCGTATGTGCTATGTGATATTGAGTTCAAAGTGCTCATAGTGCTCATAGTGCTCATTCATGCTATGCATACTAAGTGGCCATGAACGATTTTTTCCAAAACCGCTCACCGTATGTTGCTCCATCAGGGCATAGACTGCGTGCATACTGTGTGACTGTTTGCCTCATTGTATCAGATCCACCAAATAGCTCATCCATTTGACTGACGTATGTGTTAATAGCGGCAAGTTTGGTTTCAATAACCGGGTCGATGGTGATCATTGTGGATGTCATACGCGTATTGAGGGTAGCAAGTCTTTGTTCAAGTGCGCCGGGCACCGCAACATATGGAAAATCCTCATAGAATGTTACGTTTGAACCAGATTGATATGCTACTGTCGCATGGGTAAGTAGATGGTCGACGTGACTCCCCACTCCCAGAGGGGCATACAGTGTTGCTGGTGGGGTATGATCCGAAAGGGTTGTGATCAACTCCGCAATATGTAAACCGAGCGGATCGTCAGTAGCTGGTTGATTGAACAATGTGTCCCGTGAGTGATAGGCATCTGGGTAACGATAAATAGCATCGACGAAATGTACCCAGTGATAATCTACATCAAGCTGTTCCATTGCGAGACGATCTTCGTGTAGTCGGGCTGAGACAACCTGATCTGGTGAGAGCTTCCATTGGCTGTGAAACTCTTCGGCCAGGGCGCTAAATGATATCTCTGGGGAGGGAGCGGCTGTACACAGTGTAACAACTAACACACGCTCGTTTCTCTTGCGCTGCAGGGCAATTGTTCCGCCACACGAGAGCGCCACATCATCAATATGTGGTGAGAGATAAATATGATCATAGTTGGTATGGATTTGTTGAAGATCCGACAGTTGCATGTATTATCCCCTAAATCCTATAAAATACCATCTTCCAAAGACACCTCTGCGAGTGCATCAGTGGCAGCCTGGCTTCGCGCAGCATCAGTTGTGTCACGTATACGTTGCAAATTCCTGAGCGCCATTTCCCCACCAATTTGTCCAAGTGCCCAGATAGCGGATAAGGCCACCTCGGTATCCGAGTCATTCACAAGTGGGAGTACTTTGGCAAGTATGACCTGAGCTTCCTCAGACATTTCCCCCGCCGCACGTGCGGCTTCATAGCGTAACGCTGGTGATTGACTCTCGAGTTCACGCTCAATAGTTGGTAACCATTCCGCGCGCATTGATCGCCCCATGGCTACCAGCGAACTCTCCTGAAGGAATTGCTCTCCTGATTCGTACGCTCGCTTGATCTCGTTTTGCACCTCGGAGTCATCTGCAAGATAGCCAATACTCTCAATCGCCCGCCTTCGTATGTCTTGAGGTTGCTGTTCATCAAGGATGGTATCCATTAATGCCTTGCGGAGACCTGAATGGTCGGCATCTAGTTCATTAAGGGATACCAGGTACGTAAATCGGCTTAGCGATATCGCAGCAGCAGCACGGACATCTGTATCAGAGTCGTGAAGCAAGACAGAGATAGTTTGGTATAACGCACGTGGTTGAATATTTTCCCACATGCCCTCGAGTGCCTCGATACGTATTTTGGGTTCGGTATCTTGCAGCAACCATAACCAGATCTCTTGAAAGTTGAGTGATACATCTTCTTCTGCCATCTCTACCATCGCATGCACAATTTCATGGCGGCGTTCCGTCTGAATGGTTTGCCAGGTGGACCAGAACTTATCGCGCTCAGCTCGATGAAGGTTGGATAGGTGTTTGAGTTGACGCGTTGATATATGGCCAGTTGATGAACCTAGTTCTTGCAAAACTGTTAGCATTGCCATAGTTTGCTATCCTTACAACGTAGAAGGGTGGTGCGCCTCATACATCAGGCATACCACCCTTCAGAATATCTATTATTTGTAGCAATTACGTGTCGTATTCGTCGTCGTACTCGTCGTATTCATTATCTTTTTCTAATTCATCACTCAAGGTTGGCGGTGGTGTGTAGTACCAGGCACCTGGTGTTGTCTCATCAGCCTCAAAATATTCTCCACTACGTAGGAGTTCGGCTACATAGCTTGGTGACGCAGGTCTCAGGACATTAAGTGCAACCACGAGCTCGTCAAGCAGTGCATAGTAGCGTGGCTCTGACTTCGTCCCCATTGGTTCACCAACTGTGCCAAAGACATGTTCCATAACCGTTTCACCCTTGCGCCGTTCATTCATGGGCAGAACTTTGAGATTACGCAGGCGACCATAACGTTGTTGGGTAAGCAACATATCGTTGTCAACGGCACAGAAATACGTTACATCTGCAAATGCAAGTTTGTTTTTCTTCTCATCTTGAACTAAGAGGCGTTCAGTGGTTTCATCCTGTTCTTCATATGTAACGGTGAAGATATGCGGATCTTCTGTCCGTGCCAGAGTGATCAAGGCACCTGGGACTAAATGTTCTCGGAAGAACACCTCAAAACCAGCGAGCCATCCACCACGGTTACCAGTGGGATAACGTAGTTCAACCAGTGTAGTGGTGTAATGTTGTGGCGACTCAAATCGTAGTACAGCTGTGCGTTGGTCTGGTAGGAGCGCTGATGGAAGTAGCGTAGCCATCGCACGTGTGAAAGGCAAGATACCGTATTCCCACTCAAAGAATGTCAGAATATGGATCAAAACGCCACTTTGACGAATAGATTTGGCACTCTGTTCCTGTAAACTCTCATCAAAGCCTTCTTCAATATATCCGGTAATTTGCCCCATCTCACCTGCTTTGATACGTTTACTGGCGATTGATGGCATTCCTCTGGTTGACCAAAGATGCGCTTTATGAACACCGACGAACTCAAAATCTTTTTCACGACTTAGTCGATAGTTCAATGAGAAGCGGAAAGCGTCATAGTCCGTTTGTCGCGGGTTATGATAGAAAATGTCGGAAATAATCTGGGTATCCAGTAATGGTTCACCCATCTCCACAAGGTAATCACGAATACGCCGCATGTCATTTTTGCCAAAATTTGTGGCTGATGCCTCAGGAAACACCTCATCTCCGAAGGATACTATTTGCCGCAATGGGTCATTCTCAAATGCGGTTCGTAGTTGAGCAACCAGTGTATTCTCATACTGCCCAAAAAGATCCTCAACTGAGCGGTGGAGATCGATTTGAATACCATTTGGCAAAGCCATAATGGTACCAGGAGAACTGACAGATGGAACTTCTTCAACCACTTCTGTAACAGTCTCAACCTCAGCGTGTACTATTCCTGGTACTACTGTCTCTACGTGGCCAATATCGTCTATGTCCTCAACCACCCCTTCATAATCATCTTCACCTTCGGGGGGCAATCGAGGTAACAACCCGGCTTCACGCTGCCAGTAGTCTGATATGTAGACAGGTTCCACGGTTGTGAGCGCAGGTCGTGTAGTGGTAACAACCACACTAATATCATCTACAGGAAGCGGATTGTCTGGCTCGAACAAACGTTTTTTGAACATATGTGAAGGAAGGTTTGAGGAGGGTTGGTAACTTCCCTGTCGAGATGTAGTATAAATGATATCATCATCTCGTTCTTCACGCGTAAATACATTTGGGTTAGCTTGCAGGGCCGCTTCAATTTCCTTTGCCATGGTTGATGTATCTGTGGCATGTTGTGATCCGAGATACTCGGCTAAATTTGTGAGGGTTTGTCGAATTGGAGCATCAGCGGCAAACAAGATAGCCTGTTTCGTCATAATTTGGAAGATCTGCTCTGCTAGAGTTTGTTGTTTATCACTTCCTGCAAAAGTGGTATCACTCATTCGCTGTTCCCGCTTCTATATCTGTTGATGGCTGCTCTTCATCAAGAACAAGGTTGCGTAGGATAGTAAGGTAGTGTTGGGTGAGTTCAGAAATCTCTAAGGGTTTTCCGAATGCACGCAATTGCTGGACGAGTTGATCAAGTCCCGTTTCACCATAAATGACGTTTTTGGCGTCCATATGTGTATACTCTTCCAATGTAAAATATTGATAGACATAATGTACGGCAGGCCAAATCTGCCGCATGTGATAGTGCTTCGGCATTATAGCATCACAGTGAGGAAGCCGCAAATGATCTTATGGTTATGGTCAATATAATGGTGAGGAGCACTATCACAGTTGTCCCTAGCACCACCATAGAAACGCGTTCCCAGTTGAGAAAGCGCCAGTCGTGGGGCAATTGTTTCTCAAAACCATAAATATGCCAACTATAAAGGTGCGCTTCTCGGGTAGATTCTGTATCGATTGTATCGGTAGCACTAAAAGTCGAGTCACTGAGATCAAACAAGATTTCTGTTACGGGGACGAAAGAAATAGCGACTTCACTTAATCTGATAATTGTATGTTCGTCAGTTTGTGTTTTTGCATCCTCTAATAGTTGTGCTAATTCTGGTATGGATTGCCAATCTGTACGAATACCTGGGTATTGTTCTCGATAGATCTCGTTAAGGTGACATGTTTTTTGTAACCACGTGTTGTTGATTTCGGGCAAATCATCGTGCGTTGTAAGCACTTCAGTATGCCGTGTCCATGTGGTCGTTTTGTGCTGGATTAAGCGTCCAACACCATCACAGTTTTGGCAGCGATTAGATCCGGTCCCCTCACAATCGGCGCATGCTGCAATCAGTGGTGAGGGAACCACCGCTGCTGCACTGGGAATTCCTGAGGTTGTTTTCATGGTTTGGGCTTCGTGTAAGGATGCCATGGGTTTTGTGTGTGCAGGGATGATGTTTCTGGTTGGGTCTGAATTTTGGGTAGGTGTGGGGCGTTTGATCCGACCTGATCCATTACACGTAGTACATTTTACCTTCCCCATTTCGTGACATGTTGTGCAGTTCAGGACCCGCGTTGTTCCTGGAATGGTTATCGTATCCCCTGTCTCGTTTTCAAATCCTTTGGGTGATGGTAGCTCGACACTCCAACGATCTAACTCTTTCTCTAAAGGAACGGAAGTGGCTCGATAATCAGGTTTTTCAACCAGCCGTGCGGGTTCTCGTGTCTCATACAGAATGTTCAGCGTATAAAAATAGATATTTGCATTTGTGATACGATGTACATGTATCTGCCGTCCGAGCAGTTTTTTACGAAAGAATCCTTGGGTACTCCATTGATTGAGGATGGTTGCAATCTCACGATGATCAAGCAAGCTTTCTGCGTGCTTTCTTGCTTGCTGCAAAGGTCTTTTCAGGAGATCTGGCCCAAGTACCGTTTCAACCGGATGGATTGCTGGTGGGTTTGACGCTAACGAGTTCGCTGCCCCTGTGTTTAAGGCAGCATTGTTCTGTTTTGATGGTCTCGGGTTATCTTTTGATGAGGTGACTACCTGTGTTGGAGTAGTATGCCTTTGGAGTGATCGATCGAGATCTTGCAAAGACGACTCAACTGATGAGTATCGCTTGTTTGTTTCAAGTGCAAGCATGTTTTGGATGATGCGATCAATATCGGCTGGTAATCCTTCAACACCACACTCACGTAGCGATTTGGGTGCTGTAAATTGACCACCGTTCACATCGGCGATACCTGGATGGTGATCCCAGGGCAAACGACCACTTAACATCTCAAAGAAAACGATCCCCAGACTGTAAATATCGGATAGACGTGTTACTGCTGTAGCGGATAGGGCATGTTCCGGAGACAGATATCCTGGTGTTCCCATCACTTTATTGATGGCCGTTACACTGCTCCTGCCGGTTTCACGTGCAATGCCAAAATCGGTTAATAAAACACGTGAACTCCCCTGTTCTATGAGAATGTTGCCAGGTGAAATATCGCGGTGAATCACACCCTGTGTGTGTGCATAATCCAGTGCGGCCCCAACACCGCGTAAAATCCACAATGCTTGATCAAACGTCAACTGCTGCTTTTTTTTCAGGAGATCACGCAGCGATCCGCCAGCTATGTATTCCATAACGGTGTAATAAAAAGACGCCTGGTAGCCATGGTCATAAATTTGGACAATATGTTTATGACGTAACTGGCTGATGAGATTCGCCTCACGTGTGAATCGTTCAATCCACTCGGTATCCTGAGATAAAAGTAACTTGATAGCAACGGCTCGATCTGCAAGAGAACAATGCTGGGCTAACCAGACCTCACTTGTGCCTCCTTTGCCAAGTCGTCGCTCAAGGTTGTAATTTCCTATTTTTTGGGGAATGTGGCTCATATTTAGAACTATACAATGCGAATGTACAATACTATTTCTAGACCAAAATTATACCATGGAGCTTATCTGGAATATAGCTCATGTGTACGAAAATGTATGGCAAAACTATCTCAAAATGTTTATATATAGTAATAGTTTTAAGAGCTCTGATAGAATCGGAAATGATAACAGACTTATATATTAACGAGTGTGGGGCCATAATCTAGCAGAATTTGTAAATACATTTTGCGATCACTCTATAGACGTGCTGTAGTAATATTGTTATTTAAGCTGCTTCAAAGATGTGAGAGTGTTTGGTGTGAACAGATCCAAGTTCGTACTCGGTTACCTTTTCATGTGGAAATTCGTTATATATTTAGGAGTGTATATACACACTGAGAGATAAAGGATTTCATCGCATTCTCATTATTGTAGATTGATTCTGCATGGTATAATCCTAACGTACTTTACCCAGATATTTTTATTTGGATCTAAGATATTGAACATTATTCTCCAAATGTCATTGTGGTTTTGTCAGCGGATGTTGTGCGGTGATAGTTTACATTATGGGTGTTCTTCTACTGTGTCACGTGTACGATCATTTTGCCGATGTTTGGGTAGGTTTATCGATATGAAATTGATGTTCAACCATATACAACTGAACTGTAGGACTGTTAAGTCTCTCATGTTTTCGTTTCACAATATTGCAAAGACGGGACTTAGTTATCAATGAAAGTTATTATCCCTACTGCGGGTTTAGGGACGCGTTTGCGCCCTCATACGTATAGCAAACCCAAACCACTTGTAAGTGTTGCTGGTAAATCTGTGCTTGGTCATGTGCTTGATACATTACAACAGATATCCATCGATGAGATTGTTTTTATCACTGGTTATCTTGGTAATCAGATCGAGGAATATGTTCGTACAAACTACGATTTTTCGGCTCGCTTTGTTGAACAGACCGAGCTAAAAGGGCAGGCACATGCGGTCTATCTTGCACGTGATGTAGTGAGTGGTCCAACCCTTATTCTGTATGTTGATACTATCTTTACTGCTGACCTGACACATCTTAATACACTTGATGTTGATGGCGCTATCTATGTTCGTGAGGTTGAAGATCCGCGTCGCTTTGGTGTGACTTTTGTTGAAAACAATCGTATTATCAAGTTGGTTGAAAAGCCCGACACAGACATCTCGAATTTAGCGATGATAGGTCTCTACTATGTTCGTGATGCCCAACGTTTGATGCAGTCAATCGAGGTTCTGATGGAGCGCGATATTCAAACGAAAGGAGAGTATTACCTGACCGATGCGCTTCAATTGATGATTGATGATAATGCTCACTTTGTCGCTGAATCAGTAGATGTCTGGGAAGATTGTGGGACGAAAGAAACGGTACTGCAAACCAATCGACATTTGCTCGACAACGGCCATAGCCATGTTGGAAAGACCGAAGGCTCGATTGTGATTCCACCGGTATATATCGATGATAATGCCAAGGTTGTCAATTCGATTGTCGGTCCATATGTGTCAATTGCTGCTGGAGCAGTGGTACAAGACTCCATCGTTCAGAACTCGATTATTAACCAGAACGCGCATATACATTCTGTTGCCTTGCACAATAGTTTGCTTGGCGATCATGCAACAGTACAAGGTGACTTTCGTGAACTAAATGCTGGTGATATGTCTGAGATTCGATTTTGATACGACCGATTGTGTGTAAATATAGATTGAATCTCTATTCAAATTAGGTGATACCTGTGAAAATACAAACTCTCCATCGATCCGTCGACAATGTGGCAGACGGACAGGCCAAGGTGGGCCATGGAAGGTTCCTACATAGGGCTAGTGATCAAGCTACCCTTGATTATGTACGTCTAGCCTGCCGTGATAACTACAATAAGCCTTCAAACGAACAACAACTACTCAATCATATTGTTACCACTACTAAACTTGCTGGATATACCTTTGCCCGATCTCTGATTGTGGATTATTATGTCTCTCTCAAGGCTAATCCATTTGTGATCTTTACTGGTCCACAGGGGCGCGGTAAGACCGAACTGGTTCAAAAGTTCGCAGAAGCCTTGGTTGGTTGTGGAAATGGTCAATATGCGATGATTCCGTGTGGAACATCGTGGCATGATCATACAGGTGAGGATAATTACTATCGTTCGTTACAAGCTCGGTTTTGCTCATGGCGGTTTGTTGAGCTTTTACAAGAAGCCGCAGATCCTGGGAATGTCGGTAAAGTGTATTTAGTATGTTTTGATGCGCTTACTCCCGATGAATTAGAATATTATTTTTCGACACTCCTGTATGTCTCATCTACTGGAAAAAAAAGGCTTCACTTACCAGGGTTTCCTCCTGAACAGCAGCCAGTTGTTCCCTCTAATCTGTATATAACAGCAACTATCGATATTGATAGATGGGATGCTGAACTCAGTCCAAAAGTTTTACGCCACGCAGGTCTGATTGAATTTCGTGCTCCATTTCATGAGGTGCCACAGACGCAGACGAAGATTGCGCCATCTCCTGTTGGGTACCAACGCATATGGCTACAATCAGCACTACGAGATGTTGAAACAGCACGCTATCGTTTGAGCCAATTGCTTGGTCCAGACTGTTTGAACCGATTGCGTTGTTCACCAGAACTTGCTCAGTTATTATGGCGTGGGGGTGTGGTTCTCACAACACAATTGTTAGAGGAATTGACCACCTATATAGCTAATAGTTTCGATGAGGATGGTACTGGACTATTTGATGTTCAGGATCGTCTTGCCAACGCTCAGATTGCGTTTGATGCTCAAGTGATACAACGAGTACTCTGGCGTTTACGTGGCTCAAGTGATGTGGAACTCCATCAAGATCTTATCAACTATCTTGATAGAATGACCATGATGGCCTGGCAACAAGCAGTGGCCTGATGTAGATACTATACAAAAAATCTCTGCAATTTATGTATCTTTATGCAGGATAATATACGTGTTCTGTTCTTGATATGTATTGTGTTTGAATGACTTAGTTATGCTACATGCTGTTAAAGGATAGGACACGTATTTTTACATTCTTAACAATTTTTGCAACTACCACAACTCATACCAAAGATGGGATGGTTGTGCAGGCAGTTCGCTTTCTATTTATGATAATGTAACTGTGTTATTTATACCTCAACTCTGGTAACTCAGTTTATGTGATACATATACCCCTTTAATCTGAGAAATGTAAAATATATTGTAAGATTTGCTATCATTTCAGGTACCTGAACCAAGCGTCAGCTTGACAGCAAATTGGTCACATGGTAAGATCATAGTGCCTCATAAAATTTTACAAAAATAAATAAGTAGCATAAGTAAGGGCTAAGATACATGTTTGAAGGCGTGTGTCTCATACTTAAGAACATTCAACGAGGATTGTTATCTCTGTCTAAATCAGAATATATTTTGCTGTGATGCACAGGCTCTCGTTTTTACATGTTAATGTTGTACAAAGAGCATGTGCATACTTTATATCTTGTAGTATAGAGTAGTTACACTACACGAAAGGGGGTGAATACGCTTATTCTTTAGGAAAGTCGTAAGTACACAAAAATAGTTATGAAGCGGTAAAACGTTTGAGGGAACGCAAAAAGTAAGTTCAATAAAAAAGGAGACTTTTACAGATGCTTCGTAAGCAATTAATGTCAGTTTTTGGCCCACTCCTTGTTGTCTGTTTGCTGATTGCCGCATGTGCACCTGCCGAAGAGACAGCACAAGATACGGAAGATCCTGCTGCTGAAGAAGCGGCTCCAGATACCGAAGCTACCCCCGCCCCAGATGCTCCTCCAGAAGAGGGAACCGAAGAAGAAGCCGCACCAGAAGATAGCGAAGAAGCCGCGCCAGAAGGTTCTGAAGAAGGTGACAGTGCAGCCGATGCTGGTGGTACCTATCGTATCGGTATTTTTAGTGATTTAACCACATTGAATTATTGGAACTATCTTGGTCCTGACTCAACTGTGTGGAATGCATATTTCCAAATTCCTCAACGTATTACTCTGGCGAATCTCTCAGATGTAGACTTCCAACTGTATCCATGGTCTATTGAAGAATTGCCTGCACGGCCTATGGAGCAAGAAGGTGAGTTTTGGGTAAGTGAACTAACCCTGCGTGAAGGTATTACATGGAGCGATGGCACGCCCTTTACTGCTAATGATGTAGCCTTTACCTTTAATACAGCGATAGATCTTCGATTGCCTGGAAACTGGACATCCAACGTTGATCCGGAATTTTATGATCGTGTCGAAGCTGTTGATGATCGAACGGTGAAGTTTTATTTTACTCAAGAACCGGGCCTGGCTGTTTTTGAATATGGTGGTTTGCAAACCGGTATTATGTCTGAAGCATACTGGAGTCCCATTGTGGAGGATGCTGTAGGTGAAGTAGGTGGTCTTGGTGAAGCACCTGCTGAAGATGCACCTGAGGAAGAACAGACGGCCTACCAGGAAAGTCTGACAGAAGCATTGAATGTGCTCTTCCAGCACGAGCCAGATGGTGAGCCACTTGCTGGAGCCTTTACCTTTGGTCGATGGGAGACGGGTGCTTTTGCAGAGAATAGTGCTAACGAAACCTACTTTGAAACGGGTGCTACAGAAACGCTTTTTGAAGATGGGTCCTTCCAACTAACTACAGCAGATGGTACCGAGTTTACTGTGGGCGAAGCTTCCAGTGCACCAAAGGCTGAATATACTGTAGGCCCTAATGCCTCCTCAGTTATCTATACACTGTACAGCGATCAGAATGCAGCCATTTTAGCGCTTCAGGATGGTGAGATTGATTTCATGTTGAACTCACTGGGTCTCCAGCGTGGTCTTCAGCAACAACTTGAGGCTGCCGAGGGTGTTGAAGTCGTTGAGAACCAGACCAATGGTTTCCGCTATATGTCCTTTAACACCCGGAAAGCCCCCATGAATGATGTGGCATTCCGTCAGGCTGTTGCCCTCCTGATTGACAAAGAGTTTGTGACCAACCAGGTCTTACAGGGTGCTGCCTTCCCATTCTACACCTTTGTGCCGGAAGGTAATGCATTCTGGTACTCTAATGATGTTCCTAAGTTAGGTCTGAATGAAGATGGTACACCATTAACCCGTGAGGAACGTGTAGCTGAAGCTACCCGCATTCTTACTGACGCTGGTTATTCATGGGAAGGCGGTGCAATACCAGAGTATAATGCAGACAACGATCAAGTTGATATCAGTGGTCCATTATTGCTACCAGATGGGACTCCAGTTCCAGAAATGAACTTGCTCGCTCCAGCAGCATCATATGATCCACTGCGCTCAACATTTGCTACGTGGATTGAGCAGTATCTGACCGATTTCGGTATTCCAGTTACAGCTGAGTTGACTGGTTTCAACGTCATTGTTGAACGTGTGTTTGAACAGCAAGACTTTGATATGTACATGTTGGGCTGGTCGTTGACTATCTTCCCCGATTATCTGCGAGATTTCTTCCATAGTGATCGGGCAGTTGTAGGTGATAACAACGCGGGTGCCTATTCCAATCCTGAGTTTGATGAATTATCTGACCAGATTAAACTTTGTACTGATCTGGTAGAGTGTCAGGAAATATCGGTGCAGATTCAGCAGATCTTAGCTGAAGAAGTACCATACGTATTGCTTTTCGATACTGGTATTGTCGAGGCTTATCGAACTGATTCCCTTGAGTATCCTTACAAAGAGGCCCTAGGTGGTTTTCAGTTTCTTCAAGGTTTACCTGCCACTGTAGCCGTTAAATAACGTAACACAGTGCCTTTTTGGAGGTAACGTCTATGACGTTACCTCCAATCACGGTATCATTTTCGAGGAGGCGTTGTTTTGCTTTCGTACATTCTTAAAAGATTATTTCAAATTGTTATTACTTTTTTTCTCTTTCTCTGTCTTTCTTATTTGTTAATGGAAGCAATGCCTGGTGATTTTGGCCAGGTTTTTCTGAATGATCCAAGTCTTACCCAAACACAGCGTGAAGCACTCCGTGTGGGGCTTGGTTTGGACCGCCCCCCCCATGAGCGGTTCCTGATTTATCTCCAGAACCTGGCTACGGGAGATATGGGAATTTCTTTTACCTACTATCCTCAGCCAGTCAGTTCTATCTTGCTTGAGCGTGCTCCGCGCACAATTATGTTATTTTTAACGGCAACCATCGTGTCTTTCTATGTGGGCTTCTTTGCGGGCAAAATGCTGGCCTGGCAACGTGGCCGTTCTGTTGAGTATGTGACAACCGTCGGTGGGGTGATGTTGTACACCGTGTTTACGCCCTGGTTTGCACTATTGATGATGTGGCTGTTTGCATCTAATCAGGGATTGGATCTTTTGCCACTTGGGAAGTTTATATCGCCTGAATTATGGCGCGATGCCCCGGTTTCCTCAAATGAGGTTTTTAATCCCATGTTGATGACCATGATTATTGTGTCGACGGGGGTATTTGCAACCGTACTTGCTACACGGCGTCTGGCAGTCCAGCAACGCCGCCTTATTCAGTGGGGTGGGTTTGCCGCTTTGCTAGTAGGGGCAACTATCTATTGGATGTCGAGTGGTATTGGCGTATATGCACTGGATATTGCATATCATCTGATTCTACCGATTCTGACACTCACCCTGATTAACTTCGCTGGTACGATGTTACTAACACGTAACAGCATGTTAGAGACTTTGCGTGAAGACTATATTACCACCGCACGTGCAAAGGGATTGTCTGATCAGGTTATTCGTGATAAGCATGCGGCACGTAATGCGCTATTGCCTGTGGTGACATCCTTTGTTTTTTCATTGGCTTTTGCATTCAGTGGCGGTATTATCACTGAAAATGTGTTTTCCTGGCCAGGGATGGGGGCAGCGTTCCTCGAGGCAGCTCAAACACAGGATATACCTTTAGTTATGGGAACCCTGGTGTTTATTGGTATGTTAGCAATGCTTGCACATTTAGCTGCAGACATTCTGTACGCCTTTTTAGATCCGCGCATTCGTTATGCATAGGAGAAACCCGTGGAGACTCAAGATAGTCGTAATCCAGCTGTATCAGTACAAAATGAAACAGGGGTAGGAGTACTTGACGAAGAACGGAGAAAGTTGCATGAGCAACCACTTTGGAAAGTTCGTGTCCAATTGTCTCTCAAGTCGCTCCATGCAAACTGGCGCCTCTTTGCCGAAAACAAAATTGGCTTGTTTGGCCTGTGCATTATTGTCTTTTTTGCACTCTTTGCCCTTGCACATCCTATTATGATGACCTATGTGTGGGATCCAGCTATCTACCATCCTATACGTGGGTTTGATGCCATGGTTGCACCGCACCCGGCACCACCATCGGAGCGTCACTGGCTCGGGACCGATCCAATGGGGCGTGATATCCTCAGTCAGTTGATGTATAGCACCAGAGCTGCCTTTATTCTGGGCGCTGTAGCAGCATTTGTCACTGTGACTATTGGGACAACCATTGGAGCGGTATCAGCCTACTTTGGGGGATGGGTTGATACAATCTTCATGCGCTTTGCCGATATTATTATTACTTTGCCGACTATTGTCCTGCTCATTGTATTAAGTGCCTTGTTTGATATGGATCTCTTCTCATTGGCCATCGTACTGGGAATTGTCTTTGGTTTTGGTGGAACGACGATTGTGTTGAAATCACAGGCCCTTACGATCAAAGTTCGCACATATGTTGAGGCAGCGCGTGTAGCAGGTGGGAGTACATGGCATATTATTTTTCGCCATATTGTTCCAAACTTGTTGCCCCTTTCCTTCCTCTATATGATGTTTACGGTGACAGATGCCATCTTCACTGAGTCAGCACTGTCTTTCTTTGGGTTGATTAGTGTAGGCATGTCCTGGGGCCTGATGATTAATACGGCCTCTGTCAGTGGCTATCTGCTGAATTTTGAGACATGGTGGTTGATGTTCCCCACTGGTCTTTCGATTACATTGCTCTGTGCTGCGTTTTATTTAGTGGGACGTGCTCTTGACGAAGTGGTAAATCCACGTTTGCGTAAGCGATAACGTACTAAATGGCATTCTACAGACACATCTCAGGTGTGTTTGTTTGATAGTGGAGTAAAATTGTGGCAGAACCGATTCTAAAAGTTGAAAATCTTACTATGCATTACTCGACTCGTGCTGGCCCTGTCTATGCCATAGATAATGTCAGCTTTGAGTTGGCCGAAGGGGAGTCGATGGGGTTGGTGGGGGAATCTGGGTGTGGAAAAACCTCTATTGCAAGCAGTCTCCTCAAATTATTACCCGATAATGCCGAAATAAAAGCAGGTCATATCTATTTCAACGGCGTCGATCTGGTTCCACTGACTGAGGTTGAAGTGCGCCAGTATCGTTGGCGCAATATCTCGATGGTGTTTCAGGCGGCGATGAATTCGCTCAACCCGGTTTACAAAGTAGGAGATCAGATTTATGAGGCTATGGAGACTCATCTTGGTGTCCACTCCTACCAACAGGCCCGCGAACGTATTACCCAATTGTTTGAGATGGTTGGCCTTGACCCTAAGATGATGGATCGCTATCCCCACGAATATAGCGGCGGTATGCGTCAGCGGGCCGTCATTGCCATGGCATTGTCCTGCAACCCTGATCTGGTCATTGCTGATGAACCAACTACTGCATTGGATGTCATTGTTCAGGATGCTTTGATTCAGGAGTTGAAAATCCTGCAAGAGCAAATTGGGATGACCATGATCTATATCTCACATGACATCGCGGTGATTGCAGAAGTCAGTGATAAGATTGGTATTATGTATGCGGGCCAACTGGTCGAGATGGGAAGTTCTGAAGCCATTTTTCACGAACCAGTCCACCATTATACGGCAGCACTTATGTCTGCTTTTCCAAGTGTGACGGGACCAAAACGTGAGCTGAATACCCTTGGAGGTGAACCACCAAATCTGCTTGATCCACCAAGTGGATGTCGGTTTCATCCCCGTTGCCCGGCTGCCACCGAGATTTGTCGTACACAGGTCCCACCATTTACAGAACATGGCGATGGCCATTATGCCGCCTGCTGGCACCCTGTAGCGAGGTTTGACAATGGCGAGTAATCAACCACTTATCAAAGTATCTGGATTGAGTAAACATTTTCCCCTTACCCAGGGTTTGTTGCGTCGTACAACATCTTTTGTACACGCGGTTGATGGCATTGATTTTGAGATTGAACGGGGTCAGAGTCTTGCGCTAGTGGGCGAGTCTGGCTCAGGAAAAACGACAACTGGGAAAATGTTGGTCCGTCTATTAGACCCAACCGATGGCCATATACAACTCAATTTGAATGACACTTCCGTCGATGTTGCAACGCTCAAAGGTCGTTCCCTTAAGGCCTTTCGCCGTAATGTCCAGATGATTTTTCAAGATCCCTATGAGTCATTAAATCCACGACGGACCATCTTTGATACTGTTGCTGAACCGCTGCAAGTGCAGGGCATTGGTAATGTGCTTGAGCGTGAAGAGCGGGTTGCAGAGATTCTGGCGTTGGTCGGGTTGTCACCGCCTACATCCTACATGTTTCGTTTCCCACATGAGCTGTCAGGGGGGCAACGCCAACGTATTGCCATTGCGCGTGCTCTGGTGATAGAACCGGATTTTGTGGTAGCTGACGAACCAACCTCGATGCTTGATGTGTCGATTCGTACGGGTATTATGAAACTTATGCAGGATCTGGCAGATCGATTAGGTGTAACGTATCTGTATATTACCCACGATCTGGCAGTAGCACGCTATATGGCTTCGCACATTGCGGTGATGTATAAAGGTAAGATTGTGGAGATGGGTGAGATGGAACGGGTACTGCATAACCCAGAACACAATTACACCAAAGAGCTATTGGCAGCCGTTCCTGTTCCTGATCCGCGACATAAGCGAGAGCATGCCCGTTTCAAAAGCCGTGCATAAGTGTATATATATGGCACTGAACCATGTCTGTTTTCATGAACCCTGTAGGACTTTATGGGCGTACTTTGATATACAGGAAAATCTGTTCTTTAGTATGAAACCAGTCATTGAACCAAATAAGCATTCATTGTGTAATACAATATAAAGGTTTATCGATTTCTCCTATTAAACGTATAACGATATCGTTCTAACAGATATCTAGCAAGATTGTAGCAATAACCATAATGGGTTATGATCATCATCAGAAAGATATTGTAGACGAGCTCTTTGTCAATGAATTGACCCGACTGACCTACGAGGAAGTATGTGCTCAGTCATTGTGGAGTCGCATTCTGCGTCGTCTTACACGAGATGATACTTTCAGTAATCAATATATAGGTGATATCAGCTATTCGTATAGATTCGTGCCATCATTTGAAGGCATGATGAGTGTGCATTTACGCTGGTGTCGCTGGTAGTTTAGAATATAGAAAGGAGGTTATCTAGACCATAACGGTATATTGTAGGTAAGTATTGAATGTCATTTTATCTCCTGAAATCAGGTTATTCTTGGAGACATGCTTTATGAAGATGCCAAATTCACGTAACAGTTTAGCGATTTTCTTGCTGTTTGCTTTGCTCATTCCTATTCTGGCTGCTTGTGGTGGTGGCCAACCTGCTGCATCACCAGAAGAAGAAGCACCCGCAGTAGAAGAAGAAGCACCCGCCGAAGAGGGCGCGACTGAAGAAGGTGAGGAAGCCCCGACGGAGGGTGAAGAGCCTGCTGAGGAAGCTACCACAGAAGGTGAAGAGGAAGCTGAGGAGCCTGCTGAAGAGGGCGCAGCCGAGGGAAGTGGTGATAATATTCTGCGGATACATCAGGCTCAATATCCTGACGTTTTTGATCCACAGAAGAGTTCATTTTCCAATGAGATTGTTATTCTCGCAATGAACTATGAAGGACTAACAAAACTTAACGAGAATCTTGAGGCTGTTCCTGCGGCAGCCGAGAGCTGGGAGTTCAATGAAGATGCAACTGAAATTACCTTCAAAATCCGCGAAGGTCTGACTTACAGTGATGGCTCACCAATCACGGCAGAGAATTTCCGCTATGCTATGGAGCGCAACTGTGATCCAAACACGGCTGGTGAGTATCAGTCTATTCTCTTTGATGTAGCTGGCTGTGAGGCGTTTGCTACGACATTAGTAACCGATACTGCGGGTCTTGAAGAAACACGGGCAGCGCTTGATGTCGAGGCTGTTGATGATCAAACGCTGCGCGTTGGTTTGGCTGCCCCAGCCCCATATTTTCCGTACATTGCAGGATTGTGGGTGACTTTCCCTGCCAAGCAAGATCTCATCGAAGCTGGTGGTGAGACATGGTGGCAGGATGTAGCAAATCATGTTGGTAATGGTCCCTTCCAGATTACCCGTATCGAAGAGGATCAGTTGATTGAGTTTAAAGCGAACGAGAATTACTGGGGTGGTGCTCCACAGATCGCTGGATTAGAATACATCTATCAGGGCGATAGTTCAGTTGCGCTGGAAGCGTACCGTAGTGGTCAAATTGATATCATGTCCCCAGATCCATCGCAGTTGCCCTCAATTGAGTCCGATGCTGAACTTAGCGAAGAACTGCTTGTGTATCCTGGTGCATCAACGTTTAACTTGAGCTTTAATCTGACGCTTGAACCATTTAGCGATCAGAAGGTGCGTGAGGCATTCTCTTATGCATTTGACCGAGAAACTTATTGTGAAGTGATTCGTAATGGAGACTGTACACCAACGTTGAGTTGGATTCCTGAAGGTGTTCCTGGCGCGATTGAAACAGATCAATTTGGTTATGATCCCGACGCAGCGCTACAAGCCCTTTCTGAGTCGACTTATGGCGGACCAGAAGGTTTGCCCGAAATCAAGTTAACCTACAATAGCGATGATCCAGCAACACAGCCACGTGTAGAATGGATTGCTGGGCAATTCCGTGAAGTTTTTGGAATTGAAGTAACCTTAGATCCTGTTGAGGGTAAAACCCTCGTGGCGCTCCGCAAAGACCCCACAACTTTCCCGCAGATGCTGGCCTTTGGTGGGTGGATTCAGGACTATCCTGACCCACAGAATTGGTTAAGTGTCTTCTGGACCTGCGACTCCACCTTTGCACAGCGCGTTGCATACTGCAACGAAGAGTTTGATGCATTGATTGAGCAAGCCGATACATCGACTGATCAAGAGGAGCGTATTCAACTCTATGAACAGGCTGGTGAGATTCTGATTGCCGATGTACCAGGTCCTTTTGCCTATAATCTATCAAATATCTTCCTGGTGGACCCTCGTGTACAAAACTATGTCGGTACTGCTGCCGACTCTCCATCAGGCTGGCCAGGGCAGTGGGCTTCACCACTGACCATCACGGTTGAAGAGTAGTTTTTAGTATTTGAGCGATATGGCGGTTTCGCATCTACTACTATTGATTCGGTAGATGCGAAACCCGTATATTCCAGTATTGTAGGTTGTAATTACGCACGTTATGCAACCAGAAAACTTACCACTGAGGCGCATATGTTTGGTTACTTTGTTCGACGTGTACTCTGGATCGCTCCTGTCTTATTAACAGTTACCTTTATCACTTTCATATTGATGCACCGGGCCCCCGGAGGACCCTGGGATCAGGAAAAACCTGTTCCTGCCGCGACACAGGCCGCGTTAAATGCCAAGTTTGGTTTGGATAAGCCTTTGTGGTTTAATGCTAATGCTTTGAGTCTGGCTTGGAGTAATGGTGAACGGAATCCCTTTGCATTGAGTCGTACATTTTTAGATACACAGTTCTTCAATTACGTTATTGGTGCAGCGCAGGGTGATCTTGGCCCTACATATCAATCAAAAGGTACCGAAGACGTTCAAAGCGTGCTTCTACGTAAATTCCCTACGACTGCAAAAGTTGGTATTGTTGCAATTGCCTTCGCTGTTATTGTTGGCATCCCACTCGGTATTATCAGTGCATTGAGGCAAAATTCACCCCTTGATTATGCAAGCTTATTTGTGGCTACTGCTGGCATTTCGATTCCTAATTTTATTGTTGGTGTGTTGCTCATTATCTTTTTGAGTTCATTCTTTGGTATTCCAGCGATTCGACGCCCAGAAGACTGGGAAGGATTCGGGGCAGCTTACCTATTGCCTGGTCTGGTTCTAGGTCTTGGTACCATGGCCTTTATTATGCGTTTGACTCGTTCATCAATGCTTGAAATAAAGCGACAGGATTATGTTCGTACGGCACGAGCAAAGGGTCTTGCTGACCGTATGGTTGTTGGACGACATATGTTGCGTAATGCCCTTATTCCTGTTATCACCATTCTTGGTCCAGCCATTGCAAATCTGGTGACAGGCTCTTTTATTATTGAAAATGTGTTTAATGTTCCTGGTATGGGTCGTGAGTTTGTGACATCGATTTCATCGCGTGACTATTCTATGATTATGGGAACAACCCTGTTTTACGCCCTGTTAGTTGCATTTGCTAATCTAACGGTCGATTTGAGCTATGGAGTACTCGATCCGCGTATTCGTGCACGGGACTAAGGAGGACTATCCGATGGCAACTTCTGCATCTACGTTATCCAAAGCTGATGAACAAGATTTGGTCCTATCTCGTCCCCCGCGCAGTTTATGGAGTGATGCCTGGCAGCGTTTACTACGCAATCGTATGGCAATGACAGGGTTGTATTATCTCGGATTCTTATTACTTGTAGCATTGTTTGCCCCAATAATTGCACCGCATAATCCTGTTGAGTCCGATGTTCGGATCTCAGGTAATTTTCGTCAGGCGGCTTGGATAGAAGATGCAAATCCGCTACGTACTGGGTCTTGGACCTATCCTTTGGGCACCGATTCGGTTGGTCGAGATGTGTTGAGCCGCTTAATATATGGCACCCGTGTTGCACTTGTCGTTGGCTTTATTCCTATGGTTTGCACACTCTTGATTGGTGTGACGATTGGTCTTGTCGCTGGGTTTGTAGGTGGTGTGGTTGATAACATTCTGATGCGTATTACCGATGTCGTATATGCTATTCCCGCATTGCTTTTCTTTGTCATTATGCAGATTTCATTTAAAGACTCAGCCTTTGGAAACCTTTTCAATGGTTTAGTGCTCCTGTTTGTGACCCTTTCGATTGTTAATTGGACGGGGGTTGCAAGGTTGGTACGTGGTCAGGTTTTGTCTCTTAAAGAGAAAGAATTTGTTGAGGCAGCCCATGCGATTGGGACTCGTAACTGGCAAATTATTGCTCGTCATATCTTTCCTAACACTCTTGGTCCCATTATTGTTGCTGGTGCTTTTATCGTCCCTGGTGCAATTATCACCGAAGCGATCTTAAGCTATCTGGGCATCGGTATACGTCCCAGTGTTAATCCGAATGCGATTTTTCCCACCAGCTGGGGCAATATGATTCTTGATGGTTCAAGAACATGGGAGTCGCAGTCTTGGATGCTTATTGCACCAGCGATTGCGGTTGCAACGATTACGATGGCATTTACTTTTGTGGGCGATGGCCTGCGTGATGCACTTGATCCACGCGATCAGTAGTGGTTTATCAAAGGGAGCCTGGGGATGCCTCCATTGCTTGAGGTAGGTAATCTTGTAGTGCAATTTACAACGCAGGATGGAATCGTTCATGCGGTCAATGATGTGTCCTTCCATATCGATCAAGGCGAAACGGTTGGGATCGTTGGTGAAAGTGGGAGCGGTAAAAGTGTGACGGCACTGTCGATCATGCGGCTGATTCCCGAACCTCCTGGCCGTATTGTCGAAGGAAGTGTCCGCTTTGTCGGTGATGAGTTACTCGATCTCTCTGAGGAAGAACTACGTCACATTCGTGGCAACCGTATTGCGATGATTTTTCAGGACCCGATGACTTCACTTAATCCGGTCCTGTCAGTTGGTCGGCAGATTATGGAGTCACTCGAACTCCACATGCATATGAGCAGCCGTGAGGCACGCCACCGGGCCATTGAACTGTTAGAGGTGGTCGGTATTCCCTCTGCCTCGCGCCGTTTGCAAGATTATCCGCATCAATTCTCTGGTGGTATGCGACAGCGCGTTATGATTGCAATGGGACTTTCGTGTAATCCTGAATTGCTGATCGCCGATGAGCCTACCACTGCCCTTGATGTCACCATTCAGGCCCAAATCCTTGAGTTGATCAATCGATTGAAAGATGAGTTAGGTACATCAGTGCTGCTCATTACCCATGATCTCGGTGTCGTTGCTCGAATGGCTGATCGTGTGATTGTGATGTACGCAGGACAAATTGTTGAAGAGGCGTCCACAGAGGAACTGTTTGACAATCCACGTATGCCTTACACACTAGGTTTACTGCGTTCGACACCGCGACTCGATGAGGAAGAGAGTCAGACACTTACACCTATTCGTGGTTTACCACCTGATTTGACAACGCTCGTCGAGGCATGTCCTTTCGCACCGCGGTGCGACTATGTTGTTGCTGGAAGATGTGATCAACAAGTGCCACCTTTGCGTATTGTTGCTCCAGAACATCGAGCAGCATGCCTTTTTGATATTTCGATAGATACACCTATTCCTGCCAATAAATTGAGACAAAACACTGAAGAGGTGTCTTCGTGATACTCTAGTTGCTCGGTTTGTTGGTAAGTATGATACAGTGTTATGAGTATTGCTTGTAACTTCGATAAAGCACATGAAGGAGGTGGATATCGCAGATAAGTAGGGTGAGAACGATTTAGCTTTACAGATTCTCTATAGCATGTCAAGATGAAAGGAGTTCGTATGAACAAAAAATTCTTTTCGACACATTTTGCAGTCATTATGCTGCTTGCGTTGATTATCCCCATTCTAGCTGCGTGTGGTGGCGGTGAGCAAGCAGGTACAGGTACGGAAGAAGAAGCCCCTGCTGCTGAAACGGATACAGAGGCCACAGAAGAGGGTGCTGCCGAAGAAGGTGCGACCGAAGAGGAAGCTACCGAAGAAGGTGCGGCTGAGGAAGAAGGCGCTACTGAAGAAGAAGGTGCTACTGAAGAGGAAGCTCCAGTCGGAGACACTACTAACGCAGTGCCAGGTGTGCTACGTCTCAATATCGGAAATGAGCCAGCGACTGTTGACCCACAAAGAACGTCTTTTGCGGATGAGAATACCGTCGTACTCATGAACTATCAACCATTAATGAGCTTCAACCTCGATATGGAGCCTATTCCTGGCGCAGCGGAAACTGTTGAAGTATCAGACGATGGCCTAGTGTATACTTTTAAACTTCGTGAAGGGTCACAGTATTCTGATGGAACACCGCTTACCGCAGCCAACTTTGAGTATGCCTGGAAGCGTTTGGCAGATCCTGAGGTAGCTGGTGAGTATCAATACCTGTCATGTCGCATTATTGAGGGTTATGCAGAGTATGCAGTGACAGGCTGTCCTGATGCAGAAGGTAATCTGTTAACTGTTGAAGAAGCACAGGGGCTTGATTTAGAGACCCTTCGTGATGGCGTTGCTGTAACAGCAATTGATGATTTGACACTCGAAATTCGACTTACCCGACCAACTCCGTACTTCCTGGGTATGGCGGCTCTCTGGATTGGTGCACCGGTTCGTGAGGAAGATGTTGAGGCAGGTGGTGAGGATTGGTGGTATGATGCTGAGACGTATATTGGGAATGGTCCTTTCATCATGACCGAGTGGGAACATGATAGCCGCATTGTGTGGGAACGCAACCCCAACTACAATGGTCCACTTGGTCCAGTGCAGCTTGAGGGTGTAGAGATGCTCATGATCAATGAGCCACAGGTGGCTTTCCAGGCCTATCAAAACGGCGAGTTAGATCTTTATCGTGTTACTCGTGATGATTTGCCGGTTATCGAGGGTGATCCGGTTTTGAGTGCTGAACTTTATCAACGTGGTGTGGATGCTACTTTCTATGTTGGTTTTAACAATGCTATCCCCCCATTTGATAATCAGGGAGTGCGTCAAGCCTTTGCCCAGGCGATCAATCGCGAAGCGTTCATTGAAGATATGCAAGGTGGTATCGGACGGCCTGCCTACTCATTTATTCCACCAGGTATTCCCGGACATACAGATGAAATTACATGGGAATTTGATCCTGAAGCAGCCCAACAAACATTGGCTGATGCTGGATTTCCTAATGGTGAAGGGTTACCACCTATTACGATTACCTATGGGCAAAATGCCCGTACACAGCAGATTTTTGAATGGGTTGCTAATCAGTATCGTGAAAACCTGGGGATTGAGGTAGGTCTTGATCCGGTTGATTCGACCGCCTTTACTGAACTTACCAAAAACCCTGAGACCTATCCACAGATGATTATTCTGGGATGGGGACCCGACTACCCTGATCCACAAAACTTCCTGTCAGCCGTGTTCCGCACCGGTGGTTCCTCTGCTGCCGACATTGGCTACTCGAACCCGGAGTTTGATGCGTTAGTGGATGAAGCTGACATCTCATTAGATCAGGCAGAACGTCTCGAACTCTATGCTCAGGCTAATGAGCTTCTGTTAGCGGACTCACCAGTTGTTTTCTTGTATTATCGTGAGCCGAAAGGATTGGCTAAGTCGTATGTCTCTGGCATTACAACTGAGACAACGTCACCTTTAGACACCTTCCCAGGCTTCTTTAATTTACCCAACATCACGGTCGAACCATAAGACGGTGATTGTAGCGGCGGAAGTCGAAAACTTTCGCCGCTAGTATTGTTCTGACATACACTATCTGCGGAGCGCATGATGACTCAGTATATTATCCGACGCATACTCTGGTTTTTTCCAGTGCTTTTCTGTGTTGGCCTGATTACCTTTACCATTGCTCAGCTGACACCGGGGGGGCCATTTGATGCTGGCCGCGCTGAAACAGGACGGCGTATGCCAGCAGGTACGGAACAGGTCTTGCGTGAGCGCTTTGGTATGGATCTGCCAATATGGCGCCAGTTTACCCGTTATATGTTCTTTGATATTGAGACCAATTCCGAGACAGGAGAACGCAATATTGTCTGGGGCGCTATTGGTGGGAACCTGGGGCCAACCTATGCTTCTCGTGGTCAGCGCACTGTCCAACAAGAGCTATTTGAGGGATCACGGGATAATCCCAGTCGTTTTTATTACTCAGCCCGATTGGGAGCGCAAGCCTTACTTATTGCGATTGTCTTTGGCATTCCACTTGGTGTCGTAGCAGCCCTCAAACAGAATAGTTGGGTTGATTATTTCTCGCTGTTCTTTGCAACCTCATTTGTTGCGTTGGGAACACTGGTGGTCTCAATCATGTTTATTGTTATTTTTGCAAGCTGGCTGGGATGGTTTACTGTCATTCCTGACTGGGATGACCCGATCAAACCGTGGGTCTTACCCTCTTTTGCGCTAGGTTTGGCAAGTATGGGCTATATTGCGCGTCTGACACGCTCAAGTGTTTTAGAGGTAAAAAGACAGGACTATGTACGAACAGCTCATTCTAAAGGTCTGGCTGAACAAGTGGTCATCTGGCGTCATGTCGTGCGTAACGCCTTGTTGCCAGTGGTGACCATCATGGGGCCACTGATCGCAGCCTTCCTCACTGGTACTCTGTTTGTTGAGCTTATTTTTGATGTTCCGGGCATGGGCTTAAAGTTGGTTCAAGCTATTGGTCAACGTGATTACTCTATGATTATTGGGGGAGCTTTAATTTATACCTTCATCCTTTCATTATCTAATCTGCTGGTTGATCTTGCATATGGTATTGTAGATCCTCGAATTAGCCTCAAATAAGGCGTTCGTTTCTACATAAATGTAAAATAGTAACAGGTATTCTATGACGACATCGGCACAACCTATTCAAAGCACTTCTGATACCATACTTTCACGTAAGCCACGTAGTTTATGGGGGGATGCATGGCGACGATTGATTAGCAACCGCGCTGCGGTTGGGGGCATGATTATTATTGTTTTGCTGATTTTGGTCGCTATTTTTGCTCCTGTGTTGACGCCCCATAATCCTGTTGTACAGGAATCGGGTAATAGCTTACGTCAGCCCTTCTGGGTCACCGATGCCACAGCATCAACTGCGCCACTTCCAGAGCATCCTTTGGGTACTGATGGACTAGGTCGTGATCAACTCTCACGGCTTATTTATGCAACGCGGGTATCTATTATTGTCGGATTAATTCCTACCATCATTGTGATCTGTATTGGTGTTCCCATCGGTCTTATTGCCGGATATGCGGGTGGTCGGGTAGATAATTTGCTTATGCGGATAACCGACATCGTGTATGCCTTTCCAGATTTACTTTTTATTATTTCGATCTCGGTTGCCTTGCGGGAGACTTGGCTGGGGCAAACATTCAATGGGCTTTTGCTTATTTTTATGGCTTTGGCAATCGTAGGTTGGACAGGTCTTGCGCGTCTTGTACGAGGTCAGGTATTGTCGCTTAAGGAAAAAGAGTTTATCGAAGCAGCACGTGCCCTTGGCATACCAACACGGCAAATCATTCTGAAGCATATTTTGCCCAATACGTTAGCACCTATCATTGTTGCTGTCTCTTTTGCTATCCCCGGCGCCATTCTCGCCGAGGCAACGCTCACATTTCTTGGGGCTGGCATGCGTCCATCTGTCGATCCGAGCAACCCCTTCCCCACCAGTTGGGGTGTCATGCTGCAGGAGGGGATTTCTCGTTTGAGCAGTGGTCCGTGGATGCTGTTGTTCCCGGCCTCTTGTATAGCTATTGTCATGCTGGCGTTCACCTTTATTGGTGATGGTTTGCGTGATGCGCTCGATCCACGGGATCAGTGAATCGGATCGTGTGATTGCATCATGATTGTATCGTGAGAGGAGATGATAGCAAAACGATAGGTTAAAACACTATGACAGTGCACGAAAATAGTACAGAGGGTCAACCGATCCTGCGTGTGCACGACCTGAAAGTGCATTTTCCAGTGACCACCGGTATTATATTTCAACGGCAGTTTGGCTCGGTAAAGGCCGTAGATGGGATATCTTTCGACATTCAACCAGGTGAGACGCTGGGACTGGTCGGGGAGAGTGGGTGTGGCAAATCGACTGCCGGACGTGCCATTCTGCAATTGCAACGTGCTACATCAGGTCAGGTGTATTTTGGCGAGACTGATCTGACCAGAATCCGTGGTAGTGCGCTACGTGCTATGCGTCGTCAGATGCAAATTGTCTTTCAGGACCCGTATGCCTCACTCAATCCACGAATGACTGTTGGTAGTATTATTGGTGAGCCGATCCGTGTCCACAATTTACGTCAGGACAAGGTTGCTATACGCCAGCGTACACAAGAACTGCTTGAGTTGGTTGGGCTTAATCCGTACTTTGTTAACCGTTACCCACACGAGTTCTCTGGTGGGCAGCGCCAGCGGATTGGCATTGCCCGTGCGCTGGCAGTAGAACCACGGTTTGTTGTGTGTGATGAGCCTGTCTCCGCGCTTGATGTCAGCATTCAGGCGCAGGTGCTCAATTTACTGCAAGAGCTTCAGAAGAAACTGGGTTTGACCTACCTCTTTATTGCCCACGGTCTTGCTGTTGTGAAACATATCAGTGATCGTGTAGCAGTGATGTATCTTGGCAAAATTGTGGAGTTGGCGCCGAGTCGCCAATTGTATAAACAACCGTTGCATCCCTACACGAAGGCATTGCTGTCGGCAGCGCCAATTCCTAATCCCAGGATTGAGAAAAAACGTCAACGGATTCTCCTTGAGGGAGATGTGCCGAGTCCGCTTCATCCCCCGAGTGGATGTCGGTTCAATACGCGTTGCCCCATCGCTATTTCTCGCTGTACTGAGGAAGAACCGCCAATGGTCGATTATGATGATGGACACCAGGCGGCGTGTTGGCGTATTGATGAGGCAATCGAGCTTCACCCGGCGACTCAGGCAACAACGTCCCCTTATGCATAATGTTATTGATATTAATAGAGTTACCTATTGTGTGTTGTGTACTCCAATAAGCATTGTATGGTTTTGGGAAAGTCGTATCAGGTTTGACGGACACAAGAGCAGAGTGCTACAATAGTACAGGTTACTAACTTTACGTTTGAATATAACCTTTCAGGAAGGTATAAACTCTAGTAAACACATGCTTATGGATTGCTGTGAAAACACACCACGCATGTCAGGAAACCACATGACCAAGCATACTATCTACCTCGATCATGCGGCGACGACGCCTGTCGATGAGCAGGTCATTGCCGCTATGTTGCCCTACTTTACCCAGCAATTTGGTAATCCCTCCAGTATTCATCAATTTGGCCGTGCTGCCCTGGCTGCTCTTGATGATGCACGTGAGACCGTTGCTGCCGTACTGGGTGCTAATCGGAAAGAAGTCATTTTTACCGGTGGTGGATCAGAGTCTGACAATCTTGCGGTGAAGGGCGTTGCTCTCGCTCAACGACAGGCTGGTAAAGGGGCCCATGTTATCACTACTGCCATTGAGCATCATGCGGTGCTTCATGCTGTAGAGTATCTTGAAACACTTGGTTTTGAAGCCACGGTGCTGTCGGTTGATGCTGATGGTTTGGTACGCCCCGATGATTTACGTTCTGCATTACGACCAGACACAGTACTGGTTTCTATTATGTATGGAAATAACGAAATCGGTATTGTTCAACCATTAGCTGAGTTGGGAGCTATCTGTCGCGAGCATGGTGTGCCACTCCATACCGATGCTGTTCAGGCGGCTGGCTCACTACCACTCGACGTTGATAGTCTCAATGTGGATCTGCTCACGCTCGCTGCACATAAAGTGTATGGTCCTAAGGGTATTGGTATCTTGTATGCTCGTCGTGGAACACCGTTGCTACCACAGATCAATGGTGGTGGTCAGGAGCGCCAACGTCGTGCCGGGACAGAGAATATCGCTGGTATCGTTGGTATGGCCACTGCGTTGCAGCTTGCTGAAGAGCGCCGCGAGTCGTATGTAGTCCATTGCACGGCGCTGCGTGACCAGTTCATACAGGGCGTGCTGGAGACCATCCCCTATACGACATTGAATGGTCATCCAACGCAGCGTTTACCAAATAATGCCAATATCGCATTTGAGTATGTCGAGGGTGAGAGTGTGCTATTGCTCCTCGAGCAGCATCATATTGCAGCCTCGAGTGGCTCAGCCTGTACCAGTGGCTCGCTCGAAGCTTCTCACGTCTTACTTGCCTTGGGGTTGCCTCATGAGCAGGCGATTGGCTCGGTGCGCTTTACGGTGGGGAAAGATATCTCAAGCGCTGATATCGATTATGTGCTCGAAACATTGCCAGCCTTGATTGAACGTTTGCGGTCTGTTTCGCCGGAGTATCGTGAACAGGTGTTGCAGGTGGTGTGATTATGCGTCATCGTGATCGGGAACGATGATCTGAGCCCGGCCTGCTGTTAGTTCTCGAATGGCGTGACTAAATGCGTCTAGCTCTATAAGCGGTAGTGCCAGATCAATCGTCACATCGGTGGTGAAGTCTTCCGTTTCTACGACACCCATATGTGCTTCTATGAGTCGTTGAACGGGTTCATAGGCTGCGTATGGCACAGTAAAGAGGATTGTGCGGCGCTCAATTTTCTGCTCACGCGGCACAATAGCCAGCACCTCTTTTGCGGCTTCACTATAGGCGTGAACCAAGCCGCCCGTTCCGAGCAATGTGCCGCCGAAATAGCGTGTAACAACCACAGCCACATCGCCTAACCCACTACCGCGCACGACGGAGAGCACTGGCCGTCCCGCCGTCCCGGATGGCTCACCATCGTCGCTCATTCCCTGAGTTGTGCTGGCACCATGGCCGATGCTATACGCATAGACGTGGTGTGTTGCATCAGGCATTTCTGCTCGAATGCTGGCAATAAAAGCTTTGGCCTCCTCAACGGTTGTGGTGGGGGCTACGTTGCCAATAAACCGCGAATTAACGACACGTATTTCAATACGGGCGTGATTCGCTGGGACAAACATACCATGTTGTGATTCGGCCATCACTGCTCCGTGAAATTCAACAGAGATGATATTCTCCCCATATCGATAGCATCACTCCTGTGTGTCATTGCTGCTATCCATTCCCATCAGCAGGGTACGTTCAACAGGTGGTATCGTAGGCCAGTGATGACTGAGCCAACTTACTCCTGCAAGAAAGGCCTGTGCCTGATCGGTTTTGGGACAGACCTGGCGTAGTAGAGACCAGAAGGCTGGTGAATGATCAGGATGTTCAACGTGGGCGAGTTCGTGAGCAACGACGGCTTCGAGTACCCAGCGTGGCATCTCACGAAGTGCAGCGTGTAACCTGATGGTCTGTGTCTTGGTGCTGTAGCTACCCCAACGTCCCTGTTGTGTCGTTACAAATTGTACGCTGGCCACCTGTGGGGGATTCGCGAACCGTGCCGCAATCTTATTTGCAAGTGCTAGTGCATCTTCTTCAGCATTCACCTGACGGGCGCGTGCACGACGTACCAGGCGACGTGCCAGGACGGGTATAACGCTATCCAGAACACGTTGTGAGACATTGGTTGGTGCGCTTACCGAGAGCGTTGTATCACGTAAGCGAGCGTTGATATTTTTGACGGACTTTCGTTCTACCACGAGGGCTAATTCAATACCATCTATTGTTATAGTTTGTGAATGATTGTCTGGCATTGGGTTTCCTTTGAGTAGGAACAAAACAACACGTACACAAGTGAGTGATTGTAGTGAATGTTCTATACCGTAGGCTTATTGTACTGTATTAGCTAAATCATCAAAGTGTGGTTTGAGTTTTCGATAGCTCTGGTCAAGCGCTTCAGGGATAAGTTTGGTGCCACCAACAATCGGCATAAAATTTGTATCACCATTCCAGCGAGGAACGATGTGCATATGTAGGTGTTCGTCAATTCCGGCACCGGCAGTACGACCCAGGTTCATGCCGGTGTTAAATCCATGTGGCGCAAATGTTTGTTCGAGAATAGGAATACATCTACGGGTCAAGTCAAATAATTCCTGAGCGATGGCTGAGTCGAGACCCGGTAAGTCAGCCGTATGTTCGTATGGGACAACCATCAGATGTCCGGTGTTATACGGATACAGGTTCATAATGACATAACACGAATGGCCTTGAAATAGGACGAGATTGTCTTCTGAAGGCGCTTCCCTGCCTTTCGCGCAAAGAATACACCCCTCATCTTGTTCAGTGTCTGATCGTTTGATATATGCCATGCGCCATGGGGTAAACTTAACTTCCATGTTTATAATCACCACATCCTTATTCTGGTCAATCAGCCTGATAGTGAACTAAAAGCGCATTCAGGCTTTCAAACATGTCGCACATGATACCACGCTACAAAATGATGAGCAGATGATATGCTGTTGATTGCACAATGTCGATTTGAATGATACGGTAGAGTATTTTCTGGTTCGAGTCTTTGATAACGATATCTGGGCTATTGTATTGCATTTTTGTGATGCTACCAGTGGTGTTTGATGTTACAGAGACTCATCTTTATTCTCTTGATACATAACATCTGGATGGAGGATGCTGTGGTATGATGCAGATAAATACGCTCTTTATAACCACACAGAGGTGGTGTTATGAAATCAGCACTTATCGTTTGGGGTGGCTGGGAAGGCCATGAGCCAGAACAGTCTGCCAATGTGTTCGCTGCGTGTCTGCGTAAAGAGGGTTTTACCGTGGAACTGTCTGACACACTTGACAGTTACCTTGCTACGGATAAACTCCATTTACTTGATCTTATTGTCCCAGCATGGACGATGGGGACCATCACACCAGAACAGGAACAGGGATTGCTTGATGCCATTGCCAGTGGCGTGGGTGTGGCTGGATGGCATGGCTGTATGGGTGATTCCTTCCGTAACAATACCAACTACCAATTTATGGTGGGGGGGCAATGGGTCGCACATCCTGGCAATATTATCGATTACAAGGTCAATATCACGAATCACGACCATCCTATTACTGCTGGACTATCGGATTTTATGATGCACTCTGAGCAATATTACATGCATGTCGATCCATCGAATCAGGTATTAGCGACAACAACATTTAGTGATGAGCATACTGCGTGGGTCGAAGGGTGTGTGATGCCGGTTGTGTGGACGCGCATGTGGGGCAAGGGACGTGTCTCCTACTGCTCACTTGGTCATGTCGCGGCAGACTTTGATGTGCCGGAAGCACGCGAAATGGTACGGCGTGGTATGCTCTGGGCCAGTCGCTAAAGCCTGTGTGTGCGCATTAACATATTGTTTGATCCATGCAAAACGGGAGCCTACACTGATGGCTCCCGTTTTATAGTTGATGCTATTCGTTGTATATCTATGCGGTTGAAGGAACTACCTCTTCCTGGGTCTTTTGCGGCACATGTTCTTCGGCGTCAAGGAACCAGGTAACCTCCATCGCTGCTTTACAGCCATCGCCTGCTGCTGTAACAGCCTGACGATAGATCTGATCAACGACATCACCAGCAGCGTAGACACCAGGGATGTTTGTGCGGGTGCGTTCGTCGGCTAGGATGTACCCACCATCATCCATATCGATATGACCAGTGAATACTTGGGTGTTTGGTATATGGCCAATATAAGGGAAAACACCATCTGTTTCCAGTATGCTTTCCTCATCTGTGTTAAGATTCTTGATCCGCACACCAGCTACTTTATCGTCTCCCAGTACTTCAGTGACGACTGAGTCGTAGACAAAGCGCACCTTTGGATTAGCAAATGCCCGTTCCTGTAGGATCGGATCGGCACGCAATTTATCGCGTCGATGGATGATGACAAGCTCATCAACGAAGCGGGTCAAGAAGAGCCCCTCATCTAATGCGCTATCGCCGCCGCCAACCACAACGACACGCTTGTTACGGAAGAAAAAGCCATCACAGGTGGCACAGTATGAGACGCCGCGGTTAGCTAGCTCTTCTTCGCCTGGTACACCAAGTTTGCGGGGTGAGGCGCCCGTCGAAAGAATAACGGTGTCTGCTGTGACCTGTTCGCCACCATCAGTAGTCAGCGTAAAGGGACGGTGTGAAAAATCTACTGACTCGATCAGTGCATCCATGTATTTGGTGCCAAAGCGTGCAGCCTGCTCTTCCATTTTTTGTGCTAACTCAAACCCACCAACCGACTCAGGAAACCCTGGATAGTTTTCCACTTCGCTGGTCGTGGCAATAAGGCCACCTGGCTGAAGACCGCGAATAACAAGTGGCTCAAGATTTGCCCGCGCTGCGTAGAGCGCTGCAGTCAAACCTGCTGGCCCTGATCCAATAATTACGATTTTGCTATGCATATGCACGTGCTCCTCTATTGTTGATTAAGCATTATCTGTGCGATACTACGTAGTGAGAATTATTTTTCATACCTGATCATGATAGCACAAACTTTTATTTCGCGATGTATTCCAGATTACCCCCCAGGGGTATAGCCCTCTGTATTTGTACATACGATTAATGTGGTATGGAGCCATTGCTATGAACTTTCGTTTCACCCTCTGGTCGTCTGCCCTGCTGTTGTTTATGCTGCTACTTGATGTCACAATCATATCTGGCAAAAGGTCCACAGCAACAATGCACATCAATGAGTTTATGCCTAACCCAGAGTCTGGTAACGAATGGGTTGAACTTTATAATCCAAACCCTTTTGATGTTGATCTATCAGGTTGGACATTACATGATAATACTACAGAAGGCAACCATACGGCTATTGATGCTGGCGTCATTGTCCCGGCACATAGTCTACTCGTTATTTCGTTAACATCAGCTATGCTCAACAACTCCAGCGCAGATGCCGTGCAATTACTCGATTTAGATGGCTATGTGGTGAGTTATCGTGGTTATGATCGTACGACAAAAGGTGCGAGTTATGCCTGTATACCAGATGGGAGTGACGATTGTGGTTTTGAGGGATTGCCGACGGCGGGCATGTGGAATCAAGCGCAAGCCCCAACAACGATATCTCCTGAAGAGACAGTAACTGCTATTGCAACTGCGACGTTAATACCCTCACCAACGGAAACAACGCCAACCAACACTGCAACAGTACTGCCAACGTCCACGCCCTATCCACAGGGTCTTATCATCAACGAATTTATGCCGGCACCTGAACAGGGCAGTGAGTGGGTCGAGTTATACAATAGTGCTTCAACGAGTGCGATTATATCAGGATGGTTGATCGACGATGGTTCGGGAGGTCAATCGCCGTATGTCTTACCTGAAGGAAGTTACATAGAACCGGGTGGTTTTTTAGTCGTTGAGCTGTCATCAAATATCCTGAATAATAGTGGTGATGTGGTACAGTTGCTTCGCCCAGATTAAGTGGTAGTCGACGAGATAAACTATGGGCGAGCAGTGTCGGGTTTGAGCTATTGTCGTATTGACTATGGGATCTCGTGGTATTTTGGATCGGCATCACCAGGTGGGGCCAACCCACGCCCAATTACACCGACCGCCACATCCACGCCAACGTTAACACCGAGTAAAACGCCCAGCCCCACGAAGACCTCAACACCAACGAAGACGCCTAGTCCCACCAAAACACCCACAGCAACACGGACACCCACAGCAACACGGACACCCACAGCAACACGGACACCCACATTGACCGCGCTAAGTGTTGTCGGAACAGAGCAACACGCATATGCAACCGGCATCATCTTAAATGAATTTCTCGCGAATCCAGGTGAACTCTATGAACAGGAGTGGGTCGAACTTTACAACGAGACCAGCAACACGGTTGACCTTGCTGGGTGGAAGCTAGACGATGGTGATGGTGGTGGTTCACCTTACACGATGCCATTTGGGACAACGATTGACTCAAAAGCGTACCTTATGATCTATCTGCCAGGCGCTTTGCTCAACAATGGTGGCGATAGTGTGCGCCTCATTCGACCTGATGGCCTGGTGATCGATGAGACCAGTTATGATACCTCTACGGCTGATATAAGCCGTAGTCGCTCTACCGATGGCTCGTGGTATGACAGCACCACCTCACCTGGTGGTGCCAATATCCCCGCAAACACACAAAGTGTTGATGATGTTGCTGAAGTATCGGAGGAGTATCTTAGCGCGGTTAACGAAAGAAACACATCAGTTGATCAAATGCAGGTTTCTATCCTGATTAATGAGTTTTTACCAGCACCAGGGGATGTGTTTAATGCAGAGTGGATCGAAGTGATAAATACTGGTGATGTGGCAATAGATATTGGTGGTTGGTCTATCGATGATGGTGCAAGCGGTGGAGCGCCTTATACGTTACCATCGGATAGTATTGTACCAGCACATGGTTTGTTAACCTTCACCCTATCGTATGCATTGTTTAACAATGGTGGTGATGAGATTCGTCTAATCGATGCTAATGGCGTAGTGGTAGATACATTTAGTTACACAGAGAGTATAAGGGATATCAGCTATTGTCGATATCCTGAGAATGTGTGGGTACAGGGATGTAATCCTTCACCAGGAGAAGCCAATCGCCCTCTCGTGAGCATAGGAGCAGTGGGTGATGATGCATTTGTTGTTGATGCAGAGTCTGCTCCTGTGGTGTTGCGTGAATTAGATGGTGTTTCATCACCAGACCTGCCCCGTCCTACACCACGTATGCCGTTATCGGTGTTTGGTCAACTGCCAGGATCTGCACCATACATTATGGCCACACCAGGAACACTCTATACTGGCCCAACGCAGGATGATCCTGCGGTAGATATTGTGCCGTCTCCAACTAAGCCAGTGGAATTAAGCGTGTCAGCTGCAATGCCCACGCCAGAACAACAATCCTCCAATGTTTTGGTAGATATTTTAGCATTGGGATGTGTTTGTTTCGGTATCGCAATGGGGGTTACGTATTATCGTAAAGTACAACCTGACCCTGATGTAGCAGATGATTAATGGTCCATTAGTGGCGTGAGCCGCCAGTACCATGTGGTTACTTTTCAGAGTATGCTATAATGCCATATATCCACCCAACATACCTCCTTGCAAGTTGTAGACACAAAGGAGCCCTCTATGAGTAATCCGCAAGCTATGGTGGAAGAGCGATTATCCCATAATAAATGGGGTATCCTAGGTTCGCAAGGCTACATTTTAGGCCTTGATATTGGTAGTTATGGCCTACGAGCAGCTTTAATAGATTTACAAAAGCATACCTATGCCAGTATGCACCGTGAAGTTTCGTCTGATCAGGCCGAAGTGCTTGTGTCAGGCATGATAGATTTGGCACGTGAGCTGTTAGCTGAACATCATGTGGATCTGAACCGCCTGGTGCGGGTGGGTGTTGGGTTTGGTGGGCCTGTTGATGTGCGGCGTGGTGTGGTGTTGTTATCACCGCGTTTGGCAGGGTGGGAACAATTTCCACTACGTGAGCGTATCGAAGCAGCTTTTGGCGCTGACACATTGGTGGATAATGATGCAAACCTGATCGCTTTAGCTGAAGCCACTTTTGGCGTGGGCCGTGATGTGCAAAATCTCTTTTATCTGCATCTCAGTAGCGGTGTTGGTGGCGGTCTGGTTATTAATGGTCGATTGTACCATGGTGCCACGGCGACTGCAGGTGAGATAGGACATGCACTTATTGCCCCCATTGATCGGCTGCATGGAGAGCAATCGCCAGTAACCCTTGAGCAACGTGTATCAATTCGTGGTCTGCTTCAGCGTGCGGATGCGCTGGGATTGCAAACAGATAGCCTGAAGGACATTTTTAGCGATAATTCCATTGGGCAACAGGTGATTGCGGAAACAACAGATGTCCTTGCCGCACGTCTGTCTCAGATCACTGCCTTGATTGATCCAGAAATGATTGTTCTCGGAGGAATTGTGGTGCGGATCGGTGGCGATTCTTTCATTAGTTCGATTACCAGTCACATGCACGACTATATGGTGTGGGAAGTCGAACGTTCGACACCATTGGTTTCATCTATGCTGGGTTTTGATAGTGTAGCTATTGGAGGCGTCGCACTTGCTTTAGAAAGTATGAATGAATAACATTGATGTGCTGTTGTATACAACACTGGTGCTGGTTGAGATTTATAAAGGTGGCTTGATCGGTAAAGTGAATGTGATCGTTGTGCCAATACCGAGCTGACTTACTGCACGAATCGAGCCACCATGCGCTTCTGCTACTAATCGGCAAAAATACAACCCCAATCCATTACCAACCTGACTATCACCTGGTGCTCGGTAATAGCGGTCGAATATATGTGGTAATGCTACTGCGTCGATGCCCTGGCCATTATCTTGCATGCGTATTTCAATCATGTCTGCTGTGGGTGCCAACTCAACTTTCATGTCAATGTGTCCATTGCGGCTGGTGTATTTGATGGCATTACTGGTGAGATTCTGTACAACTCTGCCAAGCAATCCTTCATCACCCCACACGATTGATATGCGTGGATCAATGTACATTTGAAGCTGGATATTCCGATCTGCGAGTAATGGCTGTAGAGTCTCCGTTGTTTCAGTTATGAGGGTGTTGGGTTGGAGTGGTTTCCACAGGATATTCATTTTCCCTACGGAGAGCTTATTGGTGTCGAGAATGAGTTGGACGAGATCTAAGAGATTGTCTGTTCCACGCTTTGCCATTGCTAGAAGGTGCTGGAATGTCGCATGGTTGAACTCTTCTTCATGTCGCAACAGTTCAAGCGCTAACGCGACACCTTGTAGTGGTGTACGCATGTCATGGACTAACGTGGCAGTCAGATCCTCACGCCAGTGCAGTTGATCGGTGAGCATCGCTGTGGTTTGATGTAATTTTTGATTAAGAGTTTCTTCAAAACGAATGATCTCACTCGTGAATTTGGTCATGATAATTGGGTCGGGCGCTTTGGGAGGATATGCGACACGAGCCTCTTGTAATGCTGCCAGTCGATCTGGTCGATATTTTGCAACGACTCCTTCCAATAGTTCAACTACGCGATTAATAACCATTGGCTCAAAACTCCAGATGGTTTCAAATTGGCGCAATGCTTCTTCATGGACTGGAACTGCTCGATCTTGCCCACACAGCAACGCGGCAAATTGTGAACAAAGGATCAGGACAAACCACTCTTGTCGTAGGGGATCATCGCCACTGAGGGTAACGTGTAATTCACTCGCATGACTTTCTGGTGGTAGCGTCCCCCCGGCAAAAATACACACCTGTTGAGCAACATTGGCTATGGCACGATAACGCTCAGTCTCTTTGCGCCAATGTGACGACTCTTGAAACCCGGTGAAGAGGACCGCAGGCAGATTTTGGCTCAAGATGAGATCTTCCAGTGTATGTGAAAGATGCACAAGAGTTGCTTTAGTACACTGGATAGGGGTAAATACTTCACCAAGTTCTTCTTTGAGGAGACAAAACAGGGAAATGTTAACCGGTCCGGCAGACGTCATGTGTTTATTCCTTATATGTGACTATAGTGCTTGGTTCAACTTGTATGTTGACTGCTATTGTCAACTTACATCTCTTGAGACACTGTCATAAAGTGTTCGTATGTGGTTGAGCAACAAACATTGCGCAATCACATAGTTTCATAACATAAAAGTATTTATTTGGTTAAAATATAAGTTCTGCTTAAATTGTATGTTTCCAATTGTAATACATGTTGGAGTTTTTGTAATCATACGTTCCAACGATTGAATGACAATTGTACCTGATCAAGCACCATGTTGCATATCATATCAATCTCGGAGATAATAACGCCTCAGATATTTGCACTATGGTTGAGGTGATCTATGCCCTGGCGTCGTTTGTGGATGCCATTACGTCTGGTGATAAGCGGAGGACTACTGACGTACCTGATCTGGCAGGCACAACCGGCGCTCATTTGGGAAGAGTGGCGTCGTGTAAGCCCGCTGCTGCTGGTTGGTGCCATTGTGCTCCAATTTGTGGGAGTAGCCGTGAGTGCTGCCAAGTGGGGCATGCTGTTGCGCGTTCGTGGCCATGTGCTTTCCTACCGGTGGTTGCTAGGCTCCTATCTCGCAGGGCAATTTGCCAATAATTTCTTGCCCACCAGCGTAGGTGGTGACGCGCTGCGTGTGGCACAACTCAATCGTCGTATTGGGAGTTTGAGCCAGGCCAGTGCTTCTGTTTTTCTGGAACGACTCACGGGTTTTCTGGCGTTGAGTATCATTGCCAGTGCCGCGATAGTAATAAGCTATTTTGGTGGCGGGGAACATATCGATACACAGCCCTTGTGGCGGTGGCTGACTGTTGGTTTTGGGGTAGTTGCTGTCTTTGCTCTGGTATTTTCGCTGATGGCGCCACAACTCCTACAATTGTTCGGGTCGTACCTCCCCCACTTCATCCGACGCCCACTTCAGCGTATAGCCGAAGCATTGTCCGATTATGCTCCACGTGGTGGTGCGTTTGCTTCAGTGATGGGGATGTCTTTTTTGTTTCAAGCATGCTGGATTGGTATGAATATTGTATGTGGATGGGCCATTGGTCTTGATTTTACCTATGTACCATTGTTGATCTATATTTTGATGGTTACTATCACTGACATTCTGGGTCTGGCACCATTTTTCTTCAATAATCTGGGAGTCCGCGAGGTTGTTTTTACACTGTATCTGGCGCAAGTAGGTAGTGGTCAGCCAGAGGCCGTAGCATTAGCACTTCTGGTGTTTAGTGTTCGTTTGTTGGTTAGTATTCTGGGTGGATTGATCATCTTGTTTGGTGGTGCTGATCTCAACACGCCTTCCGCGCCGCAAACAGATGCGTTATCCAGTGAATTATGAATGTCTGATGAATAAGATAACACCGCTGGCAACATCCCAATATCAACCACAAAAAAGCACATTTTCCTGGCTACTACGAACACCTTTCATCATCGTCGTGGTTTTTTTGCTGGCCCTCATCCCACGCGCTACCCAGGGTCAGTTTGTTACGGTTGATGAAGCCTTTCACTGGTTTAATCGATCAGAACGGTTTCTCGAAGCGGTGCGTACAGGTGATTATGCTGCGACAAATGTGATCGGGCATCCTGGTGTGACCACGATGTGGCTTGGTGCAACAGGTGTGTTGATCCACAATGGTCTTGTTGCTGCTGGTTTGGTGGATGGCGCTGATCCGGCGCTGTTCCGTTGGTTGTTGCGTTTGCCTGTTGCGTTGGTGACTGCATTCTGTGTTGCAGTGGTTTATGGGTTGCTCGTTCGCCTGGTGGACCTTCGAATTGCCCTGATAGCAGTGTTGTTCTGGGCTACCGAGCCGTTTCTGGTAGCTCACTCGCAGCTCTTGCACTTAGATGCGTTACTGACGTCGTTTATCAATGTGGCGTTGTTGGCGGCGCTAGTTGCGTTTTTGGCCAACCCTCCTGATGTACAACAACGAATTGATTGGGGGGCGCTGGTGCTGGCAGGCATAGCGACTGGGTTGGCGTTGCTCACAAAATCACCTTCGATCATTCTGGTGCCGATGATTGGTCTGATTGCGGTTGCCAGTGGTTGGCGCATCTTTGCCCATAGAGGGTCGCGAACAGTACGTGAGTTGTTTGCCTCATGGCTCGTTGTGGGTGGCGCGTTGTGGGCCTGTGGTGGGATTGCCATGACTACGTGGTTTGCGTTGTGGCCTGCGCTCTGGGTCAACCTTGGTGGTGCCATTGATCGCATTGTGCATCAAGCGACTTCGGAGGGTGGTTCACCGCACGGATGGGGGAATTTCTTCTGGGGGCAAACTGTTGATGATCCCGGCCCATTCTTTTACGTGGCGGTATTGGCCTTGCGTACCACCCCGTGGATGTTGTTCGGTCTAGTGCTTGGTCTGGTCGGTGTGCTGATGGCATGGCGACAAAAAGGGGTGCGAATGCCCTATGTCGTCGGGTTGTTGGCTATCTTTGTCCTTCTTTTTGCAGGCACGCTGACCTTCCTTCCCAAGAAGTTTGACCGCTATCTGCTCCCCATTTTTCCTGTTCTTTGTCTGTTCGCTGCTGCTGGTTGGGTGTGGTTGTTTGATACTGTGCGGCAATGGTTCGCTACACGCAGATCTGTTTCTGAGCACGCACTGCAACTGCAAGGTCGCATGCTGTTGATGGCTGGGTTGGTTTTGCTGACAGTTAATCTCGTCTGGTACCATCCATATGCGATTGTGTACTATAACCCCTTGTTTGGTGGTGGGGGAGTGGCTGCACGGATTCTGCCGATTGGCTGGGGTGAGGGATATGAACAGGTTGGGGCGTATATTTCAGCTCAGCCCGATGGTCGTGATCGTCCGGTGGCTTCCTGGTTTGAGCCGGTGCTCGATCCTTTTGTTAAGCAAGCGGTGGTCCCGCTCGACTGGGTGTTTAAATCAGGGCGGGTTGATTATGCGGTGTTATATATCGATCAGATCCAGCGGGGGAATGTCCCAGAGGCGATTACCTATTTACGTGAGCAATTCACACCGATTCACACCGTTGTTATCCATGGTATTGAATATGCGTATATCTATCAGTTGCCGCAGCCGGTGAGCAATCCGGTCGAAGCGACCTTTGGCGACGCTATCAGCTTTCGTGGGTATGATCTTGATACATCAGCGATCCGTGCGAGTGGTCATCTAACTATTACGTTGCACTGGCAAGCGCTTGATGTTGTACCGCAGGATTACATGCTGTTTGCCCATGTGCTTGATGCACAGGGCAATCAAGTTGTACAGGTCGATGTGCCTCCTGGTGGTGCACGTGCACCATCGAGTACATGGCAACCACAACATTATGTGACCTCGGTGCAGCGTGTTCCGGTGCCTGCGGATCTGCCATCGGGAACGTATTGGGTAGCGCTTGGGCTGTATGATCCAACCACGTTTGTGCGCTTGCCCTTTGCTGTTGTGCCTCCACCCAATGCCCCAGATGATGGCCCCAATGTATTCTTCTTAGCCCCTTTTACGCTCGAATAGTATGACTTTGTCGTGCCGCAAAAGTTCTTTTTCTCTAATATTCTGATTTCTGGTACACTGTGATCTCATGTGTGGTTTTAAACTAAAAAGGTGCTAACGCATGCACAATAATAACGCTGATGACATACATGCTAATCAACAACATACAGAAGGAGAGTGTGTACTGGACAATGAATTGCTTGTGCCAGGGAATGGCAAGTTGGAAGGTATGAATTTTGCCACAGATGAACGTATAGAAGGCGCAGTCGGTACTATTCTGGAGGCTATGGGTGAGAATCCGCAACGTGAGGGATTACGACGAACACCACAGCGGGTAGCTCACTTGTATGCCGAATTGACCGCTGGATACCACCTCGATCCGCAGGCGCTGATCAACGATGCAGTGTTTGAGGTGCAGTATGATGAGATGGTGATGGTGACTGATATTGATTTTTATTCGCTCTGCGAACACCATCTTTTGCCGTTTATGGGTCGGGTCCATGTGGCTTATGTGCCGCGAGGTCAGGTGCTTGGTTTGAGTAAAATCCCGCGTGTGGTAGAAATGTATGCGCGGCGCTTGCAGGTGCAGGAACGTTTGACAGGGCAGATAGCAGATTTTCTGAATACATCGTTGAAACCACAGGGCGTAGCGGTCGTTGTCGAGGGCATGCATTTATGTATGGCGATGCGCGGAGTGCGGAAGGCCAACGCACAGATGATTACGTCGGCGATGCGTGGGGTTTTTCGTAGCGACCCGCGTACACGCGCTGAGTTTATGGGCCATGTGGATCGTACTCGTAGACATGAGTAGTGTTGCGGAGACGGTATGGCGAAAGAGAAAACATGGGTCGCGACGGTAGCTGAGATACCACCAGGCAGACTTCATTATGTTGATATCGATGGCTTACCGATTGCGTTGGCCAATGTGGCTGGGACGATCTATGCCTTTGGTGACTCATGTCGACACGAGGGTGGGCCACTTTCCGCCGGTGTGCTCATCGAAGATACCGTCACCTGTCCGTGGCATGGCTGGACATACAGTGTTCGGACGGGTAAGGCGATAGTTCCGCCAATTGGTATTCGTATTCCAGTGTATGAGGTAAGCGTTGAGGAGGAGGATGTTTTTGTCGTGGTCGATTGGCCTGATGGGTAGTTCTGTTTACTGTCCATCACTTGAACTCGATCACCAACGAATGTTGGGATAATAAGGGTACAGTGTTTCTATCAAAGTTCACTGGTTTTCTAAGTTTTTAATCTCTGCATCTAGTTTTTCTATTTCCATTAAGATACTTGGATCAGTAGATATTCCAAGGGTTGCTTCTTTTTTTCTGAGTTCATGTAAACGACGTTTTTTTAACTCTACTATTTCTTGTGCTTCCTCAATTGGAGATTTTGATAATTGTTTGGTGTTTTGTGATTGCCGAGCCAGAAATGTTTGATGCTGATAATAATTGGTTCGTTCCATAGTGTCTAATGGAACATCTTCATCATACTTTTCGATTGCTAATGTGCGTATCTATGTGAGTAAATCCGTGGGAAGATCTTCGATATCTGTTGGTATACCTGCATCCCACTCCGATGTCCCGTAAGCCCCCATGCTGCGTGAAAAGATATCGCCTAAATAAATTAGACGGCCTAATACAATATTCTGTTCTGACGTTAGTTTCAATTCGGCAGCAATCTCCTGTCCACAAACATAGTCACGAAGAGGTTCTTGTTGAGTTAATCTAACCAAGTAACCAAGATATTCTGTGAGCAGTTGTTCATGTTGTTCACCTTTCTTGGTGAGGAGAGCACCAAGAAAGGTGAGTTGGTAGTGTGTATTGGTTGCATATTCTTGCTCAAAAATGATACTTCCGCCGAGTTTCTCAAGAGCGGGTCGAACCACTGACTTTCCGCCCTCGCGCTGATGCAAGAGTCGGATGTCGATCCACTCATTATGCTCACAATAATATGTCCAAATGGTTGTAAGGATTGTACGTTGTTGATTTGTAATTTGTGAGTGTAAATCTTCAAGAAATAATGTCATAAGCATTGACCTAAAGTAACATTAAGTGCACTTGTTACCACAACAAACCGCACTCATAATTGATTATATGTAAAGTATAGAGTAAAGAGTATTCGTAATCAATCTGTGCTTCTCTAAGTTAGGGCTTTTAGGCTTGGTTTTTAGCATACAGGTAAGGAGTTAATACCATTATTTTCTATCGTTCTCCCTCCTATTCACGCTCCTCATGCTATAATCACATATCACCTGATGTGTTTAACAAAGAAGGACTCCCATGAATACTGTTGCATCATACATAGACCATACCCTGCTCAAGCCCGAAGCGACTCCCGAACAGATTACGCAGTTGTGTGCAGAGGCTCGTGAATATACCTTTGCAAGCGTGTGTGTAAATCCATCTCATGTGACTTTGTGTGCTGCACTCCTCACAGATACGCAGGTGGCAGTCTGTACGGTCGTAGGATTTCCGCTGGGCGCTACTACGACTGAAATGAAGGTTTTCGAGGCACAGCACGCGATCCAACAGGGCGCACGTGAAGTTGATATGGTGCTGGCGATAGGTCATCTCAAAGCGAATGCTGATGCCTACGTGTTGCATGACATACAGTCGGTGGTTGAGGTAGCACACGGGAATGGTGCTATTTGCAAGATCATCATCGAAACAGCTTTACTCACCGACACAGAAAAACAAAAGGCGTGTGAGCTTGCCGTACAGGCCGGCGCCGATTTTGTCAAAACCTCGACCGGCTTTTCCTCTGGAGGCGCAACTGTCGAGGACATTCAACTCATGCGGCGGGTTGTAGGGCCACAGATAGGGGTGAAGGCCTCCGGCGGCATACGTACGCTGGAAACGACACAGGCGATGATTGCGGCTGGTGCCACGCGGATTGGTGCCAGTGCTGGTGTCCAGATTGTTCATGAGGAACGCGGTATCGGCAGCAATGCACCTGGTGATACGGGATATTGAGCGAGCAACTGATGGATTGGATTTCACCACATTGAAACGCGAGCAATGAAATGAACGAATACTCACACGCTTGCACTCAAGACGGAGGAAGGCTATGGCAAAGCTTGTTTACCCCACTTCCACTCAAGAAGTACCTGAGACTTCGCACAATGAAGAAATTCCACACGTGTTGCCGTTAGAGAATGGTGACCGTTTAACCCGCTATGAGTTTGAACGACGTTACCTGTCGATGCCTGAAGTAAAAAAAGCTGAACTGATCGAGAGAGTTGTGTATATGCAATCACCAGTACGTAACAGCCATGGGCAATCACATAGTCAGTTGATTACGTGGCTAGGAACATACAGTGCGTTAACACCGGGGACACTGGTGTCTGACAATGCGACGGTCCGTCTTGATGTCGATAATGAACCACAACCAGATGCACTCCTGCGGCTGACCCCGGAAGTTGGTGGTACATCACACATCACTGATGATGACTACATCGAAGGGCCACCCGAACTGATTGTGGAGATTGCGGGTAGTAGTGCGGCGATTGATGTGCATGATAAGAAACAGATATATCGACGGAATGGCGTGCAGGAATATTTGGTGTGGCGTGTCTATGATCGGCAAATCGATTGGTGGGAACTTTACGAATGTGATTATCGGCCCCTGTCAGTTGACCAACAAGGTATGGTGCAGAGTTGTGTTTTCCCTGGATTGTGTCTGGTGGTTGCCGAGTTATTGCAAGGGAATATCGCGGCGGTGTTGGCTACGTTACAGAAAGGGATGCAAACACCAGAGCATATGGCTTTTGTCAAACGATTGACTGGAGCAAAGGAGGATTAGTTATGCGTGTGGTTGTATTTTCGGATGTCCATGGGAATGTGGTGGCCCTTGAAGCGGTATTGGATGCTATACGTCAGGATGCGGCTCCTGATGCATTGTTTATGGCTGGCGATCTGGCGCTTTTGGGCCCGCGCCCGGCTGAGTCGCTTGCACTATTGCGCTCATTAGACGACACACGATTTGTCATGGGGAATACCGACAAATATATACTGGACCGTGGTGTCCATACAGAGGAGATTGATTTTACACGTTCGCTTCTTTCGATTGATGATTTGAACTTTATGGAGTCACTGCCATTTGAGCAACGGCTGGAAGTGGCGCCTGGTCATGAATTGCTGGTGGTTCATGCGAACCCACGTGATCTAGAGGAACCTATCAAACCTGGTAGCGCCGATGCGGTGATTCGCCCATTGTTTGAAGGGGTCACTGCTGATGTTGTTGCCTTTGGTCACTACCATGTGCCGTTTGTGCGTCAACTTGATGGGTGGCTTCTGGTAGATGTAGCCAGTGTAGGTATGCCCCGCGATAATGACCAGCGTGCGGTGTATGTCATCCTGACCTGGGATGGGCGTGTGTGGCATGTCGAGCATCGGCGCGTTCCTTTTGATATGGAGTATGTCGCCCGTGATTATGTGGCGGTTGGCTATCCAAATGCAGAAGAGGCGGCTCAACGGTTGCTTGCAGCACGCTATTAAACCTATTTTTCGAGGGTATCATCCAACTGCCAGCTTTTATTCAGTATCGGTCGAGACATCTTGTGGTACAATATCGCGGCGGGATGCACTCTATAACGTGATAGATAGTTCGTATGGTCTTATCGGATTTACTGACACCAAATGAAATCTTACGTGGTTCGCGTGCTGAGTACAAGATACTTGGTATTGTTGGTCGTGGTGGTATGGGAGCTGTCTATCGAGTACAGCGCCTTGCTGACAATACTATCTGGGCACTAAAGGAAATGCATCCGCCTCCGGATACTCCAGCGAGTGAAACTGAAGAGAATCGTCGTTTGTTTATCCAGGAAGCTGACCTATTACGCTCACTTGATCATGCAAATTTGCCGGCAGTAGCCGATTTCTTCGACCATGAGCGTCGACCTGTCCTGGTGATGGAGTTTGTCGCAGGACAGACACTTGAAAGCCGTATCCGTGAGGCCAATGCCCCACTGTTAGAACAGCAAGTGCTTGGATATGGTATTCAGCTTGCACGGGTTCTGAGCTACTTGCACACCCGCCAGCCACCCGTGATCTATCGTGATTTGAAGCCCTCCAATATCATTCTGACTCCTGAAGGAGTGCTAAAACTCATCGATTTTGGGGTGGCCCGTACCTACAAGGCACGTAAATCAAAAGATACTATTGCGATGGGTTCTGCTGGATATGCGCCACCTGAACAATATGGCAAAGGCCAGACTGATGCACGTTCTGATGTGTATGCACTCGGGGCAACTTTGCTCCATTTGCTCATGAACATGCCACCGATCCCGCTCCAGACCCCGGCGACTGGGAGCATCCGTAAGATGAATCCTTCTGTCGACGAGCAGACTGAGCAGGTAATCATGAAGTCCATGGCGCTTGATCCCAATGCACGTTATCCAGATATGGCCTCATTCGAGAAAGCCCTTCGTCAACGTCTGGATGCACCATATGTCGATCCAATCACGCGTGCTACACCACCACCGCCCATTATTCCTGCGACCACAGCAGCATCAGTACCGTCATCAATTCCTGTCCCGACAATACAACCGCAACGAGCGCCTTCGCCAACTCAGGTCCCTGTGCCACCTGTGGAGGTTCCGGCAGGCAGTGTACCATGCCCAACATGTGGTCGATTGAACAAGACTGGTGCGAAGTTTTGTGCGGGCTGTGGAACGCCTTTGAAGGCACCGTCTGCGGCGCATCTGTCTATCACCTCACCACGTGGGTCGTGGCAATACAAAATTGAGAAAACACAATTACGGATTGGTCGGCGTGATCCGCGACAAAACCACTACCCAGAGATCGACCTTGCCGAGCATGATCGTGGAGTCGCGTCACGTAACCACGCTATCATTTCTCGCGATGGTGATTATTACACGATTACCGATCTCGGCTCGACCAATGGCACGCGTGTGAATGGTCAGTTGGTTCCGCGCCAACAAGCGCGACAACTCCGCTCAGGTGATCGGATCAAAGTTGGTGAGGTTGAGTTAGAATTTCTTTGGAATTAGCTGTAGACTCTTGTTAGGAAATTATGAAGCCACGAACACTCATTCTCCGTGCGCCGGGCATCAACCGCGATGAAGATGCCGCAGCTGCCGTTGCGCTTGCGGGCGGATTGCCTGAGCGTGTACACGTTAACCAGATTGTCGATGGCGCAGTACAGTTAACCGACTACGCCATGCTGATCATCCCTGGCGGCTTTTCGTATGGCGATCACCTGGGTGCTGGCAAGCTGCTGGCGATTGACCTTGCGTATCGCTTAGCCGACCAACTACACGCGTTTGTGGCTGATCGACGACCTGTGCTGGGCATTTGCAATGGGTTTCAAGTTTTGGTAAAAGCAGGTATTCTGCCAGGCGAAACCGATGCTGCTCCACCCGAATATTCTCTGCAAGCGAAACCTGATAGCGTTTCTACAACATCTGTCACGCTGACCGACAACCTTTCGGCGCAGTTTGAGTGTCGTTGGGTGTATCTGGCTGCCGAACCAACCAGTCCCTGTGTATTTACCCAGGGTTTGCACGAGCCCATTCAGGTACCGGTAGCACACGGTGAAGGTCGTTTTGTGGCGAAGGACCAACAGGCACTTGAGGCCCTGCATGCCCATAAGCAAGTGGCGCTTCGCTACGTGACTGCGTCAGGTAATGTGCCAGCTTATCCGGATAATCCCAATGGCTCTGATGCTCATATCGCAGGGATTTGCAATGCCACAGGTACTGTATTAGGCTTAATGCCCCATCCTGAGAATGCCATGCTGCCAACGCAACATCCACGTTGGTCACGCGAGCGCTGGCGCACCAGTGGCGATGGGTTGGTCATCTTCCAAAATGCCGTGCGTTACGCTGCACAGCTGTAGGGTTGCGTTACTCCGGTCTGGGTGTGGGGGTGGGTGCCTCAACAAACCATTTGTATCCGTTACTCTCAAAGAATCCCTCATCGCGCAAATCTTCCAACGCTTGATTTACCCGCTCACGTAGCAGAAATGCTTCTCGTGGCAAGACAATGACATACGGTTCCAATGTGAGTGCTTCGGCCATTTTGAGATCGTTGTAGCGACCAATAGCACTCAGCGCGGTGGCATTATCAACAATGACAGCGTCTAAAACATCACTGCGCAGATCGTCGATCACTTCGGCGGGCAGATCATATTCTGAGCGCACCACAATACTGGAGTCACGCACCGCAAGATTACGAGCATACGTATCGGCATCTGAACCGAGTGATGCACCTATCGTGAGGTTACTCAATTGGTCCTGCCCGGTGATTGATGTATTTTTCCGCACAACCAGAACCTGCCCGGCGTTGAAGTAAAACTCAGAGAAGGTGACCCGCCAACCCTGATGTGGCGCATACGGTAGCGCCGATGCAGCGATGTCGGCTTTGCCGTTGGACAGATCTTCGTACACGGCTTCAACGGTCGTAGGCACAAATTCAACGCGCAGGCCCATTTTGTCACCAATAGCACGCGCCAGATCAATATCGTAGCCGACCAGTTCATCATTCTGGAGATCCGAAAAGGGGTAGAAGCCCAGATCGACAGCGACTCGCAATGTGTCGCGTTGTTGGACACCGGCGAATACAGGATCGAGGCCCTGTCCGCTGATACTCACACCGGATTGGGTACTGAATGCTACCATAGCATATCCTAGGAGCACGGCACATGCCAGAAGATCAAGTTTGCGGATGCGGCGTTGTTGCAAAACATCCAAAAGTTGGTGTATCATCGTAGTTCAATCTACATAATTGCTTTTTTCAAGTAAGCTAAGTATACTAAATAATACCCATCAAAAAATACCTGTTTAAGTCCTCCAAGTGTCCACAACCACAGTGCTGTGTTACGAGGCTGGGTAGACAGAAGTAAGTTTGTTGTTGTAACTCATCGCACGTAGCGAAATCAAATTGTGCTCATAGCCCTATTTTAATAGACACACCACAAAAACAAAGGTGACGACCATGGATCATTTATCTGACCAACCGATCGTGCCTGGGTCAGCCACCGCCTCGGTTGCAACAACAGTACCCGCTGTTTCGGCAACCCGTAGAAGATGGGATTTCCTGGTGCGTGCGGTACGTTTACTTCTCCGCCGTTTTGCCTACTTTGCTATTGTCGCGAGCCGCCCTCTACACCCACATGCGCCGTTTGTTGCTGTTGCAGCCGTGCTGTTAGCCGTTATTGGTTGGATGAGTTTTTTGTTGTGGGGTCCAGTGGGAGGTGTACAAGACAGTCGTTTACCCTTATTAGCGCCACCATCGGCAGTTGAAACCTACATTGAGGGCCAGCGCACCTACGATGCTGAATTGATGTGGTCATCCTTAAGCGAGGATGTACAAACGCAACGCGCAGAACAGGGTGCCTCAAAAGAGGTGATGCAAACAATGGCTGAGAAGGAGCGCTCACAGGGCTTAACGTACGCGAATTATGCGTATGTTGGCGGTGCTGATCGGGAAAGTGGTGGTGGGATGTATGTCTATGCAGTCGATGTCGAGGCAGGCGAACGTAGCGCGAAAATTCCCATCACGTTTTTTACTGACGAGAATGGACAAGTCGAATATGTGATGTCGCCACTCGACCGGTAGTACAGCGGTTTCGGACCAATACTTGATGGATATTAGCTGATCATACACGATCCTATTACCTGGCAAGAGGAAAGTAATATGTCCACGGACCAACAGCGACCACTATCCACAAATCGTTACCGTGATGATTTAGATCGAGCAATAGATGAGCAGATCGATAAGGTGTTTCATCGTTGGAATTGGAAACTCGCTCGTCTGATACGTACGGTGTTGCTCATCGCTGGTGCTATCTGGCTGATTGTGAACGTCATTCCTTCGCTCTGGGGCTTTTTAACCAGCGGTAACATTGGCCAAAGTATTATTCAGTTTCTCTTTATTGGTGGCTACCTCTTCTTCTTCATTGGCTTTCAGTTTTTCCTGATGTACTACTTCATGGCTCGTACGCGTATCTACTGGGTCAAGCCCGGTGAGACCGGCGTCAGCTTTGATGATTATAAGGGCAACCCAGAGGTGATGGAGGCTGCCAAACGCATTGTGACGCTGTTGAAGGGTGTCAAAGAGTTTAAAGATATGGGTGGCGAAACAACCCGTGGTGTGTTGCTGGTTGGGCCACCGGGAACTGGGAAGAGCTATCTGGCTCAGGCTATCTCGACAGAGGCCGGGGTGCCATTTGGCTACCTGAGTGCGCCCTCTCTTACGTCAGCCTGGATGGGTATGGGCAATATCAAAGTCATGAACCTGTATCGCAAAGCACGCAAGCTGGCACGTGAGTATGGTGCCTGCATTTTGTTTATTGACGAAATCGATGCCGTTGGTGGTGCACGCAGCAGTTCGATGGCTTCCGGTGCAGCAGGTATGGATGCGTCCTCTTCTACTGGAGGCTACCGTGGAATGATGATGGGCGGTATGGGTGGCATGGGGGGGAACAGTGGTATTCTAAACGAGCTTTTGCTTCAGATGGACCCACCTCCACAGGAAACGAGTCTTATTGCTAAATTGTTACGGTCAATTGGTCTTCGCAAGAAGAAAGTGGAAATGCCGCCAGTATTGACTATGGGCGCCACCAACCTGGCTGAGTCGCTTGATGCCGCGCTCCTGCGCCCAGGTCGTTTTGATCGCAAAATCACCGTTGATAAACCGGATACGGATGGTCGCCGGGAGATTATTGAGTATTACCTGAACAAGGTCAAGCATGAACCAATGCCGATGGACCGTATGATTTCGGACACGATTGGCTACACCCCTGTCGCCATTAAGTATGTGATTAACGAGGCCGTTATTCACGCGCATTTTGATCAGCGGCAGGCGATCAACTATTGGGATTTTACGCACGCCCGTGAAACACACGAAATGGGCTTAAAGCAACCGATCCGTGGTATGTCGTATGAGGAACGTCGGCGTATCGCGTATCACGAAGCCGGGCATGCGTATGCGATGGTGAAACTCCTGCGGAAGGAGCGTTTGACCAAAGTAACGATTATCCGTCATGGAAATGCACTTGGTTTTGCTGCATGGAAACCCGAAGAAGAGATTCACACCCGTACGAAAGCTGAGTTGCTGGCACGTCTCCAGGTCTCGCTGGCGAGTCGTGCAGCCGAGGAGATCTTCTTGGATATTCAGATGAGTGGTGTGACTGGCGATCTCCAGAGTGCTACTGGCCTTGCGTCGTTTATGGTTGGTGCTTATGGTATGGATAAGAGTTTCTTCTCGTACCTCACATTCGGTATGCAAGGCATGGCCAGTGGTGAGATTAAAGGACGGGTCGAGGCGATTTTGAATGAGGAGTTTCGTAAGGTCAAAGTATTACTTGAAAACAACAAAGAAGCTGTTACTGCGATTGCGGAGGCGTTAATCCTTCGCAATGAACTCACAGATATTGATGTGAAAGAAATTCTCAATCGTATTGAAGCAGTTTATCCATTCACCGTAGAAGGTGAAGCAAGCAAACCAACATTCGGTTTTCAAGGCATGCATGTCCTTCCTACTCCTGTAGCCAGTGTGCGTCGCAGTGGGCGTTATATCTACGTAAATGACAACGGTCAATACCCAGTACCTGTGGCTGCCAAAAGCCCCGACAATCCACAGACCGACGATGTTGTACCCGCGAACCCAGATCCACCAACATCTACTGGTGAAGATACATAATGTAGTTTATCAGTGGCGGTAGGTGGTGCTTGGTGGGGTGCTGCTACCGCTTTTGTGTGTGTCCTGATGGATTATGGCAAAACTGTCAGAAATTGTCCGTAATAAAGGACTTGCACGGACAGCATGTTTCCGCTATAGTAACGCCATGCGTGTACTTATTACAGGTATTAACGGATTTGTAGGTGGCTATTTAGCCGAGCAACTCCTTGCCATGCGTGAGTGGGAAGTCTTTGGTGTTGGGCGAACATCAACCCTATCGCTAGCAGAGCTTCGTAATCGGGTGATGTATCAGGCGGTAGACTTCTCAGATCGTGATGAAGTTCAGACCGTGCTACAGCAGATCCAGCCCGATGTCATCTTTCATCTTGCTGCACAATCAAATGTGCATCGATCTTTTGCTCAACCTGAAGAGACATTATCTGCGAATATCTTTCCTGCATTACATATCTTTCAGAGTGTTGTTAGTCTTGGTCAGCAACCATTAATTCTGATCATTGGCAGCAATGAAGTATATGGACACGTACGACCAGAAGATTTACCTGTCGATGAGGAGACACCGTTTCGTCCGGTGAGTCCTTATGCGGTGAGCAAAATAACACAAGATTTGTTGGCCCATCAATATATGGTAAGCCACAATCTGCGAACAATACGTGTGCGTCCATTCAATCATATTGGGCCGCGCCAGAGTGAGCAGTTTGTGGCCTGTGCGTTTGCAGCACAGATTGCGCGTATTGAAGCTGGTCAGCAAGAGCCACTTCTGCGAGTGGGAAATCTGTCAGCAGAGCGCGATTTCACCGATGTACGTGATATGGTACGAGCATATGAGTTGGTAGCTACGCGTGGCACTGTTGGTCAGGTCTATAACATCGGGTCTGGTCGGTCAGTAAGCATTCAATCGTTGCTGGAGACACTACTGTCGTTGAGTACGTGTGATATCTCAGTAGAGCCAGATCCGTCACGTATGCGTCCGGCTGATATTCCTCGCATAGTGTGTAACTCTCGTCGTCTGGAACAGCACACAGGTTGGACGCCACATATTCCGCTGGAGCAAACCCTCTCCGATATTCTGAATTATTGGCGGGCTCGTGTGTGATTAGAATGATATCTTGTCTTTCGCAAAACGTACTACTACATCCAATATGACGGAGGAGTGATGAAAGCTGTTATCCTTGTAGGTGGGCTCGGTACGCGGTTACGACCATTGACGTGTCACACGCCAAAACCGATGATACCATTGGTCAATCAGCCCTTTATTGAATATCTCTTGGAACGATTGCGTGATCAGGGTATTGATGAAGCTATTTTGGCGGTTCAATATCTTGCTGATAAATTTCGTGAGTCGCTTGGTGATGGGTCGCGTCTCGGTATTAAAGTCCACATCATGGAAGAGCCTGAGGCACGTGGTACGGCAGGTGCGGTCAAAAATGTTGAGCATATGCTTGATGGACCAACCTTTGTATTCAACGGTGATGTTATGACCGATCTCGATCTTTCCGCAATGTTGTCTTATCATCAAGAGCGGGGCAGCAAGTTGACCATCGCGTTAACACCTGTTGAAGACCCAACATCGTTTGGGTTGGTGGAAACAACAAAGGATGGCCATATACAGCGTTTTGTGGAAAAACCACGCAGTGATGAAGTTACGACGAATATGATCAACGCTGGAACATACATCATTGAACCAGACATTTTTCGTTATGTACCCCCCAATGAGTACTATATGTTCGAGCGTGGGTTGTTCCCTGTCATTCTACAGACTGGTGACCCGATGTATGGGTATCCGTCTCGGTCATACTGGACGGACATTGGTAAGCCACACACCTATCTTGATGTACATCATGATATCTTGATCGGGAAAGTGAAATACAAATTCCGAGGCGAGCAGATTGCAGAACGGGTGTGGTTAGAAGATGGGGCAGATATTCACAACAGTGCACAGATTGTTGGCCCGGTTGTGCTTGGTGCAGAGGTTGTTATCCAACGAGGTGCACGTATCATTGGCCCTACAGTCATTGGTTCGCGTTGTGTGGTTGGCCCAGATGTCACTATTGAAAACTCTGTGTTGTGGTCGGACAATATCATTGAAGAAGGTGCCAGGCTGCATTCCTGTGTCATTGGGCATGGGAATAAGATTGGACCAAACGCACAGGTTACCGATCGCACAGTCATTAGTGATTCCTGTATCGTAGGGTCAGAGAACCGCCTGGAGCGTGGCATTCGCTTATGGCCTGGCACAGAGTTACAAGAAAAATCAGTGACGTTCTAGCATTCTGATCATGCTCTTTAGCACCGTAAAGCAGGTCATCGCATAGCTGCGTTACGATTTTTATTTTTGTGTTGGATTGTGATTGTTGATCTTATCCATAACCGTTTTTTGCTGTTGATTTTGCGGACCAGCCTGGGGATTTGGTTGCGGTGGTCGCATAGTGGGTGGCGCGGTGGTTGGTGGCATGCGTTGAGCAGGTGGCGGTGGTGCAGCAGGGCGCATAGGGTGTTGTGGTGGAATTGGCGTTTTGGGTTTAGCTGGTCCGGTGCTTGAAGTGAGTTGCATGGCCAGCCGTATCGTTACAGCTATCGCTACAGCAACCGTAAAGGCTAAGAACACCCAGGGGAGACCTGCAATGAGCCAACGGACCACAAAGGAGTCTTGAATATTCTGAAAATTGGGGTCGTTGTTAGTTACAAAACGCAGTATATAGCCCGTTACAAGCGCACCATTGAGCGCTCCAAGGAGCGCACCGATAAAGCGGCGCGAAGAAGTTGGCTTATCTTTGCTCGTCCCCAGAAACATCCCGCCCCCATAGCCTACCAGAGAGACGGCCAGAAGAAATGTGAAGATACTTACAACTAAAGTGAAGGTTTGTGGATTCCCACCACCAAACCATTCAGCAAGTTGTACCCCCCATTGACTACCCCAGAAATCCACCAGTGTGGTACCAAGGAGGGTGCCTCCCAATGCAGCAATGCCTCGTCGAACATCACGTCGATACCCAACAATGCTGAGAACAACGATAAGTATGGCTGCTGCAATATCAATTCCAAGCGCCATGCGGTCCGCCTTTCGATGGCCTGTCGAGATATTTCTTCTATGGTGTTATTATACTGTTATGGTCAATACCAAATATGAAACATGTAAAGAGCATAAAATCGGCAGGCATTGTAGCATAAGACGCATATCCGTGCGAACGTTGCCTTTCTGATGGGTCGTGTTATAATAGCGCCATATTCACATGACGCAGTAGGGCAAAAAGCCCGACTATATGTATAGTATATTGTATAGCAAGGAGCGGTGATTATGGCCCGAGTTGCAATCAATGGCTTTGGCCGCATCGGACGCCAGAGCTTTAAGGCTTTATTGGAACGGTATCCCGATGATTTGGAAATTGTTGCTGTCAATGACCTGACAGATAACGAAACGTTGGCCCATCTGTTGCGACACGACTCTACGTATGGCGCCTTCGAAGGCGAAGTAACCGCAACAGAGGACCGTATTGGGGTCGTCTTTTTTGACGACGAAGGTGAGCAGCGCAAGCTTGACTTGATTGCATTGTCTGAGCGAAATCCTGCTCAACTTCCCTGGAATGATCTTGGTATTGATATCGTGGTGGAGTCAACGGGTCTTTTCACTGCGGCTGAGAAAGCTCGTGCACACATTGATGCTGGGGCTAAGAAGGTTATCATTTCTGCACCAGCAAAGGGTGAAGATATTACTATTTGTCTTGGAGTCAATGAAGATAAATATGATAGCTCTGTTCATCATATTATCTCAAACGCTTCCTGCACCACCAATTGTCTTGCACCAGTTGCGAAGGTCCTCAATGATCAGTTTGGTATTCGTCGTGGTCTGATGACAACGATTCATGCCTACACAATGGACCAGAATATACAAGACAATGTGCACAAAGATTTACGTCGTGCTCGTGCTGCAGCAATGAACATGGTGCCAACAACTACCGGTGCTGCGAAAGCGGTTGCATTGGTTATCCCTGAGCTTAAAGGGAAATTTGATGGTTTTGCAGTCCGTGTTCCTACACCAACTGTCTCGATGGTTGATTTTGTGGTTGAGTTTGATCGTAGCACAACGGTCGAAGCAATCAATGCAGCTTTCCAGGAAGCCAGTGAGAGCGAAGAGCTTGAGGGCATTCTGGGGGTGAGTGATGAAGAACTTGTCTCAAGTGACTTTATTGGCACAACGTATTCCAGTATTGTAGATATTCCCTTGACTATGGGAGTGGGTGAAGATTTCTTCAAGGTTGTGTCCTGGTATGATAACGAGTGGGGCTATGCAAACCGTGTGGCTGACCTCTCGGCTTTCGTTGCGGATGCGCTTGAGTCGTAGTCGCATTACGCACATGTGTGTAACACATCCGGAAGGGGCACGTCTCCTTCCGGTTTTGGTTTTGGATGCAGTGGGAGAGAGTATACTATCTTTGTGTGAGAATATTCTATAGAACCGCGTTGTCATTTGTGTACTTATAACCCCAAGGCATCAAAGACAACCTCATACTGTTCATTTCGTAAAGAAAGATGATAATTGCCCCCAGTCACCTGTCGCATGATAAAGTGGCCCTGTTTATCTACCACAGCACACTTAACCACATGTTTGCTGTCCAGCAAACTAATCACGGCACCTGGCAGGCGAAATGGGGTGGTGTCACGATAGTCGAACGTACCAGAAAGAGCAACCTGTCCGGCATTATCTATACTACTTGCAATGTTTAGTGCAAGCTGAAAATTATCTACACGGTATGTGTACTGGCGGCTACCTACCTGATTGTATAGCTTGCCCTGATTGAACACAAACGGGGTCAGTGGAGATGGTGTAAGTGGCATGCTGGTAATTCGTTGCAATTGAGGGAGTAGTGGCCGTGCCATCAGAGGGGCCCGCGCCATTTCAGCCAGTAAGGTTAGTTCGTGATTACAATGAGGACATTCGGTGATATGCTCCGCAACTTCGTCGTGTTGATCTGCTTCTAATAATCCTTGATGAAAGGTTACTAATGTTTCGCCAGATGGACAGAATGCGCGATAGAGATGGGTGTGCAGTTGACTTTGCAGAGTTGCTAGTTCATGCATTCGCTGCATACAATGGGGGCATTGATAGATGTGTTGTGTGATGTCCTCGCTTGCTTCGTTATCAAGAACAGTAAGGATGATGAGATCATCAGGTGGTGTTGACTGGTTACACGTGCATGCGGCTGGTTCGTAATCTTCCATACAGGCACTCCGCAATGTAATGTTAGGTTAATTATTATATCCTTCACTCATAACAGAACGAAAAATAGTGGCGTTTTTGCAGTGTTTTAGAGTATGGCTATCAAATGTTAACCTTTGTAGCAAAAAACAGACCATGAAATGGCATGTTGCCCATGGTCTGTCGAAATATTGAAAGGCATATGATTGTCCACTGTCTAACTTGCCAGTAACCGACGCAGTTCGTGATTCCGTCCTAAGCGTCCTAACACATTGCGTTTTACATTGTAAACATCATTGATACAGGTAAATAAATCGGGATATTTTGTCAGGACATCTCCTGGTTTCATGCCCATAATGAAGGTTTCGAAGACGACTATCTGTTCGGCAGATGTGTGGAGTTGTGCATCAATGTATTTCCAGAACTCTTCACGGCTGATACGTTCTACGGCTTCTACATCTGGCGATACCTGATGAGCATATTCAATTGGAACTGCTTCTTCTGGTAGTATTTCCATTCCCCATGAGTGTGAACGTACCATATCAACCACAACACAACCTGCACATCGTTGCAAATACTGTAAGAGCGACGCAAGATTTGGAAATGAGTCAAAACGTTCTGGGGTAATGGCACGCCAGAGACGGGTGAAAGCGAGTACCACAAAATATTCACTACTTTCGCCACTGTTGGCAAATGCGCCGCTGCGACGAACCCAGCTTTCCACAAGCGGGGCATAGTGATTGTACAAATATTCCCAGGCGACTTCATTACGTTCGACTAATGCACGTCGAAAGAGTTCAAAAGCAAAACGTGAGTCATTCGTTTTGCCACGGTAGAACAATTCACTTTCAACAATGCAATGTTTAACTAATGTCGGTAGATCCAGCTGTTCAGGGGGACCATGTTCAGGTATGGTTGTATCTAGCTGATGTATGTTTGACTGTGTCCCCGGCTTACCACCTAATACCTTAATCATTGCATTATTGGAAAACATACTTTGCTGTATCATTGGTCTCTCCTGGTTTGCACGAGCTTTTGCTTAGGCCAGAGCAACGGATATCATTGATGCTGTCAGCATAGCAGAGTGTTGCTGCGGTCTTGGTGCGGTCTGACTACGGTGAAACTGCGGTTGCGTTCCCGTAGCGTGCTATCTCATTGTAAAAAGTCGTGGTGTTATTGAAAATAGCATCGGATGAGCGGATGATGACAGTGCAACGATACAAACTAGTATTGTGTTAGTTTTGTTTGGTATGGTTGTGTGGGATCGGATCTGCGGAGTAATTAGCAATGATGATTTTGATAGAGAGGTAGCCGATGGTGATGATGAGGCTATAGACCAGAAGTGCATAGAAGGGCGGCCAACCAAAAATGCCTGGGCGAGATCGTGCAATATTTGTGATTGGCAGAACGCGGTCCATCCAGCGCGTTTCGTATAGAACATCAAAGGCAAGATCGGCACGGGCTATTTGTACGCCATCATGTATCATTACCCCTTGACCATAACGATTGCCCCCACCGATGATACTGATCGCCTGGAGTGGACTCACCCCCTCAGTTTCGATACGTAATTCTATGACATCGGCAGGGTTGCCGATGAGTGTTTCTGATTGGAGTGGTGTAAAGTAGAAACTGGTTGCACTCTGCGGTGAAAGTTCGGTGACCGATCGTTGTGCTACCGCAATGTCCTCATCCTGATTGAGTGGACGGAGTCGAACAAAGATGGTCCCTTCGGGATTATCTGCATGATTGAGCAACCACAAACGTATACCTATCACATCTGTCGGTTCGAACCGTAACAATTGTGCAGTTTGGTGTTGATCGTATAATGTAGCAGCAGGCCAATTGCGTTCAAGTTGTTGTGTTTGTACCTGATCGTCGCTCAAAGTAGCAAGCCATAGCGTGGTTCCGGCACCGACAAACACTACAAGCAAGAGCAAACTACGATAGAAAAGCCACATGATAGCACTATTATCCATAAAAGTTCGGTATGATAATACCAAACCAACTCCAAAGCCAGGTAGCTACAAGCAGCATGGTACCAACAATAATCGTGTGGCGATCATAGTGTTTGGGAACGATTTGTGCAAGACCACTTATAAGCAGGACCACAATGGCTGATAAAACGGGAAAGAGGTAGCGTCCCTGTGGGAATGTGGATGGTCCCAAGGCTGGTGTGTATTCAAGGATTAATGTGATAATGGCCATAGCCACTAAACTACCGAGTGCAATGAGTGCCATGCGCTGTGTTGATTCAAGACCACTTTTGCGTCGCCATACACCCAGTAATCCACATGCGAATATACCATACACAAGACCTGCACCCAGATACAGACTGTCAGGAAGGCCAAAGTTCATCCAGCCAAAGCGTCCAATCAGGCTGGTAAACATTTGATGCAAAAAATGAGGATAGAGGGCGAAAGCTTCTGGTGAAAGATAGATACCATCGCGCCATGCCTGCAAAATCCGCGAACTGTACCAAACAACACTGTTAGAAGCGAACTGCTCTTCCCACCAACGTACAACTTGCTCACCGCCAGGGTTGCTCAAGACATCTTGTTGCTCACCAGTATCTGCGTCGTATAGCGAGATATGATCGAAGAGTACCTCGCCTGTATCTTGTGCACCAAGGGATATGAACAATTGGGCAGTGTCAGGTGGCACTGTATAGGTAAGTTCAATGGCTTTCCATTCAGATGTTGCATCGAAAACACGAGTTTCGGCTACATTCTTATTATTGACAATGGTTACCCGCCCTATATTAGGTTCGTCCGAACTACGCATCATTGCTTCAAAAACGATTGTGCGTCCTGCTAATGTACGTGATCGCGGAATTGATAGAGCTTGTTCTAGATTGATCTGTTGTTCAGCCGTGCCATTGTTAATGGTACGTAAACTCTGGTGTCCATCATAGGCATGGCGATCCGTGTAAGTCGTGGTTGAGACTTCCGTATGGGGGAGCCAGGCAGCGGTGACATTGCCGGGCCATGTTACCCCAATCAACGGAATGATAATCGCTCCACCGATGACCGTCGCAGCCGCAATCCGTGGAAGATGACGCCATGACCATGTGAAGGCAAACAATCCTACGATGAGGCCGGCCCACGGAATAATAGCAATAGCACTACGACGAGCCCAGAACGTCACGATCGCCAGAAGGAGGAGCATTCCCAACATCAATACGATTTGCTTGCCGCGAATAGCACGAATAGCGCATAGTACCGTCGCTGCCGCAAGTGGTGCTCCAATACTATCTGGATTAACGGATGCTCCCATATAACTATACATGGGAAGGAATGCAACCATCGCTGCTGCAAGAAGCGCCAGTGGCATACGGGTTGATGGTAGGACTTCACGTGCTGCCAGATATACGAGGGGAATGGTAAGTGAGCTTAACAGAACTGATAACCACCGCATGCTATAGAGTTGTAAAACTGTATCATCGGTCCAGTTGCTCACCTGGGCTGCTAGCATATAGTATGCAGGTGTTTTGCTCGTTTGGTTGAGCAGTAGACCTGATCGCAGATCTGCGAATGATTGAGGTCGTTCGTCAGGCGTTTCCACAAAGCGATATTGCCAGAAATGGAATGTATAGAAACTATCAATAATTGGTTGTTGAATTTCAGGAGTTGCTTCTAATACACCGATTTGCAGACCACGGGCATACTCAAAATGGGTTGGTTCATCTGGTGATTGCCAGGGTGGAATGAGGAGACTGGCTAGGAATCCTGCAACGAGATAACATATGGTGAGTGTCAATAGCAGGGGATTAATCCGCCAATGTATTAAAAACAACGCACGCAATCTACGCAAGAATGTGTCTTGCTTTGTTGCGGCATACAACGGCTTGGTTTTCCTGGCTTGATACTCCAATTTAATATGCTCCCTGACCATTTACTACTACGAAGATAGTGCGAAATAAGATCTGCACATCAAGCCACAACGAGTAGTTCTGAATGTAGTAGAGATCGTCAGCGGTGCAGAGATGTTGGTGTTCAAAGCCACGCCGATTAACCTGCCACCATCCAGTCATCCCTTGAGGGACAGTAAAACGACTCCACTGCCAGGGTTCATACTCTTCATTTACAATCATCGGTAGTTCTGGACGTGGTCCCACTAAGCTCATATCACCACGCAACACGTTTACCAATTGCGGTAGTTCATCTAGGCTTGTGCGACGCAACCAGCGACCTATGTAGGTGATACGTGGATCGTCCGGTTGTTTGAATGCTAGTTTACCATCTTTACGTCGTACCGCAATTTGCTTCCACTGTTGTTCGGCATTTTGAACCATGGTACGGAATTTGTACATACGGAAGAGTTGCCCATTTTCTCCCATTCTTTCAGTGCGATAGATTGCCGAACCAGACGAATCCAGGCGAATAAGGATGGCAATAACAGCCATAAGAGGAGCCAGGATTATGAGCAAGAGGAAACTAACCACGATATCAAAAAGCCTTTTTGCAATGCGTGCCTCTTCGCTAATTGCTGGAACACGTAAGCCAACAATCGGTAATCCTTCAAGATAGTCAACACTCGCACGCATAACCGCGAAATCAAGAAAGTCTGGTACAAGGCGAATATGTACGGGTGTGCTTTGGAGTTGACGCACCAGTTTCACCACGCGGGGATGTGCTTCAAGGGGCAGTGCAATAACCATTTCATCAATAGTATGTTCTTTGATGATTGATGGTGCATCTTCCAGTGTCCCTAAAATAGGCCAGCCATCGATAGAAAGATCCGGTGCAGTATCCTTATCAGTATTTAAAAATCCTACCACTGCATCATTCGTAAGCCATTGTCGACTGATAGCACGGGCAATCCGACGTCCAGTATTGCCTGTCCCGGCGACTAGAATACGACTGTGTGTTTGTGTGCGTTGCCGTTGTTGTGAGACTAGTATACGGATGATGATATAGAACAGCGTCAGGACAATAAGGTCTAAAATGACAAAATAGACGAAATAGAGACGTGAGACAGAACGGAACGAGAGGTAGAGAGTCCCAGCAAAGGTGAGCGACGAGAGTCCAACAACGGAGACAAGACGCCAGAGGAGGTCGATCAACCGTCCGTTGCGAACAAGCTGAGGTATAGAAAAGATAATCAGTAACACAAACCAAATAGCCCCTACAATGGCGAACAAAGGTGCTGGGATGATTTCTGCACCTGGTTCTAGTATACGTCCGAGTGGTAATATCTGGCGAAGTTGCATTGCCAGAACCAACATGGCCTCGGTTAGTAGCAGGCTACCAATGATGACCAAAACATCAAGGTTTGTGGTCGTCCGTGACTTCATAGACTCTTCTTTCTCCTATTCAGCCAATCTATGCGAACGATCGCAGAAAGGTATGGTCAACATACAAACTAGTGTACCTTCCGCATAGATACCACCTGATCATCATGGATAGATGATGGTGATACAAGACGCTTATATACATTTTCTGTGGCACGAACCATACGATCTGCACCGCCGCGTTCAAGAAATTGAGCATGACCAGCATGTGCCAGAGATGCGCGCCAATCGGGTCTGCGTATTAACATCAAGGTTGTTTGCGCTAAGGCTTGAGCATCACCGGGTGGTACAAGCCATCCTGCAATACCTCCCAAAGCATCACGAGAACCCACCACATCAGTCGCAATAATCGGAATGCTCAATGACATGGCTTCTAACAATACCTGTGGTAATCCTTCATAATTTGAAGTTAGCCAAAATATATCAAAAGTACTCATAATTTCTGCAACATCATCACGATGGCCTAAAAAACAACATGCGTGTGTAATTCCTAACCGATCTGCATAATGCTCAGTCGCTTCGATAAGTTCCCCCCCACCACACCAGACGAATCTAGTAGCCGGAAGGTTTCGTAATATATGTGCAGCGGCTTCCAGAAACATAAACGGATTTTTTTGCTCGGTTAGTCGTGCAACGGTACCAATGATCAGATTGTCATCGGATTGGCCGAGTGTCTGGCGTTGTTGGTACCGATTATAGTTTGGGGGTGGTGTGATCGGAGTAATTCCATTTTCTATGCAAACTGTACGGTTAGGAGGTGCTACTTTATAACGTTGTAAGACGGCGTGTTCGCTTGGCGAAACAGCAATAATACAGTCGCTGAAATGGGCGGCAAGTTGCTCAAGCATAAGGTAAAAACGGCGCTTAAGTGGTGAAGAAAGGCCCAGAAAATATAATCCATTAGGTGTATGTATAGTCTTTGGTGTTCTAACCATACGAGCCGCAAGTCGTCCTAAAAAGCCAGCTTTCGAACTATGTGTGTGAACGATATCATAGTTCCCAGATCGAATAATGTGAATCAAACGCAACAACGCATATCCATCCTGATAGAGATGTATCTCACGACTCATTGGTACCAAGCAGACCGGGATGTTTGCTCGAGAGAGATCGTGTACAAAACGATTGTCACCAAAAGTGTCCCGTCGTGGAGAACAGGCAACAGTTATGTGCACATGCTGGCCATCAAGTCCACATACTAATTCTTGTACGTGGCGCCGGACACCTGCTGTTGTTGCTTCGACAATATGAAGTACCCGCATATTTTCGTATGCTCAGGCCAGGAGCCAATAAGATCAGAATATTGCTCAAGTGGTTTTTGGCTGAGACCGCGCGTATTATAGCATAGTTCTGAGATTTGCCTGATTGTTGTCAGAATGTGATATATATGAAACACCTTTTTGACCTGTACATCATATGAGATCAGCTATAATTAGCATAGTATTAGGATTGTTGCTGTGATGAGATGGTAGAATAAATGAACAACTTGCGTTCTTGTTTATGGATGGGTATTGTCGCCATATTGATCACCATCACGACGGTATCCGCTGAACCTCAGGCTCCTCCGCCCACACAAGTCTACTTACCAATGATTCAAACCCCGCCGCCACCGCCTAACCCTTTTGGCTTTGATCTGCGTACTTACAGCCCTGAAGAGTCGCTTGAATATATTCGGGCGTTTCGTGGTGCCACCCCTCGTTGGACACGAGCCGGTGATGTCTTTTGGGCCTCGGTTGAACCTGTACGAGGAGCGGGGTATAACTGGGATGCTATCAAACATATCGAGGAAAATGTACGGCGTCTCCGAGCTGAAGGTATCGAACCAATTGTCATGGTACGGCATACACCGGAGTGGGCGCAAACTATTCCAGGACGTGTGTGTAGTCCCATGAAACCAGAATATATTGATGATTTCGCACGATTTATGGAGGCTTTAACGGCTCGCTATGCCGATGGGCCGCTCGAGATTGACTACTGGGAAATATGGAATGAACCCGACTATGCTGCGGATCAAATATATGATATTCAAGGAGTAGGGTGTTGGGCCAATCCCTCTGTGCCTGATAAGGGTGGTGCATACTATGGTGAGGTGCTCAAGCGCATTTATCCTGGGATTAAGCAGGCCAATCCACGGGCAGTGATTTTAGCTGGTGCGCTGGCATACTTTTGGCCTGATGATGAGGTGAGCCGTCCATTTTTGCGAGGTATGCTCGAATCTGGTGCAGGTAATTCATTTGATATGTTGAGCTATCATGCGTATGGGGCAGGTAGTTCATCAGATTTGTTAGTGCTCAAGACCTTTCGTATCCGTGAGTTACTGGCCGAATATGGCTTAGAGGATAAGCCACTTTTTGCGACGGAAATTGCAGCAACTTGTGCCTCAAATGATAAGACGAGTTGCACTCCCGATTTTGATCACTGGTGGACATACAGCCAGGCAAACTATGCTGCTCGTATTTATGCTGAAGTGATGGCACTCGGGATTGAAGGAGCATTGTGGTATACATTTGTAAGTGAGGAGCCTGGTTTTGCTTACAGCCATTTAATTGATAGAGATGAACAGACATTAACTCCACGACCATCGTACTATGCCTTCCGGAATTCGGCACGTTTGCTGCTTGGGGCTGAGTATGATGGGACACCGGTAACTATTCCACCGCCTGAACAGGCGAGTGAGGTGCAAATACGTACATTTTACAAGCCCGATAGTTTGTTGCATGTGGTGTGGGTTCCTGAATTGCAAGGAAATTTCCCACCACTATACAATATCACTATTGAGTCGCATCAGACGGCGATCTGTACCCATAAACTTGATCAAAATCGACCGCAGATTTATCCTTGCCATGTAGATCGTGGTGTTGGTGTGGTGCCGATAGTTGTAAATGAGCTACCACGCTATGTAGAGATTTTTGATCATCAAAACACTGAACAGGCGCTTCAAATAGTTGCAGAACGGGTGTTAGCCGGTATTCCTTAGCTATTGTGTCGTTGCTGCCATTCATTGGACCAAGTGACAGCCTGGCGAATACCCTCCTCAAGAGAGGTCTGTGGCTGATAGTCAAGCAGTTCCTGTGCCCGACTGATATCAGCAATATAGTGAGTGACTTCGCCAACACGTTTTGATGGCTCGACTTTGATCTGTGATGGTACACCAAGTGCCGCCGCAATATATTCCGCCATACGAACCAGACTATTTCCCTGGCCATACGCAAGATTGATCGTCTGATTGGACACTTGCTTGACAAGCAATCGTTCGATACCTGCAACAATACCACTTACACAATCATCGATATAGGTAAAGTCAAGGGTTTTTTCTTTGCCAAAGACGGTAACGGGTTTGTTTTCACTCATGGTGCGAATAAAGAGAGGAATAACCCGCTCCATACGCTCAATATCGTTATCGTAGCGACCATACACATTTGAGAAGCGAAATACCAGATATTGTACTCCGTAACAGCGTGCGTACGAGTACACAAGCGCTTCACCTGCGACCTTACTTGCCGAATAGGGGCTTTCAGTGAACGAAAAGTCGGCTTGCTGTTCTTCGGTGATGTAGCGATGAATATCCCCATACACTTCACGAGAAGAAGCAAAAATGAGAGGAAGCTGATTGTGGCGACAATATTCAAGAACGTTAAATGTGAGCGTAATGTTTTCCATAGCTCGATGCGGATACTGTACCAGTTCATGGACTTTTGCATTCGCGGCCAGATGCACCACGATGTCGCACTTGGGGTAAGGAACGCGTCCAATGCCGTGTGTAAAGTCGCGGTAGGGTGCAGAGAGATCTTGCAAAAGGGTGGTAATTCGATCAGTCCAAGTATTCACCCGCCAGTCTACACCAAAGACCTCGTACCCATTATCAAGCAGGTGTAGTGCAAGATTGGTACCAATTTGGCCACTCGATCCGGTGATGAGTACGCGCATAATTATCCTCCTTGACTTAATCTGACATAGCGGGCCATTCGTCGGGCATAGCCTTGTTGTCTTGCTGAGAGACGGTTGAATACTTCACGGAGCGCAGTTTTGGGTAGTAATTGGGGACGATATTGTGCGATGAGAAACATGTATTCGGTAAAAGCCCATAACCAGTGACGAGGCGATCGGAAGATGCCTTTACGCATAAAGGTTGGTGAACATACTCGGTATGCCCACGTGATAAATCCGGGTTCGTACATGTTAGGATGATTCAGGATAATTTGTGCACGTAAGCCTAAATGCTTTCGATGGCTGGTGGTTAACATGCTATTGTTGGCACGGCGATAACAAAAAAGCGGTTGGGCGACCCGCTTACCATACCACCCTGCTTCTGCAAGACTCAACCAGAAATCCCAATCGGCCATCCCGGACATATCACGAAAACCACCTACCTGTTCCCACGCTTTCTTGCGGAACAGTGCGGTGACGTTCATTTGGTTATCGAATCGTAGTTTTTGTATATCATACTCACCGCCCGACCAGGTGTTGGTTTCTGCCCCAAACATTTGTACACTGGTGTACACGACACCCAGATGGGAATCTTCTTCAAGGACTACAACAGTTTGTTCAAGCATGGTTGGTTTGATAAGGTCATCTGCATCAAGTGGCAGAATGTAGGTACCACGCGCGATCCGAATACCAGCATTGCGTGTTGGCCCTAATCCCTGATTGGGATGACTCAACAAGCATATGGGAAAATTGTCGTAGGTTTGGAGTAATTGTTCCGCAATATGAACTGAGTCGTCGGTGCTGCCATCATCAACGATAATGATCTCCCAATTGCAGTAGGTTTGCACAACCACACTGCTGATGGCTTCAGGAAGATACTGACCATGGTTGTAGCACGGAACAATGATGCTCACGTGCGGAGTAGCCTTGTTGTATGCTGTCGTATAGCGCGTGTATGTCATGAAGTGGCTTATCTGAGGCGTATAATTTTACGAATTTGTTCGATAATGATACGGCGAGTCGCATAGGCTTTGCGATCAAATGTATGTACCAATGTGTATAATCCGCGCAATTTTCGATGTAGTGTCCATAAGGAAGATTGTCGGAATGCTAGTATAGTGTGTACAGGTGCCAATCCACGTAGTCGTGTTTCCAGTTGATAATGTTCAATCGCAAGCACAGCAGCGGCATTCCCGTTGCCTTTGCCAACACCTGGCTGAGGTGTTACACGGGCCCGTGTTGTTGCCTGATCAAATGATTGTTGCATACTATCAAGCATTTGGTCAAGTCGAAAGTCTCTGATGATACGTGCGCGCCCTGCCTGACTCATACGCTGTCGTTTACTTGGGTTGCTGATCAGATCATGTAGTGCCGTAACATAGCCATCTTGCTCTGTATCGCTGTGTGGTATTAAGACGCCGCACTCAGGTGTTACCAATTCACGCTGACCGCCTACGTCCGCGGCGATTGGCACGACACCCATCGCCAATGCCTCAAAGAGAATCAGTGCGATGCCCTCCTGTGCCGATGGCAGCAGGAGTATATCGCTGGCTGCGAGGAGATTACGCACGCGGGTGTGAGGAACCGCACCAAGCATGCGAATGTGCTGTTCCAGATTGTGTTGACGAATAAATTGCTTGAGCCAGCGGCGATCCGTTCCATCACCAGCGATGAGACAGACAAAAGGCAGATTAAGATGCCGCAGTGTCTCAACGACCAACCGGGGACGTTTTTGTGAAACAAGGCGACCTGCGAACAGAATAAGTGGCATATCCTCAGCGATCCCAAGCTCATGGCGCACCTGATGACGTATAGTGGTGTTGGGTTTCCAGAGATCTGGGTCGATGTTGGTTGTACAAACGTTGATCCTTGTTGCATCTGCCCCACGTTCGATCATCCAGTCGCGGACGTGTTGAGAACTTACGATGTGAAGGTCTAACAGTTCATCGTGATCAATGCCAGCACGTGGTATTCCCCCACTACGCCAATGCTCTTCTTCCATGTGTAGATAGTCGACAAAGGTCGTCTCGGGGCAGTGGGCACGCAGATAGGGAAGCAATCGATAGGCCAACAGGCTGTTAGAGATGAGCACTGTTGTGATCTGGCGTGACTGGATGAGGTAATGGAGAAATCGCGGGTAATCGGCTGGTTGTACCAAGGCCCCCACATTAAATACATCGTTGGTAATGCGTAATAGCTCATCCATCCAGGTGTGCTCTACATTACGCAGCAGACAGACACTCACCTTATCTCCCCTCGCTGTGAGACCGGCTGCCAGATCAAGTACAAAGCGATCACTGCCGCCCATGTGCATCCAGGGCATCAGAATCAGCACCCGTCGTTGATTATCTGATGTCTGTAGATGGTTCTGGAAGGGTAGCTCGGTGGGAATAACACTGTATGTGTCGAGTAACGTACCACCACGACCAACGTTAGGAAGACCAGTCTGGAACAGTTCAGGGTATCGTCTCTGCATAGTTTGGCGAAATGTTACCAATGCGGACGAGTTATTGCGAAAAGTCCACTGGTACGATGTGTATGCCTGTGGTGGTTTGGTGCGAAACCAGAGCAAATATTCATGGATGTCGTGGCCCCAGTAGCCGTGTGCTGCACAGCGTAGCCAGAACTCGTAGTCTTCAAGACCATCTAACCCTGGTTCGAGTTGGGCAAAGCCACCAACTGTATCAAAGATCTCGCGCCGAACCATGACCAGTGGGACGACCATATTTTCATGCAGGAACGCATGTCGTGTATCAAAGCCGCGTGGCCACGTGTAATTGTGATGACCAAAGGTAATATGCCATGTGGTGGCAAAGGCGCTCTCAGGGTGGGATACAAGCGTCCACGCGAGTTTTTCGAGCGCCGTTGATGTAAGCAGATCGTCGCTGTCGAGAAAGAACAGCAGTGGTGCAAAACTTGCAGCCACGCCAGCGTTGCGTGCAGCAGGCAAGCCCTGATTGGCCTGATCAATAATGCGAATGCGGCTATCGGCACATCGTAAGGGTAATAATGTTTGGAGAGCAATAGGCTCATCGGAGCCATCATTTACAATAATCCATTCCCACTGTTGCAGCGATTGGGTCAGGACTGATTGTACGGTTTCCATAAACAACGGCCCAGTGTTGTAGTACGGCGTGATAATGCTCACGGCTGGTGTCGTGAGCGATTGGGGCCGATATCCATAATGTGGCAACTCTGGATTAAGTGGTGCCAGCCAGGGTAAGGTGCTCACGATAGGGCCAGCTCCTGATCCCGCAGACGTTCCTGGCGATACCATGCAATGGTGGCGCGTAACCCTTCCTCAAATGATGTCTGAGCACGAAAGCCGAAGAGTTGTGCTGCCTGACTCGTATCAAGGCAGCGTCTTGGTTGTCCATTCGGCTTGGTGGTGTCAAAAACCATGTGGCCCTCAAACCCTGTTTCTCGTGCAATCAATAAGGCAAGGTCTCGAATACTGATCTCGAGTCCAGAACCTATGTTGATCGGCTCTACCCCGTTGTAATGCTCGGCTGCCAGCACAATACCCTCAGCACCATCTTCCGCATAAATAAATTCACGTGTTGGTGTGCCATCGCCCCAGATGACGATCTCAGTTGCACCATTTTCTTTGGCCTCAAAACACTTGCGAATGAGTGCTGGGATGACGTGTGAGGCCGCAGGATCAAAGTTGTCAAAGGGCCCATAGAGATTGGTAGGCAACAGATGGATACTATTGAAGCCATATTGCTGACGATAGGCTTGTCCTTGCACCAGCAATGCCCGCTTGGCGATGCCGTATGGCGCATTGGTCTCTTCAGGATAGCCATTCCAGAGGTCGGTTTCCTGAAAGGGAACGGGCGTAATTTTAGGATACTCACACACCGTGCCAATGGTTACAAACTTTTTGACACCGGTCTGATAACCCTGTTCGATGAGATGCACGCCCATCAGTAATGTATCGTGGAAGAATTCGGCTGGTCGTTGTTGGTTGGCCCCGATCCCGCCAACGAGTGCTGCCAGATGAATCACCATATCCGGTCTGGTATCGTTGTATAATCGAATGACCTGGTCTAGTTGCCGTAAATCATACTCGTGGCTACGGGGAACAAAGACATGTGCACATCCCCGCTTTTGAAGTGCATTGACCACATGTTGTCCAAGAAAGCCGGCACCACCTGTCACAACGACACGATGTGTTGACCAATCAATAGATGCCATAACCTCAAGTCCTTTATTGTATACACCATGTTATATGGCTATCTGGGAATTCGTTTTCTCGAAAGGCATTATACCATTACAGAGATTCTCTTAAACAGCGTTCTTCATCAGGTACTCTGTTGGCGACGTTTGCGTAAGTTCTCGCCAAGCGGTACGAGCCACCAGGCCCCCTTGTTGACCATTTGCCAGTACAGGATACGTAGCTGTTGTTGTCGCGAAACACTGGTTAATTGATGGCCAGTCAGCTCGGCTGCATCGTTCTTTGCAACGGTAATGGCCTGGCGGACTGCTGCTCGAACGTCATTCGTTGTATACGTTTTATGTGTCTTCTGGTGATGCAATGTCTGGGCCTGGAGCAATAGTTCGTGCATGCGCTGCCCCATATCCTTGAGCTGAAAGTGGTTGATAATACGCTGGCGCGCCTGCTGCCCCATTTTCTGTCGTTGTATGGGATTTTGGATCAGTTGTATGAGCGTCTCGATGTATGTTTTACGTTCGTTGGTTTGACGTGCAACCAGCACACCGCACTCAGGTGTGACGAGTTCCGATTGGCCACCAACATCTGCACTCACTGGTACGACCTCCATAGCCATAGCTTCGTAGATGCTGAGCGCAATGCCTTCCATTTCTGAGGGAAGAAAAAAGATATCGCTCAGTGCCAGGAGTTCTCGAATACGTTGGTTCGAGACGGCACCAAGCATGAGAATGCGCTTTTCCAAACCATGCCAACGAACGAAATTGTGCATGTAGCTGGCAAACAAGCCATCTCCAGCGACTACAAAGTAGACGTTATAGGAACGTTTGCTGACCTCATGCATCACATCCATCGTCAGCCACGGTTGTTTTTGCCGATCTAACCGGGCGGCATAAAGGACCACAGTAGCGTTGTTGGTGATATCTAACGTATGACGTAGTGTTCGCCGATCAAAGCACTTTGGATTGTATTCATGAGGATCAATGTTTGTCGTGCAAACTTCGATATGGTCAGTTTTATCGCTGTGTTGTTCCATCCAGCATTTCAGGTGATTTGAAGAGACGATCTGCATATCGAGTGCGTGTGCATAATCGAGACTGAGACGAGGGTAGCCGCCCTGTCGCCAGTTGGGCAGTTCGATGTGGTTGTAATCGACAAAGGGTAGGTGTGGGAGATTGGCCCGTAGGTATGGCAGAAGATGATAGGCGGTGCTGCTGTGCGATATCAGCACACAATCAAATGGTTGCGATTGTGCAACGTGCAGCAGGCGTGCTGGCTGTTCTTCGGGTGGATACTGGGCCAGATCGATAAGCGCCTCGCTAAGTGGTTCAAAGGAGGCGTGCCATTCGTGTTCCACTGGTAGCGTTGTCACGATAGTGATGTGCCAGCCCAATGTACGAAGGCAGGTTATCATATCGAGGTTAAACTTATCTGCACCACCGAGATTCAGCCAGGGGTAGATACAGAGAAGATGGTGTGATCTCATTTGACTACCTCAGAAATGATAGCAGCAAAATTCTCTGCACGTACTCTTGTTGTGTGGTATGAGAGCACGTTCTCATATGCTGCTATTCCAAGAGTCTGGCGTACTTGTACATTATTGATGAGATACGTTAAACTTTCAACCCATTCGTCAATTGTCATAGCCAACATCCCGGTAGCACCATGAGAGATTATGTGATGATATGGATCGAGTCTCGAAGCAATGGTTGGAACCTTTACAATGGCAGCCTCAAGATATTTAATTCCACTTTTGGATCGACGGTAGGGATTGTCAACAAGTGGTGCGATATTGATATCAACCTGAGCGATGTGTTTGGGTAGATCTTGCCAACCTACAGTGTCATATTGTTCAATACGTGATGCATATGATGGATGCGACAGAGGCCCCATTAGTGTGACATCACCATAAATACGCAGTATAGTGTGTGGATATGTGTCCAATATCATGCAAAGTGCGGGGCCAATACTGGCAAGGTCCTCATTATGGACCTGGGCATAACCACTAAAATATCCAATAATGATGGCATTATTACGAGAATACTGTTTTGTTGGTGTCTGTTGTGCAAGGTAGAGCATTGTTTCTGATAGTGCATTATTGTTAACATAGGCAGGTTGTTTGAAAGTGTAGCGGGCCTGTTGAGCCAGATAGGAGGTAGAAAAGATGAAAGCATCAGCCCAATGCATCATAGTGCGAATGCGTTGATTGTTTTGTATGATTTCTGCCACTGTTTTCGAACTATAGTGATTATCTAAAAAATTATATTCACGTTCTTTTGCGTTCCACACTAAATCATCACTATCAAAAACAATAGGGATATGTCGAAGTTTTGCAGCAATGCAGAGCGGAAGGGTACGTGAGATTAAAGCCAGACGATATATATACAGTACATCGCACTCCATCAGATTATACGCGTCGTGGAGTGCATCAAACGCCACTCCCTTTGCGATAAATCCGGCAATATGTGCTTGTTCTATATGATGGTGAACACGATAACGCGTTGCTGCTCCCAGTTCAGGATACACAAAATGGATACGTACAGGGGTATCAAGCTGACGAGGGACAAATGGTTTCATAAGCTGAGGAAGGGTTTGCACAATTTCCAATCCACGTACACCCTTTCGATAAAGTTGTTTTGAGAGATATTGAGACATAACAAACTTTACAAACTATGAATGAATAGAGATATCACTACTTATTGCTACTTATTGATTTCATTAGCATGTACAACTATATATCTTTGGGATTACATATATAGTTGTAAATACGAGCTATTTGTTCGTCCCAATCGGTATATTGATTGTTGATTAGGTGATGTGCTGTGGTCGTGATACGTTGACGCAGCGAATTGTCTTCAAGTGCGTGTGTAATTGTTTCAGCAATACATGTAGCACTGGATGGTGTAAGGAGGCAGTTCTCCTCGTTTTTCAGAAACCAGATATTGGCTTGATTCACGTTTGACACAACCAGACAACCACTGGCCATTAACTCAAAAGGTAAGTAAGAGGGATGACGGGTAAACATCATCACCAATCCAACATCGCAGGTGCGATAGAGTTGGGCTGTTTCCTCATATGAGAGCAAACCTCTGTTCTCAACAATGCCCTGTAATCCAACATCTTTGGGTTGCCAGTGTTGTCCCGCAGAGATAATTTGAATACGGTTGCCAAAGTGGTGTTTGAGTCTTCGCATTGCAGTAGCACCAAGTTCAAAGCCATTTCTTGGATAGTCAGGTCGCGCATAAAAAAAGACTCGATAGGGCATAGTTTCGTGTATGGGCGTAAGATTGTCGGTTTGAGGGTGAAAAAGATGGGTGTCAACGCAGGGATGAAAGGCAAGTGCACGTCCTTCATAATCTCGTTCATAAGTCTGTTGAAGTGTGGTTGTGTTAGTAAGACCATAGAACCCAAAGCGATACGTAGCCTCTGCCTGTGCACTTATTGATCCAGCAGGAAAAAAGAGTGGTTCAAAATCTTGTATAAAATAACACTTGCGTTTTGTGTTATTAAACCTCAGGGTTGGGTAGGCTGTGGTCCAGGCGGATGCAATACAAACATCTGCTGGTGGAATATCGGTATAATGATCGGTGGTGTTGGTAATGACAACGTGTGCCTTGCTTAATGCAGGAAACGCTTGACAGATTCGCTCAAGGTAGTGTGTTGCTGTCATCTCGGTCGAGTCAGTTACGATGACAAATGTGTTCTGTACAGCATACGTGGTAGCAAAACCAGCCGCAAAGCGCAAAATGGTGTAAATACCACCATAATGAGCATGTTCAAAAGGAGGGAGAAACCAATGTACCTGTTTAACATCAACGATTCCTGTATAAGACGTCACGAGGTTATTCTGCTGCAGATCATTGTGTGAGAAGTCATACTTTTGGGCAAGGGTAAAAGCTTGAGAAGTATACGTTTCTGTACGAGTAAAACGATGGATTTTAGATGGAAAAACTTTTTGCCAAACTTTTTGGTAGACACCTTTCCATCCCTCATGAACCAGAATGTGTCGAGTGCGCTGTATGAGCTTTCGTATGACGTGTGTATGTTGATGCATTGATACATATCTGTTCATGATGAGATTTCGTGTCTATCGACAAGCTGCGTTTCTTTTTGACATTTTCCCTGCACCCATGAGATAAAAACAGCTACTAATTCGCCAAGGGTACTGACAATCCGAAAAAGCAGACTGGCAACAATTGCCACTGGAAGAGGATAAACTTGCACAAGCAATGCTGTCAAAACCCCTTCACGAACACCTAGTCCGCTGGGTGTCAAGAAACTAAGGTAACCAATGACCCAAGCTAAGGCCGCACTTCCCAGAATAAGTGGTAGATCGGCTAGTTGAATAGACGTTATGCCCGAAAGCACCACTGCCAGAGATACACCTGCACACATATTGGCAGCAACAAAGACACTTAATATTTTCAAGAGCGTGCTATATTGGTAGTTCCAGGCGATATCAGGGCGTTTGAGCCGTATGCTTATCCACATAAGCAACGCTCCAAAGATACGGGGGTGCATGCCTAAAAGCCCCAGGGGTAAGAGTAGTAAAGTTATCGTGATAGTTGATCCCAGTTGAGCGTTCGTCAGGAGCGATGACCACCCTGGTAATGTGAGGATCACAACAGCTAATGCCGCCAATATGGTGAGTATTTGTTCAATAGTTGCACTGGCAAGCACACGCGTCTTTGAAACACGTAAATGATCAGCCAATGCAACACGACTAAGAATATGCCAGATATTACCCGGTACATAACGTGTTACCATGGATACCAACCAGATACGAGCACCTTTGTGTAGTGGAACGACCACTGAGTGTTGTCCGACATATACGAGGAGTAGTGTCCAACCGATGGCGAGTCCTGCAAAATAAAGCGCAGCAAAAACGATTCCTACTAGAAGTGAAAGAGGGGCAACCTGCCATGCATAGCCTTGTAATGTCTCTAACTGCCCAACTAAAAACCATCCCCACGCAACCACAACAACTAAGATAACAGCAACACGAGCTACGCGCTTTAGTGACGATGTACGAGCGTGTGTATTTGGCGCGAGGTTGGGCTCGGTCAGTTGTGAGCCGCTCACATCTTCTGGCATAAGATTAATGTCCAGGGAAAACTTTGCTGTCGTTCAACAATATGTAATTGCTTGCTCACAAAACGTGCAAACCCTTTGGAAGACCAGTGATTAACATGACCAGGGTCGTTGCCCAAAGCTGCCACGTTTTTACCACGAAGAAAGTTTGCACCCCGGAAGAATGGCTCGTTAGGCACACTTAACAAAAGCCATTGGCGACTTACACGACAGAGTTCAGCCAATCCTTTCGCCGGATCATCAAGATGTTCAAGGACTTCCATACACACGACCAGATCAAAACGTGTATCTGGGAATGGGAGTGTGGGCAAACTACCAGAAGCAAAGTGCTTATTGGGATGGGAGTGCTGTGCCAGATGTAGGGCTCCCACACTGCTGTCTAGCCCCACGATATGGGCATTTCCGCGCTGCATAACATGTTGCATGCCAAAGCCCTCGCCACATCCCGCATCAAGTACCGATTGTGCGCCTGTTCGATTGAACAGCTTTGCAGCTTTCTGATGAAAACGATCAATCAATAAGCGTTGCAAAGGGTTTGGGTTTGTATGCTTGGCGAGATTAGTACTTTCATATGTTGTTTTGTGCTTATTAGCTGTTTGTGTTGTCATGTGTATTCCCCAAAATACGGCGTATAACATAATCATCACTGGCACGATAGTTACTATGGCGTACCATTTCGCCGATAAAACCAGTAAAAATAAATTGTAATCCAGAAATGACTAGCAGAACGCCCAATGTTAAGAGGGGCCTATCGCCAATTGGTTGATCTCCCACAAACCATAAAACGGTCAGGTAGAAGCATATTAAGACACCAAGCATCGTAAGTAGTGTTCCCAGCATGCCAAACAATCGCAATGGTTGGCGGAGATAACTTGTTAAGAAGAGCACCTGTAAAAAGTCCAGATACCCATTGCCGAGCCTTTTAGTGCCAAATTTGGATTTACCAAAACGGCGGGGCTGATGTTTGACTGCTACCTCGCCGACACGAAAACCGCGTTGCTTGACAAGAACTGGAATGAAACGATGTTGTTCGCCGTAGAGATCAAGATGGCGCACAACATCGCGGGTGTACGCTTTGAAGCCACAGTTAAAGTCATGAAGTTGTACACCCGTCATACGGGATACAACAGCGTTGAAAATACGTGATGGAAGCGTTTTAGATCGTGGATCATTGCGTTGCTTTCTCCAAGCCGAGACTAGGTCATAACCTTGATCGAGTTGTTCGAGCAAACGAAACATATCACCCGGATCTTCTTGCATATCTGCATCGATGGTGATGATTTTTGCACCACGGCTCAATTGAAAGCCGGCATGTAAAGCTGCGGTTTTGCCAAAATTGCGGCGGAATTGAATAACTCGCACACGTGCATCGTCACGTTGGAGTTCGGCGCAGACATCAAAACTATGATCACTACTGCCATCATCAACAAAAATAAGTTCGTAGCTACCTTGGTAAGCTGTAGGTCCTGTACTCAGTACTTCAAGGACTTTTTGATATAGAGGACGAACATTGTCTTCTTCGTTGAAGACAGGTACAACAACCGACAGGGCCAAGGGGATGGGAATATCAATATTTGTATACTGAAACGGTGGGTTTTCGAGTAGCCGAGTATCATCAACCATTGCAAACCTTCTTTTACTCTTATACAAAACCATAGAATTGATTAGTGGGCTAATCTGAGATACCAGCTAATCTTCGTTACCAAAAGTCATACCTTGATCGTTCTGCGTCTATTCCTGATCATATTCAAAGGTTATATCCAGTGCCCTTAAACCTAATAGACGAATTCTTGGATCTGTACCTACAGACTCTGTTATGCTTGGCTGATCAAGAACCTTGATAGAAACGGTATTTTCTCCAGGATGTACTGGGACTTGGTAGTTCCAATCCCCTTCCTCAATCTGTACGGTTTCTTGCGTGCCTGTATTTGTACTAACTTCAACTGTTCGATAGGTTTGGTCGGGCAGGTTTGGTCCCATCCACATTCTCGCGTTGAGATGTATCCTACCATATTCTGTAGATACTATATGTATATCTGCAGGTTCTTGGCTGAGCCACATAAATGAGTCGCCCTCAAACGTCTCGATACCATTGGGTACGTTATGAATACGATTAACAAGTGACCAACTATTATCAGCCATTTCCCAGAGTATATAGGGATCATTAGACCATATTTTCGTCCAATTTTGTTGCTCTGCTAGCTCATCGCTATAATTTGTGTCTGTTAACACATAACGTGCTGATTGTAGATCAATAGGTTTTGAAGCCACCATACGCGGCACTATATGACTGTGGGACATATACATGCGATAGGCCGCAAGATAGGTTGGTGTGTCATTCAGGTAGTATACTGCCCATTGATTGGCAAACCAATCATCTACCCAGATAACAATGGGCTCACCATTTGTGATTGTTAAGGCTGTTTTTAGTTCACGAAAACTGTCTGCATGCATTGTCTGATATGCGCTACGTGGTATATATCTATTCATATTTTCTACATTGGTGTGATAACTCTGTGAAACAGCGAAAATAGCTAATACCCCAAAACCAACGGACATAGTATAACGCGAAATTGCATAAGGTAAGGCATTCATAATGGTGGATACTCCATAGACAATTGCACCAACAATGATCCACCAACTCATGACGATAAATTTGTAAGCACCATATGAATAATTTTGATCAAGAATCCAATAAAAAGACCCTATAACGAGTACTGTGGCAACAGCCGATATTCCCCACAAACGGTGTTGAAAAAGTGAGACAATGCCAACTATTGTGAGTAATGATAGCAGAATTCCTACTATGTTGTGCACATTTCTCATTTGTTCAAGAGAATGCTCATTTCCTATACCCCAGAATGCCCCTGGTTGATAGGAGGATTGTAAAAGGCCTCCAAAGAAACCTTCCCCGGCCCTTATTGCATCAGGACCGACGGAAGAAGTGAATTGGCGGTAAAGGAACTGTAGCATGTCGTATGAAACTGGTAAAAATAATAACATATACACCGCTAAAGCAGCAGCAAAACCACGTAACCAGTGTTGCCATTCCTGATATTCTTGTATAAGTCGTGGGAGTACAATAAGTCCAGCCCCCCCGACGGCAATAACCGCAAATTCGGGATATGTATAAGAAACACCTGCTATAGTAGCACCGATGAAAACCCACCACCGCCACTCTTGAAATTTCATAGTGTATAAAATGCCGGCAAGGGTTGGCATGTATAAAAGTGCCAAGCCATTGTCGAAGTTGTATGCCCATAAAAGATTCGAGATCCATCCACTCACAATGGTTAGCCCTGTTGCGGTAATGGCTACCCATACACGTGATTGAACAGAGAGCCAAAAGAAGACAGTAGCACAGCCAGCACAAAATAACGATAAAGCTTGGTAAACACCACTAACTGATTGAGTGTCGCCGAAAGGTGTTAATGGCGACATGGCACTAATGATAGACCGGGAAATATACCGAGCACTACTCAGATGTGAGGCATACTGGTCTGCCGGATCAAGACCTCCCTGAAGCCCCCTTGGATGTTCCCATATGTATAAGCCAAATGTCATATATGACCACCCATCTGGCATGGTGTTTCCCAAGTAATCAGTAATGCCATACCAAAACTGGCGTGCCATGATAATAACAGGGAATAGAAGACATAGGAGGAGCAGCCACAGTATTTTTTCTCGTGAGGCAACACGTACAAAACGTATACCGTATACAGCCAGCAAGATCGTCGTGAGCCAGAACCATGGAGCTACATAGTGGACAGGTATATGCAGCCCGACAGTGATTCCAAGAATAATTGACCAACTAATAAGTGTAATAGTAGGAGCAAGCAACCAGATTGGTTGTTGCATGGTATGTGTGCCAAAGAAGTTTAACAAACTGTATCCAGCCAGAGTTATGACAATACATACTAACATGTATAGAAAAAAGCCGCCCCCTACAACAACAATTCGATCTAGGGATGAAGTGATCGCAAATGTTATAAGTGTATGATATGTCATTTTCTCCTCAACTTACAACTGTTTGGTCATTTGCCGATGAATAAAATTAAGTCGGCTCGTGATCTTTTGTGCCACTGCTTGTGATCCATAAAAACGGTGAATATCTTCTGCTGCCTGTGCTCCTTTACGTTTTGCTGTTGTTGGATCAGCAAGTATATTTCGCATCATTTCAGCAGCATGGTCAATATCGGGGTCTGCCCACTCATCTCCTGATCGGTATGGGCCATAATCCTTATCGATGGTAACTAACTCATACCCTACTGGATAACTGTTTGATGGTGTCATAAAATCTGCATTACCGGAATAGGCCGTAGCAATAACAGGTTTTCCAAGTGCCATAGCCTCTGCGATAGTGAGCCCAAAACCTTCGCTCCGATGGAGCGATACATAGGCATCACAGTTTTCAAATAAGCCTGTCAACTCTTCGCGATTGAAGTATCGATCTATTAATATGCCATGAACCGAATCTATCGCTGTAGAAAGCTGTTTGCCTTCTTCAGAATCAGCATCAAGATTAGTTACTTTGATCACTAGCGTAGTGTGATCAAAATTGGGCGCAAAAGCTCGCTTATATGCTTCAATTAAACCGTATGGGTTCTTTCTCTGTGGAAAACTTAGCATGTCAAAGCTAAATAAGAAGAGAAAACGATCTTCGGGTAATGCTAGTTCTCGACGACTCATTCCGGAAGGTATAAAGGCGTTGATTGATAGCTGCACATTCGTAATCGGAATAGGTGAAACCGCTGCAAGAGTCTTCTGTACAAAATTACTATCAACCCAGACTTCATCGAAATGTGTAAAACGATCATGCCATTGTTCAGGGAAATTGGCAGTTTCCCAGTGCCAAAATCCTATGTTGTAATGATTGGCAAAGAAGTCTGATCCCAGTTGTTGTACTACTGATGGAACCAGATCAGCATTGACACAGAGCAGATTAACCGTATATGGATTGCCCTCAGGAAAGTGCAGCACAGAATAATCTTCAGCTCGTGCCCAATCAGGATTAGATAAATCAACCTGTGCTATAGGATACCCCGCTTCATCAAGTGCACGTAAAACAGAACGCGGGACTTCTCCCATGCCAGTCTCTGCGCGAAGATAACCAATAACATTAATTCCGGGTTTGATTGTTGATTGTGAGGACTCAACACTTGTTGATTGTGTAAACAGTGCTTCGTGAGGGAAACCATTTGTAGTACGTGTTTGTGCCTGTGGTGGAAGATTGTGTTTGCCAACCATTGATGCGTAGATGTTTTCCACAACTTCACCCCCAAGCATAGTTTTGACTTGATTATGGATGCCTAATCGACGTAAAGGGTTTCGGATAGCATAATAAACCCTTCGTTTGATTGTTGGTCTCCCAATCAACGGTGCCTCAGTGAGGGCAGATCGTTTTTTACCCTTATGCATCACTGAAGAGATAGCATATGATGCGTGAGGTCCGAGCAATTGTTTAATCGGTTTATGTAATCCAGTTTTATGAAGTGGGACCCGTAAAGCGTAGTAGAACTTTGTTCGTAAACTGGCTGAATGTGGGGCAGTTCCGTTTGTAAGATCAGGAAAAGCTATGGTTTCAGGTACCTCATCTTGTTGATCTATTACAGCAAGGCTGTCTGCTATTGGTTGAATGAAAGCTGTATCAAGTTTATACTGTGTTTCTACAGATTGGGTAAACCAACGTGTATAAGCTTCACGATGGGTATGCAAAACATCAGGAAAAGCTTGCTGTAAATCCCAGCGTTCACGATATAACTCCATTGCAAGATTGCTGATCAAGGGTGTGTGTGTACTATCATATACTTCCTGATTCAACCAGTTGAAAAAACTGGTTTCACTTCTTGTTTGAAATGGATATGGCCATTTCGTACCATTGTCAAGATTGCGCCAAAGATACCTTGCTGCATCGGGTAACGCAACACCATTATCAAATTGACCATAGGCATAGGGCCATTGGCGCACCTCTTGGTAGCCATTAGCAAGTAGACGATCACAATAATGCTTGAATAGTGGTTCTAGATGTGGTAGTTGTTCCAGCGTATATCGATCTTGGTGCTTGGAAATGGCATTCAGATCATTCATTGGTAGCCCGCTAAAATGATAGAATGTTAGTAGGCTATCATTAACACGCCACTCATTATTTTGTGAACAGATATGTCGTTGCTTTAAATTCCAGTATGCAGCATTGTAGCCTGGATCTCGTAGGATTGTGACATTTTCAAAAATACCAGGTAAAAGATCAATCCAACGCTGATCGACAAAGAGTCCGCGATTAGCATCTACAACACAATCATTCACAAGTTTTTGTTGCCACCAACGTAGAAGCTTTAGCAAATGTGGACCCTCAGATAGCCCTATAAAACCTAGATTATAGATACCAGCACGTAAGATATAAGGTTCATCTGGCATATGATTATCATTGAGAAAATCAAGTAAATGCGGTGTGAGAACTATTTGTTGTTGTTCAAGAAGTGACCATAGGTGTGTTAGTGGCTGATAAAAGTAAATATCAGGATCAAAATAGCATAAGCTTGATAAGTTATAACGGTCAAACAGGTATTCGAGCAAGAATGGCTTGACTGCTGTATTAAATTCGACAACAGTATATCGGAAAGCCATCTGCTCAAAATGCTGGATGCCTAAATCATGTGCCTCGATCAAGGTAAATCGCTCATCATCTGGATTGAAAAAGGCATCACATACATCGGCTAATAGAACGAATACGTGCCCATTAGGATGATGTTCGAGAAATGATTCGGTCAGGCAGCGTGCATGAGCCAAATAGTTTTTCGCAACAATCGTACAAATGGCTGGACTTTGCATATAACCTCAATTGTGAACCAGACTATACCTAGCCATGCTTAAAATTAATGGTCTCCCACAATCGAATTTTCAATATTCCTATAATGATTAATTTGCTTGTCATTGTTGACACGACAATGAGCAATACCGCGAGAGCCGTGGAGAAGCGATCGTTCTACAACAAAATTTGCATCTTCGAGCATTGCGGTAAGACAAGCCATATTTGGTGCCCACCAATTAGTGAAATCATTATTGAGAGTGTTTTGTGGGTAGAATTGCATAATTGGTGTAGTAGTTAGATTGGGCGAAACAACCGACAATGGGTGCAATTGTTGACTCTGGTAATCAAGAAATGCATTATCAATCACCTGAGATTCAATCCAAAGCTGACCAGAGCAAACACTCCATATCTTATCGAGTGCTAAAAGGGGATTACGCAGATGATACAGCACGCCCAAGAAAAGTACAATATCGAAAGTACCATAATCTTCAGGGTTGAGATCATAAACGTTTGCTACTTTGTACTCAACTTGTGATTGGAGAAGCTCTTTAGCAATAGCAAACCCAGTCTGTGTTGGCTCTACATAATCAAGTGCTAACACATTAGCACCACGTTTCTCAAGCTCAAAAGAAAAAAATCCATCACGTGCGCCTATATCTAAGGCACGCATTCCTGTACAATCTTCTGGTAGGTCAAGGAGTTCCAGCACTAAGGGTGTCGCATTGATACCAGGTGTTACAACTCCTGGTGCAACCTCTATTTGGTGATACCAGTGAGGAAATTGTGCGATTTTCTGAGCTATAGTCTCTTGTTCCTGAGAAGCCATTGATACTCCTTCTTTCATTGCTATTACCCTTGGGAAGAATTGTTATTTTCAGAGGCGTTAATGTAGTCCTGAAGTTTCTGAAGATGACTTTCAAGAGAAGAAATATATTCTTTAGCATGTACAAGTTCATCTTCACGGGCTTGTAATACTGTTGAAAGGGATGTGATATATTCATCCTTGTGTACCAGGGCATCTTGTAATGAACTTGCATAATCTTCTCTCGTTTTGATTAGTTCTTGCAGAGATGCTTCATATGTTTCCTTTGTACTGAGCGTTTCTTGTAACGAGTCGATATATGTATCTTTTGCTGTGACCGTTTCCTCAAGTGCTTTCGTCTGTGTTTCAATAGTACTTTGCAATGTCTGTGTATATTGGTCTTTGGCAACAAGGGCCTTATTTAGTGAGTCTTCGTATTCTTCTTTAGCAACAAGTATCGTGTGGACAATCTGTTGCTCTGCATTGAGGTTTCGTATCTGTGTTGTCAATTGTGTGAGACGATTGAATAAGTCCTCATTAACCTGATCCAGTTTTATGTGTGTGCTACGACGAACAGCAAAAGCGACTCCATGGCCAACTTCGGTATATTTTTCAGAGACAAAATCTGGGTTTTTTCCGATCAGATCATCCCAGGCACGCTCAAGCCATGGAAATTGAGGATGTGATATATCGTCAAAGACCAAAACACCACCAACTTTTAGTCGGGGAAGTACGTTTTCAATATCAATTTTCGCGCCTTCTTCGGAGTGATCACCATCAACAGTAATAAGATCGAAAAAGAGATCTGGATTGCGTTCAAAGAAGGCAGGTACTGTTTCCTTTGAGTTTCCTGAAGTAAACGAAGCTTGCCCCTGATGCCCGACACGCTGTAACTGTGACTCAACGAATGCTGTTCCTGGATTTTGCAGACCACTGTAATTGTCAATCCACATGTCAAACCCATACATATTACAAGTAGGGGTAGTATGCGCCACTACAGACATGCTTCGCCCGCGAAACACTCCAATTTCAAGATAATTTTCTGGTTTCAGGAAAGTTGCTGCAGCATACAGTATGGTTAACTGATCATTGTATCCCCAATGCTCACCGAACCGTTCAATTCCTGATTCATAAAAGCGCTCCATAAATGTAGTGTAATCATCACCCTGAAGCTGATGTAATACATTTATAATATGGGTTATAGTAGAAATTTGCGATCCCTTATTCTTAAGGGTAGTTGTGCCGATTTGTATAGGATTAAGCCACTGATAGTCTCCAAAATGGAAACTTACTGATTCTATTGCGTTCATATGCTATGCCCTTGCAAGACGTTGTATTACTTTTTGATAGTTGCACATATGCACAATTGACATTAGGGTACGTTCTCTGGAGAAGCTTTTATCGTTACTGTACATTCCCCAAAGAGATTTGCTACTCCGTGATGTAATAGTTGAATGGGAAAACGATTTTGCGGTGGTGTTATGATAAAGTTTCCTGCTGCAGGCAAATGACATAGGCGCATTATCTTGGTATCAAGTTCTATATACGAGAACTCTGAACGCTCTTGATAATCTGCATAACTCATAGTTGCGAAACCGGGTTCAAAGGTATATTCTCCTATCGCAATTTCAAGAGAAATGTCTTGTTGAAATCGCAATCGACTGCCTTTGGGTACAACGTGTGGTACATCCGAGTCATGTTCGAGTGTGCTTTTGCCATGGACAAGTATCCCTTTGTCACTATGAATGACAAGGCCACCGATAGGCACCTCCATATCATGGAAGATTTCAAATTCGTAGAAGAAACTGGCAATCTCACCTTGTTGAAAAACATGACAAGGCTGGCCCTTGTTGTTACATAAAGCGACACCTGTGCATTTTGCCCACTCATTAGTAACCTGTGCCACGTGAGATAAATCAAAGAAGGCTTCACTGGAAGGCCAGAAAGCGTTTTGATTTTGATACTTATCTACCTCGTCAAAAGACATTTCGTCTGGCAATGACGAGATTACTTTTGATGAACGATCACCCTGCTCAAGTAACAAATAGTGTTTGACTGCTTCAGCTCCTGGTCCTTGGAACAAGGGAACCCCATTATTTAACAATAAAGCACGATCACAGAATTGTTCTATGTCCATCATTGAGTGGGAGACTAATAAAATAGACACGCCTGTGTCGCATAATGCTTCTAATCGACGATAGCATTTCTGTCGAAAGAAAATATCACCTACTGCCAGGGCCTCATCGATAATAAGAATATCAGGGTCCATACAAGTAGTAATGGCAAAGGCTAAACGTACAAACATACCGCTCGAATACAGTTTCACTGGTTGATCAATAAAATCACCTATATCTGCGAAAGATGCTATTTCATCGAAGCGCTCTTCAATCTCATTAGTATGCATTCCTAGAACGCTTCCATTCATAAAGATGTTTTCGCGTCCAGTAAATTCGAGATTGAAACCAGAACCGAGTTCAAGAAGTGCTCCTACACGACCTCCGACTACAATCTTACCAGTTGTTGGTGCTAGTGTTCCAGCTATTATCTGCAGTAACGTGCTTTTCCCTGAGCCGTTACGTCCAATGATACCTACTCGTTCTCCTCGTTTTATATCGAGTGTGACTCCCTGTAATGCCCAGAACTGTCGACCAAACTCACGTTTGCCACGCCAAATCATCTGTCTCAGCCTATCTTGCGGTCGATCATAGATCCGGTACATCTTACTAACATCCCGTATACTGATAGCAAGATCTGCTTCTTCTATTTGTGATGATGTATTTGTTAACACATTCGTGTTTGTGGTATGTTCAGCGATCATGTATTTTTGCACTACAAGGTGTTATAGTATTGTACCTTCAAGAACCGTTTATGCCTGGTAGCAATAAACAACTTTTACAGAACTATCCATACGAAAACACATGTACCTCCACTCAACTTGTATGGCACATGCATTGTTTCTTAATTATATTAGTCTCTAGTTTCGTATCCTAGCGGCTGAGGATTATAGCATGAGGATATGTTGTATGCAAATCAAATGACATCAGCAAATGCTTTTTTTGTCTTCATAAACCAGGCATATCCCAATACCATAACAACCAATGAGCTGATGATAGCAAAAGTCAAGCTGCCCCAATAAGGTAACTCATTCCATAAGACTACACGGCGTATATTTTCGAGAATAGCTGTTAATGGGTTGAGATTAATGATAGTTCGGAAGGGCTCAGGCACGAACTCAATCGAATAGAAGATTGGTGTCAGAAAAAAGAGCACTTGTACAATCAAGCTAACAGTATAACTAACATCACGGATGAAGACGCCTAAACTTGCTAGGAACCAAGACAAGCCAAGGCAAAGCAGTATGAGGGGTAGAAAGACCAGTGGGACAAAAATAAGGGTCCATGCAATTGTCTGGCTGACAAAGAGATTGGCAACGATGAGAATACTCAAACTAATCAGTGCATTGAATAGGGCTGCTCCTAAGACACTGATAGGTAAGATTTCCAGTGGAAAAACAACTTTTTTGACATAGTTTGGAACATTGATAATAATTGCTGGTGCTCGTCCAACGCACTCACTAAAGATATTGAATGCAACTAAACCACAAAACAAAATCATCGCAAATTCACTCAGACTTTCGGTCCGAGCTTCTGGCCAGCGTGCTTGCAGAACAATACCAAAGACAAAGGTATAGATAAGTAATAATGTTAGGGGGTTGACAAACGACCAAATGATTCCTAGAAATGATCCGCGGTAGCGACTTTCGATCTCTCTTTGTGTAAATTGGCGAATTAATTCGCGATGGTGCCACAAATGACGGATAAGATCAGCTGGGTTCAAAAATTGTGAGATGGGTTCGGATCGCGCAGTAATAACCTTTGTCATGGTAAACCTTCGTGTGATATGCTTTCGTTTATAGTTCTATGAGTGTTGCACACTTCTCTGCTTGATCCGAAGGTTACCATACGGTGCAATAAATGTAAACTAAAATCAGCCCCGTAACCATATCGGTTACGGGGCTGACAATACCATACAAGAATGATCTCACGATCCGTATGACATCTCTCAATTACTTCACCACACGCATCGCACCTTGTCCGTTGGCATGCTCAAGTAAGGGTTCTGATTGGAGGAAACCCTGTTCTTCGAGGAAGGCAATAATCTTGCGGGCATTATCCTCGGGCGTGTTGGTGACTGTTGTAAGCGTCAGCTCAGGATTGACTGGTACTTCATACGGATCATCAACTCCTGTGAAGCCTTTGAGTTCACCACGGCGTGCTTTGGCATACAAGCCCTTCACATCGCGTTCCTCACACACTTCGATAGGGGTATCGACAAAGACTTCGATGAAGCGATCTTCGCCAATGAGTTTGCGGCATTCGTTGCGAGTCGCACGGTATGGACTGACCGCCGCACAAATGACGGACCCGCTGTGACGAACCACCTCGCCTGCGACAAAGCCGATGCGGAGAATGTTGGTGTCACGATCTTCCTGGCTAAACCCTAAGCCTTTTGAGAGGTGTGTCCGAACGACATCGCCATCAAGGACGGTGATCTGGCGTCCCTGCTCCAACAATAGAACGGTGAGAATTTCTGCGATGGTCGATTTCCCAGCACCACTTAGTCCGGTAAACCAGATACAGAAGCCTTGCTTGTGGCGTGCTGGATACATCTGTCCAAGGATCTCGGCAGTTTCTTTACGTGTAAACCATTCTGGCAGTACTTTTCCTTTAGCCAGATAATCTTCGCGCACCTGTGTCCCTGAGATAGATGCAACCTCTGCACCTTCGGGAATCTTATCAACCTCAACATATTCTTCGCGATCTGAGAGGTAGACCAATTCTTTGAAGGGGACCGGCTGTACCCCAATCTCGTCGGCATGTTGTGCCATGAGATCCTGAGCATCATAGGGGCCATAGAATGGTTTGCCTGTGCTGTCTTTCCCTGGCCCAGCATGATCGCGTCCGACGATAAAGTGGGTTGCGCCATAGTTTCGTCGAATGATAGCATGCCACAAGGCCTCGCGTGGTCCCGCCATACGCATGGCGAGAGGAAGTAAACTTAACATGGTTCGTTGTGGATCGTAGTATGTTTCGACCAATGAGCGATAGATGCGTACGCGACTAAAGTGATCGACATCACCCGGTTTGGTCATGCCCACGACTGGGTGTATCAGCAGGCTACCGTTGACTTCATCTGCTGCACGTTTGGTCAGTTCTTCGTGAATGCGGTGCAACGGATTGCGTGTCTGGAAGGCCACAACCTGTTTGCGTCCCATTTCTGCGAGAGATGCACGCACTTCTGCTGGTGTGCGTCGCAATGAAACAAAATCATAGTAAATTGGTGTGTTCAGGACACGCAGCTCTCCGGAAATACATGTCTCTCCCCAGCGAATCATTTCCGAGATGAGCGGGTGCCGTGGATCAGTAGTGCCTAAAGCCAGTTGAGCTTCCGTATTGGCGTCCCACTTAAACGACTCTTCAATGTTCATAACCGCAATAAGATTGTTACGTGAGTCGCGCAGGGCTACTCGATCACCAAGCCCTGAGAGTGTTGCGTTATCAACAGTGAGTGTAATGGGGAGGGGAAACAGTGTTCCAGATGTGAGGCGCATTTCGTTAAGTACACGTTCGTAATCAGCTTTTCCCATGAAGCGATCTAGCGGAGAAAATGCTCCCGTCGCCAAAAGCTCCAGATCACAGAGTGCTCGAGTGGAGATTTGTAAGGATGGAAGGTGACTGGCCTCTTCAATCAATTTTAATCGCTCATCGCCTGTAACCATCAGGTCAACCAGTTGCCCGCCGTAAGGAGTGATGAGTTTATCGTTCGTTTGATGGAGCATAAAATCGACCTCATTCTTGTAAAATACTCATGTAATTTGCTGTCAATACAGTAGTAGTATCGAATAATGTAACCTCAGAACACATGCTCATACATTGAGTAGTGTCACATCATGGTGTATTCATATAAGCATTCAGTTGTGGAAACGAAGCCGGATATTGTCGCAAACATACGAGGAGTGCTCCAACAGTTCACACAGATACTCTTTAGTTAATGATTGTATGGTCTGTTGGCTTTATAATGATATGCTTTGTGCAATAAACATGCACACCATACTCCCCTACGACATTATATGTTACAGCAACATCTTCCGCTGTTCCTTGCGAATATGGAGTTATAACGTCTGGTCTTCACAAGTGGAGTAGTATACCGGACACGTTTTAAGGTGTCAATAGCGAGGTAAAATGCGAGACCTGTTCAGGCGCTCTTTGTGAATAAATTTTGATTTTTTACGGTGTTTTGTGGGGCTTGATCGTTAATAATAATTAAGATGAACGAGTATTACTATAGCTCTTTTAATGGAGTTTTTTGGTGTTGTTTGACAGTAGGATCGTCAGGTCGAAGCCGTCGCATACTGATGAGAATGAAGAAGACGCTAAACAGAAATGATAATATCATAAACACGATCCAGGGGCTTGGGATAACAATAGTGATATTATTAGCAAGATCTAGTGTGATCAGGAAAACACCCTCATCGGCAATGATGAATGCCTCGGACATCCCTAACGCAATAAATGGATGTACAGAAATGAATATCAACCCGAGATAAATCAGTATTGGTGACTCTTCCCATATGGAAAAATCAAAAATGAGGGAGATTACAAACACAAGAAAAGGAACACCTAACAACATTGCAATGATTGAACCAAGGGCAAAGCTGTTGGCTCCAAGGGTACTCTGCATAACCGATGACCAGAACATACCCACACTGGCGAAAAATACCGATGTGGCAATTAACCCCAGAATAGCGATAATGACTTCGGTAAGGCTTACGCCGCCAAACAGGAAGGCGATACTCATGAGTGGAGCAATGGCGATGATGAGCAGCAAGCCAAAACCTAATGCCGACCCGAGTTTCCCCCATATAATCTGCCAGGGTGAAAGCTGTGATGCAATGAGCAAATCATAGGTCTGGCGTTCTTTTTCACCAACAATACCACCAGCGGTAAGTGTGGGCATGATAATGCAGACCTCGATCAAAGCTACTGTTGCAATGGTCAGAAATAACCCCCGCCCTACTTCCTGTCCTGCGTTGAGGCTGTTCCCAACGCTGTTGGCGATGGCCAGGTATAACAGAATCATGACACCACCAAGAATCCCAAGGTAAATGGTGAGCAATATAAACGCCCGTGGGCCACGCATGCGTCCGCGTAACTCTTTGACCATAACAGGATTAAGTTCCATCATAAACCCTCTCCAGGTATTTCTTGGTAGCTATGGTGTGATTATTGGACAAGTCCCTGAGTGACTTGCATAAAGATATCTTCTAAGTCGCTATGCCGTTCGCTAAATCGCACGACCACGACTCCTGCGGTAATGAGTTGGGCAAGTAATTCGCTAGCTCCACGCTCATCACCAGTGTAGTCGATCAGCAGTGTCTGAGTGCTTGTTTCAGAAGTATGGTCGTTGGTTATTGTCTCTGTGTCGGTCTCGTGTATCGCGTTGTCATCGATTGATTCTGGTGTATTGTCTTCATTACCTGCATAATCAACGGCAGGCTCACGTTGCACCTTAAGTATATCTGGGTGACCTCGCAGGATGTGTTCTGCCCGATCAACCCCCTCGAGGATGCGTATCTCCAGTGTCAGATGTGATTGTAATGAACGCATGATGTCTTTGACATCACCACTTGCGAGGAGGCGACCACGCTCGATAATCGCGATGTGTGTGCACATTTCGGCCAGTTCGGTCAAAATATGTGAACTGATCATAATCGTTTTGCCCATGGCACGGAGTTCTTTAAGTAGTTCGCGTAGTTCGATCCGTGCACGAGGATCCAGTCCGCTGGCGGGTTCATCAAGAATGAGCAGGCTTGGATCGTGGATCATGGTTCGTGCAAGACTAAGGCGCTGTTTCATGCCACGTGAGAGGCCCATGACATAATCATCGTGTTTGTGACCAAGATCCACAAGTTCGAGCAGTTCTTTGATAAGCGTGCTACGTCGATCTGCCGGGACACCGTAGGCCCGCCCAAAGAAATCCAGATACTCCCAAGACTTCATGTTGTCGTATACGCCAAAAAAGTCAGGCATAAACCCGACTATTTGTCGCACACCTTGAGGATCTTTGGTGACAGGGATCCCGCCGACCCAGGCCCGACCACTTGCTGGTGTTAACAGTGTTGTCAGAATACGCATTGTTGTGGTTTTACCAGCACCATTCGGTCCGATAAACCCAAAAACAGACCCTTCTGGTATCTGAAGGGTCAGATGATCGAGCGCCACGTTGCTGTCATACATGTGGGTCAGATCGCGTGTTTCGGCGATAAAAGCCATAGTAAGCCTCAGGTGTGAATATGGGGCGCCCAAATGAACGCCCCACAGAGTGGTTGGTGCTGGGGGTGGGGATCGAACCCACGACCTTGGGGTTATGAGTCCCACGCTCTGACCATCTGAGCTACCCCAGCGAATACACGTGTGTTGTTTACAGCTTCGCCATGCTAGCATACGACTTTCAGGCTGTCAAACAGAATGACGAGATATATCTGAAACAAATTAGAAAATCCCTGTGCAGCTAATCACTACTGCTCAGGGACTATGCTCTACGATGGGATGATCTTTTAGCTGTTCAAATCATCGATGTACCAGACATTATCGATCTTGGTCATGGGGAAGGACTCCATATCAGGCCCAAACATTTCGCTAATCGGCACTTCCTGGTTGAGCATGCCAGCCATGTCTCCCAGTTGTTCAACGCCATCTCCGACCAGTTCCATTTTGACTATGCCACCAGCTAAGGCGACTTCGGCAGTGGTATCAGTCTCTGACACAAGTTCGGTCTCGATATCCGTAAATTCCATTTGCATGCGGATATCAAGATCAGTTTGTCCAGTTTGCTCCTCTAACATCTGCGTTATTGAACCAAACTCACTGAGTGCATCAGTCATGGCTCCCAGTGCTTCCTCACGTTGCTCTGGTGGGGCATAGTTTGCTAATGTTTCGGCCCATTCGGTCTGCTTGCTCTCCATCCCGATTTCAGGATCACTCATGGCTGTACCAAAGTCATTAAAAAATGAAGCGATACGCTCTTCTGGTCCTTCACTTGCCTCGGCTACTGAGCCGCCATCAGCCTCCCCTGACTCTGGTGTATCTGTTGTTGCGTTTCCACCACCACAGGCTGCCAGTATGGCACTGAGCATAAACAGCAATAAAACCATCCAAAATGTCTTCGGTCCTTGTTGTTCTTGTGTGACTGTGTGCATTGTTGTGCTCCTTTTGTACAATTAATAAACAAGCAATGTAGTATGACATCATTTCTGGTCAGTCGTCATAACGAATTAGTAGATGTTTGATCAACAATTAGCAATGTAGTGTGCCAAATCTATACAGAGGTTACTTGACATACCGCATCTCCATATCGCTATGACAGGCAGTAGCTGAGGATGTTCATTGAACACCCTCAATGTATGCGTTTTGTATACGATATTAGCGACTGCCGCCGGTAGCTCGTGGGGTCCGTGGTTCGGGTTGTGTTAGTGGTGGTTGGGTTGCTGGTGGTTGTCCTACAACGTTTACACCAGCAGGTGGTTGCACTCCGGGTCCATACATGTAATGATCTTCCCAGGGTTGATAACGTGTATAGAAGTTGTCATAATGCTTTGCAGAGCCATCAGGCATTCGGACAGAGCGAACGTAGTTGACTTCCATGCCTGCGCGTCCGTGTACCATCTGATAGCTCTGGCCTGCGGCCATGGTTGAATCGTACTGCCATGTTGGTACCGATGGCTGTACAACATTTTTAACAAACGGTCCTTCATAGGTGGTGGTACGCCCGTCACTGGTTCCCCAGATCTGGAAGGTCACTGTTGCATTAGCAGCGTTTGTCGACGTAGCCATGTACACTGCACCAGGGGTATCATTCCGCCAGCGGAAATCGACCGAAGGACTGAACACTGTGGCGTCGAAGCCCAGAATGTTCTCGTAGAAATTTACGACAAAGGTATGTCCCTGCCTATGGGTAATGTCTAACCCGGCATTGGCAACGGCACGAAACATCGTGGTTGATACCTGGCAGAGACCACCACCAATGACGCGTTCCAATTCCCCTCCAACAATCGCATATCCCTCAACAAAATCGGCGCTGACATTAAAGTCACCACTGTTTAAGAACGAATATTCTTCGTCTGGTGCCACAACAACACCATCAAACATATTTGCAGAATGTTCAATGTTATGTACACGTTCTTCTGCTGAGGTGACATATCCGGTTGTAGCTTGACCAAGTAATTCCAGCGGTGGTACGGGTGGGGTCATTAATTGTGCTTCGGGTCGTTGGTCAAGGAATTGGCGACCCAGATGGCTGATCTGTACCTCGTATGGTGTCCCGGCATGTGCAGGATGATACTCAAGGCGGACACGTTCAAAGTACTGTGCTGTATACGGTTGGCCATCAAAAGGATTGATCTCCACCAACTCTTCAGAAATAGGATAGCCGAATACTGCGAGACCACCACGTGTTTGCCAGAAATTCAGGAAGGCACCACCAAGTGTGTGGCCACTTTCGGGGAAGAATTGGCGGCTGCTATCTGGATTAGAGGAGAGCCACTGGAACGCCGATTCAGTGCGTCCCTGAGTAAAATAGGCACCAAGTCGTGTCAATGAGACACGAAACTCTCTCGGCAAGTCTGGGTGTATTTCAAAGCGAGCACGCTCAAAATACTGAACCTGCATGTCATCTTCAACAAATACTTCGGTCAATGGCAGGCCAAAGATATCTACTCCACCATGGGCATCGTAAAAACGTTTAATATCTAAACCAATGTTATGGCCTGTCTCGGGGAAATAGGCAAAGGCATCGTTTGACGTGGATGGGGCGGACGATGGTGCAGCTAGTGTGGGCGTCTGTGGGGACAAAGCGGTTATAAGGAAGACGCTCGCAACAAATACAAGCAAGCGATAATGCATCTGACACCTCTTCAACAACCTCAAAAATGACTACTACTCTATCATATCATAGATTTTTTATTCGTAAAATCAGTACGAATATGTATGTCGTTCATATAGTAATACATTTTTGTGACAGGCAGCGTCACATGTTGCACGAAAAAACGCAAATATTCCAGACGCCGCTTGCTCTGTGCAAGCGCCGTAGCGTACACATAGCTGTGCCTGTAGTGTCTGCAGTAGTACGACAGACAATGAGTTGAACAGGAGGGAACTTTGGGTTTGACGACCGTTGTTCTTTCTGCTACAGTAAGGGCTATTCCAATGGTTTTACACCTGTCAAACAAAATACAGACCCTATCACTCTTGCCATTTTGAAGCAGAGAGAGATTGTTATGACATCTGCTGTACTTGCCCAGATTGATGCTTACATCGATGAACACCTCCCAGCCACGATTGATGAGCTTGCACGATTATGTGCGTTGCCCAGTGTTTCGGCTCAGGGACAGGGTATGGACACGGGTGCACAGTTCGTTCGGGATATGTTTATCCATCGTGACTTTGCCACTGAGACGATGTCAACCGCTGGCTATCCCGTAGTCGTTGCACAGGCAACAGGCTCCAGTGCTTCAACTCTTCTGTTCTACAACCACTATGATGTTCAGCCTCCTGAACCTCTCGAACTGTGGGAATCGCCACCATTCGAGTTGACCCGACGTACTGATGAAAACGATATGGCCATACTCGTTGCCCGTGGGGTTGCCGATGACAAAGGTGAGTTGATGAGTCGTCTCGCTGCGATTGATGCAGTGCGGTCGGTGCTGGGCGATCTCCCCTGCAATGTGAAATTTTTGGTTGAAGGAGAAGAAGAAATCAGTAGTCCGAATCTCCCTGACTTTATTGAACAACATCGGGAACTGCGACAAGCTGATGCGTGTATCTGGGAGTTTGGTGGCGTGAACTATCAGGATATATCGGTGCAATATCTGGGTTTACGTGGCATCTGTTATGTTGAACTCACCGCACAAACTGCCACCCTTGACGCTCACTCAGGGCTCGCCGGGTCGATCTTTCCCAACGCTGCGTGGCGCTTAACGTGGGCGTTGAATACGCTCAAAGGACCCGATGAGCACATTCGCATTCCAGGTTTCTATGATGCCGTGGTACCACCGAGCCCCCGTGATCTGGGGTTGTTAGGTGTGCTGCCCGACGAAGCTGAACGTTATCAGGAGACCTATGGTATAACACAGTTTCTTAAAGACCTTAGTGATACAGAGCTACGACGTGAAGAGGTTTTTGTGCCTACATGCACGATCTGTGGCCTTACTTCAGGCTACCAGGGACCTGGAAGTAAAACGGTATTACCTGCACAGGCCAGTGCTAAGATTGATTTTCGGCTGGTTCCCGATCAAGATCCGGCAGACATTGTTGACAAATTATGTACCCATCTCAATGCTGAAGGGTTTAGTGATATTGAGGTAACCTACCTTGGCGGTGGCCGTCCTGCGCGCACCGATCCAGATCATCCGTTTGTCAGCATGGTACGTGAGATCGCGGCTGATGTGTACGGGTCTGAGATGTTAGTATGTCCGATGATTGGTGGTTCTGGCCCGAATTATCCCTTTATACACCATCTCAATGTGCCCATTTCAACTGCAGGAGTAAATTATCCAGGTGGGCGTGTCCATGCGCCAAACGAAAATATTCGTGTCAATGATTTTGTGCGAGCAGCAAAGCATATTGCGCGTATTATTGTCGGCATGCGTGATCTCAATGTGTAAATGTGTACTGGTTACCAAGGAGACTATGAACTATGGATGATCGCCTTTTACAATCCCTTGAATGGCGTTGTGTTGGCCCACCACGTGGTGGGCGCGTCGTCACAGTGGCAGGTGACCCAAACAACCCGTCCGTGTTTTATTTTGGTGCGTGTGCTGGTGGCGTCTGGAAAACGTATGATGCAGGAACGTATTGGGAAAACATTTCGGATGGTTATTTTAATACCGCAGCCGTTGGCGCTATTGCCGTTGCCGATGCTGATCCCAATGTGATCTATGCTGGCACCGGTGAAGCATGTATCCGTGGCGACGTTTCGCACGGCGATGGCGTGTATAAGTCGACCGATGCTGGGAAGACATGGGTGTATCTCGGTTTGGAACACACGCGTCACATTGCGAAGATCCGTATTCATCCGACCAACCCTGATGTGGTCTATGTGGCTGCCCTGGGCCATGCCTTTGGACCCAACAAAGAACGTGGTGTGTATCGTTCTGTCGATGGTGGTCAGACCTGGGAACACATCCTGTTTCGTAGTGAGAAGGCTGGCGCCGTCGATCTGGTGCTGGATGTCAACAATCCACGTATCCTCTACGCCAGTATGTGGGAAGCGTATCGCAACTTCTGGACTCTCTCCAGCGGTGGTCCTGACAGTAGCCTCTACAAATCAATCGATGGTGGCGATACCTGGGTCGATATCACAGAGCATGAAGGCTTACCAGAGGGCATCAAAGGCAAGATAGGCGTCGCCATTTCGCCTGCCAAATCAGATCGGGTGTGGACCATCGTCGAAGCCGAAGAGGGTGGCATGTTCCGCTCCGATGATGGTGGCACAACCTGGACCAAACTCACCGATGACCGCCGGATCTGGAATCGCCCCTGGTACTATATGCATGTCATCCCCGATCCTCAGGACCCCGAGACGGTCTATGTGCTCAATGTGCGTTGCTGGAAATCAATTGATGGTGGCCGCACTTTCAACGAAGTCACAACGCCACATCCCGATAATCACGACCTGTGGATCGACCCACGCAATCCGCAACGGATGGTTGAAGGTAACGATGGTGGTGCGTGTGTGTCGTTCAACGGTGGTGAATCATGGTCAACGATTTACAATCAACTTACGGGGCAGTTTTACCATGTGGCAACGGACAATCAGTTTCCGTATCGATTGTATGGTACACAGCAGGATAACTCAAGTATTAGTACGCCGAGTCGCACGCACAAGGGTGCCATTCTCTGGGGTGACAGTTATCCGGCTGGCACAGGTGAGAGTGGTTATATCGCTGTCAAACCGGATGACTCCAATATTGTGTTTGTTGGGGCTGTGGGGAGTTCACCTGGTGGTGGTGGTGCCTTACAACGCTATGATCATCGTACCGGCCAGATCAAACTCGTCACCGTGTGGCCTGAGATCTACTTTGGCTGGGGTGCCAAAGATGTAAAGTATCGTTTCCAGTGGACCTTTCCGATTCTGTTTTCACCACATGATCCAAACGTGCTTTACGCAACGGGTAATGTCGCGTTTCGCTCAACCGACGAAGGGATGAACTGGGAGCCAATCAGCCCTGATCTGACTCGCAACGATGTGACCAAGATGGAGCCTTCTGGTGGCCCTATCACAAAGGATACGACGGGCGCCGAACACTATGGAACCATTTTTGCTTTTACCGAATCTCCTCATCAACCAGGTGTATTCTGGGCGGGTTCCGATGACGGTCTGGTCCATATTTCACGTGATGGTGGTCAACAGTGGGAAAACATTACGCCGTCAGATCTCCCCGAGTGGTCACTCATCAGCATGATCGAGGCGTCACCACACGACCCCGCTACGGCATATGTTGCGGCAACACGCTACAAACTTGATGATTATCGACCGATGGTCTACAAGACGAATGACTATGGAAAAACGTGGAAATCGATTACCAACGGTATTCCTGAACGCGATTTCACACGCGTTATTCGTGAAGATCCCGCTCGTCGTGGGTTGTTGTATGTGGGTACAGAGACGGGTCTGTATATTTCCTTCGATGATGGCGAAGCGTGGCAGCCGTTCCGGTTGAATTTGCCAGTAGTCCCTGTTCATGATCTGGTTATTAAGCATAATGATCTGGTGGCTGCCACTCACGGGCGGTCGTTTTGGATTCTGGATGACCTCACACCATTGCATCAGCTCAATGATCAGATGAATGAGTTGGCGCTGGTGCTGCTGAAACCACGTGACACGCACCGTTTTACCCAGACGATAGGGGTAGGGTTCTTTGCGAGCAACGCAGGAAAAAATTATCATATGGCGCTGGGTGTTGCGGCAACCTTCTATCACAAGACTGGTCCAAATGGTGAGCCTCAATCGACGCTACTGGATGCGGGTAGCAACCCTCCTGATGGTGTTGTTATGCATTACTATCTGCGAGAGGTGCCAGAAGACGATATTACTCTAACCATTCTTGATGAGCAGGGGCGCGAAGTCAATCAGTTTTCCCGTAAGCCATCCAAGGAAGCCCTGGATGAGGAAGACACCGGACCATGGTTGCCGGTAGCGGTGGGTATGAATCGTTTTGTATGGAATTTACGTTATGCTGCCTCGGTGAGTGTTTCTGGTGATGTGACAGTCGGTCGTGGTAGTGTGTTCCCTGTTGCAGTTCCGGGCACTTATCAAGTACAGTTGCAGGTCGGTGATCAGAGTGCTACTACAAGTTTTGAGCTGCTCAAAGATCCACGGGTGACGGCAACTCAGGCGGATCTGGAAGCCCAACTTGAATTGATGCTCAAAATCTGTGATAAGCTCTCAGAGACCCATGGAGTGATTCATCAGTTGCGGAGTATTCGCAAACAGATCACCGAGTGGACCAGCCGCATCGAAGATATGAGTAACCATGGCGCTGTGTTAGAGGCAGCTCAGGGTTTTGATACCAAGCTGGAAACTATCGAGGAACAGTTGATTCAGACAAAAACGGCTGACCCGTCTGACCGATTACGATTGCCGACGCGACTCAATGCTAAACTGGCCGGACTGACCAGCGTCGTCAGTAGCTCCGATAGTCGTCCGACACAACAAGCTTATGATGTTTTCCAGGACATTTCAGCCCAGATTGACGAGCAACTCACGCAATTCCGCACATTGGTGGATACCGATCTGGAGGACTTGAATCGACTCATTCGTGATGCTGCCATTCCTGCCATTGTGCCAAAACCGCAAACATGAAACAACTACGCAACCTGATTCCGATTACACTGGCTGATTTTATTGTTCGTTCCGCATATCAGATGGGCAAAACACCGCTTTTGCCCATCTTTGCTGCCACACTCGGCACCACTGATGCGTTTCTCGGGTTTATTGTGTCGGTCTCAACCTTCACAGGTCTGGTGCTCAAACCATTGTTTGGCCTCCTCTCGGATCGTTGGGGTCGCCGTGTATGGTTGATCATCGGTACGCTGTTTTTTGCCTTCATGCCCTTCAGTTATCAGTTTATTGAAACTCCCGGCCAACTCCTGGTCGTGCGGTGTATTCACGGCCTGGCAACTGCGATTTATGGTCCGGTAACGCTGGCGTATGTCTCTGAACAGGCGCAGAGTCGGCGTGCAGAGTGGCTTGGTTGGTTTGGGTCGGCGCGTAATGCTGGCTATGTGGTGGGGCCTGCGGTGGCTGGTTGGATGTTACTTACCCTCGATCCGGTGGTGGTGTTTACAGTGATTGGGATAGTCAGTAGTATAGCTTTGTTGCCGGTTATGCTGTTGCAAAGATCTACAGCGCACATCAAGAAGCAGCGCATCCCCTTGCGGCGGCATGTGGCGAGCGCCCTTCGCACCGGCGCGATTACCTCGTCGATCTGGCTTGCGGGGAGTATGGAAGCGATGGTCTATATCGCTTCGTATGCAACCAAGGCGTTTTTGCCGATCTATGCCCTGTCTGTTGGTATCAATATGGCGTTAGTGGGGGCCTTCTTCTCCGTTCAGGAAATTGCCCATATTATCTTGCGCCCCTTTGGTGGTCGGTTGGGAGATCGTCTGAGTTATCCAATCACTGTGGCGCTGGGTATGACCGTGCTGGGTGTAGCCCTCGGTCTGCTCACCTGGAGCACGAGCCCGGTGGTGTTGTTATCCCTCGCCGTGTTGATGGGGGCTGCACAGGCGATTATTTTCCCTTCAACTGTGGCGTTGGTCTCGACTCAGGTTGATGAGCAACACCTTGGTGCTGGCATGGGCATCGTCGGATCGTTAAAGAATGCCGGGAAGGTGACTGGCCCGATTCTGGCCGGTGTCATGATCCAAATGCTGGATTATGCCCTGACCTTCCGTATTATCGGGGTTGCATTGATCCTTGGGGCCTGTCTCATCACTTATCGAGGATTACGACTGCTGCCTCCTATTGCGCGCTCTGGTGCGGAGAAGTGATATACTATAAACATATGAAAGGAACAGGATATGGTATCTCTTACGGTTGAAAACATACAGGTTGTGTTAGCTACCGATGCTAATCTCGATACTGTTGCGTCAATCTACGAAGATGCAGCACAATGGTTGCGGGTCCGTGGCATTGCCCAATGGCCTGCGGTGGTGCCACGTGAGTTATTGGCGCGGCGCATTGCACGTGGTGAAACCTTTCTCGCCATGTATGAGCAACACGCCATTGCGACGATGTCTCTTCAGGAAGAGGATCGTTTGGTGTGGGGCGATATGACAGATGATGCGCTCTACGTACATGGTTTAGCAGGACGACGTGCGTTTGCCGGGCGTGGTGTGGGTTGGCCATGCTATGCTGGTCAGAGCACCATGCAGCCCTCAAAGGCAAAACATACCTCCGTCTTGACTGCATGGGCGATAATCCACGTTTGGTTCAGTACTACAAAGATGCTGGTTTTACCTACCTTCGGACTGTCCAGGTCCACGATTCATTGTGTGCCCTGTTCGAGCGTTTGATCGAGCACACTTGATGAGATTATAATCCTCTGTGTATATGGTGGCCCTTTCACCAAAGCATCACATCTGGTGATATGGCCTAAAATGACTTCTGAAACCTCTTCATCGTCTGAGCGTACATGCTGCTAACTTGCCAGGAAAGACGTCTACTCCTGTGATATAGGATTATCAACTTTTAACCATCAGGAGGTTCTCGTGCGTATCCATCCCATACTAAATCGTGTGTTACTCTCCTTCCTTGCTCTGTGGTTGGTATGGCCAGCATCACCCGTGTTTGCTCAAGAGAAAGCGTATGTGTATGACCGTATTGATGTGGTTGTCAACGTACACGAGGATGGCCTCCTCGATGTGAGCGAAACGATGACCTTTGATTACACCGGCGGGCCGTTTCGCTCTGCTGTCCGCGAAATTCCGTTTGAAAAACTGGATGACATTCGCAACATGACCGTGCGTGAGGGTGAACAGACCTACACCGAAGTAACAGATGGGGAGACCCCCGGAACCTATATCGTAACACGCGAAAACGATATGCTCAGAGTTAAGTGGTACTACGAGCCAACGAGTGACGCAACGCGCACCTTTACCGTAGGCTATGAGGTCGAGGGGGCAATCCGTGTTGAAGAGGCGACCGATGATCTGTGGTGGATTGCCGTCTTCCCTGAGCGTGAGGTTCCCGTCGAGCAGAGTAGCATTATCGTTAATCTGCCAGAGGGTGTAGATCTGGATCAGGTACAGGTCGATCTCCCGGCAGCGGATGGGCGCGTATCCGAAGAAGGTCGGTCGGTCTCGGTCGTGCGTGATGAGCCACTGCCTGGTGGAACGGCACTCGACGTTCAGATACAGGTACCATCTGCACTTATTGATGCGCCTGAACCCGCATGGCAGAGCAACCCCACTACGCGATCCTCGCGCAACGAAGGTGTGACGCCGTATGTGCCGTCAGAGACAAGCGATACAGATGTTGATTGGGGCTTTATTGGCACAATCATCTTCTGGGGAAGCATTTTAGTCGGTTTAGTCATTCTGGGTCGGATATTTGGTAACGCGTCTTCTTCCAGCCGTCACTATTACGATAATAGCAGAAGCAGCTTCTGGGATGACACAGATAGACACTCACGCAGCAGTCGGGATGATGACCATCGTAGCTGGGGAGGCGGAAGTAGCTGGAGTGGAAGTGACAGTGGAAGCAGTTGGGGAAGTGATAGCAGTAGTGACAGTGGTAGTGGTGGCGGCGGTGGCGGAGCTGATTAGATAGTTATTAGCCAGGAGGTATAGCAATGTCTTTATTCATACTTTTGTTCATCATTTTAGCCATTGTGGTTATTATTCTGATCATTCGTGCAGCAAATGGCCAATCATCAGGCCGTTCCAACCGAAATTACAGCACGTACAATTCGGGTAGTTATGCGGGAGATAGTGGTGATAACGACAGCAATCGCAATTGGTTTGGTGACAGTGGTAGCAGTAGTGGGGGAGGTAGCAGCGATAGTAGTGGAAGCGATGGTGGCAGCGGCGGCGGCAGTAGTGGCGCTGATTAGTTTATAGGTTGGGTCGGTATTGTGTAGGGAAATGTTATGTTGGATCGAGCATTATTTCTCTTTATTACTGCTGTGTAGTGGTTCCTCCTAAGTGGAGCGTAACGTTAATCATACCAATAAGAAAGCTGTTCATTCTTATGTGGACCCTGTATGTCCCAATGCATCGCAAGCCAGCCACTCTCGATGGATATAGAGACCATGTACTGGTCTGGTCCACAGAGGTGTGGTTGGACTGAACATAGGTGTGTGGTAGATTGCGATGATAGAGCACAGAGATATACTGGTTGTTCGGGGCCAAAGCGCAGATGTTCCAGATGGAGCAGTTGGGCTTTTTTATCAATGGTCCAACGATAGACATTACGAAATGCCAGTTGCACGTTGGTATCAGTGGTCCATGTTCCCATCTCAGTACAAATAAGATCTGTGTCGTGGTTCTGAGTGACTGCGACGCTGCCTCTTCCGTGGCCCGTCCAACCCCTTGTTCGACTATGGGATGTTGCGGTGAATTCGAGGGCTTGAATGGTATGCAGTCGATTCCAAACAGTATGTAACAAATGCATAGTGACAGTTGAGCGTCAGTCTTGCTCGTGATCCAGGCCCAATGCCTCACGTGCTGCAGCAACCACAAATAGTGAACCAGTAACGCAAATGATATCGTCGGATTCTGCCATTTTTTGCGCTTCTGTTAGAGCTTCTGATAGGTCGTTCTTTAACACAATTGGAGTGTGATGTGTTTTCTGTCGCAACCAGGGTTGAATCTGCATCGCAAGCTTGTTCAGGTCTGTCAGTGCGCGTGGATGGTGTGAACGTGTAAGCACGATGGCATCAACAGCAGGAATAAGTGCAGGCAGCATACGTGCCAGATCTTTGTCTTGTGTAGTACCAAAAACAAGAATACGGCGTTGGTCAGGGAATAACTGATCGAGCGAATGCATAAGAGATTGCGCTGAAGCACCATTATGGGCACCATCCAGTACGTAGGTGGGGTTTGTATCCAGAATCTCCATACGGCCATGCCAGTGCACTGTAGCGAGACCTTGTTTGATGGTTTGATCGTTTGTGAGAAATCCTCTTGCCCGCAGTAATTGTGCGGCTCCTATGGCAAGAGAGGTATTCTCTCTTTGAAATACCCCTTTCATAGATGCGTAGATGTCATTATGATAGTGATCAAGCGGATTGAAGCGTACGAGGGGATACTGTGAGTCATCAGGCTCTGTTTGTCGTTTGAACCACCTGGTCTTACGTTTATGCTCCTCATCGGCTACCCACAGAGCGGTCTCAGACTCCGTGGCTGCACGAACGAGCTGTTCCATTGCCTCAGGTGGTTGTGGAATCGTGATGGCTTGAACACCGGGTTTGATGATACCAGCTTTATCGTAGGCGATTTCTGCAAGTGTATTACCAAGTACATGCATGTGATCGTAACTGATTGCCGTAATAATCGAGAGGATTGGCGTCACGGCATTGGCGCTATCATATCGTCCACCCAACCCGACCTCAAGGATCGCCAGATCAACTTGTTGGTGTGCAAAATAATAGAGTGCGATGGCAAAGCCAATTTCAAAAGTAGTCAGTCCTTGGGTAACTGTTGGATCAAGGTTCCGCACAATCTTTTGCGCTTCAGCAACACAAGTACTCAGATCGCGTTGACTAATAAGTTGTCGATCAATCTGTATGCGCTCACGATAAGAATGGAGATGTGGTGAAGTCCACAGACCAGTGCGATACCCCGCTGTTCGTATAATCGACTCGAGAATAGCCGCAGTTGATCCCTTCCCCTTGGTTCCTGCAATGACCACGCTGTTTAGTGCATGGTGTGGATTACCAAAGGCTTCAAGGAGTGCAGTGGTGCGTGGTAAATTGAACTCCGGTAAACGGGGCAACTTACGTTCACTGTCAACAAATGAATAAAGATAATTGAGCGCTTCCTGATACTTCATGACTATTATGCCTACAAACTATCTCTCTATATTGTAACACTTGTAAGTATAATTGATGTCATTTGGTAAGGTTACGTTCTATTCATCGTAGTTGTTTTTGCATGGTAAAATGATGCCATGCAATGCTATTCAAACAGTTGTAAGTTTGGGCGCACAAGTTGTTTGCTCCTGGTCTTTATATATGTGTTAACAGCTTGTCAGTGGCCAATAGGTACACCAGATACGAGTGAAGAAGAAGCGGTTGGAGGGGTTGCACCTGCCCCTACAGTACCTGGCATAACTTCGGTACCCCAGGAAACAGATCTGTCCTCTTCAGATCTACTTGTACGTGGATTAGAGCGGCGTTCTGTCGGAAAATATGATCTGGCTGCCGAAGATTTTCACGCAATTGTCACCCAGCATGCTGAATCTACGGAAGCCCGTTCTGCCCGTTATTATCTCGCAGAGAGTTTCGCGTTGCGAGATCGTTGGGCGTCGGCGTCCGATGCAATGCAATCGTTCATTGCGGATGGTCCGCAAGATGATTTGTATACACAGGCCCTATTCTGGCTTGCCCGTTGTCGGGAGGAAGCTGGTGCCCATACCGATGCTATTGCGTTGTACGAAGAATATATGTCACTCGGGACACCACTGGCTCCCTATGCACAGATGCGGAAGGCGGCCCAACTTCAGGTCATTGGAGAATTGGTGCAGGCTGCCGAAGCGTATGAAGCTGTGGCAGAAACTGATATTGCCCGTGGTGACCGTGCTGGATCATACGAGAAAGCTATCGCTCTACGTCGTGAATTGGGACAGAACGATGTTATCCTTGCTCTCTACATACAGTTGCTTGAGTTAGCTGAGTTTTCCCAATATCGGACTCGTATTCTCACAGAGGCTATTGCCCATGCGAATCAGCAAGGGGCAGTGGATCAAGCACGTGTCTGGCGGCAGGAGTTGGTAGAACAGGTTCCTGAGACTACTCAGGCATTAGAGGCCGTAGCACAATTGCTCGCTGATCCACAGAGTGCTTTGTCGTCCGAGACCATCGCACGTGTCTACGACATTCATGGACAATATGAGTTAGCTATTCCCTATTACGATACAGCCATAGCCAATGCGGAGGGAGACCAGATTCTTGAGTTGCGACGCTTGCATGCATTAGCGCTCCGCTCAAATGGTGATTTTGCTGGCGCATTGGATGCTCTTGCTGCTATTAGTGCTGAGGTGCCTGAGAGCGATATTGGTCGACAGGCAGAACTCGATTGGATACAGACTCGTGGGCAAAGTGGTGAGACAGAAGTGGCTATTGATGGATATCGTACATTTGCCCAGACATATCCTGACGATTCTCTTGCACCTGAGGCGCTCCAACGTGTGAGTATTCTCCTGGAACGTCTTGGTGATCTTGAAGGAGCATTTCAACAACGTTTGGATCTGGGGCGACGCTATCCAGGCAGTGAACAGGCACATGATGCATTATACAGCGCTGGATGGCACTTTTACAATGGTGGTCGAAACTCTGAAGCACAGGAAGCGTGGACATTGCTTAGCGAGGGTGCTACAGGTGTTTTTGCCGCACAGGGAGCATTCTGGGCCGCACGTATTGCTCAGGAGTCGGGCCAGACAGATGTGACACAAGCGCTTATGCAAAGAGCTATTGATACGGCACCTGACTCATACTATGGAGCACGCGCGGCTGAGGAACTTGGTTTAGAGCCAGAAGGCAAGGTCCTGCTTGGCTCACCAATCACGGATGCAGAGTGGCAGGAAGCAGAAACGTGGTTAGCATCCTGGTCGAACACAACGGAGGCTGATCCTGATGCTATCGCGCGGCATAGTACGGTGGTGCGTGCATCGTCGCTGGTTGATGTTGGGCTGCAACCTGAGGCGATTGCGGAATGGAATGAGGCGCGCACGCTCTGGCGCGGTGATCCTACGAACTTATACTGGGTTGCGCGCGAGGCCCATGAGCATGATGTGCCATACATCGCGTTGAAGACTACCGAGGATCTGCTCGCTTTGGCTCCTGATAATGCTCTACCAGTACCACAAGCACTGAAGCGCTTACTTTTCCCTGTCCCATACAGCTCTATTGCTATTGAACAAGCGCATGAGTTTGATGTTGATCCACGAGTGGTCTATGCATTAATGCGTCAGGAAAGTTTGTTCAACCCCAGCGCAACGTCATGGGTTGGTGCACGTGGATTAGCCCAGGTGATGCCCGCAACAGGCCAGGGGATAGCCCAAAATTTAAATGTTGGTGATTTTCAAGAGAGCGATCTGTATCGCCCAGCAGTCAGTATTCGTTTTGGGACGTTTTATTTTAGCTATCAGGTTGCCACAATGAATGGAAGCATTCAGGCAGCCCTTTCGGCGTATAATGGAGGTCCGGGTAATGCACAGCGCTGGGCAGGCGGCACAACGGTCGCCGATCCAGATCTTTTTACCGAATCAATTGACTATGGCGAAACACGCCACTATGTGAAGCTCGTATATGGTTACTATGGGGCATATCAGCGTTTGTATGCACTGCCATGATAACAATAATACATAGACAGATGTAGCTGAGGCTTTGGTTATGAGCAGATTACGATGGGCTGTGCTTGGGGGGATAATGCTTGGGGGCGTGGGTGCTTCATATTGGTTCAACCAGCGAGCGCAGATTCGTAGCGCGACAATTACATCGATAACATTCGACAACTTACCTGTAGCTAGTGTCGCTATCACATATACCCGTGGAATGCCACCTGTCAGCGTTATCATTGATATAATTGAAAACGATAAAAGTAAAGGAAGCACAACTATTGGAGGGAAACAGTTGTTTGTTGACATCCCACTACATGCGCCGGTACATTTGCCATATTGTCTGGTAACCACAGCATACTGGCGTTCCCTACGCGGTGTCGTTCGCCAGATACAACATCACCATCAATAATACCTCAGCTACTTCTCTTTTCTGGTTTAGTTGTCGGATCACTACGCAGTGTTGTTACTTCGCCTGACCATCATCATAACTTCCCTGTTAGGATGTAATCGTGCATATCAACGATTGTAACGAGATGTGCAGGAGAATCATGGTCCTACATCAAATAGCAATCCTAGATAAAGACTCAACGGCTGCTTGGATCACGCAACGTGGCTTGCAGGGTTTGTTGCAAGAAGAAGCTGAAGTAGTGGTTATGCCATCGTTTGATGTTATGTGTGAGTACTGTTCTCAGGGACGCGTCGATCTTGCGATCGTTGATCCTGGTCCCCAGGGGCGTACGATGTCAAATGCGCTCAAAACACTGCGCCTTGACTATCGACACATTCCTGTACTTGTTTTAACTGCGTATGATACACCACACCTGCGTTCACAAATGCGAGATTTTACTGTTCAGGAATATCTCGCCAAACCATTGGATCTGCGAGAGGTCGCGCATGTGGTTCGTAACATACTGGGGTTAAATACATTGGCGAATATGCATCCACGCCACATGACATCCCTGTGATTCATTGCTCATTGTCTGGTGCCCATTATCTGCCTTGTTGTCATCAATGAGGTCATGTGTGGTTATGGACCTGACATAAGATATGATGAGTGGAGATAATAAGCAAGCGCTTCTCTGAAGAGAAGCGCTTGCTTGCGTATGCCGTGTCTTATTGTGTGACTGTCTAGTTACCCAGTAGTTCTTCTGCTTCGATAATAGCTTGAGCAATATCTTTCATTTTTGCCCGTTTATCGCGTGCGCGATGGCGTAATCGTTCGTAGGCATCACGTTCACTCAAACCAAGGCGTTGCATCAGAATACCTTTGGCACGCTCAATTAACTTACGAGCTTCCAATGAGTCTTCTAACTCGCCCACTTGGTGTCGTAGTGCTTCAATGTCCTTAAACCGTGCCATTGCGATATTAATAGCCGGTGTGAGTTCGGTTTCGTTCACTGGCTTTACGAGATAACCAAGCGCTCCGGCGGCTTCAGCACGACGAATGGTGTCCCGATCCGTGTAAGCGGTGAGCATAATAATGGGAGTTCGTTGTTTCTGGTTAATGCGAGAGGCAGCTTCCGTTCCCTCAATCTCGGGCATACGAATGTCCATAATCACCAGATCTGGGCTGAGACGGGAGGCCAGGTCAACTGCTTCTGTGCCGGTGCGGGCAATGGCGATAACATCATACCCTAAACCCTTAAGCTGCTCTTCAAGCGTTAGAGCCACGAGGTCGTTGTCTTCGGCAACGAGGATACGCGTAGCGGCCATAGTCACATCCTTCTTGCTGAGTGTCCCTTGTTGATGACACACCACTACTTTCAATTTGGTATCAGTGGCATAATTGTGTATCATACCATAAAAATACGAGAATAGTATGCAAAAAGCTTGTGCAAATGCTGTAGATTTTGTGCAACAGATCCTTGTGAATTTAGATGCTTTGTTGTACAGTAGGGTATTGATCCTCTCCTGATGAAGCCAAATTCATACGTTGCTCGGTGTTTGGACATCAATTCTGGATCTTCAGATACTATGGTTTTTTTGACATACATCTATGCTTTTGATACAGAATATCGCGTTAACGTATGATTGGTATGTTGTCATACCATTATGCTTTGACCGGATCTTCTGCTTTGTCTGTGATTAGATGCGAGACACAATACATATGATGATATCACCAACAACTATTCAGCAAGCATGGCACAGTTTTACCACACATGGCTCATGTGATGAAACGCTAGTGGCGCCGCCCGTTCTGCGTTCCTGGATGCGTTGTGCAGCGTTAGAGCTTGATCCATCATACAATACAGAGCAGATTACTAAAGACAAGGCACTCACCCGTAATGCCGCTCAGGAAGCTTTATTGGCTTTAGCGCGACCCTTTATGGAAGATTTATATCAGTTTGTCGAAGGCTCTGGTTTTGCAGTGCTGTTATTTGATACCGAACTTATGCTCATTGAATTGATTGGTGATGATGATATTTGTGAGTCTATCTATCATTTAGGGTTGGGAACAGGTTCATCGTGGTGTGAGCATGATGTTGGTACACTGGCAGTAAATCTTACTCTCCATGAAGCCATTCCATGTCAAACGCGGGGTGCAGAGCATTATTATGCAGTATACCAGCAATTTGCCTGTTCAGCCGCTCCGCTCTTTGATGTTCAGGGGCAAGCCGTTGGGTCTATTGGTGTTTTGGGTCCCGAAGATAGTGCCCATCAACATACGTTGGGTATGGTCATTGCAACCGCACAAGCCATTCAGACCCAGGTACGTAACAACCTGTTGCTATCTGAAGTGAACGATCATTTATCAGAGTTAAATGCGGCTATCGAAGCGATGAGTGAGGGTATGATTGTTCTGGATGTTCAGCTTCGGGTGCGTAAAATGAATTCGCGCGCTGGGCACCTGTTGTCTTTGTCGCCTCGGAGCGCGGCTGGGCGGGCGATCGATACCCTGATCAAGTTACCGGATCAACTGCACGTGGCGCTAGAACAACGACATGAGTTTGCTGATCAGGAATTGGTGTTTGGTGGCCGTAAAGGCCCGGTCGCAGTTATCTGTAGTGCACACCCTATCTGGGATCGGGGACGTCGTTATCTGGGTGCCTTAATAACGATACGCTCACCAGAAACGGTTCAGCGTCTCGTGCAACAGGTTGTGGGTGTTCAGGCCCGTTTTACCTTTGATGATCTGATTGGTGAGAGTTCTGCAATGCAGGCCGTGGTGCGTCAGTCTAGAATCGCTGCCAAGTCGTATACACCTGTGCTCATTCAGGGGGAGGTGGGGGTTGGGAAAGAACTCTGTGCCCATGCCATTCACAATGGTGGGATGCGTGCCAATGAGCCGTTTGTAGTTCTCAATTGTGCTGCCATGCCTCGCACATTACTGCTGGATGAACTTCTTGGGTATGAGCGGAAGCAAGATGCGCGTAACACGGAAGGACGCCCCGGTAAATTAGAACTTGCGCGAGGGGGAACGCTCATGCTGGAAGAAGTGTGTGAACTAACCATCGAAGCACAGACAAGTTTGTTGCGAGCCATTGAAACACGGAGTCTGATACGGATGGGCGGCCAGCGTGTTATCCCGCTTGATGTTCGGATTATTGCTACTACTGATCACGATCTTGAGATTGATGTAGCGGAAGGTCGCTTTCGGGCCGATCTGTTTTATCGGTTGAGCGTACTGACCATTCATATTCCCCCACTTCGTGTGCGTGGAAACGACATTCTCATGATCATTGATCGATTGCTCTCGGGTATGAATCAACACATGGGAAAACAAGTCCTTTTGGCGCCCGAAGCATTAGCTGCGCTGGTGGCGTATATGTGGCCGGGCAATGTACGTGAACTGGAAACAACGCTTGAGCGTCTCCTCCACATGACGGAAAAACACGTTCTTACACTGGATGATTTACCACGTGCCATTGTGCAGAAGGTATCACCTGCAACAGAAATTTCTCCTTCTGCTCACCCTCCGCGACTGTATGATCGACATGCCATAGCCGAACGCGACGCTATCTTGCGGGCAGGCCGCGAAACTGCTGGACATCTGGGGCGTACGGCTCAACGTCTGGGCGTCAGTCGAGCAACGCTCTGGCGCAAAATGAAGCTTTACGGAATTCAGAAGGATCAATTCTGGCAATCATAGAATATAGCTAGATGTCGTATATGTTTCAATATTGAAACATGACCTGAAATATATTGTTTCATATCTGAAATAAGTTTGTTGCAGAGTAGCAAGCACAATAACTTGACTTTCGTATAAGCTATGTTAGTATAGATGTATCTCGTCTAGAGTAATACATAAATACATGAAAGTATGTGTCAATCATACCTGTACTTCATCTGGAGTAGGGATTTGAAAAGGTAAAATTGCCTTCGTTTCAACCAACCCAAATTGATCCTCACTCCGTTGTCGGTTTAATATCATGCATCTTCTTTTATGATGCTCTATTCTTGCTAACGATAAATAGGCTTTTTCAGTTACAGTCTATTTACATCAATTTTAGATGTATTCTATTTTTCCATATTGACGAAAGGAGTGTGTATCGCATCAAGTACATTCGATTCAGCCACAATGTGTGGTGAAGAGTGTGCAGATAGCGCCACAGCACTACTGACAAACATAAAGATGTGTGTTTGTTACGTTACCACTGGATCAAATTCTCGTGTGCAGGATGCATTACGTATATCAGTAGTACAATTTAACGACGCTATTTTCTTGTTGTTCTAGACTGTCTTCATTCGTATATCAATACGTACTTGTAGTGACCACAATTGCATAGTCGCAAGGAGGCAAAAAGATGCCAGAGTCATTCTTGGGTGAATTATTTGGAACTATGATTTTGGTACTTTTAGGTAACGGTGTTGTCGCCGGTGTACTACTTAATAAGTCAAAAGCAGAGAATGCTGGATGGATTGTAATTACGACAGGATGGGCTTTTGCGGTAATGAGTGGTGTTTTTGTTGCTCAATCGCTTGGCAGTCCTGGTGCAGATATCAATCCTGCGGTAACACTGACGCAAATGGTGCGTGGTGGTTATGATCCGGTAACTGGAATTCTTCATATGGTTGCTCAGATGATTGGTGCTATTATTGGTGCTACTCTTGTCTGGCTCCACTATCTTCCTCATTGGGCTGAAACCCCCGACGCAGGCGCAAAATTAGCCTGTTTTAGTACTGGTCCAGCCATTCGTAATACTGGAACTAATCTTATCAGTGAGATCATCGGTACATTTGTATTAGTCTTTGTAATCCTGTCGATCTTTGGCCCTGCAACTGCTGCTGCCGGGGGGTCTGCCGTTGGTATTGGACCTTTCCTTGTTGCAGCGCTTGTGTGGGGCATCGGTTTGAGCCTTGGTGGCCCAACCGGGTATGCCATTAATCCCGCTCGTGATCTGGGCCCACGTATCGCTCATCTCATACTACCAATTGCTGGTAAAGGTGGCTCAGATTGGTCATACTCGTGGATTCCGGTCGTCGGACCATTCATCGGTGGTGTAATTGCTGCTATTGTAGCGATAGCTGTCGGTATATAACGAGTTACTCAGTGCTGGTATACAACCAGAACCAGTTGTGTATCAGGCAAGGAGGTGTGTATGAAAAAGTTGATCAATACGCCGGAAAATGTTGTTAAAGATGAACTGGCCGGTATGGCACTTGCTCACGCTGATCTGATTAATGTGTTTTACGATCCAGACTATATTACACGAGTGGATGCTCCGGTGCCGGGAAAAGTTGGGGTTATTTCTGGAGGTGGTAGCGGCCACGAGCCGATGCACGGGGGTTTTGTCGGGAGAGGTATGCTTGATGCGGCCTGCCCCGGTGCTGTCTTTACTTCGCCTGTCCCCGATCAAATGCTGGCTGCAACCAAGGCAGTTAATGGCGGTGCCGGTGTGCTCCATATCGTGAAAAACTATACTGGCGATGTGATGAACTTTGAGATGGCTGCCGAACTTGCGGCTGCTGAAGGCATTGAGGTTGCAGCAGTGATCACCAACGATGATGTAGCGGTTAAAGACAGCCTCTACACAGCCGGGCGGCGTGGTGTTGGTGTCACCGTCTTACTGGAGAAGATTGTTGGTGCTGCGGCAGAAAATGGCGCGAATCTCGCTGAGTGTAAGCGTATTGCCGAGAAGGTCAATGATCAGGGACGTTCCATGGGCATGGCGCTAACCTCGTGTACCGTGCCAACTGCTGGGAAACCAACTTTTGAGTTGGGTGACGATGAGATCGAAATTGGTATTGGTATCCATGGTGAACCGGGCCGTAAACGGACAAACATGGCGAGTGCTGCTGAGATTACCGCAATGCTCACAGAACCAATCCTGGCCGATGGCCCCATCAATGCAGGTGATACGGTATTGGCCTTCGTGAACGGAATGGGTGGAACGCCATTAATTGAGTTGTATATAATCTATAACGAACTGGCGCAGATTTTGCAACAAAGCAACATCACGATTGCTCGTAATCTGATTGGGAATTATATTACGTCGCTTGAGATGGCCGGTTGTTCGATAACACTTTTGAAGCTAGATGATGAACTGGCTCAGCTATGGGATGCTCCCGTACTTACACCAGCTCTGCGTTGGGGTATGTAATACACTGCTGCGTGATACAGGAGATCAAGGACATGCAAATAACTGCTGAACATGTGATACGTTTTTTGGAATATGTAGCCCAGTCTATTAAGTCACATCGTGACGAATTGACGCAACTCGACTCGCCAATCGGTGATGCGGATCACGGCGTTAATCTTGATCGTGGATTTACCGCAGTGTTGGGAAAATTGCCCTCAGTTGCTGATAAAGATATTGGGACGATCCTCAAAACGACGGGCATGACCTTGGTCTCAACCGTCGGGGGTGCTTCTGGACCTCTCTATGGGACGGCATTTATTCGTGCTGGTACAGCGTTAGCAGATCGCTATGAACTGACCGACGATGAGGTGGTTGTCGCACTTGAGGCAGCATTGGAAGGTATTGTGGCTCGGGGGAAAGCACAACGTGGTGAGAAAACCATGGTTGATGCCATTGCTCCTGGTATTGATGCACTTAAAGAAAGTATCGGGAAGAATGAAGATATTTTGAGTGCCACACGTTATGCGGTCCAGGCTGTGGAAGAAGGTATGAAGTCAACTATCCCTATGTTAGCGACAAAAGGTCGTGCCTCATATCTTGGTGAGCGTAGCATCGGACATCAAGATCCGGGGTCCACATCAGCGTTTTATATGGCACAGGTGCTACTCAAAACGCTGGAAGAAATGCAAACATAACATGTGTGTGTCAAATGATATATCATAGTCTATATTCTAATAGAAAAAGTACATTATAGGACAAGGGAGTCGCTGTTATGTCAAAGTATGTAGCCGCAATTGACCAAGGTACGACAAGTACCCGTTGCATGATTTTCGATCATGGTGGACATGTGATCGCTGCTGATCAACGTGAACATGAGCAAATATTTCCGAAACCAGGTTGGGTAGAACATAATCCAGAAGAGATCTGGCAACGTACTCAAGGTGTTGTGCAAGGTGTACTGGCAAAAGCCAATCTTACACCATCAGATTTGATGGCTGTGGGCATTACCAATCAACGTGAGACAACTGTAGTATGGAATCGTAAGACTGGAAAACCTGTCTACAATGCGATTGTTTGGCAAGATACCCGCACCGATCAACTGGTGAATATGTTCGCCAAAGATGGTGGACAGGATCGGTTCCGTGCCAAAGTTGGGCTACCACTGGCAACCTATTTTTCCGGCCCGAAGATTCGTTGGATTCTCGATAATGTTGATGGTGTACATGCTGCTGCTGAGGCTGGTGATGTCATCTTTGGCAATATCGATACCTTTGTGACCTGGTGGATGACTGGCGGACCTGATGGTGGTGTGCATGTAACTGATGTCAGTAATGCCAGCCGCACGTTGCTGATGAATCTGGAAAAACTTGATTGGGACGATGAAATCCTCTCTATTATGGGTATTCCTCGTGCGATGCTGCCACAAATTCGCTCATCAAGTGAAGTATATGGCGAATGTCGTGGTGTGCTCAACGGAGTGCCGCTTGCAGGTATCCTTGGTGATCAACAGGGCGCAACCGTTGGTCAGGCGTGCTACAACGTCGGTGAGGCAAAAAACACCTATGGAACCGGCAATTTTATGTTGATCAACACCGGAACTGAGTTGGTTCATTCCAAGAATGGCCTATTGACAACCCCATGTTACAAGTTTGGTGATAACCCAACCATCTGGGCATTGGAAGGATCAATTGCGATTACCGGCTCATTGGTTCAGTGGCTGCGCGACAATCTCGGTATGATCAGTAGTGCACCTGAGATCGAAGAACTCGCACGTAAAGTTGAAAACAATGGTGGTATGTATATCGTACCTGCGTTTTCGGGTTTGTTTGCTCCCTATTGGCGCAGCGATGCACGCGGTGTGATGGTCGGTCTGACCCGCTACATTAATAAGCACCATATTGCACGTGCAGTTTTAGAAGCAACTGCCTACCAGACGCGTGAAGTGGTTGAGGCCATGCGACAGGACTCTGGTGTTACGCTCAAGGAGTTGAAGGTCGATGGCGGTATGGTCTACAACGATATGCTGATGCAATTCCAGGCTGATATTCTCGGTGTGACAGTTGTGAGACCCAAGGTTGCTGAAACAACAGCGCTTGGTTCTGCATATGCAGCTGGTCTGGCAACTGGGTATTGGAAGAACACAGATGAAATGCGCTCTAATTGGGGCATAGATAAAACGTGGGAACCACGCATGAGTGAGGATGAACGTGAAACACTCTATGCTGAATGGAAGAAAGCAGTAACGCGTACGTTTGACTGGGTTTCTTAGTGGTAGAGCAGATGACTGAAGTGGGCATGTTTTCGTAAGCACACAAACTGCCAAAACGCTTCAGTCACCTCCTTCAGCTATACAGGATCGCGTTGCTACCAGTGAGATGAGGCATATACATGGTCAGTTTGCTTATTGTGTCACATAGTTCGAAACTTGCCGCAGGTGTGAAAGAGTTTGCTGAACAAGTGTCTGGCGGCAAAGTTAAGATTGCCACTGCAGGTGGAGCAGATGATGGATCGTTGGGAACGAGTGTTGATCGTATCAAAGAGTGCTTAAAGGATATAGCCAACCCAAAAGGCATCCTGGTGCTGATTGATATTGGCGGTGCAGCCCTGAGTGTGGAAACGGCACTTGAAACAGTTGATCTTGGCACAATACGTGTTGAGATCAGTGATGCTCCTTTAGTTGAGGGAACATATCTGGCTGCCATTGAAGCAGCCGCTGGATCGACTCTTGATCAAACGGCCAAAGCAGCTTTGGAAGGCCGCAAAATGGTTAAGGTGCATCGCCAGGAGAATCAAGACTAACGACTGGTCCAATGATGTGCCAATTACCTTTATTGCTCTATTAATCCTCATTATCGTCATTGTACCTATAGAGAAAGGATGGCCTGCATCATGACTGAAGCGACATTGATCGTTAATCATCCCGTTGGCTTACACGCACGTCCTGCGGCTGTGTTTGTACAAAAAGCACGTGAATTCAACAGCAAAATCACCATTCAAAATATGAGTCGTGAGCAGAGTAAAGAAGTACCTGTGAGTGCTTTCAACTTGCTCCAGATAGGTGTGCGTTCAGGTCACGAAGTGCGTATTCGTGCTGAAGGTGATGATGCAGTTCAGGCAGTTGCAGCACTGACACAGCTTGTTAGAGAAAATTTTGGAGAAGTATAATACGCTTCATAGGTTCCTGATAATCGGTATCGTTATACGTCAAGTAAAATAATATGTAGTGGTTGTATTATGTCAAAACGGCTACAGGGTGTTGGCGGTGCACCGGGAATCGCAATTGGTCAGGTTGTGCGCTTGCTTGATATCCCAAATCAACAAATAATTGATGCGAATCCAGAGGCAGCACTCACTCGTTTCCAGCATGCTCAAGAGCTGGTTGTTACGCGATTACAGAGACTTGCTGAGCAACTTCGTACAGAAGGGCGTGATGATGAAGCAGGTATACTAGATGCTCAGTCATTGTTAGCCGAAGATATCTCTTTGACTGATGAGGTACAGCGTCGTGTTCGCGATGAGCAAGAAGCTCTCGAACCTGCAGTGAGTGCCACGATTACACAGATGCGTGACATCCTTGCTGGACTCGACGATCCGTATTTGCGCGAACGTGCTGCAGATATCGATCATGTCGGGCAGATGATCAAAGCAGCTTTACACGGAACATTAGGTATACAGCGTGAAATTCCTTCCGATGCGGTTATTGTTGCTGCCGATCTGACACCGGCTGAGACGGCTGAACTTCGCGGTGGCTCCGTTGCTGGGTTTGCAACGGCGGTTGGTGGGGCGACCGGGCATACGGCTATTCTCGCACGTTCGCTGGGAATTCCTGCTATTGTTGGTCTTGGTGATGCGCTACTTGACATCTCTGATGCAACTGATGTCATTCTCGATGGAGATACCTCAACGCTTGTGGTTGAACCAGCCCAGCATGAAATACGTATCTATGAACAGCGTATTGCTGATCAAAATGTGCGTAAACAGCAGCGGCAATCACTACGGGATCAGCCTGGCCAACTTGCTGACGGGCATGCCGTAGCGCTATGGGCCAATATCGGCCATCCTGATGATGCTCTGGTTGCACGTGAGCAGGGTGCTGAGGGGGTTGGCCTGTTCCGTACCGAATTTCTGTTTTTACATCGCAACGAGGCCCCCACTGAAGAGGAGCAATATATAGCTTACTGCTCCGTATTAGAAACGATGGAGGGTCGTCCGGTTGTGGTGCGCACACTTGATATCGGTGGTGACAAACCGCTGCCCTATCTTGCTATGCCAACGGAGCCTAATCCATTTCTGGGTGTTCGTGGTTTGCGACTCTGTATGAATCGCCCTGATCTGTTTACTGCCCAATTGCGTGCGCTACTCCGGGCAGCTACGCATGGTGATCTCTGGATTATGCTTCCGATGGTTGCCACACCGCAGGATTTTAGTTGGGCCACACAGCAGTTGACTGTAGTTGCTGAGGCATTACAATCAGAGAAGATTGCACATCGTGCAGATGTTCCTCTAGGTATTATGATTGAAACACCTGCTGCAGCGATAACGGCTGATATCCTGGCGAAGGATGTGTCATTCTTCAGTATCGGAAGCAATGATCTGACCCAGTACACTATGGCCGCTGATCGTGGTCTGGCCGAACTGGTGCAGCAATATCCGCATGATGCGCCAGCCGTACTGCGCCTGATTGCATGTGCAGTCGAAGCTGGCAAGCAAGCTGGTATTCCGGTGGGGGTGTGCGGTGAGTTAGCCAGTGAGCCTGAGGCGGCTATCATTCTCGCGGGTTTAGGAGTTGATGAATTGAGTATGACAGCAGTTGCTATTCCAGAAGTGAAAGAGCGTTTGCTTGCAATAACGCGAGATGAAGCATGCAGGGCTGCACAACGCGCTGTGGATAGAGTTGATGATTAGTATTCATATTAATATGTTGTGATTCTTGCCACGCCTATCCCTTTATTGGTTAACCTCACACAATACCAATAATAGGTCATCTTACGCATGACAGCATCCTGAGCGTATGGTATAGTATTCACAGAACCCGTAAAAACACATCAAACATTATATTCGTCCGCCTGTCAAGTATCTTAATATATACCACAGCCTTTTCGGGAGGTTTTTGTGCGAATAGTTGCCATGATTATGGCCGGAGGTGAAGGGACACGTTTGAGCGTTCTCTCGGAGAAGCGTGCCAAGCCGTCGGTTCCCTTTGCTGGCAAATTTCGAATTATCGATTTCACCCTGTCCAACTGTGTCAACTCGGGTATCTTCGATGTTGCGGTATTGACACAGTATCGTCCACACTCGCTGAATGCTCACATCGGGAATGGTAAACCCTGGGATCTGGACCGCAATCGTGGTGGTGTTGAGCTGTTGCAACCGTATCAGGGTCGTGATGACCAGAGCTGGTATAAGGGTACGGCTGATGCCGTCTACCAGAATCTGAACTACATTCGCCAGCAACGTGCGGATGTGGTCGTGGTGCTTTCCGGTGATCATATTTACAAAATGGATTATAGTGCGATGGTTGCTTATCATCAGCGCCATCACGCCGATGTTACTGTGGCCGTCATGCATGTGTCGGTTGAACAAACCGACCGTTTTGGGATTATGACAGCGGATGAGTCGATGCGGATTGTGGAGTTTACCGAGAAACCCAAGAGTAAAGATAAAGGCACTCTCGCTAATATGGGTGTCTACGTGTTCTCGACGGATATGTTATTCCAACGCCTTGAGGAAGGTAGCGATGATGATCCGCGTGACGATTTTGGGAAGCACGTTATCCCTTCGATGATCAATCGTGACCGTGTGATGGCGTATCCGTTTGAGGGCTACTGGGTTGATGTCGGGACGATTGACTCGTATTGGGAAACCAGCATGGATCTGTTGAATCCTGAAAACAGTCTCAACCTCTTTGACCCTGATTGGGTAATTCACACACGGAGTGAAGAACGTTCTCCGGCAAACGTTGGGCCACAGGCGCGTATAAGCCAAGGTATGATTTGCAATGGCTGTATTGTGCGTGGCCATGTGGAAAACTCGGTGCTCTCGCCGGGAGTGTACATTTCGCCAGGTGCCACCGTGCGCGATAGTGTTGTGATGAATGATACGTGGATCGGTCCTGGTGCTGTTCTTGATAAGGTTATTGTTGATAAAAACGTGGTGGTTGGTTCTGGGGTGCGTCTTGGTGATGGTGATGATGTGACGACACCAAACCAGCTACAACCCGACAAACTCATGACAGGAATTAGCATTGTTGGAAAAGGTGCACATATTCCTGCGGGAGTGCGGATTGGGCGTAATGTGGTCATCAATGCTGATCGTGACGAGGAAGATTTTCCGTCTAACGAGGTTCTTTCGGGTGAGACGATTTGAGTGCGTCGAGTTCAGCCTGTAGTCTGGCTACTTCACTCTCAGCTTGTTGACGGGCATCTGCCTCTTGCTGACGGGCATCTTCAAGCTCTTCGGGAGTTGGGAAAGGTACACCGTTCATGATGTTGCAGAGACGGAGGGTGTTATCAATGACACGCAACTCAACGTTGATCAGTTTACTAATGACGCGATTACCAGGCATTGGTATCAGTTCACCATCAACCAATTGGTAGCCACGCAGACGTGGATTGAGGTAATCACCGTGAGGATCAAACAGATAATATTCCTGAACACCTAATTCTGCGTAACGTACACGTTTTTCGCCCAGGTCAACATAACGTGTTTTTGAGGAGGTTAATTCAATCACCATATCCGGGGTTTTTCCATCGTGTTCCCAGGTTTTATAGGTGCGACGGTTCTGTTGCGGTACACCAAAAATAACAAAGACATCTGGTGCTACCACTGAGGCAGGCTCACCTTCTTCATAGTAGACAAAAAGATTTCCCGCAACATAGGCGGTAGTCTCGCGAAGAAGATTTTTGAGCACAAAAATAAGTTCGAACATCAGTTCACGATGGTCGTCTGTCTCGCCCACTGGTTCACCGTCACTTTCGGGATACACGATTGTTTGAGGTCGTACATCTGATATGGTCATGACACATACCCCCTTTTGTTTATTATAACATAGAACACTTGTGCTTTCTGGAAGATATCTATAACACATGAGGTTTACATATGCAGAGAACTCTTGCGCTCATTCTTGCTGGTGGTGAAAGTCCTGCGCTCAATGTACTGACAGCAAAACGCTCCGAGGCAGCCATCCCCTTTGCTGGTAAATACCGAATTATTGACTTTACCCTTTCTAATTGTGTGAACTCAGGGATCTACAACGTTGGTGTCCTCACACAATACCGTCCGCGCTCACTCCACGAGCACATCGGTGTCGGCAAGCCATGGGATCTTGACCGACGTATTGGGGGTGTGCGGGTGCTGCATCCCTACCTGACTCGTGAGGGTGGTGATTGGCAGCGTGGCCCTGCCGACGCCATTCGTGCGAATTTAGATTTTATTGCCGAGCAGCCTGTTGATAATGTACTTGTGCTTGCTGGTGACCATATTTACTTGATGGACTATCGACCCATGTTACAGATCCATCAGGAGCGCGATGCGGATGTGACGGTCGCAGTGCATAGTGTCAGTCAGCACGAAGTGTACCGCTATGGCATCGTCAGTGTTGATAGTGATGGGACAGTTGGGCGTTTTGATGAGAAACCGCGTCGCTCACACTCAAGTCTCGCATCAATGGGTATTTATGCCTTTCGTAAGAGTTTTCTCATGGAGACTATGGCCAAGGGAAAGGAGCGCGATATTGGCCGAAATCTGATGCCGAGACTTGTTCGTGAAACCCAGGTAAACGCCTATCGTTTCCAGGGCTACTGGGCCGATGTTGGAACGGTGCAGGCCTACTACGAGGCCAACATGGCCCTGTTGGTCGAAACACCTGCATTGGACATGTATGATCCTGAGTGGATTATTCACACCCGTAGTGAAGAACGCCCCGCTGCCGAAATTGGTGCCACAGCCCGCGCGGAAGGGAACCTGCTTTGTGATGGTTGTCGTATTTATGGCAATGTGACCCGCTCCATAGTTGCACCAGGTGTTGTTATTGCTGAAGGGGCCACAGTACGTGACTCCATCCTGATGACCGACACGATTGTTGAAACGGGTGCACTGGTTGATCGATGTATCTTGGATAAGAATACCACTGTAGGTGTGAATGCGTCGCTTGGTGAAGGTGATGATAATACACCTAACGAAGCAGCACCAGATCAACTCAACACAGGTCTCACGCTTGTGGGACGTGGTACGCATATCCCTGCAGGCGTGCGGATTGGACGCAACGTTGTGATTCGCCCTAATGTGGCGGAAACGGCCTTTGGTGTTGATAAAATAGTGCCCAGTGGTCGAACTGTCGAATAGTTTTAATATGTCTATAATAGGGAGTCTGTGGTTGTGCCTAAAAATTACTTAATTGATATGGATGGAGTGTTAGTACACGGGTCTGAAATGATCCCTGGTGCGAATGAATTTATTAAGCGCCTGGAGACAAACAATGCTAAATTTCTGGTTTTGACCAACAACCCGATTTATACTCCACGTGATCTCAACGCCCGTCTCAAGCGGATCGATTTACAGGTCCCGCCTGAGGCTATCTACACCTCAGCACTGGCAACCGCGCAGTTTCTCCATAGCCAGCGCCCTGGTGGTACGGCATATGTGATTGGTGAAGCCGGATTAACGACGGCACTGCACGATGTCGGTTACACAATCACTGATGTGAATCCGGAGTATGTGGTGCTTGGGGAAACACGTATGTTGAGCTACCAGCAACTGACCCAGGCGGTGCGTTGTGTGGGAGATGGTGCACGTTTTATCGCCACCAACCCGGATGTATCAGGTCCCGGTGATGGTGGTCTGGTGCCTGCGTGTGGCGCGATTGCCGCAATGATTGCCGCAGCCACAGGTGTGCAACCATACTTTGTTGGCAAACCCAATCCGCTCATGATGCGAACAGCGTTACGGACGATCAACGCCCATTCTGAGGAGTCGGTGATGGTTGGAGATCGGATGGACACTGATATTATCGGTGGAACAGGCAGTGGTCTGGAGACGATTCTTGTGCTAACTGGTGTTACTAAACGTGAAGAGATTGAGCGTTTTCCCTATCGTCCAACGCAAGTGGTTGATTCGGTGGCCGACATTGTGGTTGAGTAAATGAAGGTGTTGACTGTGCAGTAGAAGGATTGTATCAAGAATTGTTAGGATCATTGGGAGTTGTGTAAACAAGTATCCCCGTAATTAAAATAACACCTTGCCAATATTGATAGGTTAATCGATAAATGACGTGTGTATCTGCTGCTGATGCAATCCATTACCTTCGCCCTTTCAGATTAGTAAGCTAGGGCCGTCTCGCGCCAGGAGACATTTGGACAGCACGAATGAGTCGTCGTGCTTGATCTGGTTGTTCAATAGGTAGTATTTCGAATTGCTGTCAGGCTCATTCGGTAATTTGGACACGTGATATCATACATTTTCACCGGCTACATCATCCAACAGACTACTCTTGTGGAGATCCTAATCGCTCAGTGACTGGGCGGTTGCGATGTCAAAATGTCTCTCTAGAGTGCTACACAGCGATGACCAGGCAACCCCATGGCTCTCGCCACCTGGTCATCATCAATTGCTTATGCTTGTGGGTAGCCGTGGTAATCGCCCAGTGACTCGACTGCTGCTGCGCCAACACGTGCCCCCAGACTAAGTGCATCCTTCATAGCATAGCCGCGTAGCAAGCCTGCCAGAAAACCAGCGTTAAACCCATCACCAGCTCCAACTGGGTCGATGACCTGATCGACCGGGTGGGCAGGAACGTGGATCATCTGTCCATCGGCCAGTGTGACAACTCCCTGTTCGGCTAATTTGAGCACGACCATTTTGGGACCCAGTTGGACTGCTTGTTCCAGTATCCGCTCGTGCTGATCCTCTCCCAGTACCGCCTGAGCATCTTCATGCCCAATGAGCAGAATATCCGCCTGTTCGATCAGTGGAAGAAGCGTTGCTTTAGCAGTTTCTGCATCCCACAGGCGTGCTCGATAATTCGGGTCAAACGAGATCGTCGCGCCTGCAGCCCGCGCCAACTCCATTGCCCGTGACACAGTTGCGGAACAGCTTGCACTAAGTGCCGGGGTGATACCTGTGAGATGCACAATACGAGCATCAGTAAATGCTGCTGGTTGTAGATCTGCGGGAGACATACAACTGGCTGCAGAACCAGCGCGATAGTAATACACGCGCCGTGCACCATCGGCCAGCCACTCACGAAAATAGATGCCTGTCTGTACCTCTGGATCATCGATCAGGTACTCAGTGTCAACTCCTTCTTGTTCGAGGATTATACGGATGCGTTGCCCAAAAGGGTCAACCCCGATCCGACTAATGAAGCGTGTACTATGACCCAGTCGTCGCAGTCCGATGGCCAGGTTACTCTCTGCACCACCAATATTAAGCGCCAACGTGTCCGCTGCATCCAGGGGAATAGGTTCCTGGGGATAGAGCGCCACCATCGTTTCACCAAGTGTTACAACTTCCGACATAATAACTTCCTTTTGATGAAGGACGAAACCAGAACGATTGTGTGATTGACGAATCAGGAGTACCCTAAAATCCTTTTATCGCTACGGCACATGCCTGTGCTGCTGTGGTGATGTGCATCCAGTTTTCCTGAGCAACGGCATGTGGGGAGACCAGATTGCCGCCAATACCAACAGCCATCGCTCCAGCATCGAAGTACTCGCGCATATTCTTAGAACTGATGCCTCCGGTTGGGGCCAGACGCAATTGTGGTAGTGGTGCAAGAATGTCACGCAGGTAGCTGGGGCCACCAAAACGTGCTGGAAAGATTTTGATCATGTCAGCGCCGGCCTCGTGGGCAGTCAGTGCTTCTGTTGGAGTAAGGGCGCCACACAGGATAGGCACGTTGTGTTTGCGACACACCTCGATCACGTGTGGCCGTACCACTGGCGTAACCACAAACTGGGCTCCTGCGGCAATAGCAGCCTCGGCGTCGGCAGGGCTTAAAACCGTACCTACTCCGATCTGCGCTTGATCTCCTAACGCTGTACGTGCAGCGCTAATCCCTTCGTTGGCACCTTCACCAGTCAGGGTGAATTCAACGGACGAAACGCCGCCTTCGACCAGGGCACGCGCAACTTCAACCGCGTAGTCGTAGCGCTCAAGTCGAACAATCGCTATAACGCGAGTAGTAAGAATGGCATCCAAGATAGCAGACATATTTCCCTCTTGTAAATACTAAGCTTTCTTTTAATAATAGCATATTGTTGCATATAGGCTGGCCTAGCAACTCATATCACATCGAAAGCGAGCATATTGTGACTCTTCTTATACTGGCTGTGGCCTGGATGATCGGCATTATCGTGGCAGATCTGTATGCTATTGAGCAGTCTTTGTGGCTTTCTGGTGCAGTGGTAGGTGTGGTATTTGTGATGATCTTTGCGCGGATACCACGTCCACGATTATGTGCATTGGTGTTGTGTTGTGTCGCATTAGGTGGGCTTCGCTATGAATTTGCACGGGTTGAAACAACACCCCAGAGTATCTGGCAGTTTAACGAATCGGGCAATATTGTACTTCAGGGTGTGGTGGTAGAAGACTCGCGTCGTACTGAGGAAGGTCAGCGTTTGCTGGTGGCTGCTGAGTTGATCGCAATCAATGGCACCACATACCCTGTGGAGGGTTCAGTCCTGGTGAAATTGCCACCTTACCCCGAGCGCCGATATGGGGATCGATTGACGCTGCATGGTGAATTAACGACACCGAGCGCTGCTGAGCGACCTGGCCTTTTTGACTATCAAGAATATCTTTCACGTAAATACATCTTTTCATTGATGGAGCCCACAGCGGTTGGTCTCGTCTCACAGGGGCATGGCAATCAGCTCTGGTCGCGGTTGCTCGAACTGCGCGATTGGTCGCGCCATATTCTGTTGCGAGAACTCCCAGAACCAGAGGCCTCTCTCGCGGTGGGGATTTTGCTTGGATTACAGTCGTCCATTCCTGAAGATGTGTATGAGACTTTTTCAATCACTGGCACATCACATATTCTGGTTATTTCGGGGTGGAATATTACGATTATTGCGCTGGCATTGTACCCGATTGCTGAGCGGTTGCAGTTGTCTAAAGGTGCGACGTTCTGGGTGATTCTGGTGTGCATCTGGCTCTACACGTTATTTGTTGGGGCCACGCCAACGGTCATCCGTGCTGCGGTGATGGGTTCCATTGCTGTGTTTGGTCAACGGTTGGGGCGTCGTTCCCATGCGTGGACAACGCTCTTCGCAGCGTGCTGGGCGATGACTATCTGGGACCCACAAACGCTCTGGGATCTGGGATTTCAACTGAGTGCGCTGGCTACTGCATCGTTGTTTGCGTATGGTAAGGGCGTTGATCGCATCCTGTTGCGTACACCGCTGCGTACATCGTGGCTTGGGTGGGCCCGCGAGGCGCTTACGGCAACGATAGCCGCGCAGATTTTGGCCCTACCACTCATTTTGTATCACTTCGGAAATCTATCGATTGTGGCACCGCTGGCAAATGTGGTGATGCTACCAATGGTGCCGTACGCGATGCTGTTTGGTGCGATTGCCCTAGTGGTGGGGATGGTCTATCTACCAGCAGGTCAATGGCTTGCAACATTTGCGTACTTGTTTCTGGCATGGTTGACGGTTGGTGCGCGGATTTTTGCTGAACTGCCGTGGGCGGCAATCCAGGTGCCTCCGTTTCCGCTCTGGCTATTACTGGGGTATTATGTCATCGTGGTTGGCGGTTGGTTATTGCATGTGTCAGATGATGATCTTGAAGAGTTGGTGGATACACAAACCAGTGAGATGCACAGAGATGAATCGGCTTAAGAGTAAGTGACCACTATCCATACTCAATGGACAGTGGTCATGGGTACCAGACGTGTGGAGACTCTAAAAATAGATCACTATATCTTCATATCTGGTGATGATAGTAGAGCGTCCCTATAACCTGTGGTGTAACCTTTTTGACTCAGGCATATAACAGTTGCAAAATGCCCCATCACGAGATCCGTTGCTGGTTTGAAACATTGGGTACATCTTTAGGTATCCTGATGCAACAATCCAGGCGGTTTTACCAAGACAATTATGGGGGGATAGCTTACACCAAGTAATACCATTCATACATAATCCTGGGGAGTTCAGTCACAAGGGGGAGGTAATGTGGGTGTACTTCTGGTATTGGTGTACTGTGCAGCCGTAGATAGATCAATTACTTGTCCATCAACAGGTTTTAGTGTGGTAATCCTAGAATTATTTGTTGACGTGCTGCTGCAATTTGCGAGGATATCCAGATAAAGTCTGTACATCTGGATGCATAGTCAAGGTCCGCCAGACCTTGATAGAGTTTATTCAGATGTGGAGTGTACGGTAACCAGGTGTCTGTCACAAACTCATGTAGGTCAGGGAGCGGATATTTGTGCTTGAGTAGATGTATAATCTTTCGATAGTTTGTTTCACGTTTGGTGTCATCCACAAATTTGTAAAATAACTCTCCGACATCAGCCATAAATTCGTTATTGTAAAGAAAAGAAATAAGTTTTTGCTTGGTCAGTAATTCAAAAAGAATAGCACCCAATGAGAAAAAATCAGCGCCAAAATAGAATTGTGGATCTTGTCCAAATCCACAATGAAGTTCAGGTGCTGCATAGTGAAGATCTATTTGTGGTATGGCGTATCTGGCTGCAAATTCTGCTCCTTGGACAAGGCGCGCACTACCGATTTTATGAGAGTATGCGAAGTCAATAAGTCGTAGTTGTTGTTCAGGAAAAAGGACACAATTACATGTTTTTAGATCACGGTGACAGATACCACGATGATGTAATTGCCTGATAGCACTACACAATTGCCAAAAGAGATCTAGGGTTTCAAGTGCATCGTCCTGAGCAGAGTTTATGTAACTGGTAAGATCTGATTGGGCTTGTTGAGTAACATGAAAAATAAGCTTTGTCGAGGTGTGTTGACCTTCAGAATTGCTGAGACACAGATCAAGATACTGACAGGACTCAATAAGTGGGACGACACATGCAAGATCGTGCAGTTCGAATAGTAATTGGGCTTCACGGTAAAAAGCTTTTCGTGCATAATCACTCTCTAATCGCGGATGAAGAAACTTAAGAACCACTTGCTTATCAGTTTTTTGATCATATGCGGAAAAAACGAGTGATAGATGGTTATCATTAGGTTCTCGTAGTCGTTTTGGTTTATGATATCGACCAAGGATAAACGTGTGGTCTTCAATAAGATTTGTGATGGCAAGGGTCAAGCTCATACTTCTCTTGTACTCTCTTATGCATTTGTTATTTCTGGTGTAACTTTGCTAACTTGACAACTGCTGAAGGGGCTATGGGGCCCTGAGAAAGATATCTACGATATGTTTCAGCCCTATCTACTTCTGATCCTAAATGGGCACGTAACTCTTCAATACTGGTCTCAGTTTCAATGAGACCTATGGCGTATACCAACGAAGACTCACTAAGGAATCCAGGTCTTCCCGCACTTGGGGCAAGGCTAGGACATTGTCGTATCACTTGTTGTAATAACTTATTAGCCTCTTCTCGTCCTCGATATATGTTAGTGAAGATAAGCGCATTGGGTAACAGCCGACGTATGAGATGATAGCTACTTATAGCCTGTGCAGATGGATCGATGTGGGTGATAAAGCGCTCCCCATATACAGCCCAACCTTCGAACCCGATTGGATTCTGCAAAAAATCGAAATATGGTGCAAATATACTCTTTGATTGTTGATCTACATGTTGATAATGACCTGGACATAGTTCATGGGCTGCGATAATAGCGAGCCGTAAGAACTCGCGACGCAAGAGAGGTTGCTGACGTTGCAAAAGTAAAGGGGATACTAAGAGTTGCCCTGGCGAATTACCATGTGTGACGCGTAAAAATAGAGCTTCTGGAACTAGTATCTGCGTGATAGGTGGAGCAACTGCGATAGAGGTTGGAGGGCTCGTGTTGATAATGTTGTGTTCGGTTAGGCTTGTCTGCAAGGAATTGTAGGCTTGGGTTATCCAACCAAGAATATGATAGGGGTCCTTCGGCTCGTCAGGTAAAGCCTTGTTTGTCTCTTGGGGATGTCCCCAAACTTCATAGTTCCAATCGGATGCTGTTGCAGCAGCTTGTAAAGTATCACCCTGTGCTTCAGCCTGATTTAATGTTTCTACTTCTATCCATAACCGTTCTACCAGTGTGGATTGCCACCAATCCAGCGGCTTGAGCGTTCCATAACATTGTGTCAACAAATGGTTAAACTGATCTATTTGATTTTCCTGCTGTTGGTTGTTCTGGACTTTTTGCGAAGGTGTTGTTCTTTGTGGTCGTTCTTCTTCCCAGCGACGCAATTGTAAGCATATCTTGTTGCCTTCTTCCTGTAAGTGATGTGTCTGGCATTCCTGTCGTGAGATAAAATCTGCAATTGCAGTAGCTAAAACAATTGCCTGTGATACCTCTGCAGATGAGACTGTAAGTTCTCCTGAAGTATAGTGTATTTCTGCATAATCTAACCATGTATTTATGGTAGTAAGGCGCTCAGTCAAAGCCTCTTTCATTGTAGACAGATATTCAGTTTTAAGAGTAAATGGTAACAGTGCTGTAGATATAAGTGAGAGGTATGATATAAGCCGCTTATGATAAGGACGTTGGGTGGTAGCTTGATACAACTGGTAATCGATAAATCTTGCAATTTCATTGCATAAAACAATATCTGCTAACGTGGTAACTTGGGAGCAGATATTGTTTGTTTCTAGAGCTAATGTCTCCAACGCACTGATCCACCCTTCATGCCCCCGAGTAGAGAGATCTTCTGCCCGATGTAGGATGGGTTCTCCCCATAGGGAAGCAGTTACAGGTCGATGTTGTCTCCACAGGCTACGAGTTTTCTCAGCTAGCTTCTGGCATACGGAGCACACTTCCAAGGAATTGCTGACTTGTATGTGTTGATTCATGATACCTGAGCCTCCGTGAGGGTCGAGCGAACTTGATTAAATGCAGATCGAACCATCCATTGAGTCAGAATTGCCCTACAAAGCCAGTAAGCCATAAAACCGAGATAAATACCTGTTAATCCCCAATTAAATGTCGTTGCAAGTAGCCAGCCCAGTGGTAACTGGACTAACCACACAGATGCGATATTAGCATACATGTCTTGTTTGGTATGGCCTAGGGCACGCAACATCGCAACATTGTTACTTGACCAAACCATGAGAGGAACCGAAAGTCCAATCAATCGAATAGCATCAAGTGTAACTGCTTGGACTTCTGAGAGGGAAGTGTAAAACATCAAGATACCTTGAGGCCAAATAATGATAGGAAAAGCCAAAGTACACAGAATAATCAACATAATCTCTTGATTGCGGCGACGATAATAATGGGCAGACTCCCAGTTATTTGCACCTAATGCACGACCGCTGAGAATAAGACAACCAACAGCAAGACTTGATGTTGCGGCAAAGAAGATCATAAGCAAATTAAAGGCCACTCGATTTCCTGCCAAGTATGAGGCTCCTAGCGTAGCCATGACACCAACAAGTACCAGATTCGCTCCGTAGTCCAATACCACAGAACTCATGGCTGGCCAGCTGAGTTTTCCAAGTGTTCTTAATTCATGCTGTTCCATTTTCCAGGTAGCTGGACGGATATGTTTGAATAAGTTTTGTCTCCAGGCAATCCAGATCAAATAGAGCAAACCAACAAAGTCTGCAAGGGTGCTACCGATTCCATTGCCTACAGCGCCTAATGCTGGGATAGGTCCCCATCCAAAAATGAGAACATAAGAGAAAAGAATGTTGGTTCCATGTGTAATGAAACTTGCATGCATTCCCCATTGAGTTTCTTTGTTTGAATTAAACGTTAATCGTAAAAGGGTTGCAGGAACGATTAAGAGTAGCCCTGGTGCTCGCACTTGTAAATATCCAACAGCTTCTTGAAGTACCGCAGGCGATTGAGTAACTAACAATAACAATGGTGATGTTGTCACCAACATGAGGCTCATAAGAGCTAATCCTAATCCTCCCGCAATGACAAGAGAGTGCCAGAAGGATGTTCCCACTTGCTGAGGTTCAGATGCACCATATCGACGTGGGGCCAGCACTTGATGTCCTGTAGTGGCCGCTACCACAATATTACTGGCAATAATATAGATAGCTGCACTAGCAGCCACACCTGCTAATGCAGTTGTTGTTGTTCGCCCCATCATTGCTGTGTCAATCGCACCAGAAATGATAGCAGCCAAGGAACCAAGAAGTATAGGAATAGAAAGCGATAGAAGTTGTTTATAATCTTCCCAAAGCCTCTTTGATTGGTTTGTTGACGTTGAGGTTGAAGCCATTACGCCCCCTTTCCTATGTGGCTAATATAGGTGCACCACAGCATGCACAATTCGATAGCCGTTCCACCTCTAAAAACTGAATCTGATAGTCGAGGAGATTAAACGAATACACGCCGTGTAAAGTTTGTGGTTGAGCACAACCACTTAAGAAACAGGCTGCTTCCCAAACGACATATCCTGACATCATTGTCAATAGTGGCGCAAAAGGGCTGATTGATTCTACAGAACTATTGGTCTCAAAAACATGAGCTGTTTCAGATAAAGTGGTTTCTTGCTGAACAACACATTGGTGACAGGGGGTTTTTCCAGGGATACATAACGGCCCAAGGACATTCCCTCCCGCGACAAGAAATGGGACCTGAGCTTCGATACAAGCGGTTGTAATTGCATTACGTGCACGATTCGGAATATATCCGAATAGCATAAATACAAGGTCTGCTTCTGTAATCAGTGGTATTAGATCTTCAGATTTCTTGATATCTAGAACATGAGACTCATACTGTATGTCGGAGTCTGCTTCCACGAATCGCTTTGCGGCTGCATCTACCTTGAAATGTCCAACATCCTCGTTCGTGTACAAAATCTGACGACTTAAATTACTGACTTCAACTCGGTCATGATCAATGGCGACGATGTGTCGAATACCAATACGAGCAAGAAGCAATCCTACCCATGAGCCAAATCCCCCCAAACCAACGATAACGACTCGTCGATTGCGTAACTGCCAATCTAAAGTGCTGCCACTAACACCTTCTCGTTCAAAAGAATTCAAAAAATTGATCTGTGGATCATATAAGTTTCGTGTGCTTGTAGGTGGTGTTGCGGCTTCTTGAGGAGCATAAAGAACAATACCGGATTGACGCAAGTGTTCAAGAAATTGATTGGCGTATTGTAAAGACGTAGATAGGCAGTTTGCCACAACCTGTTGACAAGTCTCGATTGGAATACCATTACGTAATTGAGACATGACTGTATTTAATCGCTCAACCTTGCCACGTATTTTGATACGACGTTGTTGCACCAATGACCACAGTTCTATCCCATCAGACACTGATAAATATCTCCATCCCTTATGAAGTCGAACCACCATTTGTGGATCATTCATAAGTTCCTCCTACGAAAGTGATATTGTATACAGCACTTGTTGTTTTACTGGGTCCAGCCCAAGGAATTGCGAGGTTATTTTATCGCGTACGGCTGGTGTGATATGAGTGTTCAGGGAATAGGCTGTAGCGACCAGAAGTACCTGATGAGCGATCTTTGCTGTATCCATGTATAGCATTCGCAGTGCTCGCTCATGGCGGTAGCGCCATTGATACCTTTCGAATTCGGAAACGAAGAGAAGTGTACAACTAGCCGTTTGTGGGCTTGGTTGTCCAACAAGAACGTCTTGCATCTCGCGTCGGAAGTCACCTTTTTGTTTTGGCTTAATTGTATGTGTAGCAATATCGTAACAATAGATTCCACAATCAAGTCCCTCAATGTTGTATGCAGCAAACATGATATCAAGAGAACTTCCAGAGCTTTTTAATGCAGCCCGAAGATTGTTGACGATGTCAATATCACGATATTTACGGATGCGTTTCAACCCATGCCATAATATGCCACTTAAGTGAGCTTGTTGCAATGGTCGTGCAGGAGGTCGTGACGTTGATGCACGGCGAAACATTACCTTTCCAATCGGTTCAGTGGGTAATTCAGCTGGTTCAGCCAGCGCCTGTTGATTATCTGTTAGTATTTCAGCGGTAGGAAGCTTACCCTCATCAAGATAATGTTGTACCGTTTCTTTTTGTATGGAAGCATACTCTGTACCGTGATCGACAAAATTGTAGCGCCGTGACCATAAGTAGCTGTTGAGAGCCTCCATCCAGTTGCGTTGTTGCCAGTGATGCATCCCCTCTAGTGTGCGATTGTCAACTTGATGTGGATTGAGAAATCCTAGTTCCTCCAGTTTTTCTTGAAGGACTTTTTCTTTACGTGACAGGTTTTCAGATGCAGTTACTAAGCTGAGGAGTGCCTTTCGCGAAAGTGCTGCTCGTTTTTGCAGTAATCCATTCGATATTTCAATTTTATCTGGTTTATCTGACGTAAGAAGTGGACGTATCACAGTACCTGGTGTCCATTCGTCAGAACTTGATACTGCTGTTCTATGGATTATGTCTGAATCGGGTATTATTTTAGTTGCGCTCATATTCATCCCCCTTTCCACCCAAGGCTATAGCAAAGAATATAGCTTCTTCCAGTGGTTGTAAGCCAAGTAGTTCTTCCAGTTTGGGTTCATCTATACCATGTTGTGGGTAACACATAAGGCCAAGCTGATTCGCAGTCACTTCAACAGTCCCCCACACATGTCCGGCATCCATATATACTGTACGGTATGTGCGAGGTTCGCGATATCGCCACATATTCCGTTCAAAGATACAGGTCAACACCACATATGCTCTTGGATGAAATGGGGCTCTTTCATGACCAAAAAATATCAGAGCAAGTTCATTGTCTGATAAAGGCTTCCCAATATATTCGAGAACATGTTTTCCAACAGAGAAATGATAAATGCCTGCATCTATCCCTGGTACTGCCTGTACGACAACATAACCCTCTATTGGATGGCGGCTTCCACCAGATGGACTTGTCTTACGTACTAAATCAGCGCGACCAGACATACCACGTATTCTACGGGAACGCAATCGTCCAAAAGCTGTTGCCATAAGGGTTTTGATATGGTGCACATCGATTGATTGTAATGTGGTGGGGTCATTCCATAGTGTACGAAAGCTTGTCGTTAAACTATCCAGTGCATCTCGGGTATTTGGAACCTCGAGATGCACTGCTGCTGTATATTCTTTTGTGCGATTTATGTCTGGCTCTTTCGTCACATACTGATTCATCAAAACCGTATCTTGCTGATAGCCATCATCACTATAATCGTAAAATGGATAGTCAAATGTCGCAATATGATAATCGGCAGCATCGCCCCAACCATATCTTGACCATTGCTTTGCTATATTGTATGCAAAGATATGATCTGGATTGTTTTCTGAAACCAGTAAACCTTTTTGCATAAGTATCACCACATATTTCCCGAAGGATTCTAGTGGCATATCCAAAGTTTCCGTTACTTCTTTATAAGCCTCAAGTAAAGACTGTCCACCCATAAAAGCTACGAGTATAGCACACACATTTGGAGAAATAGCTAATCGACGATGTTCTGATAGATGAGATACAACCCATTTTCCTTCAGTAAGCGAGTTGGGGGGATGGATACGAACAGCGGCATGGGTATGTAACAACTGATCTTGTTCCACTACATTCTTCATCACACAATCTCTTTCCATTTGCTGTATGCGAGCCATGAGACTCGCGTATCTCCAAGTGTGCTCGTATATTTAGGAGGCAAGAATCCGACTTCCAGAGTAGATTCACCCTAGATTATTAATAAGAACCATTAGGCTCTCACTAATATTTTATCTAGGGTAACCATGGTTATGTTAGAGCAGGTGAGCTTTCATATTGCAGAAGAGCCAGAGGGAGAGGGTTCAGCTCTTCAATGCTAAAATCTTCAATTTGGAGTTGGTTCTCGTTATTTTCGGATTCGAGAGCTTCATTAATCTTGCTAATGAGTTCCGTGACTGGTGTGACTGTTGTTTCTTTCATGAAGAATAGTTCCTTTCTTTAGATCATTAAATGGCTTATGAGACATTAAAGGCTTCTCTGCAAGGAAACGAAACTCTGAAAGTCGGATTCTTACTCCCTATGTGTGACACTTACTAGTCTTAGCCAATCTCATTTTGGGAAGGGCTCTGTTTTACGTACTTAGATAAACATTGAAACTCAATGCACAGTCGAACAAGCACTATCTCATGCAGATACACGAACGTATTGCCCTGATTAATACCGTATTGTATCGTTGAGTACTATCAGTCCAAAAACGGCTGTTATGGTCTGATCGATAATCTTCTCATGTCTGTGCTTAATCTAAATTAATGATATTCAAAGAAAGTGGTTTGTGGTTTAAATATATATTCATATGTTATAGAAACAATATTATAAATGTATAGTTTATTATATAACAATTAAGAAATTGTTTTATTAGAATAATATGAGAAAAAGTTAAATTTGATAGTGATTGAAATTATGCTTTCGATATGGGTAAAAAAGACTACTCACAGAATCGGTCTTTGGATTATTTAGTAAAGATTATTAATAAACTAACATAGACTGGGTTGAGTCATTTTAGTAAATAGCAAGGGTCCCTATTGCATGATAGTTGCTTGGGTCGACATAGATTAGATTGACCAGAATATTGATCGAGCGCCCGATCTGGGTGCGTTTTTCAATTGCTCAATCAGACGTTCCACAATAGTCCGTCTTTGTAGCCAGGTGAAGTCGCCGACAACGCAGAAGTTTGTGTATCCACACATGACATGGGGAAATCCTGTTTAACTATGTATTTGTTTTCTACGTTTGCAGTGTAAGCAAAACGGAAACCCTTTATCCTGAGCAGGTTATTAATATTGTAGTATAAGGAATGTATATGAACCTACCAGGTAATTGTCATCTGTTCTCCTTCATTCTATCTCTTTCTCCCAAAATCCTTCCATAAATATGCAGACAAAATTGATTTGAACACGTAGTATCTTACGAGAACCTTAGATCAATCGTGTTGAGGATATACACATGCACAAGACTACGGATTTATGTGCATTAGTCATTCGTTTACAAGCAAATCAAGATAGTGTGATATCAGTTGGACCAAATTATCATCCCCAGGTATTGTTCCTGGAGTTAATACGTCGTGCCAACCCGACATTATCTCATGAATTGCATCAGGATATTCCTAACAAACCATTTACAGTTTCAGTCCTCTCTGTCACTCCCTCAGGTCATGGATGTACACCAAATACGGTACAGATTGATCTTCGGGTGACACTATTACAAGCAAAATTAGTTGGGCCAGTGACACAGGCACTCTCTCAGCATGTCGTAGTGCCGATTGGTCATGCAATGGTGAGTGTTAGCGATATCTTTGCTAAACAGAAGCAACACCTGTGGGCTGGTTCGACTTCTGTATCAGAGTTAATTGCGACGGTTAAGCCGGCCCACAAACTTACTCTGGAGTTTGTTCGGCTTACTGCTTTTGGCCAGGGAAGCGACAGTGCTGGTAAAAAACGCCTGGGAATGATGCCATCACCAGAAACGGTATTTGGCAGTCTGGCACGTCGCTGGAATGATTTAATGCCTTCTGAACACTCATTGACTATGGAGCAGATCAAAGCAGCAACTGTCGATACGCTGGTTAGTTCGTATCATCTTGAAACCCAGATGCATGACTTAGGGGTCAGTGTGCAAAAGGGATTTATTGGTACCTGCACCTACGAATTATCACCAGATCCTATGCATCGACAACTCCTTACGCTACTGGCTGATGCTTCTTTCTACCTGGGCATCGGTATTAAAACTGCCCGTGGTATGGGTTTGTGTCGGCGCATCCACAAATAACATCCTGATACTGGTATGAGCGATTTCCATAACGTTGTTGCCGCTATAACTGTGAGATTCACCCCAGTTTTCTGATGGGAACTATCATCCATCTTCCAGCGTTAGCATAGTAGACCAAAGATAATACCGTATGAGGAGACTCTTTATGAACGTACAACGTACAATAATGTGGTGGAGTACCGCTCTGGTGGTATGCCTGGTTATGGCTGCTTGTGGAGCAACAAACGCTGGAACAACTGGAACAGATGTAGACGACTCTGCCCAATCAAACGAAGAAATGACCCAACCAAACGAAGACTCAACGGAAGATACTGCGATGGAAACAACAGATGCATTCGTTGGAACTGAATGGCAGATGGTTGCGTATGGCGCGCCAGCTAGTGTGCAAATGCCCCTTCCAGACTATCTGCCTACTATTCGATTTGATGCGACATCACTGAGTGGTAATGCTGGTTGTAATACCTATGGAGGTGATTACACTATCAGTGGATCAGATCTGACAGTGGCAGATCTTTTTGCGACTGAGATGGCCTGTGCTGATCAAGGGGCGATGGATCAAGAGATGGCGTATCTTCAATTGCTGAGTGCCGTTCAGACCTTTACGCTTGCCGATGGGAAACTTACTCTTAACGCACCTGATGGCACACTGGTTTTTGAAACCCCTAAAACCATTGAGAGTCAACCACTCGAGGGTGCTGTCTGGCAACTTGAAACCCTGGTGACATTTGAGGCTGATTCAGTTGCGGCCCAACCAGTAACCGATGGCGCATCAATTACAGCTTTGTTTCAGCTTGGTACATTGGGCGGTTCAGTAGAAGGTTCGACTGGTTGTAACGACTACAGTGGATCCTACCGGATTGATAATTTCCAGATCACAGTGCCTTCAGCATTTACCAATACTGAGGCAGAATGTATCGATGATACTGCACGTGAGCAAGAAGAGCAGTTTCTAACTGGAATACAAACCGCCGAGAGCTACAGGATTGATGGCGATGTATTGACGATCACCCATCCCGACGGCGAATTGGTGTTCCGCGTTAAGGGAGATACCTCTGCCGATCCAAATGCTGTTTATGCGACGATTTTACGGGAGTGGCAGGGTGCACGTGATGCATTTGTGGTATTGAATGAGACTCGCTTTAATACTCCAGATCAGGATATGGACGCAACCATTGCTGCTTTACAGGAATTGCCACCATTATCTGATGAGGTTGCAACTCTGGATGAAACATTACTGACCGATTTTCGTGAGAAGAACGCCGAATCACAATCGCTTGATAGTACATTTTCGATTGACTTCCCGACGATTTTTATGAACCAGGCCGATATTGATGATATCTTTGTAGATGGTGAAGAGGCTGGCTGGCAAACCTTCAACGAGCGTTTTGGGAACACTGATGGTTATGTTGCTCTATCCAATGTGGGTTTTAGTGAGGGTGGCAATGAGGCTCTGGTGTATCTGGAACTGCACTCACCAGATGACACTGCTGGCTTCTACAATACGTTATTTCTGCAAAATGGCACATGGGTAGTAGTGCAGAGCAATCGGATATGGGGAGATGAGTAGAAACCTGTGATGAGTATGTAAGCAGAACGGATCTAGGCAAGGGCGTTCAACCAAACGCCCTTTTGTGTAGGAAGATGAGGATTAGTATTTTGGAATGGAAGGATCTACATCGTCGGACCAGCGTAGAATACCCCCAACCATATTTTTGACTTTACGGAATCCTGCCAGTTGCAGCATCTCCATCGCGCGGGCGCTACGCCCCCCACTGCGACAGTAGACCACTGTTTCACGTTCAGGATCGAGTTCGTGTAGGCGTTGTGCCAGTTCATTGACAGAAATACGGATGGCATCTGGCAGGTGGCCGATATCCCATTCGTTTGCTTCGCGCACATCGAGCAGGAATGGCTTGTCGGGATGTTCCAACCATGCGGCCACTTCACCTGGCGTGATCTCATTGGCGCTAACAACGGGCGTAGGTTCTGGAACGATTCCACAGAACTGGTTGTAGTCGATCAGTTCTGTAATGGTTGGATGCTCACCACAGACCGGGCAATCCGGGTTGCGTCGGAGCTTGAGTTCGCGAAACTGCATTGCCAGCGCATCATACAGCATCAGGCGACCGACCAGCGCTTCGCCAATCCCTGCTAATAATTTAACAACTTCAGTTGCCTGGAGTGTGCCGATAATACCGGGTAGCACACCTAACACACCCCCCTCTGCACAACTCGGCACCAGTCCCGGAGGTGGTGGTTCCGGGTAAAGACAGCGATAGCAGGGGCCACCTCCTGCGGTGTTGAACACAGTCGCTTGTCCCTCAAAACGAAAGATTGAGCCATACACATTGGGTTTGCCAAGCAGCACTGAGGCATCGTTGGTGAGATAACGAGTAGGAAAGTTGTCGGTCCCATCAACGATGACATCGTACGGGCGCAAGATCTCGAGTGCGTTTTCAGAGGTGAGTTGCACTTCGTATGTGCTGACTTCGATGTGTGGGTTCAGATCGAGCAGACGTTGCTTGGCTGAATCGGTCTTGCGGATACCGAGTGTGCTCGTTCCATGGACGATCTGGCGTTGGAGATTGCTTTCTTCGACCACGTCAAAATCGACCAAACCGATATGACCAACACCTGCCGCTGCCAGATAGAGCGCAAGTGGTGAGCCCAACCCGCCAGTGCCAACCAGCAGGACACTCCCGGCTTTGAGTTGTTCCTGAGCAGCCATCCCAAATTCTGGTAGGATTAAATGACGTGCATAGCGACGAATTTCATCATTAGAAAGTGCTGTATGAGACATAGTTCTTTACATTTCACTAGAGTGCGATTATTGGTTTATCCCACCAGCAATCGCTGGGATAATGCTGACAATTTCTCCATCTGGCACAGGTGTATCTGAGCCTTGCAAGTGGCGAATATCTTCATCACCGACATACACGTTTACAAAGCTGCGTAGTTGTTTTTGTTCGTTGTACAACTGGTTGCCAAGTTGTGGGTATTGTTCAGCCAGATGTCCGAGTAGTTGCCCAATAGTAGTACTTTCTACTGTGATTGTTGCATTCCCATCGGCATATTGACGTAGCGCGGTCGGAATAGATATGGTGACTGACATCAACGTCTCCTTTAAGACATGGTTTGTAGCGAACAAGGATCGCAATTTATGTTTCTGGTTCTGTGATTGGTTCAGCGACGAAGCGCTGGCCGTTGTCCATGAGCAACCAACTTGCTATTTCAGTTGCCTGTCCTGCCTGTACGCTCTGTATCACAAATGAAAAGCTGATACCACCACCAGCACTCTGTGAGCCGATCCGGTCGCGTTCAGAGGGAACGGCGGGATGGTCAGGGTGTGAGTGATAACAGCCAATGATATCGAGGCTCTGGTTTCGGGCAGCACGATCTGCGGCGAGATAGTCCCGTGGATCGAGGTAGAAACGATCCCGTTGTGATGTCGCATCATCGGTGTCGGCCAGCGTCACTTGACCTTGCCAGCGGTTCTCGACCGGATGGACTGCGACCGCGACCTTAGAGTCGCCATCGATCAACCCTAGCAATAGGCCCACACATTCATTGGGATAGGTCGACTCAGCATGAGTTGCGATGTCATGTTTTATCTGTTCTGACAATACAAGCATGGATACATATTTCGTTCCAGTAAGATATTTCTTCGTAATCTTTAAATCCCTGCACCACTCATACACGCCTCATCCACATCGGTCCAGAATGTCTCACTCAGATATTTACTGGCACTATCACAGAGAATCGTCACGACAACGCCACGTTCAAGGGTCTGTGCGAGACGTAATGCTGCAACCACGTTGGCGGCGGCTGAGATGCCTATCAGGAGTCCTTCGGTCCGTGCGAGACGCCGCGCCATGTCGAAGGCGGCTTCGCTGCTCACCTCAATGGTGTCGTCTGCCAGCGTCGCGTCGTAAATCCCAGGTACCAAATTGGTAGTTGCAACGTGTTTGACGCCTTTGAGTGCATGGTAGGGGCCGTCGGTCTGCACGCCGATGAGCTGCATGTGCTGATTTGCGTCACGGAGTCGTCGCCCGGTCCCAACGAATGGGCCACAGGTGCCGAGTGCTGCTACAAAATGAGTGATACGCCCAGCGGTTTGTGACCAGATCTCCGCGCCAGTTGTGTCAAAGTGTGCCTGAACATTGGCAGGATTGTTGTACTGATCAGGATAGAAAAAGCGATCAGGATGTGGTTCAACAAGGGCGCTTATGGTGGCTATGTCGCGATCCATGCCCTCTTGTGGATCGGTCAGAATCAGATCGGCCCCCAGTACCTCAAGTGTTCGTTTGCGTTCAGGGCTGGCTTTGGCTGGCATTGCCAGTGTGACACCGTAGCCCAGAGCAGCGCCGAGTGTGGCGCAGGCAATGCCCGTATTGCCGCTTGTCGCATCTGCGATACGCATATCAGGGCGTAAGTGACCTGTACGTTCGCCGTCCAGAATCATGGCCAGGGTCGGGCGATCCTTTACAGAGCTGCCGGGATTGTACCATTCCGCCTTGGCATAGACTTCAACACTTTTGGAAAGGTCTGGAGCAATACGATCAAGTCGTAGGAGGGGGGTATGGCCAACTAGACTGAGAACGGCTGGATGCTGTGATCGAGCAGTTGTCGTGGCTGAGGTGTGCTGAACATCTGTGTTCTGTCGCATTGTGGTGGACGATGGCTGACTCATTCCTCTGACCTCTGACCTGTATCGACCGTTTGCTGGTGGTGTTCATGCTGATATTTGATGACGGCTGTTCGCAATGTTTCTAATGCCAACGAAGCGCAGCGTGGGCGGGAACGTGCAATCTCGCGTCCCATGATTTCAACAACCGTATCGAAATCCATCTGGCGAATGTCATTGAGCCCTTTTCCCACCATTTGTTCCGTAAGGATGGACGCTGCTGCCTGACTAATCGTACAACCCTGCCCCTCGAAGGTCATCAATTCCACTGTGTCGGTTGTCGGATTGATCTTCAGATGGATGGTAACGATATCACTACATTCAGGATGCCCACCTGACGCCGTTACATCGGCCTTCTCCAACGATCCATAGTTACGAGGTTGCTCATAATGATCGAGTAGATGGTCGATAATATCCTGCCGATCCATGTGAAAACTCCGTGTATGTGAGTAGCTTAGGGCTGGTACGTTTTTGCAATTGGGAGACCTACTGCGTTCCCCCACTCAGTCCAGCTACCATCGTAGTTACGAACGTTTGAGTACCCCAGCAAGTATGTTAGCACAAACCAGGTATGGCTGGAACGCTCACCAATACGACAATAGGTGATAACATCCTTGTCTGCGGTGATGCCCTGATTACCATACAATGTTTGAAGTTCATCTACGCTCTTGAACGTGCCATCTTCCTGCACTGCCTGGGCCCATGGGATGTTAGCTGCACCAGGGATGTGTCCGCCGCGCAGGGTGCCCTCTTGCGGGTAATCGGGCATGTGGGTACGTTCACCACTAAACTCCTGTGGACTCCGTACGTCGACAAGTGCAGTATCGCCCTGTTTGATATGCGCCAGAACCTGATCACGAAATGCACGGATAGCAGTATCGTCACGTTCAGCAGCGCGATAGGTCGTGGCTGGATAAGTCGGGATTTCGCGGGTCATCTCGCGTCCCTCGGCAATCCATTTGGCCCGTCCGCCGTTCAAGATACGGGCATCCTGGTGCCCAAAGAGTTTGAAGACCCAGAAGGCATAGGTGGCCCACCAGTTATTTTTATCGCCATAGAAGATTACCGTCGTGTCGTTGCCAATGCCTTTGGATGATAGCAACTGTGCAAAACGCGCACGATCAAGGTAATCGCGTTGAACCGGATCGTTGAGATCGTTCAACCAATCGATTTTGATGGCACCGGGGATATGTTTTTGATCATAAAGCAATATATCTTCATTGCTTTCCAGAATACGTATATTGTAATCCTGTAAATGATCGGCGAGCCAATCAGTTTCAACAATCACTTCAGGGTGTGCATACTGGGCCATTCCAAATAGCTCCTTTTTTGTGGAGTTTTATGTACAACTTTGTCAGGATTTATTCTACTTCAGATAGTGATGAGCGTCAAGTATTGAAGAATACAATACCCCCATAACAGGGGGTATCAATATAGATCAAAATGGTTTACAAACTAACGAGAATATCGTCCCCATCAATCTGAACCGGGTATACTTCCAGCGGTGCATATGCTGGAAGAACCAGTACTGCACCTGTTTCGACCTTAAAACGGGCCCCGTGCAAGGGGCATTCTATCGAACAATCATCAGGATCAAAGAACCCCTCGTGAAGCTGTGCATAAGCGTGCGTGCATATATTTGTCGTCGCATAGAAGGATCCATTGTGGTTGTAAATTGCAATTTTCTTTCCCTCATGATCGTACGAACGTACCTCATTTGTTGGTATATCGCTCACATTTGCAAGCTTGATAAAATCTGCCATGGGCTCCTTTTCTTGCTATGTTAGACCTAACGCCTGGATCATGGCTCGTGGTTCACCGGCTGGCCACTCCCCATGTTCATTACCACGGCTCACCACCAGCAGCGACCCAAGTGGTGGAACAAAAATGAGATCAATAGGGCCTTCATCAGTCACCAGACCAATCTGCTCAAGTTTTCCGGTACGTGTTTTGGCCCACAGGCGCAGCGACGCAATGCCAATCCGTGCAACAGTGGGAGCAGCACGCTCGAATGCAGCATCACTGGCCCACACACACTGCCCATCTAGCGTACAGAGTGCTGCCGACTCCGCGCCAGATTGACGAAGCTGTGCAGAGATATATTGAGCCGCACGTGTAACTACCTCTGCTGAGATGGAGATTTGGCTCATCGATGTCATGTGCTTACCCTGATCTTTCTTACAATTATGTACTGTGCATGATACAACAGTTTGTAATCGGGTATATGTCGTATCGTATTATCGCAACAATATGCTGTTATCTGTATAGTACACCATGATCGCAAGTGACTATCAAAAGAAGCATATGTGTTTGTGATAGAAACGGCCAGTAGCGTGGAAGATCCTACCGCTACTCGCCGTTTGATAAGCATTGACATGCTGGTCGTTCGTATCCGCTGAGTTTAGCCGACAGAACCTTCCATCTCAAGTTGGATCAGTCGGTTGAGTTCTACGGCATACTCCATTGGTAGCTCGCGTGTGAAGGGCTCCATAAACCCCAGTACAATCATTGAAAGTGCATCAGCTTCAGGCATGCCACGGCTCATCAGGTAGAAGAGTTGCTCTTCACCAATACGACCGACGGTGGCCTCGTGGGCCAGTGTGGTGCGTTCCTCCTCGACTTCAATAAAAGGGATCGTGTCTGACTTGGAGAACTCATCCAGAATCAGCGCATCACAGTTTATATTGAGCTTGGAGTTCGAGGCTCCTGGAAGCACCTTGGCCAGCCCACGATAGGTTGTCTTACCACCACCACGAGAGACAGATTTGTTGGTGATACGGCTGGTGGTATCGGGGGCCATATGCACCATCTTTGCGCCTGCATCCTGGTGCTGTCCTGGGCCTGCATAAGCGACGGAAAGCACCTCACCTCGTGCGCCACGCCCCATCAGGTACACCGAAGGATACTTCATCGTCAGGCGAGAACCGATGTTGCCATCAACCCACTCCATGCTGGCATCTTCATAGGCCACGGCGCGCTTAGTCACCAGGTTGAAGATGTTGTTAGCCCAGTTCTGGATGGTAGTATAGCGACAGGTGCCACCCTTCTTCACGATAATCTCAACGACGGCTGAGTGCAATGAGTTGGTTGAGTACACTGGTGCGGTACAGCCCTCAATGTAGTGAGCCGATGCACCCTCGTCGATGATAATCAAGGTGCGCTCAAATTGTCCCATGTTCTCAGCATTGATGCGGAAGTATGCCTGCAACGGAATATCGACATGAACACCTTTTGGTACATATACAAAGGAGCCACCCGACCAGACCGCCGTGTTTAATGCGGAGTACTTGTTATCCGCTGATGGGATCACGGTGCCAAAGTACTGCTTGAAAAGTTCAGGATATTCTTTGAGTGCCGTATCGGTGTCAAGGAAGATAACACCCAGTTTAGACCACTCTTCGCGCAGGGAATGGTAGACCACCTCTGACTCGTACTGAGCACCGACGCCGGCAAGGAATTTGCGCTCTGCCTCGGGAATACCCAGTTTCTCGAAGGTGTTCTTGATCTCTTCAGGAACAGCGTCCCAGTCGTGTTGTGGCTTTTCGCCAGCCCGCACAAAGTAGTGGATGTCGTCATAATTCAAATCTGCTAATTCCGTGTTGGCCCACATACCAGTTAACGGGACGGGCTTCTTGCGGAAGATTTCGAGGGCCTGCAGACGCCGGCGAAGCATCCACTCAGGCTCGCCCTTCATTCCCGATAACTCACGTACGACGTCTTCGCTCAGCCCTTTTGCTGATTTGAACGTATAGTTTTCTTCATCACGGAAACCATATTTTGAATAATCAAATTGAAGATTTTGCGCCTGAACTGCCATTACGTAGTCCTCCTCGATTACAGATGTTTTACACGGATTTTCATATCGTTACACAGTACAAAAGTTTTCATACTTTATAATAAGCCTATCCTCTTGACCCTGTGATGTTCTACAACTCCTCGTCGTCCAAATGTTCACCAATATATGTATAGATACCCACTTTCAGTGTTTTGAGCGATAACAAAGCACACTTTATTCGTACGGGATTGTGCTCCAATGGGATGCCAATCAAATCAAGCAATTCGTCCTTCCCGAACGTTTTAGCCTCATCCAGTGATTTACCTTTTATCTCGTCAGTAAGCATGGATGCCGAGGCCTGGCTGATAGCACAACCACGTCCCTGAAATCGGATATCAGTAATAATGTCAGACTCAACGTACATATCTATCCGTACACGATCACCACATAGTGGATTGAATTCTTCGTGCGAAATATGTGGATTTTCGAGTACGCCGGCATTATGCGGGTACTTGTGATGTTCGATGATTACTTCACGATATAGATCGTCCATATACGTCCTCTACTAGCCGATACAATACAAACTTCTGATAATAGGAAGGTTAGGCAAATAATTTTTGCGTTCGTTCCAATCCTATAGCGAGTCGGTCAATTTCTTCTTGAGTATTATACAGGTAGAATGAGGCACGTGTGGTTGCTGGTACATCAAGCAGTGTGTGTAATGGCTGGCAACAGTGATGCCCAGCACGCACTGCTACACCATCACTATCAAGTAGTGCTGCAATATCGTGGGGATGTACCATGTCTAACGTGAAGCTGATCGACCCGCCCCGCATTTCGGTGGTCTTGGGGCCATAGATCGTCAGCCCTTCGATAGCTGAGAGTCGCTCCAGGGCATAGGCTGTTAATTCATGCTCATGCTGATAAATTGTAGCAAGCCCCAGCCGTTGCAGATAATCGACCGCTTCACCGAGCGCGATGGCCTCAGCAATGGCTGGTGTCCCCGCCTCAAAACGCGCTGGCACATCAGCGTAGGTGGCGGTGTGCAGGTCAACTGTTTTGATCATCGAGCCACCACCAAGAAACGGCGGCATGGCTTCGAGCAATGAGCGGCGACCCCACAAAACACCAATGCCTGTAGGGGCACACATTTTATGTCCACTGAATGCCAGGAAATCCACATCAAGGGTCTGCACATCCACAGGCATATGGGGGACACTTTGTGCTGCATCAACCAGCATTAATGCGCCAAACGAATGTGCACGGAGCGCCAGTTCCTGGATAGGGTTGATGGTGCCAAGGACATTCGACTGGTGCGTAATCGCAACCAAGCGGGTCTTTTCAGTGAGAAGGCGGTCAACATCCTCCATCACCAAACGCCCCTCACCATCAACACGGACAAAATCGAGTTGAGCACCTGTGCGTTGGGCCAACATCTGCCAGGGTATCAGGTTCGCATGATGTTCCATGACACTCAGAAGGATGCGGTCTCCTTCGCGCAGGTTTGCATCACCCCATGACCGTGCAACCAGATTGATGGATTCTGTTGCATTGCGAGTGAAGATGACTTCTTTAGGACTCCGTGCATTGACGAACCGCGCAACTTTGCCACGTGCACGCTCATACGCAAATGTTGCCTGTTCACTTAACTTGTAGACGCCTCGATGCACATTCGCATTGTAGCGTCGATAGTAGTCCTCAAGGCAGTCGATGACCTGGCGTGGTTTTTGTGATGATGCTGCGCTATCGAGAAACGCAAGCGGTTTTCCATTGATTTCCTGGTGAAGAATAGGAAAATCACGCCGAATGCTCAATACATCGAATAATGAAAGTGCTGCCTGTGTAGTCATATCTCACCTATCGTAGGGTCGCAAAACCATACATGTAGCGCTACTATAACTGTACGACCTATTAACGTATCTTCTCTTCAACTAAATTCGTGATTCGCTCACGCAGATGCTCAACAGGAATGCGATCAAGTGTTGGCTCAAAGAAGCCCATTACAATCATACGTACGGCTTCATCACGCTGAATACCACGGGCCAGCATATAGAAGAGTTGCTCTTCGTCGATTTGCCCACTGGTCGATGCGTGTCCAGCGCGCGCCACATCGTTCGTGTCGATCTTAAGTCCTGGAATGGAGTCACTGCGTGCCTTGGGACTCAGATGCAGCGCATGCTCTTCAAGACGGGTAATGGTGCCGTGGCTCTCGTGCTCAATTTTGATGAGGCCATCAAAAGTCGAGTACCCATCTTCATCAACCACTGTCTTGAAATCAAGATGACTCTCAGTATTAGTGCCTGCATGTCGCAGAATTGGTGCGGTAAGCAGGCTTTGGGTACCATTAGCAAATGTTGCACCCGTCCACTCGACACGCGAGCCGACATTTTCGAGTGATGTTTCGGCTTCGACATGCTGAATTTGGCCACCAACATTCGCAATGACCCAGTTGAGATTGCTGTGGTTGTTCAAGCGCACACGTTGTGAACCGATGTGGTACACACCTTTGCCCCAGATTTGTACGGCCGCATACTTGAGCGACGCATCTTCCCCAACGAAAATCTCTGTAGCTGGTGAGGAATAGCCCTGCCCTTCGATATCGTCAGAAACGTATTCTTCAACAAACATCGCACTACTACCACGCTCAACAATAATGAGGTTGTGCGGGAAAATAGCAGCATGCCCATTGTTGAAGGTAAATGTGGCCAGGAAAGGAGCCTCAATTGAAACATTCTTTGGCACATACAGAAAAGCACCATCTTGCCAGAGTGCCGCGTGTAATGCCGTAAACTTGTGGGTCGCTGGATCAATTGCGGTGCCAAGATGCTGCCTGATCAAATCACCATGCTCTTGGAGGGCGTCGGCCAACGTGGTGAAGATAACACCATGCTTTGCGAAATCTTGCTCACAACTCAGGGTAGTTCCATGGGCACCCAGTGGTGCGGTGATCGTTTCAGGATGGAACTTACTCAGGTCGGTACGCTTCCAGAAAGGTGGTGCACTTTCGGCAAATTTTTTCCATGCGCTTGTACGCCATTCGGTTAACCATTCAGGCTCGTTCGCAGCGCGGGAAGCTTCAGCAATCTGCACATCAGTCAAATCTGCAAGCGCTGGCAATGTGTGATTGGAATTACTGGCTGGCATTACTGAACACTTCCTCCTTGATGAAATCGTAGCCTTTATCTTCAAGTTCAAGAGCCAACTCTGGCCCACCCTCGCGGACGATGCGTCCATCCATCATGACAGACACAACCTGTGGCTTGATGTAGTTTAACAAGCGCTGATAGTGCGTGATAACCAGCACGCCCATCTCAGACTCTTGTTGTCCGAGTGCATTCACACCGTTAGCAACGACACGTAGCGCATCGATATCAAGGCCTGAGTCTGTCTCATCCATAACCGCCATGGTAGGCTTGAGCATCGCCATCTGCAAAATCTCAACTCGTTTCTTCTCACCACCACTAAAACCTTCGTTCAAGTAGCGACGTGCAAAACCTTCATCAATCTCTAACATTGCCATCTGCGCACGTAGTTCTTTGCGGAATTGTGCCATTGGAATGGCCGTCTCTTTGGGATTTTTTCCTTCTTCAGCGCGGTGTGCATTCATCGCGGAACGCAGGAAGTTCGCAACGGTAACACCGGGGATCGATGTGGGATACTGGAAGGCCAGAAAGATACCGAGTTTTGAACGCTCATCTGGCTCCATCTCCAAAGCATTCTCACCCTTGTACCATACTTCACCAGCCGTCACTTCATAACTGGGGTGTCCCATCAGCGCATAGGCCAGTGTGCTCTTTCCACTCCCATTGGGCCCCATGATGGCGTGAATGGTGCCAGGCTTCACAGTAAGATTTACACCTTTAAGAATTTCTTTGTTTTCAATCTGGACATGCAAATCTTTAATAACAAAATCGGTGTTCATGCGATTCCCCTAATGGATAAAACATTCAAGATATTACTGATATCAGTCAAACTACGTGTTTTCTTTCATTGTTGATGTATCTGGATCGGCTTTGGTCGTGGCAACATGGAATTTGCAGCTATGATGCCCTTCACGAATAGTACTTTTAATCTGAATCGACTCCCCCAGAATTTCTTCAAGCATACGTTGTTCCATCGTGCAAACACCAGGATGCTCTTGCGCTACATCGTGGTAGGGACACGCAAACATTTGAAATCCATCACCTGTGCCCTGTACCTCCGCTGGAATACCACGTGACTCTAGGGCCGTACGTAGGGTTATTAACCGTTCGGGAATTTCCTCGCCCGAGATCTGGTCACGGTACTCATTTGCCAATTGTGAACCGACAGCGTCAAGGAGCGTTTGCAAGTTCTCTGATCCCTCACGACGAATAATTTCGTGTAATAGCGTATTGATCAGTGAGTCATAGGCCTTGGGAAACATACGATGGGCCTTCCGTGTCAATGAATACGCCAAACGGGGTCGACCAGGGCCACGCCGTAACAATTTTGTTGTTACCAACTCTTGTGTGTGAAGATTGGCCAGGTGTTCTCGAACTGCGGTGGTGGTAATACCCAAAACGCCTTCGAGTTCCTTAATGGTTGCCTCACTGTGTCTTTGCAGGTGCGACAAAATTTTGCCAGTCGGTGTGTCACTTGAGAAGGATGTTGCTCCCATAGCACTCTCCTTTGTTGTATGTTGGCAGTATACCTAAATTCATGGGTACTGTCAATTTAGACAGGAAAAACTGTTAAAAATCGGGATATGGTTGAGGGGTTAGTACGGGAGCAAAGATCGTGCTACGGTTGTTGCCTGATCGCTCTCATGTTCCACCACTCAGTCGTTCCAATTGTCCTACCAGAATTGTCCTGCTTTGTCTCTCGCTATCTCAGGACAATCACGCTATACTGTGATCTCGACAGTACAAAAAAACACGAAAATATAGTATCAAAAAGACGAATTTTCAGTATTGTTCTATAACTCTTAATTCATGACAATCGCGTACGAAAGTTGATATGTACATCGATCTGGATCGAAATAGCTCACAACCACTCTACATTCAGATGGCCCAAAACATTCGAAGGCGCATCCGTTCAGGTGCCTTACCGCCGGGTACCCGCCTGCCAACGGTTCGTGAACTGGCCCAACAACTAGGGGTAACCCGTCTCACGGTGCACAATGCCTACAGCGATTTGCAGGCGGATGGTTGGGTTGAAGCAACAGTTGGACGTGGCACGTTTGTCTCAACCCGCCAGGAGGCGGCACCAATCCCTGAATATGGCCGTGAGGTCTCGCCGCGTAGTGCTATCAACGATATGATGCGGATGGCACAACTTCCTGGTATGCGCTCAGTGGCTATGGCCGATGCTGCATCTGAATTCTATCCGCTACGTGAATTCAATCGTGTAGTAGACGAGGTGTTGGCAACCAGTGGTGTGCGTGCATTAGCCTATACAACTTCGCAGGGCGAACCAACGTTGCGTAACGCCATAGCCGATTGGGTGCGTGAACGGGGGGTTCGGGTTGGCCCAGACGAAATTATTGTCACATCTGGTGTCACACAGGGTTTAGCATTGATTGCTCAGATACTCACACAGCCTGGTGATGTGGTGTTGGTTGAGCATCCCACGTATCTGGGCACACTCAACGTGCTCGAAAACCAGGGTCTCCGTTCTATTAGCGTACCAGTTGATGATGAGGGGATTATGGTTGAGGTGTTAGAGTCCTTGATTTTCTCCCATCGCCCCCGCTTTATCTATACCATTCCGGTATTTCACAATCCTACTGGCGTGTGCTTGAGTGCACAGCGCCGGGCAGCTTTACTGGAACTCGTAGAGCGACATCGAGTACCGTTGGTCGAGGACGACATCTATAGCCAGTTGGTGTATGAAGGGAGTATTCCCCCAGCTCTGATCGTGGATGATTGCAGTGGCATGGTCTTACATGTGAGTAGTTTTTCCAAGTCGTTGCTACCAGGGATGCGAATTGGGTATGTGGTTGCCCCCCCACCATTGATTAGTCGATTATCTGCCGCGAAGCAAGCCAATGATCTTTGTTCACCAGCACTCAATCAGCAGGCCATGGCATTGTTCCTACAACGCGGTGTGCTGGCCCAACATCTTCGACGGACGCTGCCACGCTACCGCGAGCGTCGTGATGTGCTTCTTGATGCGATGGCACAATATTTTCCGGCAACACTTCGTTGGACCACGCCCAGCGGTGGTTTTTCTGTATGGGTTGAGTTACCACTCGGTGTCTCGGCTACCGATCTCTATCTTGCAGCTATCGAGCGCAGGGTGGCATTTGCACCAGGTGATGTGTTCTTTGCTATGCCCTCCGCTCGATCATATATGCGTCTTGCGTTCAGTGCACAGCCGCCCGAAACGCTGAGCGAGATCGCGCAGGTACTGGGTGAGTTGCTCCACATACAGACCCATCGTCGCAAGGTGGCGATGCCAGAAACCACTGATTGGGTACCGTTAGTTTAAGTGAAGAGACTAGGGGCTGGGAGCCAGAGGCTAATAATATATGACAGTATTGTGGTGGTATTAACCCTTAACCCCTATCCCATAACTCTTATAACACAGGAGATTTGCTGTTATGGAGCAATTGCTTCAACAAAAGCTTGAGCAAATGGTCGAGGCTGGTCTACCGGGTGCATTTATTTATATAGAAGAGGCGGACAAAACAACACACTTCTATACAGCAGGGTTTGCTGATCTTGTCCACTGCACGCCTATGACTCCCGATAGTCATTACCGTATTGGGAGTCATACAAAGACTTTTACTGCTGTTGTCGTGTTACAACTCATCAATGAGTCGAAGCTCAATCTACATGGCACGATGCGTGATCTCGTTCCTGATCTTGCAATTCCAAATGCCGAACGTCTTACCATCGAGCATCTACTCCGTATGCGGAGTGGCTTGTTCGATTTTGAGGATGATCCTAGCTTACTTGGCGACCTTGATGCTCATCTGCGCCCTTACGGTTCGCATGAAATGGTGCAACTTGCCCTTCAGCATCAGGCGTTATTCCTGCCCGGTCAACAGTTTGCCTATTGCAACACGAACTTTTGCCTTCTCGAACTCATTGTTGAACGGGTCACGGGGCATTCGCTGGGCACAGAACTACAACAGCGTATCTTTGAACCACTTGCGATGAGCAGTACAAGTTATCCTGACGAAAATGATCTATCGCTCCCCACACCATATATTCGTGGATACGAATACACTGGAGATGCGTGGCGTGAGTGCAGTCATTCGTTTTTCGGACGAGGTGACGGAGCGATTATTTCAACTGCCAGCGACCAGGCGCGCTTCTTCCGCGCATTGTTGGGCGGCGTACTGCTTCCGGAAGCTTTATTGCAACAGATGATGATCGTGGTTCCTGAGCCACCACATGCACCACCTGCACGATTTGCCTACGGCCTTGGCTTGATTGCACATGCAACACCTTGTGGCACGGTATGGGGGCATTCAGGCGGCGGTTTTGGTTATATCAACTATCCATTCCTACAGCATGAGACGGGCCGCTTCGCGGTGTGCATGTTGAATGGAACGTTTGGTTTCAAAACAGAAGACCCACTTGCAATTACACGTCCCCGTTTTACAGATGAGATTCGCGCACGCATTTATTGTTGACCCTTATCCCTTCTTACCAACACAGGAGATTTGCTGTTATGAAAATCCCTTTATTTCAGATTGATGCGTTTACGAACCAGACTTTTAGTGGCAATCCCGCCGCTGTTTGTCCCCTTGATACGTGGTTGTCTGATGCACAAATGCAGGCGATTGCTGCTGAGAATAACCTATCAGAAACAGCTTTCTTCGTCCGTGACGGCGATCATTATGCACTGCGCTGGTTCACGCCTGCCGTCGAAGTCGATCTCTGTGGCCATGCCACGCTCGCATCGGCCTTTGTGATCTTTGAAGAACTTGATCCAACTCTTGATGTAGTTGTTTTTGAAACTCGGAGTGGTCGTTTGTTGGTAAAAAGAGATCGAGAGCGATTAACGTTAGATTTTCCATCCCACGAAGCCGTACCGTGCCAGGCGCCTAATACACTACTCAAGAGTTTGCACCAGGCGCCACGCGAAGTCTTGTTGTCGCACAACTATCTGGTGGTGTACGATACCGAGTCTGATGTGCGGTCACTCCAACCAGATACAGCACTACTCAGCCAGTTGGGGCGTTGTGGTGTGATTGCTACGGCAGTAGGTGATGAAGTCGATTTTGTCTCACGCTACTTTGTCCCAGGTGCAGGTATCCCCGAAGATCCGGTTACTGGATCAACACACTGCACCCTCACACCGTACTGGTCGCAACGCTTGGGGAAAACACAATTCCATGCGCGGCAGATCTCATCACGCGGTGGTGAGTTGTGGTGTGAACTCCATGGTGATCGTGTATTGATTAGTGGTTATGCCGCGAAATATCTTGAGGGAAGCATACAGATCTAAAGGCTGATACTGCGACTCCTGAGTCCATGACAATTTTTCATTCCTCCACTACACTGTTCTACACGACAGTAGTTCATGGAGTCTTGTCCATAGTTTTCGGAAACTGATCGTTGTTTGGGGTCAATGGTATTTCGCTTCATCAGCCTGCTGTTCGACACGCGGGCCATGGGCTCCATATAATACTTGTTGAAGCCGACGGTATCTGTCCTGATGGGGTTTGGCCATCCCGGTATAGGATTTTTCGTCCCATGTTGGAACAGGTTTTCCATGGTTAGTAATCAATTGTTCAATGTTTTTCAAGAAATTACAACTTTAGGAGTATTTTCAAATAATCAAAGAGTGATATAATAAAAAGCATAATAAAATTAGAATATATGACAGATAGTCTTTTATTGTACATATTATGATGAACGAGCTTGACCAGATCGATCTGCAAATCCTTACGGTCCTTCAACAGGATGGACGTATCTCAAATGCTGATCTTGCACATCGGGTTGGCCTTACACCGCCGACTGTGCTACGGCGCGTGAAGTTGCTGGAGGAACGTGGGTACATCAAGGGCTACACAGCGCTGATCGATCCACTCGCGCTCAAGCTAAGCGTCACGGCGTTTATCTTTGTCGAGTCGTCGGCTGGCTGTGATCTCGATGATCTTACCGAAGCACTTATGCAACTACCAGGCGTTCAGGAAGTACATCGCGTGCTTGGTGAGTGGTGTTTTCTCTTGAAGGTGCGAACACAAACACCTCAGACATTGGAGGATGTCATCTATCACGAGATACGTAATCATCCCAGTGTTCGCCGAACATTCACGGTCCTATCCACCTCGGCTCCACAGGAAACGCCGAACATCCCTGTCCCAGAACTTACCGACAACCAAGTGATAGTTGAATAAACAATGGAGTACGGTCATGCAATCAGAGTACTTTGAAACCCTTCACCGACAAGAAGCACAGCGTGCCGATTGGTATTTAGTTGATACGGCTTTGCGCGAACGCACTGGTCATATCTCAGACAATCGTAAACCACTCAAGACGCGGTTTGGACGCTGGCTCATTCGTGTGGGTACCCAACTTGCTGGTGACCAGCTCGTGACGTATACGCACTCAAGCAACAGTCGCCATTCTGCGAATTAGAGTGGTTGGCTCGATCAAACATGCAATGGTCTTCAATATCAGTTGCCCGTTGTTTAGCAGCGGGCGTTTTTAATTAGACCCTAAAGGTTGTCCGGATCTTTGGGACCCTTCCCCCAACATTCTGCAGTGCAACGTGCTAAACCAACCCTAAAGGTCTCGCCTTTTACGTCTGTAATCCGCCCAAAACACCTGCCAAACCCCATACCCTAAAGGTCTACACCATTTACCACTTGACGAATCGATGGGGAACGGCTAGAATACTTTCAGTACGCGGGAGTGGTGTAGTGGTAACATATGAGCCTTCCAAGCTCCAGACGCGGGTTCGATTCCCGCCTCCCGTACCAACTTAGTTTTCCATCTCCACCTGATTACGTTCCACTATTGCGATAAACATCCAGAATGTACATGCGAGATCTGGCCAGAAGTAGAAGCTATCGACGAGGCCGTGCAGTATTGCTGCCGCCATCGCTGCCAGTACGCCCAGCGACAAAAAAGACGTTGATGTTGCGAAGGGCTTGTTCGCTACCGGAATTGCCTGACGAGCAAAGCGTACTAACACCCAGACAAAAGCAATTAAGCCGAGTGGCCCCAACTGAATCCACGTATCAAGTATCAGATTGTGGGGATGCCGTGCGTACTGCTCACTTGTCCCGATCAGCGATGGGTCGATGATACTACGGCCAAAATCAGGATTGTGGTAGTAGTAAAACTGATCGATTCCTAACCCAAACGGATGCTCTCGAATCAGTGTGCTAGCCTCTTGCCACAACAAAATCCGTGGAGCAGTACTGCCCGTTGTCGGGTCGCCACGGATGGAGAATGCCAGCCCACCAACCACCACAACTAACATACAAAGCCCTGCCAACGCCGGAAATGAGCGACTACTCAACCGCTGTTGCAGCAGTGGTGATGCCAGCACGATCACGGCTACAATCGACCCGAGCCACGCGCCACGTGAGAACGAAACGGCCACACCGCCCAGACAGAGCAGGCAGCACAGCCCAAAAAACACTATACGCCAGTTCCACGGACGCAGCGAAAAATGATTGCTTTGGCAGGCCACCACGACCACCGCCACTGCCACTGGCCACACACGCTCCAGATAGAGCCCCAGGTTATTGGGATGGCCAAAAACCGAGGTAGCCCGTACCAACCCACCGCCGAGCGGCACCACGTTCGATGCAAATGCTGCCGTCGTCTTTTCGCCAAACAACCAGACCAGGTCGAGGCCGATAAACTGCAACATACCAACCACACCAACTCCGGCACCACCAAACACAAACCCCAGCAACACCAGACCGTATGGCAAGACCGCTGGCCCTTTCTCGGTCAACGGCATGTCCAGCGATGAGGCGTGCATTTTGAGCAACACCAGAAAGATCAGTGGCTCCACAATCACCCAACGAAACTCGCGCAACGCCGCACTACGCCCGTCCGAAACTGCGATCAGCACTCCAATCACACCCGCAACCAGAAAAAGCGCATGTGGAATATAGGTCCTAAGAGAAGTAAGCCAGGATTGCACCTTGGAAACATCAAAGTCTCGCTCCAACCCTCGTGTAACAAACCAATGGACACAGGTCGCCCCCAGAACACCCAGCAGCACGATTTCGTGGAGGGGAAACCAGAAGGGTTGTTCACGGATGAAGGGCAGTGAAATGGAGACTGGAATAAGGTAGAGTGGCATTGTTATTGGCACAAACAGCAGTGCGAGATGTGGGCGCAATAACGTGAAACTGCCAAAGACCACTAAACCAAGCAAAACCAGTGGTAAAGCATCACTCCGATAGAACAACAGCAGTCCCAAAACCATTCCTGCGATAACCACCGACGTGTAGCGCGACGACCATTCGATCATAGTGCGGAATGGAAGGCTTGAGGTTTGCTGGCTCATAGCGTCTCCTCCTCATGAGGAAGTGTATATGTTTGAGAGAAAAAGAACGTATTTACGTCTCAACCCTGCGAGTGCCACGAATAAACAATGTTTGCAAGAGCAACCCTGATACGATAATCAAAGCTATGAGCACCACCGCCGGGGCCAATGTCCAAAACCATGGCACAGGTGGTGTGCGACCCACCACAAACACCTCTGGCGGTTCGCCAGCATCCTCCACGCGCGCCATGTGCACCACACCATCCGGGAGGTCACGCGCCACCTCAACGATTTCGCCACCATCCAATGAGATATCGATGGGCATGGACTCGTTGATCGTAACTTGAAAGGAGCCCCGACCTTGAAGGGCCAACGTGCTTCCTTCAAAACGAATATCCCACATACCTTCGGTAGACGACTGAACTGCTGGATGCTTCCACGTATGTGCTCCAACACCTGCAACCGGGCCATCAGCAAGATATTCCTGAATCATCGTGTAAGCTGGCAGCGGGTTGAAGTCAGGATCGACAATGGCAAAGTAGGGCGTAGGATTATTGGGATCGGGTTGCTCACCGCCCCAGCGCAAAAACCAGAGATTCATTACACCCACCCATGGCCACTCTTGTCGCGCTCGTTCCAGCTGGCCGATCAGATATTCGCCTTTGACCTCTTCCGTGACTGGCTCACCCCAGGTGTTTCTGCCAGGAACGCCTTCAGGCGCACTGTTGTAACCAAACTCGCTGATCCACACCGACGTCTCATAATCTCCATGACGTTCCATCACCTCACGCAGTAACACCAGCCGTGAAACATCGATGCGCGTGTCAATAGGGCGCGACCAACTCCAGTTCCCTGGTCGACGTAGAAAGACATAACGATGCTCGTCCGGTGGCTGCCCAAGGCCATATGCCTGTGCGGACATGATGTCGAAATACTCGTCTCCACCAGCGGCATACACCCGATCCAGGTATTCCAGTTCAGTCATCGGGGCCTGTCGGTCCAGCCCATCGGTAGGGGCCAGACTCGGGAAGAGAATGACGACATCTGGGTTGGCGGCTTTCGCGGCAATATACCCGATCCGCAACAATTCGACAAAACCCTCCGGATCGGGTGTGGTCCAGTTCCACTCGTAGGCGAGGTTTGGTTCATTCCAGAGTTGAATATAATTGACCTGGCCACGGTAGCGCTCCGCCATGGCCCCCACAAAATCACCGAAATCATCGTAGTCGTCGGGCGGTCCTGTCGAATCGGGGTTGTTGGCCAACCCCTCCTGAAATGCTTGAGTGTCGTGTGTCTGGGCGCGCGCCCACTGCGGCGGACGGTCGATCCGTACAATCAGATCAAGCTCCAGACGATTGGCTTCTGCCACGATAAAATCGTACTTTTCCCATGCGTCACGCATGCGCTCGGGATTCCGCCGATCCTCGAAATCGCCCTTGCCAGCAATTTCGACATCGTCCCATGGCATCTGGATACGCACAAAGTGTGCGCCTAGATCGCGGGCCATCTCCAGTGTCTGGGTGACTTTGGCCTCTTCTGCTTCAAACTGAATGTTGAAGGCATTGACCCCCACAGGTGGCATTTCGGTGAACGGGATCGCCTGGGGATCGGGTGTGTATGTGATGCCACGATTAACGGCATTATCAAACCAGACCACTGCGGCAAGTAATATCAGCAGCAACGCTGCAATCAGCAACAGGGCCAGGGCACGGCGATATGGCTTTATAGATGCGATAATTCTCACGAAGCGGAAGTATACCGGGCAACGCAGGCAACGTCAAGTATCGGGCTCCTCGATGCGCTATGATAAAGTCATTTACTCGATAGCATTGGTTGGGGTGATGGTCATCTCTAACTCAAGTTCATCGCGTAGAGGAATGCCATCATTCCCGATCAAGGGGATGCTTGGTTTGATCTTGCGCGACTCCATCACAGCATTGCGGTGCACGGCCACGAGCACAAAACCACGCTTCTGATAAAACCGCAACGCGTTCAGGTTATCGTTGGTGGTGATCAACCAGACACGTGTGCACCCACGATGATGGGCCTCTGCAACAACGGCATCGATCAGGGCCGCCCCAATGCCCTGTCCCTCATGCAGGCTGTCTATCGTCACCACTTCACACCCTTGCTCATCGCATGTAAATGTGAGCACGCCGACCCATTGTTCGTCCTCAATCGTTACAAAGCCCTCAAGGTGCTGCGGTTGATACACGACGCCATGTCCCACCACCATGGTATCGCCCCAGCGTTCGATGAAGAACCGCTGGAGTGCTTCCTGATCAGTGCTGGTGAGATGCCGTATATGATACCTCATGGTATCGCCTTTCATTGGTAGGCTATAATAGTGTTTCAACATAGTGTATTATGCCATTCAGTTCTTACCTTGACATCAGTCTTATGAACGACGAGACCCGCGATACACAACTCGATCAGGTATTTGCCAATACTCCTGTGGTGTTAGCCTATCTCTTTGGCTCTCGTGCTCAGTCACATGCACGGCCCGATAGCGACTACGATGTTGCGGTGCTGCTCGATGCTGATCTCATCACCAGAGAGCGCGGTCGTTGGCAGTTGGAACTCATCGGACGCTTGATCGATACGTATCGTTCAGATGCTGTTGATCTGGTAGTCTTAAATGACGCGCCACCAATCCTGCGTTTTGAAGTCATCCGTCATCAATATCTGCTGTACAATCGTGATGATCAGCAGCGTATGGTCTTGCACACGCGCACGATGCAAGAATGGTTTGACTGGGCTCCATGCTACCGACACATGCAACAAGAGCGATTAAAGCAATTCGCACGAGGTGATATGTATGTACAATCAAACATTCTTATCATCACACGACATCTTGAACAGTTACAGCTGTTGCTGTTACAATAGTAACTACTGAATTAACACCAGGTGAAATCAATTCTATTAATCTTGAAGTAGAACGAGATTTTCCTGCAGCTACTCGTGAAACTGACTCAACACGGAAGTACAATTGCCATTCATATGCCTGGTATAGTACATCAACATCAAACAATGTATGGATGGATACACCAGGCGATGATACCTACTGGCAAGATGGGAGCTATGCTTCTGTAGATATTACCTTTCAAGGTCCTAATGATCGGATATCCTATGCTAGTGACGATCATTCAGCTATCGTAGCTTATAGTCCTACAGGCCCATATATGTATCGTTCCAAGTGGGGAGTAGGACCTAGAATGTATCACGCTCCTGGTTATACACCTTATGATGCAAGTACATTAAATGCTTATCGATGAACGTAATTACAAGTCTGGGAGTGGTGCGATTTCATAAGAGCTATCGAAGACACATAAAACCCGATTCATAATGACACGTTCTTGGGCACTTTATTTTAATAGTGTCCAAGAATGTGCTATTTTCATAATCAATGGACAGGATACAGTTATGACTCTATTTGTACGTGTAAGTCTTTTGTGCAGTCTGCTTTGGATCGTTGTTGGTTGCTCGGGTACCTCAACCGAGACATCAATCTCGCAGCCATATGAATTTCCTATCCAACCGGGGACAGATGAATGGCGAGCATTGAAAACCAGGGATGAAATGTTACAAGCTGTCCAGATTCCAGAGGATCAATTAAGTGCCATGTCTTCTGCTGCATTATTAGAAACTGTTTTACAATATCCACTTTCTGATCACATGTATGCCTACATTTTTCGTCAACAAGGGTTAGATGCCCTGAAACGTAACTTTAATGGAATTGATACATTACTGTCTCGACCTGATGCAGCAGTCCTGCTGGTTGAGCATTATCAACAACTGGACATCACGTCAGTCAATGACTTTGATACTTTAGAAGAACGTGGCGGATATACCTTCGATGTTGCCTATGTCGAGATTATGTTGGCACAACCAGATATGATTGCCCAGATCTCTGCAGAAGATCGACGAGTGCTATTACAAACAACCCTGAGTAATACCGATAAGAAACAGACATTGATTGATGTCTATGGTTTCGCGGGCAAAGAAACCAATGCCTTACTGGCTGGCCGTTTGTTGCAGGCCGAAGGTGCATTATCTCAACCAGACCAGGTCATTGAGCGTTTCTTAGTGGAGGGAGAATATTTTGGTGATAATGAACTGGCAGCAATATACGACCGTATTTTTGAAGCTGCTCGTGAAGAAATCAGTAGTTAGGCTGTAAACTGTAACCACATCTCAAATAACTACGAGGCATGCGTCCCAAACGGCCTTGTTATCGGGTTAGTAACGCAAAGACACAGAGGAACGCAGAGCGCTGGAGTGGTGGAGCGCTGGAGCGGAGAGCATAAAGCGCTGGAGTGGTGGAGCGTTGGGGCGGAGAGCATAAAGCGCTGGAGTGGTGGAGCGCTGGGGCGGAGAGCATAAAGCGCTGGAGTGGTGGAGCGTTGGGGCGGAGAGCATAAAGCGCTGGAGTGGTGGAGCGCTGGGGCGTGGGGCAGTGGATAGGTTGCCTGAGCTTGTCGAAGGCAACCTATGGTGCTGGAGCGGCGTCTGGGCGGGGAGCGCGTGGGTGGTGGCCCACCCGCGCAAAAACAACACACCCCACATTCAATACACTCTGCTATTTGTTGTACAATAGACAAACGCAGAGAAATCCATAATTAGTAAAGAAAAGCGCTCTGGAAAGCGGTGAACAACATATCTTCGGTCGTTTCCAAGTCACGGTTGGGTGATATCGTACTCTGTATTGTGTTGGTATGCACTGCACTTGTGCTCACCCAATACCTCTACAGCACATCTCGTGAAACCTCCATCTCCGTGGATGTACCACCGGTGTTGCTGCCATACGAAGGTCTCTATCGTGCCGAGGAATTTGTGGATCGTGTCGGCTTCTATCGCTGGACCGAAGACCAGAGCGAGATTCATCTGCCTAACCCGGGTGGGAAAATCCGTATCACCATCACTTTTGTTGGAGGGCCAGAGGGAGCTACCCCAGTTCAATTGCGTGCTGGCGATACCACGCTCGATCTGACTGTGCGCCCAGAGCTACGTATCTACTCGCTTGCGCTTCCTCCCACCATCGGTGAACGCCTGGTGGTGAGCATCGAGTCGCCAACGGTACGGCTAAACAAACGCGATATTGGCATTGTCGTGAGCGATATTGCGGTCGCTGGCGGAGGGGTTGCCCCCAGTATGCTGTTGCTGGCACTCGTGGTGGCAACGGTCGGTGGCTACACGCTGCTACGCCAGATACAGCTACGCGCCTGGGTGGTGGTGGGTATCATTCTCATACTCCAGATCATCGTTATCTTCTGGCAAACATCTGTCGGTTGGCAGTATGGCCTCCTCAGCCAACTATTGCTCGTGCTCGGTGGCGGAGCGCTCTTTGCAGTCGTCCTGGAGCGCATCTGGTCTGCTACCATACCAACTAACACAAATACCTTAGCACTTTCACGGGTCGATATGTATGCACTGCTTATTGTGCTGGTCGCTGCCCTCGCTGTCCAGATCCCGTGGCTGGCTGCACGCGATCCGGTCGGCGATCTAGAGCTAGCCGCACGACGCATGTGGTTTCTCAACAATGAGGGCCTCGCTGGAGCCTATCTGAACGGCGGCGACTATATGCCGCTGCGCCTGTACATTCTCTATGGCTTGAGTGCCCTCGTTGAGCCACTGGGTGGCACCTTCCACGATCCACTCCCACCGATCACGATGTTTTTGATCAAGCTGCCAAGTTTGCTGGCCAACCTCGTGACCACGGCTATTATTTTTGTGTGGAGTCGCCATTGGTGCACGACACGCCTGTCAGCCACGATTGGTGCGTTATATGCCCTTGCACCCCCGGTCTGGATCAACGTCGCCTGGTGGGGCCAGGTCGACGCGCTGTTGATGCTGCCATTGCTGATGGCGGTGGTGGTGTTTGACCGTGCAGGTGGGCGTTGGAGTTGGCTCTGTTGGACCGCAGCACTGCTGATCAAGGCACAGGCCATTCTCCTCGCCCCACTCATTGTCGTGGTGACACTACGTCGCTATGGCTGCAAAGGCCTGGTACAAGGTGTGTCGTTGGCATTTGGGTTTGTGCTCATCGCCAGCATACCGTTTATTCTTGCGGGTCAGTCCCCTGATCTGCTTGAAGCCTATCTTGGCTCAGTCGAGCGCTTCCCACGGACCAACTACAACGCCTACAATCTGTGGTATCTTGCACTCGCTGGTGACAGCATCCCGGACCACTGGTATGCCATGGGGACTATCACGTACCGCCAGATTGGCATCGTTATGCTGGCCATCGCGACAGCTCTGATCTGTCTCGCGCTGTTTCTACGTTCCGACGGCTACGCTCGTGCCAATGCTGCGGCAGCGCTTGGACTGGCCTTCTTTACGCTCCCGACGCAGATCCACGAGCGTTATCAATTCCTGACACTTGCATTTGTGGCATTGTGTATTGCCATCAACCCCCGTTTTGCGCTGCTTTTTCTCGTGCTCGCATTCAATGCAACGCTTAACATCATTGGTACGCTAAATGGCTTTATGCCTCTCATTCATTACCAGATCAAAGAGTCATTTATCCCGCTGCTCTTGTCAGTTATCAATCTGATCGCTCTTGCGGTGGTTATTGGGCATCTGTTGTGGATCAGCCTGCCAACCCGCGCATGCTTCACTCGATTGACCAGCGCACCAGCGCATGAACACTAAATCGATGCGGTGTGTGTTACAGGGTGCCGAACACCTGTGTTGATGTTATAATGAGCGTATGGAAACCGATGCACAACCGATGTTGATCAGCGCTGCAGGAACTGCCTGGGCCAAAGCCCAACGTACACGACGCAAGCCACTTGCTGAAGCGACTATTGAGTCCTACTGCGACGCGTGGCGTTCGTTCAGCCAGTGGGCCACCCGCCAGGACAAACACACCGTGGCCGAGCTCACGCCCAACGATCTTGCGGATTGGATCGACTCGCTCAAGCGCATGACCGATGGCTCGGTGCAAACCTATAGCCATGGTGCTCTGGCGGTGTGCAAATACCTCGCTGACCGCACGCTGCTCCCCTGCGATCTGGCATTGCTGCGTATGCATTTGCGCGACGCCCTACCGCGTGCGCCGATTGGCCGCGCCCCGGATGTCCCCGACCTACGGCGGTTAGTGGCTTTTTATGACCAGGAACCACCTGCCGGGGAGCTTGGGAGCGCACAGGAACGCACCCGCCTGAACACGTTACGCAATGCAGCCTTGCTCCACATGCTTTTTTCGACTGGCGCACGTATCTCAGAATTGCTCGCCCTCAATGTTTCCGAGATACGCGCCGACGACGGTACCATCAGCCCGCGAGTCCATGTCGTTGGTAAGGGCGACCGCAAGCGCGCTGTCTTTGTCCGTTCCCACGCTCAACAGCGCATTGAACGCTATCTGGCATTACGACGTGTGACGTTTCCATCAACGAGGCCATTGTTTATCTCCCATGGGCCACGTGGCGTCGGTGGACGCCTCAACCGGAGCACCGCCTGGACGATTGTGACCAATGCCTCGTATGAGATTGCCGACCAACTCGAAGCAGAAGGTTGCCCTCGTGAGGCCCGCCAACTCCGCGAGACCACACCCCACACCTTTCGGCACTTCGTCGCTACATGGTTGCTCAACGAGGGCGCACAGCTCTCCGAGGTTTCAGCGCTGCTGGGCCACGCCAATACCCGTATCACCGAGCAGTATTATGCACGACACGCCGATGACCGCCTGCAAGAGTTGCACGATCAGTTTGCGCCCGATCCAGAATTATAGGAACAGGGTCTGATATTTTTGCTGACTGAGCTTGTCGAAGGCAGCAGAGTGTCGGGCGCTGTGCCTACATCTGCATATGTTGTCGCTATTCGTTAGTAAGTGGTGTTAACGTGTCAGCGGGGGAGACTTTGAGGAGAGCTGTCTGTAGGGTGGGGCCGCTACCCCACGCCCTCGGCCCAGGTGTGGCACCCTGAGAACCTGCAAGGAAAGTGGTTGGCACAAAGAAGGGTTGGGGCGAATGCCTCGCAGCCACTCAACCAAAGGAGGCGCTTCGCACATATGGCTATGTATGCATTTGATCGGTCGAGCAGTACGATGGTGTATCTCCTGTAGATTTCATTGACCGATGGGCAGTACTTGCGGGTGGTCTGGCGGGCGCCGTGCTGCCAGCGGAGTGCCAAGGGGCGGCTCCCTTGGGCGGGGCGTGGGACGCAGGGCCCACAGTTCAACCCTAGTCGACTGAATCGACATCTTTCGTGGTCTGTCTGGAGGCTATTGCTTGGGTGTTATGCCTGTATGGGTGTCATCTGCTTCAACAAATATGGTATGGGTGTCGATTGATTAGATGTGTTTCGTGAGGCGTACCGACGCCCCACACCCCCGGCCCAGGCGCGGCGCCCTGGGAACCCGCACGCGATATAGATGGCCCAAGGAATGCTGGGGCGGATGCCTTAGGGCGATAGGATGGAATTCTGGGCATTAGGTATGCTGCCTGAGCTTGTTGACGGCAGCGGGGTAGGCGCAGCGCTGCCGCCTGAGCCTGTCGACGGCAGTGGAGGTAGGGACCTACTCAGGCAGCGAGGTGCCAAGGGGCGTGGGACGCAGGGTCCACAATCACCGAGCTGATAAGCCAGATGAACTTGTTGCTGTTGTACAGACTGCTAATCAAACATAGACTATTCGGATGTGGATGGGTAGCGGACGTCAGGGCGTGGGGCGCGGCGTTCACAAGATGATTATACCTCAACAACAATACTAATTTTTTAGCGCAGTACAATGACTCAGTAGCATATTGAGCATATATCCTCTCAACACACGAGCGTGGTATACTATGCAGTACTAATAAGCTTTTAATGACCCACTCTTATAATGCGGATAATAACTCACACTACACATAGAGGTACATTTTGGAAACTGCTGCCGAACCTTTTGATCGGTTAATCGTTGTTGGGGAGATGCGCCAGGCACTGGCCGGTCTCATGGAGATCGAGGGGTATACATGGAATGCCAACGGCTCATTGACCCTAAAAGGCACATTGTCTGGGCCTGCCCAAAATCTCTACCGCACCATTCGAGATCGACTGGAGGCTTTAGGGTTTACCCCCTTTCTGCGACGACGTGGTGATCAGGATGAACTGGTCGCACTTCCAGTCGTTATGGCCAGATCGCCATCACGTGTAGTACTTCCGTTGGTATTATTTCTTCTAACAGTTTTTTCAGTGCTTATTACGGGTGCACTGTATGATTACCCTAATCCTATCACCAGTGATTCACAGTTTCTTCCCGTATTATGGGAGATTGTAAGCACTCCATCACTCCTCATTCTGGGAGTGCCATTTGCTGCAACGCTGTTGGGCATTCTGGGAACACACGAGATGGGTCACTACATTGTCGGGCGTTTGCGAAAGGCCCCCGTAAGCCTGCCCTACTTTATTCCCCTTCCACCAGGAATTGGTATTGGCACCATGGGTGCAGTCATCGTTCAGCGCGAACCGATGGAGGATCGCCGCACCATCTTAGAGGTTGGTATTGCCGGGCCATTGGCCGGTCTGGTTGTCGCCATTCCACTATTGTTCTACGGTTTAGCGACATCAACAGTTGGCTCACCTCCACCTGGAGGTTACCTTCAGGAAGGCAACTCGCTGATCTATCTTGCTGCAAAGTGGCTCGTCTTTGGTCAGATTCTGCCTAGCAACGGCCTCGACGTACAACTGAACTCAATTGCCTGGGGAGCGTGGATTGGCCTGCTTGTTACTATGATTAACCTGCTCCCCATCGGTCAACTGGATGGGGGACACATCGCGTATGCCTTGCTGGGACGACGTGCCGAGTATCTGGCCTATGGTATGATCGGGCTTTGTGTGGTCTTTGGTATCGCTTTTCAGACCTTTTTCTGGCTCATCTGGGCCGCGCTGTCCTTCTTTTTGATCGGCCCCCGCCATCCGGCACCACTCAACGACATCTCGCAGATCGGCATGGCGCATAAGATGCTGGCGGTCTTTGGGCTGATCATTTTTGTGTTACTATTAATCCCTGACCCATTACGAACTGTTGGCGTCTAAAATTCTTCGTGTCGGTGTGGAAACTGATACGGAAGCACTAGAATGGTTTACACGAACAGAAGATATGACTTACGCAACGCTCCAACTCAAACTCACCAATATCGCGCTGAACTACGGCGTACGTAGGGTGTTCTCGGGCGTTGATCTGACGCTGAACCCTGGTGAGGTTTTGGTGGTAAGCGGCTCTAATGGGAGTGGCAAAAGCTCTTTGCTACGTGTGCTGTGTGGTTTGCAACGCCCTTCGCTCGGCGAAGCCCGTTACTACATTGGTGACCAGGTCTATACACCGGACCAGGCGACGTGGCTGATTGGTTGGGTTGCGCCGGATCTCCACCTCTACCGCGAGCTGACGGCTATCGAGAATCTTCAGTTTTTTGCACAAGTCCGTGGCATTCAGCGCTCCATCCCTGATCTGGAGGCGTTGCTAGAGGAGCTTGGGCTAGGTGGGCGCGGCCACGATCTGTTGGCGGCCTACTCCTCGGGAATGACCCAACGCTTGCGCTATGCTTATGCCTTGTTGCACCAGCCACCCGTGCTGTTGCTCGATGAGCCAACAGTGACCCTCGACGAACGTGGTGCAGCCGTTGTCGAACGAGTTGTCGCACGTCAACGAGAGCATGGCATGAGCATTATTGCGACGAACGATCCACGTGAACTGCGTTTTGGCGATTATGTGCTACGATTAGGCCTTGAAGCACAACCTGTATAAAGATAATGCCAGATATCTGGCGAGCGAGTAGGATGTGGAAACGACCACCGACAAGGTAACCACCCAGCGACCAACGCAAGATAGTGCTGTTACACCACCACGTGTCACGTTGTCTACCGCGACATGGGCCGTCTTTCGCAAAGATCTCCGTAGCGAGTTACGCACCCGCTATGCACTAAACGCTGTGGTTCTCTTTGCTACCAGCACGGTCGTAGCCATCAGCCTGGGACTGGGGCCGCTCCTGCCCAGCCGCAACGCTGACCTGAAGCTGATTCAGGCAGCCTTGTTCTGGATCGCGCTGCTGTTTGCCGCATTCACTGGTCTGGCACGCACATTTGTACAGGAAGAAGAGACACGTACGGCAGCGGCGCTACGTCTCGCGGCACCACCTACGGCGGTCTATCTGGGTAAGCTCTTGTTTAATCTGGTGCTGCTGCTCATACTGGGTCTGCTTACCTCGATCCTGTTTGTCGTGCTGCTGCGTGTGGATATCGAAAATGTTGGTTTGTTTATGGCCATGTTGCTGGCTGGTAGCTGTGGGCTGGTTGCCGCAACCACGCTCATTGCTGCGATCATTGCCCAGGCAAACGCAAAGGGTGCCCTCTTTGCGGTGCTCTCCTTTCCGATCCTGGTGCCACTCCTTTTTGTGAGTGTCCAGGGAACGGCGCTGGCTCTCGAAGGTGCAGCGTGGAGTGATGGCCTGGCGGTGCTGCAGGTACTGATTGCATACACATTGACCGTCTTTGTGGTATCGTTGTTTTTATTCAAAGTTGTCTGGGAAGCATAGACACACATGTCCAAAGACCATACAACCCTGCTCCATATCGGTGAACTGGCACGACGGATTGGTGTGCGTACCTCGGTTCTGCGCTACTATGAGGAGCAGGGTCTGATTGCTCCCGCCGACCGCACCGAGTCCGGTTATCGGTTGTATCACCCCAGTGATGAACGCACACTACGATTCATCCAGCGCGCCCAGCGGCTAGGCTTTACCCTCGCCGATATCGGTGTGTTGCTGCAAGGTGTGCGCGACGGAGACCTTGATAATGACACGATTGTGAAAACGGCGGAGGCGCGTTTTCTCGCCCTCGAAGAACGTATCACCCAGATGATGATTATGCGCCATGAGTTGGAGCTTTTTTTGCGTGACATGCATCGCTCGACTGAGCAAGCACGCGAAACAAGCCCAGCTTCGATCTTCAATCGCCTTGTCGATCAGGTCTGCGCCGATCCGCTCAATCAGTCGGCGGAGGCGACATTCGATTGGCTGCTGGCACGGATGGGGTGTGTGCTCACGACGGGAGAGGGGCAGGGCTTGATCCAACAACTCCGCGGACAGCATATCCATATCTGGCAGGAAGATACGACCTATCACATTCTGGTGGTCAGCAATGAACCCACAATTGGGACCGCGCTCGAACGCCTTGCCCAACTCGAAGCGACCTGTCAGGCCCACACACACACCACACAATCCCCTGAGTTGCGCCACGATAATGAGGGGTATCTGCTCACCGCCCATGGTGATAACGCTTTTGTATTCGCACGCCTCTTTCTGGCCTTGGAACGCAGCAGCCCGATGGCATAGGACAGCATTCTTTTTCAAAAATATGCCCTCTTGACATTCATCCCCACTTGAAGGTGTAGACTGACCTGAGATGAACATTAGTATTGAGGTGCTGTATGACCACAAAGCAGATATTACATATTCAAGGGATGGATTGTGCTGGTTGTGCCCGTACGATAGAGACGGGGATTCGCCAACTTGATGGTGTACAGGCATGCACACTTAATTTCACATCCGAAAAGTTGCATGTAACTGGGACAGTCAAACGCGATGCGATGATTGAGCGTGTACGTGACCTGGGATTTGATGTGGCTGAAGAGGAGTCCGCATCGACGACTCCCGAGCAGACAGGCAATTTTCTCCAGTTTTTGTGGCGACGCCGGGCAACACAGATGGCGCTCCTCGGAGTTCTGCTTATTATGCCCGGTCTGATCTTTGAAGAACTCCTTGGCAGGCATCACCCGCTTATCGATCTGGCTTCGGTTGGGGCCATGATTGCGGCGGGTATCCCGATTGTCCGTAGCGCGTGGCGTTCATTGACCGTCAATCGTGAAATCACCATCAATGCGCTGATGTCGATCGCAGCGGTTGGTGCTGTGATTATTGGGGCATACACAGAGGCAGGGATGGTCATGGTGTTGTTTGCGCTGGGTGAGGCACTCGAAGGCTATACATCAAGCCGTGCCCGTGACGCGCTCCGTAGCTTGATGCAGGTGGTGCCGAAAATGGCCATGCTGCTACGGAAACGTGAAGAGAGCAACAGCAATTTGATGGGAGTTATCCCGCTTCAGGTTCAGGCTGCCACGTCATGTGGAGATTCGTGCGGTTGTAGTGAGCAAACTGCTGCGACACCACAACAAGTCCATATCGATACACTTGAGGTTGGTGATGTTATCCTGGTCAAACCGGGCGAACGCATCCCGATGGATGGGCGAGTCCTCGCGGGTGCATCGTCGGTCAATCAGTCGCCCATTACAGGTGAGAGTCGCTTGATGGAGAAGGAAATCAACGACGATGTGTTTGCCAGCAGCATCAATGGTGAAGGCGTATTGGAACTCGAGGTTACGCATCGTGCTGCCGATAATACGATCAGTCGTGTAATCAAAATGGTTGAGGAGGCGCAGGAACAGCGTGCACCGACCCAGCGATTTATTGATCGCTTTGCACACTATTACACACCGGCGGTGGTGGTGCTGGCCATCCTGGTGGCCACGATACCACCGCTCTTCTTTGGGCTGCCGTTCTGGAATCCCGGCCCAGATACGATCGGTTGGTTGTATCGTGCACTGGCCCTGCTGGTGGTAGCCTGCCCGTGTGCGCTGGTCATCAGTACACCAGTCAGCATCATCAGTGCGATCAGCAATGCAGCACGGAGTGGCGTATTGATCAAAGGCGGTGTCCATTTAGAGCAACTCAGTCGTATCAAAACTATGGCCTTTGACAAAACGGGCACGTTGACGGAAGGTAGACCATCGGTGGTGAGCACACAAACATTACGCTGCCCACAGCCCAATGTCATAACAACCGGGGCCGTTTGTCATGATTGTTCGGATATGCTGGCCCTTGCAAGTGCGGTGGAGTATCAAAGCGAACATCCGCTGGCTCAGGCGATTGTCCAGCAGGCATCGAGTCTGGGTGTTCAACACAAATACCCTATCGCAGAAGGGGTGCAGGCACTCGCCGGACGCGGTGTAACTGGCATAGTTGGAGGGCAATCAATTGTTATTGGCAGCCATCGCCTGTTTGACTCAACGATCCCGCACACAGAGGCAATGTGTGCGGCTGCCCAGTACCAGGCTGAACAGGGCCACACGCCTATTATGGTCGGTGTTGATGGTCGATATCAGGGTATGATGGCTGTGTCAGACACGGTCCGTGAGAATAGCCGTGGGGTTGTGGATTCACTCAAACAGGTCGGTATCAATGACCTGGTGATGCTCACAGGTGATAACGAATCTGCCGCACGTAAGGTGGGAGCCAGCATTGGCATGACCGATGTGCGAGCCGATTTGCTTCCTGAGGACAAAGTGCAGGCAGTGCGATCTCTCCGTGCGGAATATGGCCCCATTGCGATGGTTGGTGACGGCATCAACGACGCACCTGCCCTGGCGACTGCCGATGTGGGAATTGCGATTGGTGGGGCGTCAGGTGGTACTGCTCAGGCCATGGAAACCGCCGATATCACGTTGATGCGCGATGATATTCAACAACTTCCTTTTGCTGTCGCGCTAAGCCATGCGACCATGCGAACCATTCAGACCAATATCGTGCTTAGTCTTAGTATTAAGTTTGTTTTTATGGTGCTAGTATTACTTGGTGTGGGAACAATGTGGATGGCTGTTATTACCGACATGGGTACATCTATCCTGGTAACGCTCTACGGCATGCGGTTGCTGCACTGGCAGAAGTTGCCACACAGAGGTTCTGTGTAGCATTGTGATAACTTACCGATAAATCTGTCTTGACACATGCCCTATGCATTGATAAAGTATGAAGCGCGTGATGAACTTGCCCTTGCATAGGGTATGAAACACACTCCTGTACGAGTGTTCATCCTGCAACATGAGGTATGGTCTTGTTTTGGTTTGAGATAGAGGATTCATCGTGACAGATTTTACTCACAATTTTGATGCGGTTGATCGTATTACTACGGATACTATTGGCCCTCCCGGTCAGCGGGTTTTTTACTTTCAAGTATGGCAGGAAACCAATCGGCTACTGCTCCGTGCAGAAAAAGAACAAATCAAATCATTGGCTGCTTCCATTGAGCAAATGCTCAATGAACTTGGCGAAGAAAATCCACAACTTGCGACTAGCGAAGATATGCTTATCGCGGATATGCGCCTTGATGAGCCTATAGAAGTGGATTTTCGTATTGCACAGATAGGGCTAGGATATGACTCCGAGATTGACATGATGATTTTGATCATTCAAGGTCAAGCGTCTGATATTGATCAGTCTGCCGTCATTCGTATTGCGGCAACACGTTCTCAGATGCGCGCGTTTAGCGTCCATGCGACACGGGTGGTGTCTTCGGGACGGCCCAACTGTGTACAGACACTCGCACCATGTAACTACCAGCGTGATGGGGTATGCGTCTTTTGTCCGGCCAGGAATTAAAGGCCGCACCGGAATGGCTCCTCGATTATCTAGCTACATTCCTGTTGAAAACAGCGGTCCCTGGGGTATGATGTTATAGTGCAATAGAATGTGCAATGCGCCTGCTGCAAAGAACATGCAAGCTAAACCAATCATCATAATATCTTCTACTCTTTCCTGAGAACGTACCGCCGCGATTTGTTGAGAATCGGTGAGTTCCTGATGCTTGTCACGAAACCCGTACCACCGTTGAAGAGGCTTCCGAAAAAGGATGGCTAAGGCACACATCCACAACGAAAGACCTGGTATAGCTATCCAAGATGTTATTGCTATGATGCTTACACAAATTATAGCAAAGAATATAAAGCGAACCCACTTAGTATTTTGGAACATATCCGTCTCTTCCTTTTGTACTTACTTCTTACTTTATAATACGTGTAAGAGATGCGTGAGGTTTCTGAAATCTGCTGAACTCCAATGAGGTATTGCTATTTTTAAGAAGGAGGTATGATAATGACGATTCCCTCACGACAAGAATACCAGCAACAGTATGTCCCCGGCAGCAATACCTGGTCTATTGGTCTTTCACCGTGGATACTAGCGGACGGAAATCATTGGAATGGCACATTTTTCGGATTCTACAAAAATCAATCAGCTACATTTGCACTCGAAATAAACCCCCACTCGATTAAGCCTGCATCTTCACAAGATAAACAGGTAGTCCATCAAGGCAATGCTATTTACACATTAACTGGGGAAGTTATATTCGTCTGGGAGCATGGCTGGATTCTAGATTTTGGACTCCAATCATATGTTTATTATCGCTCTAAACCATCATATCTTCCTGAACATCGCTCATTTGTTACGGTAGAAACGTATCTTGGAGTTGATTACTGTGCTTATTTCTTATTCCTTTACAAAGTTCCTAGTATACCTCAATTGATCTATCAATGATATATTCAACGAGTCATACGAAAAATATATCCATTAGTACGACAGACACGCACTAATAAACCTGACTTTTTTACTCCTGATCTTACACTATCAAGATATATTGAACAAGAAAATACGCAATACTATAATAATCTTGCTGTAGCTGACAAGACGATATTTCCAAATGCTGAGAAAATGAGTGATAGTTTCATTTTGGAATGTCAGCTTCAATCGTCGGAGGGGTACTACACTGAAGTAAAATCAGAGGATTAGGTTTCATAGTATATGTGGCTTCTGAAATTTGCTGAACTACCTTGTGAATGGTATGATTCCATCAAGATGTGATTTTCCCTGATTACTAAAGGGCATACAACAATGACTGTACACCCCCGACGTCATATGACCGAAGCTGAATATCTTGCCTATGAGCGTACCAGTGATGATAAACATGAATACTATGCTGGTGAAATCTTTGCAATGGCTGGTGGAAGCGTACAACACAACATTATCGTTGCCAATACCATCGCCGGTCTTCACGGGCAATTGCGACGCCGAGAATGGACTGTGTGCCCAAGCGATATGCGGATACACATCCCTCATACAGGTTTATATACCTATCCTGATGTCAGTGTGGTATGTGGACAGATGTATTTTTAAGATATTGAAAGTGATACCCTACTTAATCCAACCGTGATAATTGAAGTTTTATCACCTTCAATAGAAAATTATGATCGAGGCAAGACATTTCAGAATTATCGAATGCATACGCTACGAGAGTACATACTGATTGCATAAGATGCTGTCCACGTTGAGTATTATGTGCTACAAATAGATTATCAGTGGTTACTTACCGAATATGATGATGAAGAGAGTATTGTTGAACTATCCTCAATAACATGTACACTGGAACTCGTGAATGTTTATGAGAAGATTGTTTTTACTACTGAAGAAGAATAAATGTGTACAAGCCGGGGCATTGTCTTCTGCAGGAAGGGGAATTCGTTCTTTCTTCATAACTATGGAGTAGCGATGCTATAGCGAAGTGTTTATCAGATACGCCATAAACCGCATAACGTATTCGATGATAAAGAGAAAGACAGCTGCAAATTGTTCATACAAACGATCCAGATGGAACTTTGGATCAGTGAATAAGGCATTTAAGAGGCGCAATTCAAACCCGTGTTGGAGCAGTCGTGGTAGCAACGTGATGCCCCCACTCATCCACAAGATAAGGCCAGAAATGCCCATTAAACTAAACAATGCGATCGCTACAGGGTAAACGATAATCACCACAAGCGCACGTAACCATTTGAGACACCGAAACATACTCAGCTCCTAATTTATCGCCACGTATATCTGTAAGGTATTACGACTAACAGGTGTGTTATGTTACACGATACTGCTCGCCAAACATTCTCACAGTTGGTATGACTCTACGTCAAGATTGTCGTCTCCTGAATCAATAAGGATAGACTTCCCATCATAACACACCCACAACATCATCTCAAACAGATGTTATACTATATGAAACACCCCAGCATAACGACTGTCGATTGATCTGTAAACATACCAAGGCAATGTCAATTCGTAGACCATCACAAATCTCTATACAACTGATTGTGCTCTATCTCGCCATCTTCTTTATCATCTGGTCGTTGCGTGCGACGATCTTCTACTCCATTGATCAGCGCATCATGTCTGATCTGCTTCAACAGCTGTACAGTAATACTATCCGGGTGCTTATCTGGGTTATTCCAGTGTTTGTCTATCTGCAGATAATAGACCGTGTGCGACCAACCCGATATCTGCTTTTGGGCGCACCTCTGGACCGACGAGAGTTGTGGTATAGCAGCGCAATCGTCATTGTATACCTGAGTGTTGGGATTGGGCTTGATTATGTGCTTATCGGCAATCAAAGCGGATTATCAATTGTGGCCTCCCAGCCCTGGTATAGCCTGATCTTTTTGCTGCCTATTGCGCCCATTGCTGAAGAGATCTTATTTCGCGGGTTTGTACTCCGCAAAATACAGGATTTTGTGTTCTTCTGGCCCGCCAATCTGATTACATCTGTGCTTTTTACTGTCATTCATTGGCCGCACTGGCTCTATACTCAAATGCCTGGAGAGACAATCATCACAAGTTCGCTCAGAATTTTTGTGTTGAGTTGTCTGCTTGGATATCTGGTCAAACGAACCAACTCGCTCTGGCCCAGTATCGTCACGCATATCCTCAATAATCTGGTGTCGGAGATCGTTCGCATCGGATGAGTCAGATCCGCTCAGAGCACAGACGACTTGTGCAGGCATATTGTTATTGCTGAAGATTAGCCAACACCTGATCGAATGCGGTAATGATGTCCGTGTCCTCTGGTCCTACTAACACCATGTGTTCGCTAAATGTCTCCAGTGCGCTGTCCTGATCCATATGACGCCAGTTATAAGCTATGTGAGTTCCTGATACCTCAAAGACAGCTACACCAGAGTCACGGTGTCGTGTACTCGTCCGTATTTCTAGCGGAACACGTTCACCATTGATAGTCATCTGGTCCTTCGTAATAGTTACATCGGACCTGCCAGCTTCATAATCGGTCAAAAAGCGCTCACCTACTGGTAATGTGCTATCACCCTGATAAAGCACGTACATGAATGGTTCTACTCCTTCCATTATGAATGGTTCTGAGTAATAAAATTCAACATAGGGATTGTCGTCATTTGTATATTGCGGTGCAAACCAGATGGTACTATTGTCTGGTTCAGGCCACAGAATAACGGGAGTGAAGCTCCCATTGTTGGTCCATTCTGTGAGCGTTAAAGGCTGTTTGGAAATAACCGTATTAGCATTGTTACAGCTAGCTAAGGTGAGCGAACCTAACATCACAAACGCGATAATGTGTAGCATCAGATTTCTTGTCCTCATGGCACCTCTTTGCGTGTGTGTTCTTGATTTTGTAATAAGTGGTGCTAAACCAAATCAGCTTAAGCCAAACAGATTGTATGCAAGGAGTATCACAGCCGCATCACACCAGTGTTACGTTTGGGTAAACATATTTCAATTATCTGGTTGGAAACATCTGCTACATCACGATAGTCAATAGAAATTTGCTATCTGCTGTAGTTTTTTGTCAAAAGAAACGTTTGACGTATCCATGCACAACACCCCAAATAGGGCATGGTACAATATTATGACAGCGCAGTAAGCCATCAAGCAGCGGAGAATACCAGACTATGGCCGATGAACAACGACCACGAGTGGGGATTATTGGAGCAGGACGTGTAGGTAGTTCGCTCGGCTATGCTTTGCACACACATGGGTACAAGATTGCTGCAGTATGGAGCCGTAACTCTGACCACGCCCATGAGTTAGCCACCGACATCCACGCTCCAGTTGTAACAACCCCACCCAATGTACTCGTTCTGGCGGATGTGACGTTGCTAGCCCTTGCCGATGATACCATCAGGCCATTTGCCGCTGATATGGCCACGCACCTGTTGGGTCACCACGGCGCTGTGGTACATCTGAGCGGTGCACAGGATGCCGCGGTACTCGCTCCGCTGGCGGCAGTCGGCATGCAAACGGGGGCATTGCATCCCCTGCAAACATTTGCCCATAAACGTGCGCCGATTCTCTCGGGTACTGCTTTTGCGGTCGAGGCTGATGAACCACTCCACACTATACTCCGCACCCTTGTTACCGACCTGGATGGCATACTCCTCGACATACCATCAGCGAGCCGTGCGCTCTACCACGCTGCGGGTGCTTTTACCGCCAACTACACGGTTGCACTGATGGCCCAGGCGGTGGCACTTCTTGAACAATGTGGTATCTCCAAAGAAACAGGACTTCAGGCCCTCCTACCGTTGCTGCGTGGCACGGTGGATAGCCTTAACGAAACTGGTCTTCCCAATGCGCTTACCGGTCCCATTGCCCGTGGAGACAGTGGCACCGTGCAACGCCACCTCACAGCACTAACAACACACGCACCGCAGCATCTTGCGCTCTACCACCTGCTAGGTGAAGCGACGCTACAACTGGCAGTGGAACGCGGACTCACGGAGCAACAACAGCAGGACCTGGCCCAGCTACTTAATACTACAAAGATGTAAAAGGAACATATCATGCGTACTACTATTCTGGACATTCAGAAAATGAAACAACGTGGTGAGCCCATCACCATGATTACCGCATACGATTACACTTCGGCACAAATTATCGACCGTACTGGTATCCCCACGATTCTGGTAGGCGACACACTCGGCAACGTCGTACAGGGGGAGCAAACCACGCTGCCGGTCACACTCGATGATATGGTCTATCACGCGAAAATGGTGGTGCGCGGCAGTGAGAAGGCGTTAGTTATTGGTGATTTGCCCTTTTTGACCTATACCAGTGAAAAACAGGCCATCGCGAGCGCGGGGCGTCTCTTCCAGGAGGCCGGTGTGCAGGCCGTCAAACTGGAGGGTGGCACACATATGGCGTCCACCGTCCAACGCTTGGTCGAACTGGGTATGCCGGTGGTTGGCCATATCGGTTTTACACCCCAGTCTGAGAATCAGATGGGGCGGCGGGTGCAAGGGAAACAGGCCGATGGCGCACGCAAACTGATTGAGGATGCCAGAGCGCTGGAAGAAGCAGGCGCCTTCCTCGTTGTTCTCGAACTCGTCCCGGCACCACTGGCCAGTGCGATCACCGAGCGCTTGCAGATTCCCACCATTGGTATTGGCGCAGGACCCGGCTGTGATGGGCAGGTGCAGGTCTGGCACGATCTACTAGGCTTGTACACCGACCACGTACCACGCCACGCCCGCCGCTATGCTACACTCGCAGATACGATTGCTGCGGCCCTGACGCAGTATGCCAACGATGTACGCGAGGGACAATTCCCGACCGAGGAGCACAGCGTGAAGATGAAAGCAGAAGCGTTACAAGAGGCCCTGAAACAGATCGAGAGCTAGCATGGAAGTTATCGAAACGATAGCGGCTTTTCGTCAGGTGCGTGCACAATATGGCCAGCTTGGGTTTGTACCAACTATGGGATACCTGCACGAAGGCCATCTTAGCCTTGCACGCCTGGCGCGTGACACCTGCGGAAGCGTGGCTGCCAGTATCTTTGTCAACCCAACACAATTTGGCCCCACCGAAGATTTTGCACGCTATCCCCGCAGCTTTGAACGTGATCTCGATCTGTTACGGCAGGAAAAGGTCGATCTGGTGTTTGCCCCTGCGGTAAGCGAAATCTATCCTGAAGGATTTTACACCTTCGTTGATGTTGAGCATGTGACAGACACGCTCGAAGGTGCGGTGCGACCGGGCCATTTTCGTGGTGTGGCCACGGTTGTTTGTAAGCTCTTCAACATTGTGCAGCCAACTCATGCCTACTTTGGGCAGAAAGATGCCCAACAAACGGTCGTGATTCGCCAGATGGTCCGTGATCTTGCGCTACCAGTCGAGGTTGTGATTGTGCCGACGGTACGTGAGGCAGATGGCTTGGCGATGAGTAGCCGCAATGCCTATCTTGCGCCGGAAGAACGCCAGGCCGCCACCGTGTTGTATCGTGCTCTGACCACTGCTCAACAGGCATATCAGGCAGGGGAGCGCAACGGCGCTGCTTTACGTTCAGTGATGCAACAGGTTCTCGCTGCCGAGCCGTTGGCACACACCGAGTATGTGAGTGTGGCCCATCCGACGACGCTTAGAGCACTTGACGAAGTTGGTGAAACGGGCGCGCTGCTCTCCATGGCTGTGCGTATCGGCGCGACCCGGCTAATTGATAATGTGATACTGCCGTAGTTACGAAGTCAGATCGCTAAGCGCTGGAAGGCCACCTAACGCGGTAGCTGTCGATACGCTACGTTCAATCGCCTCAACCAGGACATCAGCGGCAATGCTGCCCAGCAGGGCGAGGTGTAGCGCAGGTTTGTTCCCTGTCGCGGCTGTGAATACCACATCGCCATCGAACGGCGTGTGGATGGGACGAATCGCACGCGCCAACCCATCCTGAGCCATCTGCGCCAGCTTTTGACACCCGGCTTTGTCCAGTGTGGCGTCTGTTGCGACAACCGCCAGTGTGGTGTTGGTGCTACGAAAGCCCATCTGAGTCTGTTGCATGTGTAGTTGTTGTGAAGTATTAACAAAGCCGCCCTGCGGGCCTCGTGCACCAGCCAGAATCGAGCCAGTCTTCTCGTGGTACACATCACCAAAGGCATTGGTGACAACCAACGCTGCAATGGTCACACCATCGGACAGAGTGACCGCTGCACTCCCGATGCCACTTTTGACTGCCTGCTGCATGCCCAGAAGCTTGCCAACCGTGGCGCCTGTCCCGACACCAATGCATCCCTCAGAAACTTTCGCAGAACTCGCTGCATCACAGGCGTCGTAGCCCATCTCCTCATCAGGCCAGCGGTCTGCAGCACCAAATACTAAATCAAACATAACCGCTGCCGGAACGATCGGTACCACTGCCACACCGACATCGTACCCAATGCCACGTTCGCGCAACCAGCGCATCACACCAGTGGCCGCAGCCAGCCCATAAGCGCTCCCACCAGAGAGACAGATGGCGTCGATGTGTTGGATCATCGCGTGTGGTGCCAGTAAATCGGTTTCACGTGTGCCAGGTGCACCACCACGTACATCGACACTACCGGTGGTACCTTCGGGGAAGAGTACGACCGTACAACCAGTGAGTGCTTCCAGATCCTGAGCATGGCCAACTGTAATACCAGCAACCGCTGTGAGGGTGTTCGACATATGGGCCTCCTTATATTTCGCGTTGAATGTGTTGCTGATAGAGTGAAAATACACTTTCGGCTGCGGCATTACCACCACAGATCACTGCTACCGGATGGCGATACTGATCTATTCTGGCTGCACCACTCTGTATCGCGGCGATGACTGCCGCACCCGATGGCTCCACGAGTTGATTGCATTCTGTCCACAGCCAGCGCATTGCCTCGACCATAGCGCTATCCTCGACCAGAACGACATCATCGACATAGCGTGTGGTTAAAGCCAGCGTCCGCTCACTAACTGCCCGTGGCGCAAGGGTGTCGGCAATAGTCGTGATCTGGGAAAGTTCAACGACGGTACCAGCCCTGAGGCTGGCCAGCATTTTGGCCGCACCAACCGGCTCTACTCCGATAATATGCACATCAGGTCGCCGTTGTTTGATCGCTGCCGACATGCCGGAGATAAGACCACCACCACCGATGGCAATCAGCACACAATCCAGCTCGGGTACATTGTCGAGCAGTTCCAGACCAAGTGTGCCGGTTCCGTGTAAGCTGCGTTCGGCATCAAAGGGGTGCACATACAATCGTTGTTCTTGTTCGGCGCGTTCCTGGGCATAGCGTAGCGTGTCGGAGGGATTTTCGCCGTAGCGTTGGACTTGTGCGCCCCAGGCTACAATACGATCCGCGCGATCTGCACTTGCTGTTGTAGGGAGGTATACGGTAGCAGGAATGTTGAGTGTTGCCGCAGCATAGGCGATTGCCAGTCCATGGTTGCCGCCACTGGCCGCGACAACCCCACGCTCACATTGGGTAGGAGTCGCCTGCAACAGATTATTGAAGGCGCCACGGGCTTTGAACGAACCACTTACCTGGAGATTTTCGAGCTTGAGTTGGAGCTGAGATGGGAGATCGGTGTGCAGTAACGGCCTGGACAATAACGGGGTATGTCTGATATATGACCTAACACGGCTGCGTGCTTGCTCAATATCGCTTAATGTAAGATCATACTTCATTGTACTATGTCCAACACATCTCGTAGCATGGCTGCAGCTGTCGGAACGGCATCGCGCTCGCGGGTGGTGGCGCTAGCCCGCCCTGCGATGTCGGTGTAGTAGACCACACCCATTTCGTGTCCATCCATGCGCGCCAGTGGGTGATTCTGTGGCAGGGCAGTTGGTCGTACACTCAATTTGTAGGGATGTTTGGTGTCTTGATCGTCGGGAGAGGTGCGTTTCGCCAGGGCCAGCAATACGATCCGCTCACCACGGTCCATTGCTTCCTGCAACTCCTCGGTGGATAAGAGGGCGATGCCTTCAACGGATACATCAGACAACGATACCGGACAGTCGAGTACGGCGTTTGCGAGAATGGTTAATTTAACGGCGGCATCCCAGCCATGGATATCGAGCATGGGATCGGTTTCGGCAATCCCTCGCTTCTGGGCATCGATCAGTGCTTCGATATAGCTCATCCCTGTTTCCATCGCGCGGAGCATGCTGTGGGTGGTGCCATTGAGCACAGCCTCGACACGGTCGATGCGACATCCGGCGAGATCACGCCGCCCTATGTTGATCGTTGGCATGGCGCCCCCAACACAGGCACTAAAGCGCAGGGCTGGCTTGGGAACAGCGGGGGCCTCCTCACCGACAGCACGACGCCGCATCCCCCACGATTGATCGGCCAGATCGCTCTTTTCAGCCAGTTCGGTATAGGCGAGGGCCAATGGTCCTTTGTTTGCTAGCACGACTGATATGCCGCGTCGGAGTGCCGCACGGGTGATGTCGATGCCTGGTTTTCCTTGCTGGAGGTCAACAGGTGTAGCTTCGAGCAGTATATCTGCATCAACTGTTTGTGCCATGGCAAGCGCGTTCATGTCAGTTCTGCCAACGTTCGGTAAGGTAGCGACACTCTGCTTTGCTCGCTTGGCTAAGAGGATGGCTTCAATATCAAGGCCAGTAGGGTCGAGCGCTGCACCACCTGAGTCGGCCACACCCACCACCGTGAATGCAACCCTATAGCGCTCACGCAGTAGCGCTTCTTGAGAACGGAGAATGCCAAGAAAGCTGCGCCCGACATTGCCCAGTCCACAGAGCGCAAGGCGATTTGATCGAATAGTCACAACAGATGCTCCTTCGACATGTATAGCGTACGATGATGTGTGCTTCGATTGTACCATGAGACCAAAAATTACAGCGAGAGTACAAACTACCTTGGGGATGAACGTGTGATACAATTTTGATATCTACGTTCATTTGAGAGAGGAATGATATGAAACCGTTACTTTTTCTTCTGCTGCTTCTAGCCGTTACCGGATGCAGTAATCAGTTCACCCAAACAGCGGCAGAATCAAAAGTAGAATTTCCCCACTCGACTGGTATGGCCAACTTTGCCCATCCATCGATTATTTCTTTTGCTGATGGCATCGAGTATGAAGTGTACTGCGGTGAAGCAGGCTATATTGATGAATTTATCCTGCATATGAGCATTCAGCGAAACGAGAGAGCGCGCATTGGTGTGAGTGCCACCCACGCATTTGAGTGCTCCCATACCAGTGCGCTGGGCCTCGAAGAACACCACCTTCGCCTGGACCTTCCCATCGAAGAGGGTGCGGCAATAACGGTGGCTTTTCATACAGTGAAACAAAATCAAAACCTTACAAGCATTGCTCGCTTCCGCAAAGGAGCAGATGACACGTTTTTTACGGCCCCTGAGGAATTGGCACCTGATGACGCTCAACAGTATTTCGATATGTTTCGTGAGTGAGATGATACTATCACAGATTGTGTTTTCCCTGATATAAGCTTAGATACGACCCAGACGCCTTCGAACTTCCGCTACGATTGGTGATGGATTAGCCTTTTGTTTCGCAACGCCTTCTTCTCCGATGCGCTCATGTTCATCTACGATGTCGCGCACTTCTTCGGGGTGGATGGTGGCGTAATCAATAGCAGCTTGAACAAGAGTTTCTTCCACAGCAAAACCATGGCTAATCTCAGCAACGGATTGCCCGCTCCAGTAAGGCATGATTACGTGTTGAATGCCGATTCTGCGTCCTTTGAGACGGATGATCGGCGGATAGATCGAGTCATCAATAGTCAGATACATATCTGGATAGGTTTCAGTCATTGAGTCCTTCTTTCACTTCGTGGCAATATAGATTCTCTTATAACCTCATGCGTAGGCAGATGTTGTAGCAGCCTCGTTTAAGATGATTTTGTTGATGAGGAAGACGTTTGAGATTTCTAGCATCCATATCATAATCTTTTTGACTCGTATAAATAGATTGGAAGATTTCGTTCTTGCATGAACTTGCCAAATTCAATGGCACTTATGCTATGTTTTGCCGGGCTGTTCCTGATGAAATTTTTTGGCGTTGAAATGCCTGAACAATCTGCTCAATTTCTTCATTCGAGAGGTTTGTTTTCACTGTTATATTCCTGAGTAACGTTTGGAAACTCTCATTTCAAACTGAATTAACTCGCTAACAACGCCTGCACACGCGCCTTTGTTTCTGCATCGGCAAGCTCTTCTGCCTCACGGTTGCCAACACAGAAGCAATAGACGCCCTCACCAGTCCCCTGAATGGTAATGCGATAGCGTCCCCCATCCAGGGTAAGTCGTTCGCGCTGAATACGCTGGTAGATGGTGGATCCATCGCGTGTACCATGGTTGCCCTGTTCGGGTGTAAATCCCTTTGGTGGCAGACCGGGGCCATAGAGCGTAATCAGGGGGCAGAACCCATCAGCCAGGAAGCGTTCTGGTACCAACATCGACATCACAAGCAAGGTCTCAGGAGGCATCTCAAAGCGGTAGTGGTCAGTAGCACCATGCGTGAGGCGACTGTAGAATGCCTGTGCAATGGTGGCGTCCGTAATGACCAGCGCACGGTCAGGAGTGGGGGAACCCTCGTTAATAACAGCAAGATGTGCGACTAACATTCGCTGTAGCAATGCCCACCAACCCCATAACAAGATCATCACACGTAACATTGATTAGGCACCCCTTTCTTATTCATTGAGTGAACAACCGCAGCTTATCTGAGTATACGCCACGAGTTGGCCGTCTGCAAACTCTGTATCGATACCAGAGCGCCGATGTCCTACGAATCGCTATTATGATTTCGATGTCAAAGTTCATCAGGATGTATCTGCATCTTCACTACTTCCTCTTTCAAATAGACGGGTTATAATGCTCAATTAATGGTCAGCAGACATACAGTAAAAATGGGAAAAGCACCCAAAGGAACCATCATGAAAATACACTTTCCCGGCCAATTATGGAGCACAGTCTCACCTGAGGATGCAGGCTTCCGTACTGAAAAGCTACACAAGGCACAGTGGTGGTTGGAGAATCAGGATACCAATTATCGTCTGGTTATTGTACGCAAAGGGAGCGTAGTTGCTGAGTGGAATCGTGGGATATCCCGTGAACAACAGCTGGAACTGGCTTCAGCAACGAAATCTGTCTATTCGTGTGCGCTGGCACTAGCGATTGAGGAAGGAAATATCGCCTCTGCCGACTCACAGGTGGACGAGTATTACCCGGAGATGATGGATGTTCCAGCGCATGCGGGACCAAAGCCTGGTCGTTATGTGTTTGGAAAAGATCGTGCGATCACCTTTCGCCAACTCATATCCAATACTTCGGGGTATATGAAGCCAGACGAAATGCCGGGGCAAGTTTTTCACTATCAGACCTATGGTATGAACATCCTGAGCCACGCGATTGCGCGCAGTTATGGGCTGTGGGATGTGAATAATCCCGAGGGGTCGCCAGGGTTGTCCCCACTCCTTGATCGTTGGCTACGTGATCCGCTGAACGCGAGTTGGGGCTATTATACATACAACTTTGCTTTGCAGCCGAATGCACGCCTGGGCGTCTTTGGATATTTCGATGGTATACAGGCAACTGCACTTGATATGGCCAGGCTGGGTTGGTTGTGGCGTCATTATGGTCGTTGGGGTGAGCAACAACTTGTTCCAGAAGCATGGCTGCGCGAGGCAACAAGTGCTGTTGAGGTACCACAATATGTGGTAGATGCACGCTTTCATGACGCGTACGGTCTGGGCTTCTGGTCCAACGATCATGGTGCAATCTGGCCCGATCTTCCGCGCGATGCCTTTGCTGCATCGGGAGCAGGTTGCCAGCACATTTGGGTGTGCCCCAGCCTTGATCTTGTTGTTGTGCAGAGTCCGGGGATATACGCAAATCAAAGTGAATTGGGCGAGACATTATTGCGATTTGTCGTAGAGGCATTGCAGGAATAAGTAGTCATTACCTGAGGAGGTTGACATATGCCATCATCAATTGAGCGGACTGCCTGGCTCCGGGAAAAGCGACGATTGGCCGAAGAACGCATGGATACGCTCTTTGCGCCCAGCTATGATGAATATTGGGGTGCTACTCTCAACTCGACCCATCAGCGTTTTATTCGTCAATTAGTTGACCTATGTCATTTGCAGGGTTCGATACTCGATGCGACCTGTGGGACTGGTAAGTACTGGTCGATTATTCTTAATGTTGGAATAGACCAATCACAAGGTCTGCTATTTTGTACACGGTCAAAATTCCCGCAAGTACCAGTTAAAAAGATTGTTCTGCAGGAAATACGCTATCAGCGTGCGTTCGATGGGATCATGTGTGTGGATGCGCTGGAAAATGTCTTTCCTGAAGATTGGCCGCTCGTCTTATACAATTTTCATCAGGCACTCAAATCGCAAGGTTATCTCTATCTCACGGTCAAATTAGTAAACAACAACGAGATTGAAAACGCTTATCAGGTTGGCAAAACCTTGGGTTTACCTATTGTTTGGAGTGAATGGGTGCATGAAGAAGGCTATCACTACTATCCAAAATTGGAAGAAGTACGTGATTGGATAGAGTCAATGCATTTTACGGTCAATGCCGAGAAAACGGGTGATGGTTACCATCATTTCCTCATTCAGCAAAAGTAATTCTACATATATACAAGGCTCTTGAAAGAGCCGACCCAACCCTGAAGTTTCAGGATTGGGTCATACATGTGCTTAAGGATAGGGATTTCCTTCACCAATAGCGATGGCCAGATCGGGTTCGTCTTCACCCCGCTGGATGTTCACATAGAGCGCGTCACCTGTGCGGCTAAAGTAGGCACCACTACCCTCAGCGTTACAAGCGGTCAGTGAGGCGAAGCGTTGCAAATTGCCTGCTGGGTTGCCAGTGCCACGAGCAGGTGGAGCAACCCAGATGTCATCGCCGGCGCGTTTGCCTTCTTCAAAAGAACCACCGATATCCTCGTTAATGTAGAGATTGCCGGCACGGTCGAGCGCAAGGTTATCTGGATTATCAAAATCCTCAGGTGCGTTTACACCTTCTTTTACATAGTTAGAGACAATCGCAACATCTCGTCCATTTCTGAGGTTAATAGCTAGAACGCGGTCTTCATCGCTCAATGACACATAGAGAATACGGCCACCACTACCATCACGACCAGTACTGACAGCAGTTTCGACATCCTCAGGGCTTCCGTAGCCAGTTGCACCAGCAGCTCGCGCAGCTGCGTCGGAGTTGATTTTCACTGTATCGCGATCCAGTGGTATCCAACGAGCAAGGCCAGTTTGCTCCCCAGCATCGTGCACAATCTTGAGTGCGAACAGTTGGCCCTCGGAAAGATTGCCACGTCGATCAGGGGTAAACTTATAGATATAGCCAGGATTTTGCTCGGCTGAAACACCATAGATATTTCCAAAGCGGTCGAAACGAATACCTTCGTGTGGTCGGGCTCCTAGTGCTGGCAGCACCGTAGCTTCGCCAGTGTGTGGGTCTAACTCATAGATAAGTCCACTCTCGGCGTCGGGGAAATCCGGATCGGGAGTTTCACCCTCAAGTGTCTCTTCAGCAACGAGAATAGTACGCCATGGTGTCCAGACGATACCATCAAGTTCATCCCAGTCTTCACGCTGGGCCAGAATATTGGTTTCGCCAGTGCGTAGATCCGTCACCGAAACAGCACCATTGTTATCGGTGCGGTGTACACGGTAGAGAAAACGTCCAGAGTCAGGTCCAGTTTCGTTTACGGTGTTTTGGTCGGGTACATCGGGAAAATCAGGTTCGCTTGCGATCAACGTTTGGGTAAATCCAGTGGGCAACACAAATGGTTGGCTGACATTGCCTTCTGGAGTACAGACGGCTGAGTCGGGAAGTGGAGTGAATTGAAAACCGCCGCGTGTGCGATCTGTGTCGTTGGCCATGGATGTAGAAGGCATAATGGCAATAACACCAGCCAGGGTTCCTACAAGAATAATCAGAGCGACGTTGCGAAAACTCATCGTTGATTGCTCCTTTCAACACCGAATAAATAATATATGATATATTTTAATTGAATATATCACTTTACTGAGAGAAAGTCAAATTTATATTCTAATAAGTAGGATTATTTATTAATATAATTATTATTTTGTAAAACTAAATTACGTGAGAAAACAGGTTTACACACAACATCATAAACTTATCCCACATTATCCCACATTATCCCAACCATTTATCCCATGGGTGTGGGATATATCGTGGTGGGAAAAGTTGTAAATCGTCAAAGGTTTTCTCCCTTGAGCGGCAAGCATTTTTAGAAAAAATGTTCTATATTTGACGAGTGATGCAGATCTACGTACAATGCAGAAACGGTATATGTAGAAGTAAATACGGCTTTCTCATAAGCAATAAAGTAGCTATACACCATGATTAAAATGCTCCACCTGGCCGATTTACATATTGGCATGGAAAATTACGGTCGTGTTAACCCAACTACAGGGTTGCACACACGTCTCCACGATTATCTGGATCGGTTTGATGAAGCCATCGATTTTGCGCTATCTGAAGAAGTGGATCTGGTGTTGATCGCCGGTGATATCTATAAAAATCGCACACCGAACCCCACCCACCAGCGCGAATTCGCGAAACGTATTCATCGTTTACGCAAGGCTGATATGCCCATCGTGATTCTGGTTGGCAATCATGATGTATCGCCTGCCGCAGGTCGTGCCCACGCCATTGAGATTTTTCACACGTTGGCTGTTGAGGGAGTAGTGATTGCCGATCGGCCTGGCATGCACCAGATCGACACGCGCGCTGGACCGCTACAACTTATTACGGTTCCCTGGATCACACGCCATTCATTACTTACGAAGGAAGAACTCCGCCTGGCCTCATTTCTTGAAGTCGAGATGCTGCTTCTGAGTCGTGTTGAACAGTTTCTCTCGTATTCGTCTGAAGCACTTGATCCCGACATCCCCTCAATACTAACGATGCATTGCACTATTGATGGCGCGACGGTGGGAGTTGAGCGGCAGATTATGCTTGGCAAAGATCTCGTTATCCCTAAAGGTATGCTCGCTTTACCACATATTGATTATGTAGCGATGGGGCATATTCACAAACATCAGGTGTTAGGGGAGCATCCACCAGTGGTCTACCCCGGAAGCATTGAGCGCATCGATTTTGGTGAGGAGCGTGAGGCAAAAGGATGTGTGTTGGTCGAGCTTGAGAAGGGCCACACCCGCTGGCGCTTTCGCGAGCTGACATCACGACCTTTTGTAACGATCGCGGTTGATGTACGCAACAACACCGAACCACGGCACCGCGTAGCAGTAGCTATCAATAAACACACTGTGCAAGATGCCATCGTCCGTGTGCAGGTTGTTGCCCATGATGAACAGGCCCAACAACTTTCGGTTGCGGAAATACAACAATTACTTGATGATGCCGGTGCGTTCCATGTGGCAACGATCAAGATCGATGTTGAGCGAACAATGCGAAATCGTCTGGGGGCCGATGATCAGGAAGTATTGGATGGGCTGACGCCACGACGGGCATTAGAATTATACCTCCGTGCGAAAGAGACACCGGAAGAGCGCATAACGGCGTTACTTGCCGCTGCCGACGAGTTGCTCTCGGAGCAGGATTCACCGTAATACGGTTTAGTTAGCGGGTAAATTGTACGCTCCTCCCTCTGTCGTGTGTTGTACAAGTATGGTTGTTCTAGCGACCCGCAATCACCACCACTTGATCCAGAATTCCCCAGATAAGATTAGGGAATAGCCCCAGAACGATGACAAGCACGGCTGTGGCAATAATCGTTGTATTCATAGCGGGTGGGGTGATAACCCGCTCATCTGATGAAGGCTCTTGCATCCACATGACTTTGAGGAAGCGCAGATAATAGTAAAGACTTACGACTGTCATCACTGCTGCCACAATAACGAGTGGTAATGCGCCAGCGCGATACCCGCTCATAAACACAAAGAATTTGGCCCAAAAGCCTGATAAGGGCGGAATTCCGGCCAGTGAGAGGATAAAGATACTCATCATGGTTGCAAGACCCAGGTTGCGTTTCGCCAGGCCACTCAGATCGCTCATATCGTCGCCACCAAGACTCTCTGATACCACAGCCAGAACGCCAAATGCTCCCAGCGACATAAACGTATAGACGATCAAATAGTAGAGTAAAGGTGCGGTTCCGAAGGTCTGGCTGTCTGGTGATGCAAGCCCGCCCAGGAGAAAAGCTAAAAGCAAAAAGCCCGCGTGTCCAATACTGGAATAGGCCAGTAGGCGTTTGGCATTGGTTTGTGGAAGTGCTGATAAATTACCGATCACTACCGTCAGCAGTGCGATAAACGCGAGTAAGCTTGTCCATCCGTTGTTAAATCCAGGCGTGCCAGCCACGTTGGGGAAGGCCGTTACTAGGAGACGGTACAGGAGAATAAAACCCGCAGCTTTCGAAGCAGTGGAGATAAACGCCGTCATTGGTGTTGGTGCTCCCTGATATACATCAGGAGACCAACTGTGGAAGGGCACCACGGCAATTTTGTAACCTAAACCGGCAATGATAAATATCAGCGCCAGTGTCACCATTAAAAGATTGCCATCAGCCTGTCCAGCCTGTTGAGTCGTTGCAACGGCCTGGCCTATTTGAGAGAATGTCGTTCCTATGGCCTGGCTCGGATCAGCACCTTGATTGACGCTGGCAGTGAACCCATACGCAAGACTCATACCGTACAGCATAATACCTGATGAAATCGCTCCAAAGAGGAAGTATTTGAGCCCTGCCTCAACTGAGCGTTCATCGTTACGGAGATATCCTGCCAGTACATAGAGTGTGATTGAGGAAAGCTCAAGGGCGATAAACGCGAGAATGAGTTCGGTAGAGGCTGCCATGATACACATACCTGCGGTGGAAAACAAGAGCAGGGCATAGAATTCTCCAGGATTACTGACGTTTTTGAAGTCAAGCATCAGCAAGGTTGTAAAGAAGGCTGCGCCGATAAAGATTAAGCGTGCAACCATCGTGAGATTATCCGTCGCAAAGGCACTCAGAATGGGTTGTCCACTCAGTTCGCCACCGGGTCCGGCTGCCTGAAGGTTCCGCCCCAGATTAATAAAAAAGTTCAGCAAACCATTGGTGCCACCAGGCGGAAGTGGTTCACGCACTGTAAAAAGATAACCGCTCTGCACCAGACAAACCACAAAGACAATGCCCAATCCAATAGCGGCAAGTTGCCCGGCTGCTTTACGGCGTTCAAGCTTTGATTTGGGATCATTCCCCCAGCGTTCGAGTACATCCGAGCCAAGCACAAGCAGTCCCAGGGCGAGGAGCATCAACTCGGGTAGAATACGTGGAAAATCAGTAATTTGAAAGGTCACAGTCGTCACCCCATTCTTGATCCTACTGGACGGCATCTTCTATGTGTCAACCAAATGTTGGTGGATTTATTGTTCGTATGGATACATTCCATAATACACCCATACGAATGGCCTTCCTCATGACTCATGCTGTATCTCTGAAAGAGCATAGTTGTCTACATTTCATGCTGGAATGTGGTTACGCTATTATAGCCGATTGTGGCATAAACGTTGTCAGGACAAGACCGCTTGGCACAATGATGATTTAGGCTATTCCAGAGAGTAAAAAGGTCTTTCTGGTATGAAAAAATCGCACCTTGTTATTCAAGGTACGATAAACGTTTCTTAACTGAGGGTGGGGATGATTGGGAACATGATATCAAATAATTGTAGCTGAATAATCCTGTTTGAGCATGTATTGGTCATGTTATCTGGAGCTGTAACAATTTCTGAACGAGCATCTGGAGTTGTGTAAAATCAATGGGCTTAGATGCGACGCGGTTGAATCCGACCTCAGCAAGATCGGCGTTGGAGTATTTTCGAGCAAAAGCGGTTATGGCTATGATTGGTGTATGTTTGAATTGTTCTTCATTGCGTAACATTTGTACGACATCAATGCCTGTTGCTCGTGGCATCTGGATGTCCAGAAGCATAATGTCCGGATTGACATCATGTGCTTTGGCAACGGCGTCCAGCCCATCGATAGCGAGAGTGACTGCAAACTTTTGCTGTTCAAAAAAGAGCCGCAAAAGTTCACGGATGTCAGGCTCATCGTCAGCAATTAACATCTTTTGATATGTGCTCATGGCATTCTCGCTTTATAGTGCTAGCATACTGATACCCGATGATGTGTTTGATGATCATGAATAGTAGGGTTACCTTGTGTAACTGATACGTCATAGGTCATGCTAGTATATATAGGTGTGAGCTGGCAAATGGAAGGCCTCATGGCCGACAGACAGTCGGGGTCTGTCAAATTACCAGCTCACACCTAGTATGTACCGTAAGGAAAGGGGTGATGACACGGCTATTGCCATCATGAAAATGACATATTGATGAAATTGTGTCATGTAACTTGCATAGCAATGCATTCCGATGGTACACTTGGAGTGATGCGTATTCCCACGTTTGCTGTACAGATTTCTACGACATGTCAGTAATTGCCTTGTGCCGAGCGAAATCTGCCTTCACATAAGGCTTTTGAGCAGCCGAAATACTGTGATTGGTACGGCATCTGCTAGTGGTATTTTGGGGTACTGCTCTGGTTGGATGATAAGTCAACCATACAACAACGAAAGGTAAAATGAAGGTGCCAAGTTTATTAGGTAAGCGACGTGTACTTACTGAGCGTCAAGAGTTGTTGCTTGAACGGGAACGTAGTGCGCTGACGTCGTTACGTGATGCGCTGCAACGCTTTGGTGCTGATGTTACTCCACACGATATGCGAACGCTCAATGAGGCTCTTGCACACCTCGACGAGCTTTTTTTATTAGTGATCGCTGGTGAGTTTAATTCTGGCAAATCCAGTTTTATTAATGCATTACTGGGGGATAAAGTTCTCCGTGAGGGTGTTACACCAACGACTGATCGAATCACATTGCTTCGTTACGGCACAGAAGCTCAGGAGCGCAACGTGGAAGAATTTCTGATTGAATATATGTTTCCTGCGACCGTGCTTGAGCATATTGCTATTGTGGATACTCCTGGTACCAACGCAATTATTCGCCGCCACGAAGAACTGACCCGCGATTTCATCCCTCGTTCAGATTTGGTGCTGTTTGTGACTTCGGCAGATCGCCCCTTTACCGAGAGCGAACGCTCATTCCTGGCCGCGATTCAGGAATGGGGGAAAAAAATTATCATCATCCTCAATAAAGTCGATCTGCTTGAGACCGATGAAGTCGAACAAGTAATAAACTTTATCCGTGAGAATGCACGTGATCTGTTGGGTTTTACTCCCCAGGTCTTTCCCATTTCTGCTCGTCTGGCTCAGCGTGCCCGCAATGGGCAGGTCGATGAAGCGCTGTGGCAAGCCAGCAATTTCGAGACGGTTGAGCAGTACATTCTTGAGACTCTTGATGAAGAGCAACGTTTGCGCCTCAAACTCCTGTCGCCCATTGGTGTTGCACAGCATCTGACCGACAAATACCTCAAAGTTGCTGAAGGCCGTCTGGAGACGCTACAGCAGGATTTTGCAACCCTTGACAACATCGAGCGCCAACTGAGCCTGTTCCGAGATGACCTCGGCGAAGACTTTGTCTACCATCAAACCGAGGTTGAAAATATTCTCAATAACTTTGAACTACGGGGTATGGACTTTTTTGATAACACCATTCGTCTTGGGAATATTATGGAGTTGCGCCACACGGATCGTGTAAGTGAAGCATTTGAGCGTGAGGTGTTAGCCGATGTGCCGCAACAGATTGAACAGCGCATTCAGGGCCTGATCGACTGGATGATTGAGAAAAATTTGCGTTTGTGGCAATCGATTATGGACTACTTACAACGCAATCGTGTCCCCGAGCATCGCGATGGCTTAATCGGCGATGTGGGTGGGTCATTTGACTACAATCGTGCTGCCCTCATCGACTCGGTTGCACTGACCACGCAACAAGTGGTCAATACCTACGATCGTGAGGCGGAAGCACGTGCGTTTGGTGATGATGTGCGTAATGCCTTAGCCGCTACAGCATTGACCGAGGCTGGCGCGGTTGGTATCGGGGCATTGCTTATTGCTGCATTTAATTCTATCTGGTTAGATGTGACAGGCATTCTGACAGCTGGTCTGGTTGCCCTGGCAGGTTTCTATGTCCTGCCAAACAAGCGTCGCCAGGTCAAGCGACAGTTGCGTGAACGAATCAACACGCTGCGTGAGCAATTGTTACACACCATGCAACAGCAATTCGATAGTGAGTTAGACAAAATGATTGGCCGTATTCGTGAGGCGATTGCCCCGTATACACGCTTTATTCGCACTCAACGAGAACATTTGACCGTGGTTCAGGGTGAGCTTTCGGATATTGATGTAGAATTGGGACGAATACGATCGGAAATTGGCAAGTGACAGTGTACGTGAAAGATACGAAGTGCCCACATGAATGTTGCTAGGAGTCACAATCTCCCATATGGAGGAACCATGCGACCGAATGGTATAATCACACTGACAACGGATTTTGGCCATACAGATAGCTATGTTGGTGTGATGAAAGGGGTGATTTTGAATATTGCCCCAGAAGCCCGTATGATCGACATTACCCATCACATTGATCCGCAAAATATTCCAGAGGCAACGTACACCCTACACACATTTCATCGTTATTTTCCGGTGGGGACTGTTCATCTCGTCATCGTTGATCCAGGTGTTGGTGGGACACGTCGTCCAGTCGCATTGCAGACACCCGAGGCTTTCTATGTCGCGCCTGACAATGGTGTGTTGACATCCGTATGGCGTGATGCACTGCAACGGTGGGACCCTGAGCAGTGTGATATGGTCGATCTAACAGAGCGCCGTTTCTGGCTCTCAGAAGTGAGCAACACCTTTCACGGACGTGACATCTTTGCGCCGGTGGCAGCACATATTGTAAATGGTACTGCACTCACCGAATTTGGTTCTCGTATCACCCAATTAACTGAGGCCGATGTGGTGGAACCTGTGAATGGCCGCACAGGTGCACTAGTTGGCCGTATTGTGCATGTGGATCATTTTGGCAACTGTATCACGAATATCGAGCTGTCACATCTGGAGCAGTCTAATTTAATACAGGGCTTGACAGTGGAGATTATTGGCCAGCATATACCTGGCTTGTATCGCACCTATGCAGATGGACCACTCGGTGAGCTTATTGCGTTGATCGGGAGTAGTGGTCGTCTGGAGTTAGCGATTCGTAATAGCAATGCTGCCAAGCGCTTGGGTGTTGGAGTCAACGATAATCTGCGTGTGTGGGCTGTTGCACATACAAAAGCATAGCCAGGGTGTATCTACGTTACTGTTCAGCGGAAACGACAGTGGTTGCCTGAACAGCAGATCCGTGCATAATCCAGCGATAGCAAATAGCAACTACAGGTATAAGAAGCCAGAAATTAAGCAAACGGAAGATAACAGCAGCTGAAATAGCTTCATTTCCCACACCAAGACTCTGTAATGACAGCACCACAGCCGCCTCAACCGTTCCACCGCCACCTGGTAAGACATTAAAGGTGCTGGAAATCAGCGCTACCCCAAATGCAGACATGACCACAAAGATAGATGTTGTTGCACCGAGACTATGTAACACAATGAGCAATGCGATACTATGGCCACATAATGCACAGAGTTGAATACCGATCAAGCGTAGGACTTCGCTACGACGTGTAATAATCAGTGATCGTCCGCAGGCCAGGTCTTCTACAATCCTGAGAATGGGGCCATCGCTCCAATTGCGCCGTAGTATACGGGCAATCGTATTCTTGATTTTCAACAACCAATCGGCCAGCATCTCTTGATCGCGCGTGAGCACATAGACAGCACCACTGATCACAAATGTGCCAACGCCAGCCGCGATCATAGTTCCTTCCGGTGTACCACCAGTGCTGTATGCAGCGATGTAAAAAATGCTAAAAACAAAAAAGAGCAGCATCGCTGCTGCATAACTAAGTGCTTCCAATGAGGCCAGTAGTGCGGAATGCCCTGAGGGAATACCACTACGGCGAAAGGATTGCATCAGGAAGGCATAGCTCGCCACACCACCTGCCGGGACGGATTGACTCACCACAATAGCTACTAACGCGGTGGCCCAGATACGGACGATACCGAGCTTATACCCAAGTGAATGCAAAACACGATGATACACTTGTGATGCAACAAAGAAACTAACAAGTTCAATGGTGAGGGCCAGGACGATCCAGATAGGTTGGATTTGTCTGAGTAAAGAAAATGATTCCTGAATGTGGTGGCGATTGATGTAGGCCAGTATGATAATTCCTATCGACAATCCTACACTAATCAAAAGCCGCCAGCGGTGTGTATGCATGAAAGAGATCCTTTCGGTACAGCAGGAATGTGTTCTGAGGGAAAAGACGACCGAGAGGTCTTGAGTGTTGCGTGTTTTCTGCACATTTCAGCATAGTATACAAAAATCTGAACGTATTGTCATCCGTAAAAGTATTTAGTGAATGATGAGCTAACCATTTGGGCATTGTTCCAGAGAGGTAGTTCGTACGTTTCTAGTACAAAGCCATCACCATACCTTAGACTCACACAAACTATATGGCAGTAAGTGTATTGCTCTGGAATAGCTTGAGTATGCCAGAGAAGAAAGCGGACTGTATGGGATTTACCCCGTTGATAGTGTATGTCTTTTTCAAAGGCGTTTCGGCATTTCTGCTGGCTATGATTTTCACCGTTGCACCGCTGTATCGTATCAACGAGGTTGGTATGAATCCATTTCAACTTATGTTGGTGGGTATGGTGCTTGAGGCTGCTGCATTCCTTTTCGAGATTCCAACTGGCATAGTCGCTGATACGTACAGTCGGAAGCTCTCGATTATCATCGGTGTTTGCCTGATGGGGCTGGCATCTGTGCTAGAGGGGCTAGTGCCAGTGCTTGGCCCGATCTTGGTAGCGTGGGCGATCTGGGGTCTTGGTTTTACCTTTACCAGTGGTGCAACGGATGCCTGGATGGTAGATGAGATCGGCGAGGAGCGTTCTCGTCAGGCCTTTGTCCGTGCGGCACAGATCGCCCAGATTGGCACACTCGTGGGCATTGTCGTTGGCATGAGCCTGGGAAGTATCCAGCTTAACCTGCCGATCTGGGTGGGTGGTCTTCTAATGGTAGCATTAGGACTCATGCTGATCGTTATTATGCCTGAAACAGGGTTTCATCCTACTCCACGTGCAGAGCGCTCATCCTGGGCACAGATGCGACACACCTTCGTTGCTGGAACAAAAGTGATACGAACACGTCCAATATTGATGACTATTCTCACAGTTGGCACAATCGTCGGTGCCTCTGGAGAAGGGCTTGATCGACTCTGGCAGTACCACTTCGAGACCAGCTTTCGTTTCCCAACTGTTAGTGAACTGACACCGATCATGTGGTTTGGTATGATCAGTGCCATGGCCACGCTGTTGAGCATTGGTGCAGCAGAACTGCTCAATCGACACATGACAGAGATCACTGACCGCAGTGTCGCCCGTACGTTGCTCCTGATCGATGGTATGCGTCTCGTCAGCATACTCGCTTTTGCGCTGGCAGGGAATTTCCTGCTAACTGTCGTGGCCTTCTGTGCCACCTCGGCATTACGAACGATCAATGGGTCCACTCTATGCAATGTGGCTGAATCGCAACATCCCTTCGTTTGTTCGCTCCACCGTACGCTCAATGAATGGCCCGATCGACTCGCTCGACCAAATCGTGGGTGGGCCAGTGTTTGGTGCCATCGGCAATGTTTCGATCCGTTTGGCAATGGGGGCGGTTGGGCTGGTGGTTGGTCCAGCGCTAGCACTTTACTGGCGTGCGGTCCAGACAACCAGCACCGACGAGACAGATGAAGCAGGTAGATAAATGGAATACTTCAGCAGGTTCGCAGCTCATACCAATATAGAGCATGGTCACGTTTGAGTGTTATCATCGGTTTTCTTATCGATTTTGCGCTTGTCAAGGCGGCTGCGCCACTGAGGTAAGCGGTATTTGCGAAAGCCCTGTCCACGCAGCCATAAAAGCAGTGCCAATGCCCATCCTGACCATGCGATCACCGTTGGGCCAAAGCGACTGGTGAGTAGTGCCACAGCGAGGACACTGCGGGCAACAGTGACTAATCCCTGACGCAGAGGCATGGCCTTGGCGGGCGCATCCCAATCTACGGTTATAAGTTGTGGCAATAGCTTTCGTTCCACACATGTAACCAGCGAATCGATATAGATGACATCGGTAAACTGTGCCGCTAGCAGCAGATCGCGATGGAGGATCGGCCACGCAGAAGCGTGTTCTTCCTCTCCCAGTTCGCCTATGCCCCCCACACCAATCGCATCGGCTGCTGGCCCATAACTTGTGATGAGTGCGCCCCCCAGGTCGCCATTGAGTGCGTCTATCGGGACACCGCTTGAACACATTAAAACCTCCAGGTCTGTAGGAATATCAACAATATCAAAGGCCCGCTGAACCAACGTGGTACCGATACGGCGGTCGTCGGCAATAAGAGGTACTTGATAGGTATGCACTTCGTAGCCATCACGATGGATCATCGCAATGAGTTCGCCATATGCATTTTGGGCTGCCGGGTAGAGCACATTGTCGTGTGCCAGACGGATGCGATTGATGATGTGGCGTACATAGTGTTTTTCCATTCGTACGGCTTCAGTGGGTGGGGCTATCTCCAGCCCGATAGCGTCAAAACGGAGTTGCTGCTCAGTTGTCCATACATGGAATTTACGGTAGCACGCTAACGCCTGTGGGTAATTTTGGGCATTAAAGGCGTCATCATCTTCTGAAGCAAAAATCAACCAGGCCACCAGAGGAATGCTATGTTCGTTGAGCAATCGTGCTGCTGTTGCATGCTCTTCGTCAAACTCCGGTAAGCCCAGCGCTATACTGTAACGATGTTTGGATAGGATGTTGAGGACACCGGGTTGCTGGAGTAACTGTAACAACATTGATCCTTCAAGATTCAGGGTAAAGATAAGCTGGGGGTGTGGAATCTGCTCCGCAGCCTCTGGACGATCTGAATCAGGCATTGGATTCTGTCGTTGATGGGGGATGGTCATGCATTATCCTAACTCGCAACACATGCTATTGCTTTGCTCAAAGAAAGATACGTGTATTCTAGCATATTGTGTTGTTTTTGATTGTCACCAATCGCTGGTGTGCATCCTGAACATAGTGTTTCTATCTCGCGGCACATTTCTTGCTAAAAAATAACCGCTTGGTGAGATATTTTTTATTCGTTCTCACCACGAAGTTTTATCGTCTTAGCAATGTGAGACGGAGGTATGTATGACATTGATCACCAACGTATGGCGATCACGATTAAACATTGGTGTTGCTGGTGCGCTTCTTGCCGGTACGTTTGCTGTCGCAGGTACAAGTACGCAAGTTGCAGCCCAGGAAGAAGATGAACGCTGCTTTGAAGAGACGGAGTTTTGTATTTCAGGACGTATCCGCGAGTACTGGGAGCAAAATGGTGGTCTACCGGTCTTTGGTTTTCCGATTGGACCCCAACAGGAAGAGACCATTGAGGATCAAACACTCCAGGTACAGAGGTTTGAGCGCAATCGCTTAGAGCTACATCCTGAAAACGAAGCCCCATATGATGTGTTGTTAGGCCGTCTTGGTGCGGATCGACTCGTACAGCAGGGCCGCAATTGGGAAGAGTTCCCCAAGAGTGAGGCACAAGAAGATTGTGCGTTCTTTGAGGAAACCGGACACAATGTATGTGGTGAAATTCTAGAGGCGTGGCGTGCGAACGGTTTGGAATTTGACGGAGTCAGTGGTTTCAGTGAAGCAGAAAATCTGGCCTTATTTGGTTTGCCACTCAGTGGTGAGTATGTTGAAACATTGAGTGACGGCAACGATTATACCGTGCAAATGTTTGAGCGCGCACGCTTCGAACTCCATCCTGAAAATGAGCCACCATTCAACGTATTGCTTGGCTTGTTAGGTGTTGAGGTCCAGGACGGTGGCGAAGAAGCTCCTGAGCCTGCTCCTGAGCCTGCCCCGCTTCCTGAGCCTTCGTTCAACGAGTGTCAGGCTGATCCAAACGCTAGTATTGCACCAGACTTCCCGGTCAATATTTCCGACATTGATAAAGCAGGTCAGGTAGTGACTCTGGAAAATGTCAGTGATGAAGCTATTGATCTGACAGGCTGGACCATGTGTAGCATTGAGGGAAGTCAGACCCACAGTGAACTTGAAGGCACACTAGAAGCGGGTGGCACACTGACCGTTGAATACGCTGAAGATGAAACGATTTGGAATGCTGAAGCACAGGATGATGGTGCTCTCTACAACGCCGATGGCCAGTTGGTAAGCTATTGGGCTGATCCTGCTGCGGAAACCGAACCTGAGGAAGAAACTCAACCAGGTGAAGGTGAAGAGACTCAGCCTGGAACAGATGAAGAAGAATCCGGAACGTAATCTCCTTGACCGTTTTGTTTGATGAAAAGAACGATGGACGATCACAATTTCTTGTGATCGTCTGTTTTTTATTGTGATAAAGCTTCTACATCACCTACAAACATACTCAACACCCCACTAAAAGCCGATCGTATGTTGGCAAATTCTGGTCTCGGGCTTTCGGGAAAACCGGTTAAAACCTGAGCTTTAGCAAGAAATCCGGTCAGTGTATGAACCGTTTGATGTTGGTGAGCAGGTGTTTCAGGTTCAGCGGGCATGATGGCAAGCGGGATAGCAGAATTTGATAGTACCTGCATATCGCTGTCATCTACACCACGTAGCACTGTTCCGCTTAGTAACTGCTCGGCAGTCTTACGGATGATGTTCGCTGCAACTGTACGTGACAATGAGCGAAATGACTGTGTCAACATGGGATCATGAAGTAAGGCGAAACCCCAGGGAAATCCGGCCTGCCCACTTTCGGGCCTTGGTACCCCCTGTGCCTGTAGGAGATCGAGATAGGCTACGGTTCCGTGTTGCTCTATGAGTTTAGCAGAATGTTCAAAAGCGCTCTGAAGTGCTTGGTGATCGGGTGTGGCAGGCCAGCAGAGCCCAAGTGAACGAACGTGTTGAGGCGCGTTGAGTGCTAACCGAATCGCCGCTGAACAGCCATTTGACCCCGCAATAAGATGTACTTTGTCTACTCCCGCATTGGTGATGACTTTCACCAGATCAGCAGCTTCGATATCCCATGAGTGTGCAGTAAAGGTTGAAGTGGTGCGCCCTGTGCCAAAACGGCGATCAGGGACAAGCACACGATAGCCTTTAGTACGCAAATCCTCAGCAATACCGGGTGTTTCCCAGAAGCACTCACCATTCATGGGCTCAAAAAGCCCACCGTGTACAAGCAGCACTGGTGTGCCATCACCTTCATCGTCATACCAGATACGGGCCGTGTCATGTGCAACGAAAGGCATACAACCTCCCAGATCTTTCAGCATTGTAACAGCTTCATTATAGCTGTGTGTACATCATTATGGCACGTTTTATGGATTCCGCTTTTTACCAATACCTGTGTTTATGGTTCTGATGGGATGCATACTTCTAGTAATCCTGAGCATAAACTGATTATTGACACCTTGATCCATCTGGTCTCAGTGTTTTATTGTAAACATAATGAGTTGTCAAACATGGGTATAAAACCTATGCTTATCTTATCACTCATTCCATGTTGACTAAGCCATCTCATAGTTGGTTCTCGAAAGTAAATCTATGGAGAAACCTATGCTTACCGTATCAACTTCTCGCCTTCACCGTTGGATCGCATTTGCCATCGTTCTTATCATTACCACCAGTATCGTTCTTAGTTTCCCTGCAGCGCAAGCCCAGCCAGGTGGTGCACTAACTGTGGATAGCAATGGTCACTGGTTTGTCTACAATGACACTGGGGAGCCCTATTTTATGGCTGGGGCTGGTGGACCTGAAGGCTTTTTATACTATTCTGATGAGCGGAAACAACAGATCGTTGATGATCTCATCACATCGGGTGCTAATGCCATTTATATGCACTCGATCCGCTCGAACGGCGGTGATGGAAAAGCCAGCGAAAACCCCTTTAATGATACCAGCAATCCCAACAGTGGCGTCAACATGGATGTGCTTGACAATTGGGATAGGTATTTCAAACAACTTGACGATGCTGGTATTACCCTGTGGCTTCATCTGTACGACGATGGCACACGCCCATGGGGATGTGCTGTTCCGCTTCCACAGGCTGAAAAAGACTATGTTTCAACTATTGTCAATAAATTCAAAAAATACCAACACGTGGTGTGGCTCTCTGGCGAAGAGCACAAAATGAAAGGCTGTGATGACGCTCAGGATGTTGTGAAGATGAAGGCACTCGCTGCTGAGATTCGCAAGCACGACACCGTCCATCCGCTGGGTGTCCATCATAACAATGGGGAAAAGTTTGCCTATGCTGGTGACCCCAATATCAACGTCTTTGGACAACAAGTCTGTGGCAGTGACTCACATCGAAGTGTTGATGGGCTGCACAATGTCGGTGCATGGGGCGACTATGTCTATGTGATGGCCGAATGTCACCCATGGCACAAAGATTTGCTTCGTGATGGTGATCGCACCACTCTGCGCCAGTCATTCTGGGGTAGTGTGATGGCTGGTGGATATGTGCTGTTCTACGATGCGTATGAACAAACTGATCCATCATTAGCAATGCTCGAAGATTTAGGACGCATCAACAGTTTTATGAACACTACACGTTTTCATGAGATGGCTCCCAATGATGGTCTGGCCAATGGCGGCACTCGCTGGGTTTTAGCGAATGAATCGAAGAGTTTGTATATCCTGTATTCAAACAAGAATCCTGGTGATATGGGAGCCAAAAACCTGACTGCTGGCACCTATGCTCTTACCTGGTACAACCCAATTGATGGTAAAACTGTCCAACAGACTAAGACTGTGAACAGTGGAAATCAGAACTTTACGAAGCCATCTGGGATCGGAAACGAAGCCGTGTTGTATGTTGAGCGACAGAACGGTAGTGCACCGACCGCCACCCCACCAACCACGACGCCACCAACCGCTACCCCCGTCCCACCAACGGTGACACCAGCCCCCGGTGGCCCCGAGGTGACCGGATTTAATGGCATTCCTGCCAACGGTGTTGTAAGCGGTGTAGCTGAAATCGAGGCAACGGTCGAAGGTAGTGATATCGCTCGGGTAACATTTGATCTGACTGGCCAACAAAACGATACACACACCGAAAAGGTGGTCCCCTACTACTTCAAGGGTGATATCAATGGAGATCCAAAAGGTTGGGACACCACATCTGTGCCAGATGGCGAGTATATATTGACCGCTACAGCCTTCAACAGTGCCGGAGCGAGTGGCTCAAAATCGATTGAGTTTACTATACAGAACACCGAACCGACCGCCACACCTGTGCCAGCAACTGCAACCCCTACACCCAGTGGTCCACAGGTGACTGAGTTCAAAGGTGTTTCAGCAGATGGGAGTGTGAGCGGCGTTGCCGAGATGGAAGCCATCGTCACAGGCAGCAATATTGCGAAGGTGACGTTTGCGTTGACTGGACCGCAGAATGATACCTGGACTGAACGAGAAACACCCTACTACTTTAAGGGCAACAATGGTGATAAGCTTCTGGGTTGGGATACGCAAAAAGTGCCAAACGGCGAGTACACCCTGACTGCAACGGCTTTCGACAGTGCAGGAGAGAGTAGCGCGAAATCGGTCACCTTTACCGTGCAAAACTAACTTCATCGCAAAAAACAGTACGCTACTCAGGGCGGCCTTCTGGCCGCTCTGTTTTTTGTTGACAAAATCTATAGGTTCATTAGCATGGAGAACTACAATCGTTAACAAAACGAAATGAGAGGAGCGAGCAGATGGTAGCTCACAATGACGTAGATCAACGCGCTGCCGAGAGTGTTTTGTGTTTACGGTTAGAAAAAGCATTTGATGTTGATGAACCATCAGATGCGCCAAGTCCCTGGATGTTGTGCTATCGAGCAATGTCATAGCGGATCGCGCATGGTGAGTATGGCCTGGCCCTCGTATCTGGTCATGCCGCTGCACGTGCCTTTGGTGCGTGTGGTGACATCAATGGGCAGGCACGATCACTGGCTGAAGTTGCGATTGCGCGGTACCACCTGGGCCAGTATGCGACGGCCCTTGCAGAAATGGCCGAGTGTCCATTACCAGATGATCCAACCTGTGCAGCCTCTCTCTTTTTTGCACGTTACCTCAATGAACTCGGCCTAGATAACCTTCACGCCGCGATTGATTCTGGTCGTGCAGGATTCGCAGCCCTCCAACGGGAGACCACGCTTGAACGTCGGATGGTCTGGCGAATCGCACTGCAACGCAATATCGCCGTAGCTTACCATTGTGTAGGCGATCTTGCTGCAGCACGCGCTGCTATTGATGATGCACTCCAACTAGTTGAGCAGTATCAGCCACAGAGGTACAAATATACCTGGAGCCTTTACGAAAAAGGTGTTCTGGAGCAACGAGCGGGCTATTTTGATACTGCACTTGATTTCCTGTGTCGAGCCGAGGAAGGGCTTCAGCATGATCATCATTCAGGTCCATTAGAACGGTGGATCATTGTGGCGAAAGGTCATTTGCTACGTGATACAGGGCAATTAGCGGAGGCTGAGGCATGTTTCCAGCGTGGTGGCTGGGGCGAAGGCACTGAGGGGCCACTGATGCTCTGGTTACTACAAGGGCGTTATACTGAAGCTCGTTGTGCAGCCGAGGCCCATCTGGCTGCAGCACAGGCCTCTGATTCGCCGATTGTGGCGATGCACCTGAAGGTATTATTGGCACTCCTTGACCTCGAAACACAACCCTCACTGTATATCCGTGAGCAGTTACGGGCTGCCGCTACCTGTTATGCCAACAGTGGATTTCGCTATCATCATGCAAGTGTGCTCTTGCATCTCGCAGCAGTCGAGTATGCGCTGGGTGACACAGCGGCAGGTGACGCAGCACTTGCAGATGCACTACATTTTGGTGCCAACAGTGGGTACCGTAACTTTGCCTGGTGGCAGCCGCAGCGCATGCAAATGCTACTCCAGCGGGCGGTACAATCGGCCATTGAAGTTGACTACAGCACAATGCTGCTACGAGTGAGAGCGCTTGATCGCCAAGCTGTATCCAGACTCTGGCTGCGTTGCTTTGGTCAGTTCGAGGTACTGCTAGACGATCAACCCATACCGCCAGAACGCTGGCGTGTTGGCAATACGGGTGTCTTACGCATGCAGCGTATGTTGTTATGTCTGGCCCGCAACCGTGCCCCACAATCGTCAGAGCAGATTGCCCGGTATGTCTGGTCAGACTCATGGGAGCAGATTAACCTCAATGATAACTTCCACCTCACGCTCAATGGGCTACGGCGTGTGTTGGAACCCAATCTGGCCCACGCTGGCGAGTCACAGTGTATTTTGACCACAAAAGAGGGCTATCAACTCGCTTCCCATATTCAGGTTGATGTCGATCTGGACACATGGCTTGCACAGGCCCATACTGCACGACAGGCCAACAGCAAGAATGAGCGTGACGTTGCTCGCACAGCCTTTCTGTCGGTAGAGCAGGAGTATACAGGTGACTTTGCGCTTGCCAGACATGATCCGCTTGAAGCAGCCGAGTATCACCATGTTTTTTGTGAAGCGGTGCGCTGGTTGGCTACTGATGATCTGGATCAGAAAGACTTTGCGGCCTGCCTGACACGTGCTAAACGCTTACTGCATGAGGATCGTTACGATGCCACCGCGTCGGAACTCGTGATCTCAGCTTTGTTGGCACTGGGTAATCGACGTGCAGCACGGCGACAGTACCAGCGTCATCTGGAGACCCACGAGACGCTCTCCCCGGCTCTGCACAAGTTGATCCGCAAACATCGACTTTGAGTAACGATGGACGGCGGTTAGAAACCGCCGCTACTCACGAAAGCAAACCTCCCTGGAGCGGCACAAAGTGAACCACAAAAGGCTGATTCCCTAAGTGATTTCCTAAGATGTAGGATGCTATTATCAATATAGATTTCACACCAGAAAGGAGGTAGTTAAGAATTATCTGAGCGTTAATAATCGTATTTATGTCGGTTTTGATGGGGTGTGTAAACTTAACTAAAGGAGGAGTTCTATGTTTAACAGACTAAGTCGGCAATTGGCAGGTATGTTCATTATAATGGGTTTGTTCGCGTTATTTATTGGTCCAATGACGTATGTGCGAGCACAAGGTAATCAATCAGAGTATAAGGTGCTCTTTAAGCTTCCAATTGATGAAGAAGGTGTAATGTATTCACCTGCTGGTGAGGAAATGCTACAGTGGGGACCTAAAGCTCTAGCAGTCGCACCTGATGGCACTTTTATCATTGCTAATACTGTAGCTAACAATTTGCTTCGAATAAACCAAACAGGCGAGATCATAGATAAAATCGATCTTAGTGAGTTGGCAGTTGGTGTAACAGATATAGAAACAACTGAAGAAGGTATTTTTGCACTCGACAGTGCTGCTCCTGAACCGTCTGTCCTCCATCTTACGCATACAGGTGATTTAATTGCGCGATATAATATACCTTTCAAGGAACAGTTTCTTATCTCAGTAACAGGTTTGGTACTGAACGACAACGATGAATTGTTTATCGAAGATCGGGCACAGATTACTGATAAATTACTTGACTCTACAGGACAATTAGCAGCTGATGAGCAGGGAAATACAGGGATACAAGCTGTTGATGGCTTTTCTGTAGGAGGTCATACAATCCATATTCCTAAGTCTTCAGTGGCTCAAGAGACAAAGCATGATGAAACTATACTAATCGGAGGGAACAGTGTTGATATCGCTGTCGAACAAGATCTTGGTGGTGTCCAAATAGTTGGTGCACATTCTGCCAAATCTTTTTATGCACAGGTAACTGAACTTTCGAATGATGCCGCAGGTACATTGTTAGTAGATACTGTTCTTCATCAGTATAGTGTTGACGGTCAGCTACTTGGGCTAGCGCGTATCCCATTACAAGAACAGTTTGTTCGTGTTGACAATCCCATTGCACTAGGTGAAAACGCTGCTTACGCACTTCTGACAGAACCTGAGTATATATCAGTTGTACAACTCAATCTCTACGATACATTACCTTCAATTCTCCCAGTTAAATCGCGGCAAGACGACAAAACACAAGAAATCCAACATGGTGAGTCTGGTGTTAATTCTTGCTCTATCTACCGCCAATATATATCACAAAATGCATACTCATATATTAGTGCCTCAAAGTATCTCAATGTGACCAATACCGATGGAGATTGTGCAGGTCGCAGTAAACCTAGATACATTGGTGGTCCTGGAACCTATACAGGAGTTCCGTATGACTGGGGCGGAAATAATACTGCCGCAGATTATACGTCAGCTATGGATGATGGCTATAAGGCTGGTAATACAAATACTGCATATGGTAAGCTAGGTTGTTCACGTGGTGTAGATTGTTCGGGCCTTGTAACTCGTGCCTGGGGAAGAAGTGATAAGAAATATGGCACCTCTACGCTCCCTGAAATCTCAACAGCTTTGCCCGATCAGTGGTCACTTAAAGAGGGTGATATAATGAATGACTTTGTAACCCACGTATTTCTTATTAGATCAATTGATGACGGAGGAGCCAATGTGTATGAGTCTACTGTAGATGCAGGTCTAGACCGAGTAGTATATCGATATCTGCCTTGGGGAGCCTTTAATGGTTTTCAACCAAACAGGTATAATAATTTATGTGATCCATAGAGTTTACAACATACTCATTTTGAGATCAGCGTGAGTCTTACTCACGCTGATCTTATAGAGTTATTTATATTTGTTTAATTGATGCGAACAGGAATATTATGATATGAAAACTAGCAAATGTATCAGAACAATAGTCTTTATTATATTTGGTATTAGTGTACTCGTTGGTTGCAACGCATCCGAGACAGTTACTGAGCGCTCAACTGATACAGAAATCGCCGAAACTGTAGTGGATAGTGATACTGAACAGGCCCGTGAAGTGCTCGAAACCTATTTGACAGCATTGCATGAAGGCCGTTATGCGGACGCAGCCGCTTTGTACGGTGGCACATACGAAGCTTTGCACGGTATGAATCCCAGTGTTGATCGTGAAGATTATAGTGGCCTTTTGACGAATGCCTGTGAATTCAATGGCTATCAATGTCTGGCCGTACATTCAGTGACTTTGGAAGAGGCTGTGTCACCGACAGAGCATGTTTTTCTGGTGGAATTTGTGGATAACAACGGTGAAGTCTTTCGCTTTACCCCGCCACGAGGTTCCTCAGAGGAGCCACGGACGCAGTTTCCTTTTACTGTCGTGCAACAGAATGAAGTTTTACAGGTGCTTGAATTACCGCAATACATGTCCTGATTGTAAAACATTATGTTTACAAGCATTGGAGATATTGGATGCGATGTTTCCTCATTTTTGTCTGTGTCTGCCTGTTTACACTCACCGCCTGCTCACCATCTGCTGAGGCTCTGGTTTCGCCACCAGAAGCAGCATGGATTGAGGCACGTGCAGACTTGCCTGCTGAGGTACCGATCTACCGACCGACGTGGTTGCCCGAGCGGTTTGCGGAGCCAGAACTCGTTGATGTTCAGGCTGAAGGCGACTACGCCCCTTCCTACACTATCCACTATGCCTCAACTGAGGACGGTCATTTGGTCTTTATTCTGGGCATAGGGGTGGGGGCCTTGGGGAATGCTCCACGACCAGAAACACAAACTCCGGTTATGGTACTTGGTACAGAGGGCATTCTGTCTACAAATACGGAGAATGTGCCACAGCAAGGGGTGTCCTGGCAAGAAGGTAATCTTAGTTATTGGATCAGGGTGATGTCGGACGCATTGACCGAAGAAGAGTTACTCCAAGTTGTCGCAAGTCTTGAACCTGTGGAATGAGAAGTTTCATCGTATAGCGGAATATGCGAAACATTGCCATATTCATTGTTATTGTCATAACAGGTGGTACTCTCCTCAGTATAATAGCACTGGTTTTGACGAGACCTACCCGCCCTGTGTATGACCAGCCAGATGCGTTGGTGCAGGTATATCTGAATGCTCTTGAGCAGAATGATCGTCAACAGATCGAAACCTTACTGGCCCCAAAGTATCATTTTCAGCGTGAGTTGGAACAGACCCTACAAACGTATGGTGGTCTACCACTAGAGCATGTACGCCTTTCATATGGACAAACTGAGAGTCCTTTTTTCGTGACCGCCGAGTTGTGTGCAGATAGAACAGATGCCAATGGTAATACCGTTGTCGTTCATAATACGCTGCATTTGCAGAAACAGCCTATAGAGGATCCACTGTCGTTGTTTTTTGGTCCTCGATATAGCTGGTTTTTGGTGATGGGAGAGACAACGGAACTTCCGATAACTGATCCACCTGCACGGGGGAGGTTTTCTGGATAGTTGCCCCTTCCTTATTGGAGGCTGTTAACAATATTACTATACTAGAAAATATTCCACATAAAAAGCAATTGGAATGATATGCAACTCCATGTGATTTTTGTATGTATTTGGTTGTTTACACTCAGCGCTTGTCAACCATCTGCTGAGGCTCCTGCCATAACCCCAGAGCGACACACCCTGTAGCGGTGGCTTGGAGCCGCCGAATAGAGATAATAGGTGAACGGCGGTTGCAAATTACCACCACCCCAGAGCGACACACCCTGTAGCGGTGGCTTGGAGCCGCCGTGTACATTTTTCGAGGCACAAAGTGAACCACAAAAGGCCAATTCCCTAGTGTGAATCCATGAAAGGTATGTGGAAATATGGTAGCATGTTCCACATGCGT
>WYDT01000010.1 GCA_013122435.1 Chloroflexi bacterium AL-N1
TCGCGCTTGCGGGTATCACCGTGCTGATCGTCCCTGGTGGATCGGTCGCGTCGGTCGGAGGAGGAGCGCTTGCTGGAGGAGGAACGGGGTGCCACTCGGTCACGGCGCTCGGAGGAGTTGCACTCGCGCTTTGGTGTGTCATCTTGTCGTGAGTAGGGGGGGGTTGTTGGGGGTTTGCTACGCCTTTCATCGGTTTGCCTGTGAGTCCGTTCACGTGATGTTTCAGATGTTGTGTTTCGTGATGATTGTGTTGTAAAGTCTTTAGAGGTACGATACGACGTTTTGTGATCTGCTTCATCTGCTCTGATCGGATCAAAGCGGCGTTGACCTGCGTGTTGCCAGAGTGCCTTGACCTCATCATCAGTCAGATGTCTCCATTCGCCATTTCCCAGATCGCCGAGTGATAGCGGTCCTTCACGAATGCGGATTAATCGGAGCACGGCATAATCCTGCGAACGTACCATCATACGTATCTGTCGTTTGCGCCCTTCTTGAAGGACCATTCTGATCCATGTCCCCTCGTTGGTTTGTTTGTGTGTCTGAACCCATGCTGGCGCCGTACGTTTTCCATCAATGTTGACACCCTCACGCCATTCACGTAGTGCATCTGATGTAGGAGTCTGATCAAGCAGAACGTGGTATTCTTTTTCAACCTCATAGCTCGGATGGGTTAAGCGTTGGGTCAGTTCACCATCATCGGTAAGGAGTAACAAACCTTCACTGTCTTGATCCAACCGACCAACTGGAAATATACGTGCTGGCACATCAATCATCGCTACGACGGTCGGACGGTCGTGTGTGTCTTCGCTGGTTGAAATGACATTCGTTGGTTTGTGCAACATGACATAGGTCCGTTGAACAACAGGCTCAAGCGGTTTTCCATCGACGGTAATTGTATCAATGTCAGGATCGACACGCGAACCAAGCACCCGCACAACCTTCCCATTGACGGCAATTTTTCCAGCGACAATCAGTTCTTCACAATCGCGTCGTGAAGCAATCCCTGCACTTGCCAGTATCTTTTGTAATCTTTCTGCACTCAATCGAGTTCCCCTCGCTATTCATTACGAGATCTTACGTATGTCCACTTTTATACGTATGTCCACTTTTAATGGTGATGTATGCATGTGCTGGTTGTCGTGTTCCTATATCTCTGGTATCATGACGCAGAGCAGCATGAACCTTCCACGTGCATCCGTAAGGAGTCTTATAATGGAACCTCTTTCCGACATTGACCTTCCTCACTACCAATTATACATTAATGGTAGTTGGGTTGACTCTCTTGATGGGGCAACTATGCAAGTAAATGAACCTGCGCTTGGTTCCCCAATGGCTGTTGTTGCACGTGGTACTGCCGCTGATGTGGATCGAGCTGTCCGTTCAGCACGTACCGCGTTTGATCATGGACCCTGGCCCCACACCCCACCTCACGAACGCTCCCGTATTTTACACGCAATTGCCGATGCTGTTGAAGAACATACTGATACATTAGCCGAACTAGAGTCACGTAATTTAGGCGCCCCCCTTCGCAAAACGTTATTTGTTGACGTCCCCTGGGCAATTGAACATCTGCGTACATTCGCCGATCTGGCGCGCCGTTCACCTTACGAACCACTCCCATGGATCGATACGCCTTCGGTAAGTTGGAATTTTGTCTGGCGCGATCCTATTGGAGTTTGTGGCCAAATCATTCCCTGGAATTATCCTTTATTAATGGCAGTTTGGAAAATCGCACCGGCCCTTGCCACAGGAAACACTATTGTCTTAAAGCCAGCTTCGTACACACCGTTGACCGCGCTTACATTGATCAATATTATCCATGAGACCGGACTGCTGCCAAATGGTGTGCTTAATCTGGTTACCGGACCCGGTGGTTCTGTGGGTGAAGCAATGGCCCGTCACCCCGATGTAGATAAGATTGCTTTCACTGGCTCGACCGAGATTGGCCAAAAGGTTATGGAATGGGGCAGTGCATCAATTAAGCGCGTGACGCTGGAGTTGGGTGGTAAGTCGCCCAGTGTGGTGCTCCCCGACGCGGATCTGGAATTGGCAACCGATGGTGTGCTTTTTGGTGTGTTTTTTAATGCCGGGCAGAGTTGTGAGGCAGGAACGCGCTGTTTTGTTCCTGAAACACTGCACGATGAATTTCTCGAACGACTGATTCACCGTGCACAAGGCATGCGAGTTGGCGATCCGCTTAATCTTGAAACTGATATTGGACCACTGGTTTCCGACAGTCAATGTGCCACAGTAGAAGCATACATTGCTTTAGGGAAACAGGAAGGTGCCTTACTTGCGACAGGTGGCAGACGCGTGCAAGTGACTGATTTTGCACGCGGCCCCTTTATCGAGCCCACTATTTTTACCAGGGTGCAAAATCATATGCGCCTGGCACAAGAAGAGATTTTTGGTCCGGTGCTCTCTATTATCCCGTATCGCACTGTTACGGAGGCCATCGAATTAGCGAATACAAATATCTACGGGCTTGGTGCAGCGGTTTGGTCACGCGATATTCAAGGTGCCATCGATGTGGCCAAGCGTATTCGTAGTGGCACTATATGGATTAATGATTATCATCTCATCAATCCGCTCGCACCGTTTGGTGGTTATAAACAGAGCGGTATTGGTCGTGAACACGGTATATCTGGTATGTTATCGTACACAGAGGAGAAGCATATCCACGTCGATTTAATGCAGAACCGCGAAGGACGCATCTGGTGGGATGCGTTACTCCCACCAAAGGATTAAATAACAACTGGCTATGCATCGCTCAGATATAAATGAGATCGTGCATAGCCAGAACTTTTTCAAAAAGCTATTCTGCAATCGGTACTTGTTCAACCACACTCGCGTCAATTGTCAGGAGTGTGACACTGACCCATCCTTCAACCTCGCGTTCATTGCGAATACGGTACCACGTACCATCCGCAGTTCGCTCAAGGAGTTGGACGGTTTCATTTGCGTCGATCTGGTCTCGTACCTCGCCACTAATATTAGGAGCAGACCGTACATTTCCACCGTTGAAGACTACGGCTGTTAGACCTGTTGGTTCGGTTGGTAGTGTTTCAGGTGCGTCTTGATCATCAGACTCTTCAGGTTCTTCAGCCGCTTGCCCTTCGATTGGAACCTCTTCAGCGATACTGGCATCGATACTTAAGAGGGTTACGCTGACCCATCCCTCAACTCCACGTTCGTTGGTAATGCGATACCAGGTGCCATCAGCAGTTTGTTCAAGCAGTTCGACCGACTCATTCGCATTGATCTGGTCTAGTACTTGCCCTCCAATATTGGGCGCGGCTCGCACATTCCCCCCATTAAAGACCGTGGCTGTGCGTTCAACAGGTACCTCGGTCGGTGCCTCAGTCGGCTCTGGTGCTGGTTCTTCGGTTGGTGTTGCAGTCGGTTCTGGTGCTGGCTCTTCGGTTGGTTCTTCCTCAGTTGCTGCAATGGCGGCCTGTTGGAAGAAACTTGCCTGATTTGGTGCGGGGATCTCCAGCTCAATAGGATCAAAATTGATCGTTTCACCATCAGAAAGAGTTGCTGAAAGCACAATGGTATATTCTGCATCTTCATCAGGTGTTGATGCTTCATCCTGTCGGGAGAGCGACATACGAATAGCATTGTTACGAACCTGTGCTGTGGCATTTGTTGTGTTAAACCAAGTGAAATCTTCGTTGTTTTCACGCATTATGGCTGATACAGTAGTACCACCAGGGAGGGTGGTATCGGCCTGGACCAGAATGCGATTAGCTCCCGCTACGAGAGCAGATGCGTCACTAATCTCAGGTGGTGGTGCGACTTCTTCCGGTGTTTCTGATGTTGCAGTGGCACCTGGCTGATAGAGGAACGCAAAATAAATAATCCCAATGCTGGCCAGCAACACAAGTGGTAACAATACCAGCAGTGCTTTGGCTGCAGGTGAAGCTTGACGGAAGCGATCTGACCACGTCGTGGGCTCTTCGTACGTCAGTGACGTATAATCAACGGAATCGCCCACTTCTGGCGGAGGGATAATTTCCGCATCTTTTGCGCGGCGGCGGGTCTGGACAACAAGGAGGCTAATGAGCATAGCCAGTACCACAGCGAGAAGGGCAATTCCGATAGGCCCAAGGAGTAGTTCGAGCATTATGCACGGCTCCTTTTTGCACAAACAATCAAGAAGTGGAGTAACTCTATCTCCACATTATTCTTGAATATCATATGACAACTTGCGCTGTAGTGCAAGCGCAATTTTATGAACGCTAGAAGCAAACGGCCCTCATACACAGAGTGAGAGTGTAAAAGGGAAGCTGTTTTCCGTCACTCTTCCAGATTATCATCAAGTCATGTCAGCATAATTGAATATATTGTGCTTCTAAATTGTCACAATGAAGAGAAAACGTATCATATAAAAATTATCTCCACACTCAGTAAAAAGTTGTAATTTTTAAAGAAGATATCTTTAGAGTTGCGTGAAGTATGCTATAATACTGCGGCGATTTGCCCCAGGAGCAGGCTAATGAAAGAATTTTTTCGGCGTAATAAAAAAAGTTTCACGCCCTCAGATCGTAAAAGTGATACACAGATTCCCGATAATCTATGGGTAAAATGTTCTGCGTGTCGTGAATTGATTTATCAAAAGCAATTGATCGACAATCTCAAAGTATGCCCTAAATGCAACTATCATATGCGTTTGAAGGCCCGTGAATGGATCGGTTTGTTTGATGCCAACTCGTTTGAAGAGTTTGATCATGGTCTGACATCAGGTGATCCACTCAACTTTGTCTCGCCCAAAGACAACTATAAGCAACGATTGGTCGAGAGTCGTGAACTGCTTGGGGTATGTGATGCGCTGATTAGCGGCCAAGCAAGCATTGAAGGGGCTCCGCTACAAGTGACTATTACCGAATTTGATTTTATCGGTGGTTCGATGGGGAGTGTTTTTGGTGAAAAGCTGGCTCGTTCTGTAGAAAGAGCAGTCGATAACCACACTCCGCTGTTGACTATTAATGCCTCTGGTGGTGCACGTCAGCATGAGGGGATTTTTTCACTGATGCAGATGGCAAAGGTCAATATGGCTCTGAGTCGCCTTTCATCCGCTGGTCTTCCCCACTTTTCATTGCTTGTTGACCCATGTTATGCGGGGGTCATTGCATCGTATGCATCAGTGGCTGACCTTATTCTGGCCGAGCCTGGTGCACGTATTGGTTTTGCTGGTCGTCGTGTAATTGAGCAGACCATACGTCAAAAGCTTCCAGCAAACTATCAGACTGCTGAGTTTTTTCTTGAACGTGGAATGATCGATATGATTGTTGCACGAGGTGACTTGCGTAAGACACTTACACGACTTATTCAGCTCCATATGGTGCCTTTGGACCAGAAATTGAAGGGAGATGGTGAACAAGCTCGCCAAAATGGGGCTGTTGTAGTAAAATCTGCTAGCTAAAGTTGATACTATAAAGTGTATGATATCAATTAAGATGATTTGACGTATGACAACTCTCTTGACACCCTGGGAAAAAATACAAGTTGCACGGCATCCTCAGCGACCACACACCTTAGACTACATTACTAACCTCTGCGAAGATTTTGTGGAACTCCATGGAGATCGGCGTTTTGGCGATGATGCTGCTATGGTCGGTGGTATTGCACGTTTTCATGGACACACAGTTGTAGTTGTAGGGCATCAAAAAGGTCGTGATACCCGCGAGAATGTCCATCGGAACTTTGGTATGCCGAAGCCTGAAGGATATCGTAAAGCGTTGCGACTCTTTCAATATGCCGAAAAATTTCAATTTCCGGTGCTAAGTTTTATTGACACACCAGGGGCATTTCCAGACATGGAATCGGAAGAGCGTGGTCAGGGAAGTGCTATTGCTGAGAATATTCTGGTGATGGCAGGTCTCCATGTCCCGATTATTACCACAGTCGTTGGTGAGGGCGGGAGTGGTGGTGCTCTTGCTATTGGCGTTGGTGATCGTTTATTAATGTTAGAGCACTCAGTCTACTCTGTTGCATCGCCGGAAGGAAGTGCTGCTATTCTCTGGCGGGATTCATCTAAAGCTGCTGATGCGGCACAAGCAATGCGTATAACGGCTCAGGATCTCCACGAATTTGCTATTGCAGATCACGTTATTCCTGAACCTGATGGTGGCGCTCACACTGATCTTGAGACAACCATTATGGCAGTACGCGATGCTATTTTGCCGTACTTCAATGAATTACACACACTCAGTTCGGAAGAACTTCTTACACTTCGTTATAATAAATATCGTGCTATTGGTCGGTATTATGAGGGACAACACGAGATACTCTCACATCATGATGCGCAATTAACTGCATCCCTTCCGCTCCCATTTTCGTAACGCAACATAACAATGAGTCGAGGACTACCTGACATCTGCGTAGTCTAAAAGAGATTCACATTACATATAATGACGCATAACAGAGGTTATTACAACAGCTGGTAACGGGTTAATTCGTTGTTTATGGAACTGATGTACTATGTGAAGCCTTGACGCTTGACATGGAGATTGTTATAATTGACGATACCTGTTATAACAGGCCTCCCTCAAATTATGTGATCCCTGAGATATAAAGTGGTATAGCAATGTAGCAGAAGCGATATACCTATCGCCCAAATGACAACAGCATACGAAGCGGATTATATTTTCAGAGACGGATTAAGTTCAGGGATTACCACTTATTAGGACTGCACCTTAGCAACATTAACGAAACGCATTACTAGACGAGAGCTGTAGCTATGATGTGATATGTGTTTCTCTGTCTGGTATGTTGGTCGTTGGTTGAGGTGAAAAGTCACTAACTAGGAGGAATTACAGATGACTAGCCAAGATGGTGCATCATTACTGAAAATAGTCAGTGAGATGCAAGATCGTGCGAGTTTCCAAGAACTCAATTGGACTGGCACATTCACGGAATACTTGGAGATTGTCTCCAAAAACCCAAAGGTAGCACGTAACGCATTTCAGCGTGTATATGACATGATTATGTCGTACGGTACTGAAGAATTTATTGACGCGAAAAAACGGCTGATACGTTATAGATTCTTCAGTGATTCTAGCTTTGATGCAGATGATGCAATCTTTGGATTAGAAGTCTACCTGATGCGATTGGTGAACTTCTTTAAGGCTGCGTCACAGGGCTATGGAACTGAACGGCGGGTATTGTTATTGCATGGGCCAGTGGGCTCTTCCAAAAGTACCATTGCACGGCGCATAAAACGAGGACTTGAACACTACTCACGCATAGACGATGGGGCCGTATTTACCTATGACTGGTATCTGGGTGATGTGGAAGATATCGAACAGGGTCGTTTGAAGGAAAATGACTGGGAACCATGTCCGATGCACGAAGATCCATTTCACTTAATACCCATTGAAACGCGTGAACGCTTTATAGAGCAATTTAACTCGGGACGTCCTGAGGAAGAGCATATTTTTATCAAAGGTGATCTCTGTCCTTCTTGTCGTTATAACTATCGTGAAATCATGTTACGTTATAATGGTGATTGGAATAAGGTTATCAAACACATTCGTGTGCGACGTCTTGTTTTTGCTGAGCAAGATCGTGTTGGTATCGGAACATTTCAACCCAAAGACGAGAAGAACCAAGACTCAACTGAACTAACCGGCGATATCAATTACCGTAAGATCGCCATTTATGGATCGGACTCGGATCCACGTGCCTTTAATTTTGACGGTGAATTCAACATTGCCAACCGCGGTATCATCGAATTTATCGAGATGCTCAAACTCGATGTGGCTTTCCTCTATGATCTTCTCGGTGCATCACAAGAGCATAAGATTAAATCCAAAAAATTTGCTCAGACGGATATTGACGAAGTTATTATTGGCCACACGAACGAACCAGAGTACCGCCGCCTCGAAAACAATGAGTTCATGGAGGCGCTAAAAGATCGTACCGTTCGTATAGACATCCCATACATCACGCGGCTCAGTGATGAAATTCGGATTTATGAACGTGACTTCAATCGCAAGAAGGTAAGAGCACATATTGCGCCGCATACGCTCGAAATGGCCGCAATGTGGGCAGTATTAACGCGACTTGAAGAGCCAAAGAAACCTAACTTGACATTACTGCAAAAGCTCAAATTGTACAACGGGCGAACACTTCCTGGTTTTACAGAGGATAATATCAAAGAGTTGCGGAAAGAATCGCAACGCGAAGGTATGGAAGGTGTTTCGCCACGATATGTGCAGGACAAGATCTCGAATGCGCTGGTAAGTAATCAAGAAGATGGTTATATCAACCCCTTTATGGTTCTCAGTGAACTTGAGGGTGGTCTGAAGAATCATTCCCTTGTTAATTCTGAAGAGGACCGTAAGCGGTATCGCGATCTTATATCCGTTGTACGTGAGGAGTACACTGAGATTGTGAAAAATGAAGTGCAGCGGGCCATATCTGCTGACGAAGAAGCTATCACCCGTCTGTGTGCCAATTATATCGACAATATTAAGTCGTATACACAGCGTGAGCGCGTACGTAACAAATACACTGGACAGTATGAAGAACCAGATGAGCGTCTGATGCGTTCAATCGAAGAAAAAATCGATATTCCTGAGTCCCGGAAAGATGATTTCCGTCGTGAGATAATGAATTATATTGGTGCTCTAGCGATTGAAGGCAAAACCTTTAATTACCGTACAAATGAGCGTTTGCATCGAGCACTTGAACTCAAGCTATTTGAGGACCAAAAAGACTCGATCAAGTTGACCTCACTCGTTTCACGGGTGATTGATAAAGATACGCAAGAACGGATTGATGTAGTTAAGTCACGTCTTATTCGTGATTTCGGTTACAATGAGCAAAGTGCATCAGATATCTTAACTTATGTTGCGAGTATCTTTGCACGGGGTGATACAAAGAACTAGTGGACACAATGGCAAGTCGGACATAAAACTGTGTCTGACTTGCCATTTTGGAAGGTCGATATATGTCTACACGACGTGCCGAACGCGATCTCAATCGTTTCCGACAGATCGTACGAGGAAAGATAAAAAAAGACCTGCGGAAGTATATGTCGCAGGGTGAGATGATCGGGCGTCAGGGACGAAAATATGTATCCATCCCGATGCCACAGATCGATATTCCACAGTTTCGCTACGGGGCCCGCCAGGGTGGTGGTGTTGGTCAGGGAGATGGCGATGTTGGTGATCCTATTGGACAGGGTGAGCCCCAACCTGGTCAGGGTGAAGCCGGTTCAGAGCCAGGGCAACATGTTGTTGAGGTTGATGTTCCGTTAGAAGAACTGGCGCAGATACTTGGTGAAGAGTTACAGCTCCCTAATATTGAACCCAGGGGTAGGAAGAATATTGTCTCACGAAAAGATCGCTATAGTGGTATCCGTCGGGTGGGACCTGACTCTTTACGACACTTTAAGCGATCCTATCGTGAGGCACTCAAGCGTCAGATAGCGTCCGGTGAGTATAATCCTTCTAATCCAGTTGTGACTCCTATTCGTGAAGATATGCGTTATCGTTCATGGAAGGAAACACTCCTGCCTGAGTCAAACGCTGTCATTATCTATATGATGGATGTCAGTGGAAGTATGGGTACCGAACAGAAAGAACTGGTCCGTATTACTGCATTCTGGATTGAAACATGGCTGCGGTCTCAGTATAAAGATATTGAGATACGTTACATTGTCCATGATGCAGCGGCCAAAGAAGTTGATCAGGAGACATTTTATCACCTCCGCGAAGGAGGCGGTACTAAGATCTCTTCTGCTTACAAACTCTGCAATAAGCTCATTGAAGAACGTTACCCTGAAACAGAGTGGAACATTTATCCATTTCATTTTTCCGATGGTGATAACTGGGGTGGTGGTGACACACGTGAGTGTGTTGAACTGTTGCGGACAAATCTCCTACGCAAAGTTAATCAATTCTGTTATGGTCAGGTACGCTCGTTGTATGGTTCTGGGCGATTTGCTCACGATCTCGAAGAGTATCTGGGAAGCGAAGAACCATTGATTATCTCTGAAATTGCAGATCGTGATGATATCTATGATGCCATCAAAGAATTTCTCGGTAAAGGTAATTAAGTTTAGTGGTGTGCGTTTATGTGTGAGTGCAGCGTACCCCTGATTGTAATACTATGAAAAGTACACGCTTACCTCCTGAGCTTCAAGCTGCTTGGGACGAAATAGAAGGACATGCCACAGAGTATGGGCTGGATTTTTTTCCCATTAGCTATGAGGTGCTTGATTATCGTACACTTTATGAAACGGCTGCTTTAGGTGGGTTCCCAACCCGTTATCCTCACTGGCGCTTTGGTATGGATTATGATCAACTCATCAAAGGGCATGTCTGGCTTGGATCGACGATCTATGAAATGGTGATTAATACAAATCCCTCATATGCCTATTTGCTGGAGGGCAATGATCTGGTCACACAGAAAATGGTGATGGCGCATGTTACTGGTCATGTAGATTTCTTCAAACACAATATGTGGTTTGCCCATACCAATCGTAAAATGTTGGATGAGATGGCCAATCATGCTGCGCGAATCCAACGGGTCATAGATCGATATGGGTATGATATTGTAGAAGACTTTATTGATACATGTCTTTCGCTTGAAAATCTGATTGATTATCATGCACCATACATTCGTCGACCCGAAGCTCAGACGGCTCAGCCTGTAGTGAGTGATTATGATGAACCGCCCGTCTTTGAGGGTTTCAAAGTCGAGCGAGACTATATGAAGGATTACATCAATCCTCCTGAGTTTCTTGCCGAACAACGCAAGCTACTTGAGGAAGAAGCGTCACAAACCAGACGCTTTCCTGAAAACCCGCAAAAAGATATTCTGCTCTTTTTGATGAATTATGCGCCACTTGAACGATGGCAGCATACCGTTTTAGATGTGATTCGCAATGAGGCGTACTATTTTGCTCCTCAGGGAATGACCAAAATCCTCAATGAAGGGTGGGCAAGCTACTGGCATTCTGAGATTATGACCAAGCGTGCACTCAGAGATGATGAGGTGATCGATTTTGCGGAACGTCATTCCGGTGTGGTCGCAATTTCGCCCGGTCGTCTGAATCCGTACAAGCTAGGCATTGAGCTTTTACGTGATATCGAATATCGTTGGGATACGGGGCGCTTTGGAAAAGAATATGACGAGTGCGATGACATTCGTGAAAAGAAAAACTGGGATCGCCAGCTAGGGCTTGGTCGTCAGAAATTGTTTGAAATACGCAAGTTGTATAATGACGTGACGTTTATTGATGCCTTTCTTACACCTGAATTTTGCCTTGAACAGCAGTTATTTACGTTTCGGTATAACCGCGACACCGATTTCTATGAGATTGCTTCGCGTGAATTTGAAGAAGTGAAGCAAAAATTGCTGTTCCGACTAACCAACTTTGGCCAACCATCTATTTATGTTCAGGACGGAAACTACAACAACCGCGGTGAAATGTATCTGTCTCATCGGCACGAGGGTATTGATCTCAAGATGGATTATGCACGAGAAACGATGCGGAATATCCATAAGATCTGGACTCGCCCGATCCATCTGGAAACTATAGTAGATGAAAAACGTCGCTTGATTTCATACGACGGTTCTGATTTTAGCGAACGACGAATTGATTAACACCTGATATTGGTGTTTTTCAATACAGGAGGTCCCAACCAATGACTATAGGAACACTATTCACTGACAAGTTACGCCTTTTGGCCGCCGAAGGTGATCAACAGGCTCAGGTGCTTTCTCACAACGATCAATACAAGTCCCTATCCGTCTTTGAAAATCGAAATGCTGACGCATCAGATCACACGGATGCTATAACGCAAATTCATTCACGGCTTGAGTTCTTCGATAATGATCGGTACAGTGTGACTTTGCGTATGTTGTCTATGAGTGAGGGTGTGTCAATAACTGACGATATCCACGAAGTCCAGACATACCTCAGTGCAAAGGCTGCCGAAATTGTGCGCCAACTCAGCTATTTAGAAGAGCCATTGGCAGTGTGGGAGCTGGATAGTCGTGAGAACATGGCCCAACTCCGTTCTTTACCACCGCAACGTGATGGAGCTGAGCGGTCGTACTGGGAAGTTGTGCTCAAAGTAGATGGTGAACCAAGCATCAGCATTGCACGCTACTCATGGTCACCTGGCATGCCTGAACGTGAAATTGTGGCATATCCTGCCACATTTGCCCTCGTTGCGCGAATAGCCAATAGCTTGGAAACAGTGTTACGAGCAGAAACTGTCTGATCTGCACCATCAACAGAACTGTAAGGTACAATGGGCGGCACAATGTGTCGTCTATTCTTTTTGTGTGTATGCCTATGAATGATAATAAAACGATTGCCAGCACGCTCGTATGGGCCACAAATTATTTGTGTGCTGTCAGTGAAACACCGCGCCTCGATGCTGAACTGCTGCTCATGTATGTGTTAGGCTGGTCGCGTGTAAAGGTGATCGCCGAACAGAAAGCTACACTGTCAACGGCACAGGTCGCAGCATTGCGTCCTTTGATTGAACGTCGTGCACAGCGTGAGTCAATCGCCTATATCGTGGGATACAAAGAGTTCTATGGCATGGATTTTATGGTCAATTCATCGGTTCTGGTGCCACGTCCCGAGACTGAACTATTGGTTGATCTGGCCATACAACACGCACATCGTGTGCAACAACCACTGCACATTGCGGATATTGGGACTGGTAGTGGTTGTATTGCAGTGACACTGGCGGCCCAATTATCGGAAGTTGATGTGTACGCAGTTGATATATCATCTGATGCGCTCAAAGTTGCTGCCAAGAATGTAGCTCGACATAAGGTGATTGCAAAAGTACATTTGATAGAAGGAGATCTGGTTGCACCGCTGAAAACTCCGGTTGATATGATCGTCAGCAATCCTCCCTACACGATATTATCAGAAATTGATGCAGGTGTTCTGGAACATGAACCACATCTTGCTCTTGATGGTGGTGTTGATGGGTTCGCTGTCTATCGACAGTTACTGGCTGATGCCCCATCCAAACTAGGCCCTGATGGTATGGTACTGCTGGAAATTGGGGCAACGCAAGGTGCTGAGGTGATGGCATTGGCACATGCACATTTTCCATCTGCACAGATTACCCTTCATCAAGATTTAGCGGGACATGATCGTGTGGTTCGAATACAGAGAAATACTCGTTAGAGCCAAACATGTTGTTATTGAACATAATAGAGTAAGGACGCAGTATGTCGTATCGTCTGGTAGCCCTTGATCTGGATGGAACCGTTATTGATGGTGACCTCATGATCCCTGTGGTCACGCAACAAGCCGTGCATGCGGCCCAAGTGCAGGGTGTTCGCGTAACGCTGGCAACAGGTCGCCCATTTTATGCCACACTTCCTTTTGCACAGCAGTTGAATATCACAGAGCCACTGATCTGCTATCAGGGCGCAATGATTCGCCATCCCATTACTCAGGAAGTGTTTACCCATGTGGGGATGCCCAGGGATCTTGCGGCTGAGGCTATAACGCTGTTGCTGCGTGAAAATATCTACATCATTGTGTATATTGATGAGCGGTTGTGGATGACTGAACGCCGACCCGAATTGGATCAGTACCTCGCACTCCATCCCGATGATGTCGAGATTATGGTTGTCGATGATCTTTCTTCTGTCATTGCTGCTCATGCTCCCACGAAGGTGTTGTTGGTAGCAGAACCAGCAGTCGTTGAGCGTGAGGTGGTGCGCCTGGCTCATATTTTCGATGGGCGACTCGCTGCCATTCGATCACATGCTATCTTTGGGGAACTCACAGCGCCTGGCATCAGCAAAGGACAAGCATTAGCTCAATTGGCCACATCATTTGAGATACCGCGTGAACAAGTGTTGGCTATTGGTGATCAGGAAAACGATCTTTCGATGATTGAGTGGGCTGGATTAGGTCTTGCAATGGGGAATGCAGTGCCAGCAGTTCGTGCAGCGGCAGCAGCGGTGCTGCCTTCCGTACGTGATGCAGGCGTCGCCTGGGCCTTTGAACGTTACGTCCTGAACGTACATCCTCTCGATTCACAGGGTAGTGTGTCATCTAGATAAAAGCTGCTAAAAAGCTGGGAAATTCCTATTGCATCGCTATCTTCTATCCGCTATAATGGCGGGCGCTTCTAATTGATGCATATATCATTGAGGTATTGACAAGGCAGGTACCATGCTGAGAACGCTTTGTATGCGGTGTATGTTCAGAGTGTTTTCGATCTTGTAATATGTCTTGATAACTCTTTTACTATGAACAAATCTAGCAAACAAGCTGATCAACATCTACCTGCTGGCAAGATAGAAGTTGCACCACGGGCCATTGCCAGTATTGCAGCATTATCGGTTGTTCAGGTGGATGGCGTTGTTGGTATGACCATATACCCTTTGCAGGATGGTGTCATCCAGATCTTACCATCCCGATACGCCTACAAGGGTGTTGATGTTCGTATTCACAGTGATGCAGTGACGATTGCGTTGTATGTGTTGCTTGCGTATGGATCATCCATATCAGAGATAACAAACAATGTGCAGGAAACTGTACATCAGGCAGTTGAACAAGCGTTAAATATGCCAGTAGCACACGTTTATGTTCGTGTACAGGGTGTACGCTGAGGTATATATTTTGATGGTTGGACGATAGTCATGAGTGTAAATATTAATAGAAGTCTTGCAAATACCGCAGGTCTGCTTACATCAGACGTATGGACGGGTTTTCAATGGTTTGAAGCTCTGCAAAGTGCAACGTGCTGGTTTGAACAGCATGTTGATGCAATTAATGCCTTGAATGTGTTTCCTGTTCCTGATGGCGATACCGGGACAAATATGTGGCTGACACTGGCTGGTGCACTTGAACAGGTGGAACCTGATTCTTCTTGTGCGGTTGTGGCTGATCGTATGCGTTACTGGGCGACAATGCGTGGTCGAGGTAACTCGGGCATCATTCTCTCGCAGGTATTACGTGGCTTTGCCATTGGCTTGACGAACCATGAGCATATGGGTGCAGGTGAGTTTGTTGGAGCTATGCAGCAAGCCACTAAGATGGCATACAAGGCGGTGATACAGCCAGTTGAAGGGACTATGCTTACTGTTGTGCGTGAGGCGAGTGATGCCAGTCAGGGTGTGTTCAGCAATGGAAGGGCAACACTCGAAGCTGTGCTCCATGGAGCTTTTCAGGGTGCACGCGACTCGGTTGCACGTACTCCTATGTTGTTGAAAGTGCTTAGCGACGCAGGTGTGGTTGATGCAGGTGGTCAGGGCGTGATGCTCTTTCTCGAGGGGCTGTTGCGCTATGCACGTGGAGAGGTGCCTAAGGCTTCCACCGCAAAACAGGTGACGTTTGAGTTTGCAGATGTCCATGGCCCTGATGCCTTTGGGTACTGTACCAACTTTGTACTCCATGGTGTGGATATGCCATATGAAGAGATTCGCTCGACCCTTGCCGTAATGGGTCAGTCAGTTGTGATTGTGGGTGATGCAGAACTTATTAAGGCCCATCTGCATTTGTTGCGGCCCGGCGATGCGTTAAATTATGCAGGGCAGTTTGGGTCACTCTCGGAGATTGAGATTACCAACATGGATCTGCAGCGCGAGGCTGTGCATGTGAGTGCTGGACATGTCTCTGACACACAGCAGCAGTTGGCACATACCGATGGCCGAGTGCCGGAAATGGTTGCGAATGTTGGTGTAGTTGCAGTTGTCTCAGGGAATGGATTTGATGCTATGTTTCGTAGCCTGTATGTAGGCTCACTACTTGAGGGTGGCCAATCCATGAATCCCAGTACTGCTGAATTGCTTGAAGCGATTGAACGTCTGCCCCAAAGCTCGGTTGTGGTGTTGCCCAACAATCGCAATATTATTTTGGCTGCACAGCAAGCAGCTCGGATGAGCACAAAACAGGTTGAAGTGCTCCCCTCGAAGACCATTCCCCAGGGGATTGCAGCGATGGTCGGGTTTAGTTTTGAGGCAGATCTGGCCGATAACATTCAACGTATGTCTGCTGCAATGTCAGATGTGTGTACCGCGGAAATTACCACTGCGGTACGGGACGCGACGATTAATGGACTGGTGGTGACGACGGGTCAAATCATTGGCTTATTGGACAGCACCTTGATTGCTGTGTCTGATGATCTGTTTGTGGTACTGGATACCTTGCTCGATCATATGGATCTGACAGAGCGTGAGGTGGTTGCATTGTACTACGGTCAGTCGTCCTCACCTGCAGATGCTGATGTCTTATCCCAATACATTCGAGCACGTTTCCCTGATCTCAGCACAGTAGAAATGCATGAGGGTGGTCAATTGCTGTACGATTATATTCTTTCAGCGGAGTAGAAAATCGTGATACATACAACACATTGTTTGATTGGGGTGCCAACTTATGGCGAAAATTAAGATTGTTACGGATAGTTCGTCTGATATACCAACCAATCTAGCGCATGAATTAGGCATTGAGATTGTGCCAATGCATGTGCATATCGGTGAGCAGATGTATCGTGCCGGACTTGACATAACACACAATCAATTTTATCAGTGGCTCCAGGATAGTCGTGTGAAGGTAACTACCTCTGCTCCATCCCCGGTGGTTTTTGATCAACTCTACCGACGTCTCGCGACAGAGTACGATTACATTTTTTCTATCCATCTTTCCAGTCGATTAGGCAATTTTTTCCATTCTGCCCAGAAAGCACGGACACGATTACCTGCATCGGCAACACGTATTGAGGTTATCGACAGTAAGCTGACTTCAATGGCCATGGGTAAAGTGGCGATTCATGCTGCTCGTGCAATTCGAGACGGCGGGACGCCGGACGAGATCGCTCATTTGATTAACAGTCTTATTCAGCGTTGTCATATCGTGTTTTTTGTAGACACGATTGAGTATCTGGAAAATAGTGGACGACTCTCGCTGGCGACTTCTGTGCTGGGTTCTATGCAGCGGATCAAGCCGCTGATGCTGATTGACGAGGGTGAGATTGTGCCGTATGAGCGTACACGTACTCGTGCAAAAGCGATTGAGGGTCTCTTTACCTTTATTGAAGATTTTCCCCGCGTGCGTGAGATCGTTGCCTTGTATGCAACCACACCAGAAGATATAGAAAAACTCCTTGAGAAAATTGAGCCAGTGTTTCCGCGTGATCAGGTGGAGAGTGTACAATTTAGCCCCAGCACAGGTTCTTATCTTGGGCCTGGCGCGATGGGTGTGGCGGTGTATGAAGGGCCAGCTTAATTGCCCTTGTTTGGAAAGTGTTGAGGTTGAAGCTATTGTGATTAAAGTAGTTGTAGATAGTACTGCGGACGTACCATCTGAAACCCGTGAAATGTATGACATTACGGTGGTTCCTTTATATATTCACTTTGGTCGTGAGAGTTTTCGTGATAATGTTGATCTGAGTCGTGATGAATTTTATCGACGATTGGTATCGGGTGATATACTGCCCAAGACAGCGGCTCCGTCAATTGGTGATTTTGCACAGGTATTTCGCCGTCTCGTTGATGATGGACATGAAGTGCTCTCGCTCAGTATGTCTGGGGCATTGAGTGCGACATTTAGCTCTGCTCAACAAGCAGCCCAGCAAGCAGATGGTGCACGTATTGCTTGCATTGATAGCCACTGTGCTGCAATGCCAATGACCTATATGGCGGTTGCCGCCGCAGAAGCAGCACGTGCTGGCCATTCGCTCAAGGAAGTGGTCTCATTGATGGAATCGTTACGTCCCAGAATGGTGATTTATACGGCATTTGAGACATTGCGCTATCTGGAAAAAGGTGGGCGTATCGGACGTATGAGGGCTTTTTTAGGCACAATGTTGAGTGTCAAACCTATTTTGACGCTCAATAATGGTGAGTTCTACCCTGTTGAGCAGGTACGCACCTGGAAGCGTGTCCCTGAACGTATGGTCGATTTAATGTTGTCACGGGGCGCCTTTGAGCAACTGGATATTCTCTACACCACGGGTGTTGAAAATGCGGAACGCCTCGCAGATATGTGTGCTGAGATTGGTCTGATGGCCCGTGAGCGTATTCGACCTGTTCAGGTCGGAGCAGTAATCGGGACACACTTTGGACCAGGTTCACTGGGCATTATGGGTATGCTCAAACAAACTGGATGAGTCTGATGCTGCGATTGATTTGAACCAATCATACGGGATTTGGGGCTGCTGCTGAAATAATGCAGCTTTTTGGTTTATAATACTCCGTAGAACAGGTGAGTTTATAGCCGCATTTCTGCATGATATACATAGCCGCATAGAAACGTTTGTAGATTGATGGACGGCAAAGAACATATCATTGAACTTGGCAAAGTGTTAGCTGCTGAAGAGCGTCAAAGCTTTGATGACAGTACTTTGCAAGGTGGTCTGGATCAGTTTCTGGCCGAGTGGCGTATCCGTGCCAACGGCGCTCTGGAACACGAGCAAGTCCAACATACTCTTGAACTACTGCAGAACTATGCCTCGCTCGACATAACGGCGCGTCGGGCTCGTATCGGTATTGCGCTGGAAAGCCTGCGCTCGTTGTTTCGTGCGCGTCCTGCACCACCCGTGTCGCCACCTCAGCCAAAGCCGCGCAGCACATCTTCACAGGACAAAGTGGCAAAACCCGTTACTCTCGAAACACCCATGCAGGATATTTCCGGTGTTGGTAAAGCCAATGCTCAGGCGTTTCGCCGTCTGGGTGTACGAACAGTCTATGATCTGCTGTACCACTTTCCGCATCGCTACGATGATTTCACCTCTCAAAAACAAATTGTCGATCTCGAGATTGGGTCGGTCGAGACGGTCATCGGCGAAGTCATCGATCTACGTACCTTCTCGATGCGGAGTGGTGGCTCGGCTATTGAAGTAGTCGTTGGTGACGATAGTGGTACGCTCAAGGTGGTCTTTTTTCGGCAACCGTGGCTCGCCAAACAATTCGCTATTGGTACAAAAATTGTGTTGAGTGGCAAAGTGGACTCCTATCAGGGATTGCGTCAGCTGTCAGGGCCAGATTGGGAGCCCTACACCGATGATGAACGTATTCACACGGGGCGGCTTGTGCCAGTCCATCCGCTGACCAAGGGATTGATCGAGCGCAATGCACGTCGCATCATCAAGCAGGTGGTTGATCGCGCAGCACCACTGGTCGAGGACTATCTGCCAGAGGCTGTCCGTGAACGTGCTGGTCTGATGCCGTTGGCCGAAGCGTTGACAGGTATCCACTTTCCTAACGATTATGCACATCTCACACGCGCGCGAACGCGTCTGGGATTTGACGAGTTTTTGTTTATTCAGCTCAGGGTATTGCAGCGCAAGCTCCTCTGGCAGGGTGAGCGTGGGTATGCGATGGTATTTAACCAGACTGTCCACGATGAGTTTCTGGCTCACTTGCCGTTTTCACTGACAGGCGCGCAGCAACGTACTCTTGGTGAGTTATTCAAGGACATGAGCCATCCGGTGCCAATGGCGCGTCTGCTACAGGGCGATGTCGGGAGTGGAAAAACGGTTGTCGCAGCGGCAACGGCCCTCCAGTCTATTGCAAATGGCTTTCAGTCTGCGATTATGGCCCCAACTGAGATCCTGGCAGAGCAGCACTATAAGGGATTACGGTCGCTTTTAAGTAAGGTGCATGTTCCTCGTGGTGAGGCAGTGGTCGCCCAGCGCGAAGCCCGTGAGCAGATCGATGATGGTAGTGTAAAGCCCAGGAGACAGCCCAGAGCCGAGAAAGATTGGCGTGATGAACTTGATCCAGCACAGCTTGCCCGTTTGGATGAGATTAAGCGCTTGATCGGCATGGCGCCTGAAGATGATCTGGATGGTCAGGGTGTACGAGTGGCCCTGTTGACGGGTAGCCTGGGAGCGAAGGATCGTCGCCGTGTGTTGGAAGGCATCGAGAACGGTGATGTCGACCTGGTCATCGGTACGCATGCGCTGATCGCGGAACGGGTCAAGTATGCCCAGCTTGGGGCGGTGGTCATTGATGAGCAGCACCGTTTCGGTGTGGAGCAACGGCAGCGTCTCAAAGACAAAGGCTACAATCCACATCTGCTGGTGATGACGGCAACACCGATCCCGCGTACGCTCACGTTGACGCTCTTTGGGGATCTAGACACGTCTGTGCTTGATGAACTGCCACCTGGCAGACAGGAAATCAAAACACGCTGGATTACAACGGTCGAACGTGAGAAAGCGTACAAACACATTCGGCGTGAGGTGGAGCGTGGTCGGCAGGTGTTTGTGGTGTGTCCCCTCGTCGATGAGAGCGAAAAGGTCGATCTGCCCTCTGCTGAGGAGATGTATGCCAAGCTGGCTGGCGAGGTGTTCCCTGAACTGCGTGTCACGCTGGTCCATGGGCGTATGTCGGCGCGTGAAAAGGACAGCGTGATGTTGTCCTTCCGTGATCACGAGTACGATATTCTGGTGGCGACGGCAGTTATTGAAGTTGGCATCGATGTGCCCAATGCGACAACTATGCTGATCGAGGGCGCCGAGCGGTTTGGGTTAGCACAGCTCCATCAGTTCCGTGGTCGTGTCGGGCGGGGTATTCATCAGAGTTATTGTATTCTGGTGAGTGATAAAGACAACGAAGTGACGACCAAGCGGCTTGAGGCGATGGAGACAACGCTCGATGGGTTTAAGCTGGCCGAGACAGACCTGGAGTTGCGTGGTCCCGGTGAGTTCTTTGGCACACGGCAAAGTGGTACACCTGATTTGAAGATCGCAGGACTTGGTGACACACGTTTGCTCACCGCTGCCCACCGCGAGGCGCAAAAGATCCTGGCGGAAGACGCAGAACTGTCGAATCCTGAACATGCAGCACTCAAAGCCAAGGTTGATGCTTTCTGGTCAGATGTTTTACAAGCCGGATAATGATTTTATTCAAGATACGTTTGATTGTTCTCGCCATCCCCACTATAGTCGCAGCCACCCGCGCCGTACCGCAATCTCAATCGGCCAGAGCAAAATCGCTGCTAGTAGGAACCACATCCACAGACTGGTCGTCTCACCACGCTGCTGCCCACCAGTGAGCGCAATGTCGGTGGTGTTTGCGAGTACTGTTCCGCCTGTGATGGTACTGATCTGCTCTAAAACACTTGCGCCATCCGTTCTTGGTAGATACTCAGCAGAATATTGCTGCACGTAGCCAGCGCTGGCGGTACGTTGTAGCTCATCTTTGACTTGCCGTACCTCAATGGCATACGCTCCATCGCTGGGCAAGGTAACGGTTTGCTCGTAGCGACCTGGCTCGGTCTGCCGCAATGGGATGCGGCGCGTGGTGCCATCGGGGAGTTGTACCTCGGCTTGTGTGTCTGCTAGATCAACGGTGGTGCCACCGGAGGCTAGCGAGTCGGCGCTAATCGTAACCTCATCGCCGTGGGGAGTGACATGGATCTGAAGCAAGCCGCTGTCCGGTTCAGGGAGCGTATAGCGAATGATCTGGCCCCAGAATGCGCCATATTCGGGCCAGTTCGACCATGAGTCGGCCCACGGTGTTTCGACGCTGGGGGTCCAGGCAATCGCGCGCCCGAGGCCATACTGCCAGACGGCGAGCACCGGATCATCCTCTGGTGATTGAAGCACCAACTCAGCTTCGGGTTTGAGTGTGGTTGCTACATAGCCATTGAGGTTGGGGATTTCGTTGGGTGCATACCCACGTAGCAGTGGATGCGGGTCAGACAGATTGGCACGAAAACCGCCTTCAATCTGTGGCTCAGTGCGTGCAATCTCGCTTTCAAGTAGTGTCAAACGCGGAATATCTTCGGCCTGACTGGCGAAGTGATAGCGTCCAGCCCCCCACTGCGCCAGATCTTGCAATAGATCGATATCGGCGTCTTGCCCGATGGCAATGGTCGAGAGCGTCATATCATTTTCGCGGGCCAACTCAATCAGACCTTGATACGGATTTCGAAAGTTGCTGAACGAGCGCCCATCGGTGAGCAGCACGGCGTGACGTACATCGCCGGGTTGTGCGTTGAGCGACTGCAGACCGACTTCAAGCGCCCCAAAAATATCGGTGCCACCGCCCAGCGGAATCTGTGTGATACGTTCCTGGATTTGTCCGAGACTGAGCCCGGTGCCAAGTTCCTGAAATTCCACCGCCCAGCTCTGAAAGGTGTCGAAAGCGAGTACACCCAGCCGATCTTCGTCGCGCAATGACTCGGTAGCGAGGATGGCGGACTCCTTTGCCATATCGAGCTTGGAGGTGCCGATAGCACCACCCATACTGGCCGACTGATCGACAATCAACAGCAATGAGACCTGCGAGCGCTGTGGTCGTGGTGGCGGTGTCATCGTCACCGGAAGCACTTCTTCCAAGGGTGTACCACGGTACGCACCAAGTGTAAAACTGGAACGCCCACCGGTCACGAGCAGGCCACGCCCTTCGCTCCGCACAAATTCACGAATGGTCGTCATCTGGTCGAGTGTCAGATTGCCTGCGGGTACATCGACAAGCACCATCCCCTCATACGAGTCGAGGAGTGAGAGTTGTGTTGGGAGAAAGGAGGCTTCCATCACATCGGTTTCGATATTGGCCGAGCGCAACGCAACACGAAGCGGTGATGAGCCACCATTTTCGCCTTCGACCAGCAATACACGTGGTGGAGGGGCAACCAGTGCCGTGGCGGCGGCGCTGTTGTTTTGTGCAAACGTGTCGGTCGGGCTGGTCACAGAGACACGTAGTTGTGCGATTCCGGGCGTTCCGGCGACATTGCGAAACGTAAAGGTATTCTCACCAATCTCAAGTGGTACATCGCGATGTGCCAGTTCGGTGGCGTTATCGAACAGTTGCAGTTGGGCATTGGTGGCTTCGTTGCTGCTGATGCTGACCAGAACGGCGTACTCTTCACCTTCGCGTAAGGTCGGTGGGACATCGATATTGGTTACCCATACCTCAGATTGCTCTGGTGAGCCATAGGCAATCGTGTCGACCGACACATTGTTGCTGGCGAGGTAATGTGCTTCGGCCAGAACATCACCACGGGTCTCGTTGCCATCCGAAATCAGCACAATACGCCCGCCATTCCGCCCCACCAGATGATAGGCTGTACGAAGCGCCTGTGCAACGTCGGTATGGTCGCTACGCAGATTGATTTCGTTGTCAGACAGTAGTGAGGTTGTATTTGCGCCAAAGAAAATAATATGGTTATCGTGTTCGCTGCTGGTGGCGTTATCCTGATTCTGGATCAGTTCGTTTGCCAGCTCACGTAGCTCGGTTTTTTGGGTTTCACCCAGACTGTCGGATTGATCGACCAACAGGACTGTGGTGCTGTCGGTCGCTGTCGATTGCATGATCGTTGGATCAGCCAGTGCAAGGATGATACATACCACCGAAAGGAGGCGTAGCGCAAGAGCCGTGGTTGAAAGGCGACCACGCCGCCGATACCATATCAGCACAAAGAACGGTATAGTGAATAGGAGGAACAATGCCTCTGGATTACGCCAAATCATCGTAGTACATATCCCCATTCAAACGCGAGCACAATAAGCGCTGCGAGCACAAGCCATGGCCAGAGATCGGCCATCCGACGCTGGATGGTGTCATCGGATTGCGTGATGGTATGCGAAAATGTGGGGGCTGGTTGTGGCTGCAGATCCGATTCGAGAGCTGTACCGGTGTTGACGGCGATACGATTATCAAACAGTGGTCCTTCGCGTCCCTGCTCAATGATACGGTACCATCCTGGTTGCGTGAGCGTCTCAACGGTTAACGATGTGCTACTCGAAACACGCTCAATCTGACCGCTTGGGTCAATGATCTCCACTTCAGTTGTGCGGCTGTTGGGAAAGAGTTGTAATTCTTCTCCCGCTTCGAGCGCTGGTGGAAGCGGTGTGGCATTCAAATCACGTACGGTGCGTGATACCAGCAAGGGAAAGGTGAGCCGTGACGAGAGGTTGCTGGCAGTCAGATCGAATGTCCAGATGGCGACTTCACGAGTGCCTTCACTCCCGCGTAGAATCAAGGGTATATCTTCAATCGCCAGTTGGGTTTCGGCCCATTTCGGTACACTTATTCCGCGAATGTCTGCGAAGTTAATGCCCTCAAAACTCAGCCCTTCAAGAATGGCGCCACGCTGGTTAAAAGCACGCCGTTCAGGTCTCGGTGCTGATGGTAAGACTTCAAACAACGCATTGCTTTCAGGTGGATTGACCACCAGAAGTGCGTTGGAAGGCCATTCTGGTGGCACAAAGCTATCAAAAATAGTCAAATCGGCCCGTTGTTGGATCTCTGTGGTCTCATCATAGTCGATGGTTGCGACGGTTTCGATGCTTACCCCAGAGACCACAGAGAGTGCTCGCTGGAGTACATCGGGTGAGTCTGAGACAAGCAACGTATTAATCGTGCGAGTTGGCGCAACAGTCAGCAGGGCCTGGTCGTCCTGCCGTAGCCCGTCGGCGCCGTCCAATGTGGCGCGGAGTTCCCCATAACCTGAGGGCAGGTTCCATGTCAATTCAGTTTCGCCGTTTGCATCAATCGAAATGTTGCGGGTCTCGATCCGTTCCTCATCACCGTAGAGTTCGAGTTGTGCATCAAAAGAGGAGGGTGCGTAGTTTGCAACGCGTGCATATACCTGCAGTGTCCCGCCGGTCTCCCGTGAAGCAAAGGCAATGATTGCACGGTTGGGTTGTGCGGTACCGATGGTCTGCCAATCAACGGGAGCGATGACGTTGCGGTCTGGTATGGTCGGCACTGCACTGTCGGTAAAAACAACAATCTGTCCGCTTTGCTCACTGCGTAACGCGGTCTCCGCCAGCGTGATAGCGTCAGCGATGTTGGTGCGCGTTCCCCCTGGTGTGAGTTCATCCAACGCGGCTTCGATGAGTGCTCCATCGCTCTGATCCCCTGCTGCGATAATACGAGCAGACGGACTAGTGACAATCACCGTCAGACGGTCGTTGTTGTTCATACTGCGTAGAAGATCCCGCACACGATTTTGTGCTTGAGCAAACCGGGTGTTGCTGCCCTCAATCGTGGCCATGCTCGTTGAGGTGTCGACAATAACCACTGTTTGTTCGGCCCGATCAAGGACCGCACCGGCAATTTGTGGTTGAGCAAGCGCAATCCCAAGTAGCCCGGCAGCAATAATATGCAGCAGAAGCAGCAACGTGAGTGGCAGTTGCTGCATACGATTGTCGGGTCGACGATAGGGTATTTTTCGCCAATGGATTAAGCTTGGGACGGTCACCCGTTTGCGTCGCTCACGCATAAGATGCAGAATGATAATAATCGGTATTGCGAGCAGCGCGAGCAGTCCCAGCGGTAGTGCAAAGGTCATATATCCTCAATTATTGCAAGATTTGACGCGCCCGCAGATATGGTACGACGGTGCGTTCCAGTGGCCAATCGGTCATAATGTGTGCATAGGTAGCACCACGACGCGCACATGAGTTGGCGAGTTGTTCTTGCCAGGTAAACATGTTCTGGCGATAGGCTGTCAACGTGTCGGTGTCGATAGTGAGTGCCAACCGCTGACCCGTTTCAGAATCCTCAAGATCCAGTGCTCCTTGTAGGTCGGGCTGCAGTTCACGCGGGTCAACGAGGTGTAAGATAAGCACTTGCCAACGTGGTGGCGTGAGCAGACGTAATCCCTCATCAAGTGCTTCTGGTGCATCGTTGAGCAAATCGGAACATATGACCAGTAGCCCACCGCGTCCGTGAGTGGTGGCATATTGCTTGAGTACCGATCCCAGTGCGGTTTGCTGCTGCGGTTGTATATTCTCGACGAATTGCATCAGGTCCATCAAACGGCCCTTGCCCTGTGCCGGGCCAAAGGATGGAAGTAGCATGTTGCTAAATGGTGTGATGCGTACACGGTCGCTGTGAGACAGAGCCAGATAGCCTAATGCAGCCACAAGCTGTTGTGCTAACAGAAGTTTGGAGGGAGTGCCCCATGACATCGAGCGTGAAGCGTCGGCGAGCAGGTGGATATCGATATCTTGTTCGGCATCGCCAAGTTTGATCAGTATCTGTTCCTGTCGTGCATAGGCATTCCAATCAACATGGCGATAATCGTCACCGGCGCTGTAAGGTCGCTGGTCGTTCACAATAGCGATGGGGAGTTGTTGAAGGCTGGGATGTTCACCGCTGGCTGGACTGCCTCGCAACGTGCGTTTTGCCTGGATGTTCAAACGTTCAAGGCGCTGAAGGAAATCTTCATCAACAATAAAGGTGTTTTCTGCAGTATGGCGTTGTGGTCGCCGAAAGAAGGATGTAGGTCCACCCCGCTGCGTCTGCCGTTTACTCATTGGTATGTTGTTATTCACCCTCTTGGGGCGAAAAATATTCCTGAACCACATTGCGTTCATCCGCAGGGATACGTAGCGGATCATTCCCGATTTCGACGGTTTGATCACTGCTGGTATCGCCCTGTGTAAAACCAGTACTAATGCCCCCGGATGCTCGTTGGTCGGGGTTCGAAAGCTCGGTTTCCTGCCCGGTCCCTTCTGCTTCTAGCGAGAGCGGTTGACCGTCAACGCCTAAACGTCCGGTTGACTCTGCGGGTCGTTGTTCTCCACTGTTGCTTTCACCAGTGCCACTTCCAGCACCGTTCTGGCCAGTTTGTTCCTGCTCCCCTTCGCCTGCTTGCTCCCCTGCACCTTGCCCGGCTTCACTCTCTCCTTGCCCAGGTTGTCCTGCTACTTGTTCGCCACCCTCACCTTGTTCGCCGCCATCTTGTGCCTGTTCTGGTGGAGGTGTTTGTAGCTCCTCAAGCGCACGTGCGAGATCTTCCAATGCCTGTGCTGCGTTTTGCTCGCCACGTTGCAGCCCTTCAGCACTCTGGCGTAGTTGGTCAGCCAGTGTGGGGTTGTTTTCCTCAATCTGATCTGCCGCGTCGCGGAGTTGGTTTGCCAGATCATCACGGGTTGCGGCTGAGAGTTGTCCCGCCTGATCGGCTAATTCACGGAGCTCCTGTGCTGCGGCGGGAAGGTCTCCCCGGTCGAGCGCCTCTGCAGCGGGCCGGGTGGCTCCCTGATCACGCAGCGCATCAGCCAATGCACTCAGGGTTTGCGGATCAGCATTAGGATTGGGTTGGTTCTGAACAGGTGTTCCGGACTGGTCGTCTTGCAGCTGATTTTCTGGAGAGGCAAAAGGCTCCTCAGCAAACTCCTCAACATTGGATGGTTGTACTAATGGTGGTAAGGGATCACGTTGACCGATCAGGCTTTCGTCGATTCTCCCAATGCCCGCCATGAAGTACAACCCCAAGACGATCAGCGCCATTGCAATGACTGCCAGGAGTTCGCTCCAGGGAAAGTTTTGCTGACGCTGAATCCGCTGATACACTTGATGGGTGGTGTGGCTCGCTTCAGTGAGGAGTTGCTCACTCATACTTTCACGGCTGGGGCGTTTGTGAGCATATTCTAGCGCTGTTGCCAGTTGTTCGTGCAGTTGAAACCGCCGATCAAGCCGTCGTGCGACTTCCTGTCGTGACATTCTGCGACGGAATAACGTGATGATAGCGATCCCGATTACAGCCAGTGAGATCAGGCCCAGGAGATCGTAGCGTAAAGGCCAGTCCCAGAGCAAATGGCCTCCGATGCCAATACACCACACACAGCCGACCAACCAGACAGCACGAAGGATAGCCCGTGTGCCAGTGCGTGCCCAGCGGTCTATCGAAAGTTGATCGAGATATCGTAAGAGCGGATAGCGCATATTATTCCTTGATATCGTAGTTGATTGGGATTGTCATACGCATGGATTTACCATGCCTCTGCTTCACGAACTGTTAGTCGCCGCCATACACTGCCAACAAGTCCAACCGCCCCCACCAAGAGGAGGAAGACTCCCATCAGAGATTGACGTTCATCTATTGTAGCCCGCAGTTCGCGAATCTGGTTCAGTTGGCTGGTAGCACCCAATGCCGCGAATTCCGCAGCAGCGCGATCAATTTCTGCGCGTGCCTGTGGATAACGCCATGTTTGAACAAGTGTTGTGGCATTGCGAAGACGTGTTTCTGCTGCCACGCCGCGCTCAGCACGTTCGGCATATTCGGTAAGTACCTCATCTTGTTGTGTATCACCGATAGCTGTATAGGCATTCTGCGCTTGTTGGATGAACCCTATCGCACCCGTAAAATCAGCCGACTCAAGTTTCGTACGTGCTTCTTCGGCCAGTTGTGTTGCATTTTGGCCCTGTGTACTCCGTTCCATGAGCGCCTGTGCTTGCTCCAGCACGTCCGTCTGATCTGTGTTGCTCAACCACTCGATAGTTTGTTCCAGGTCTTGTTGTGCCTCGGTATAACGGCCCTGTTCCAGCATTGCTTCAATGGGTGAAAGGTCATATACGGTTAACGCATTACGACGGTATCCTCCCGCAAGATACTCCGGCAGCCATGCACGCCATTCCTGCTCTAGCGAGTCGGATGAAACACCAAAGGTACGTTCCAGCGATGAGCGATAACCACTACTACGGGCTGTGATCGTGATAAACTCACGTATTTTATCGAACGAATACTGTTCAACAAGAAAAGCTACAATGGAAAGACTCTGCGGATAGGTAATTTGTGCGTTGGTATAAAACGTATCTCGATCATCAAGATCGCTCCAACGCACGAGGTTATCAGTATCTACAGTTGTTTGTAACAGCCGAATTTTTGCTTCAAGTTCGCGTGAAGGAAGCTCTAGATATTGAGCGATGCCCTCGTGAAACAGGACATTGAGCCGATCATCAGAAATATCCGACATTACAATATGTGATAGTTCGTGGCGAATGTTATTCTGGATTTCATCGGGAGTTTGCTGCTCGGTTTGAGGGAGCACAACGACTACTTCGTTACGACGAAAGTCTGCGTGTGCTACCACCCCAGTAAAGTTGCGAGCTGCTGGATTGATTTCGTAATAGCGCTCAAGCGTAGGATAGAGCCGTAATGTGATAGGTGTATCAACGGAGTGGTCAAAGATGGCTGTTATCTCGTCGTAGATTGAGTCAACAAAATCGGCGTAGTATTCGGCTACTGGTTGATGACCCTCAACGTAGAGAATGGCAAAATTGTCGGTTCGTAGCTCACGCCAATCATCGGTAGATTGTGCTAGCGTTGGTGGAGCAGCTATAAGCACCATGAGCATAGTGCACACGAGCACTAATAATCGCTTCACAAGCAACAGCCTCCGTATACTCCATCGGTATATGCTAAACACCTGTAAGTTGTATTCAGTGTGTACATAGACACTATATTTTCACAATTACATACTACGGTTATGTGTTGCATGAGTTTACCATAAGATTATATACCATGCCTGAGATCGAGATGAGAGTTTCCAGATGAAGAAATGCCTATGGTATAATAGAAAACGGTTAGGGCGCATTTTTGATATTTTGATAACAGTTTACGTACCTTTTTGTATCGCGCCATACGAGTGGAGGAATTGCATGGCATCTCAGTCTCGCGCGCAGCGTCGTCGTCATTCAGCGCGCCAGCAACAGCGATCTGGGCAGGGGAAGTCGCAATCAACGCAACCCGTCCAACAACCGACAACGGTTGTCGAAGAAGATTCCGATGTTGATGGTGTAATTCAGACAGCAGCATCCGTACCAGTTGCCCCCAGTATCGAGACACCTATGGAGCATCTGGCATCCGAGGCGAAACAGGAGGAACCAGTACGTTCTTCACGCCGTCGACGGTCACGCCATATTCCTGAACCAATCGACTACAGTAAGGATTATGCTGCGATCCGTCGTGATTTGCGCTGGATTGTGTTATGGTCCAGTTTGATGCTCGTCTTGATGGTCGGTCTGCGTTTCTCTGGTCTTCTGTGATGTGCTCCATGGCATATCATAGACATAGGGAAGTTGGGTATTGATGGCACATTCTGATTGTGTATGATAGATCGCGTTCAAAGTAAAGCTGCACGTCTGCGTCGTATTGAGCACCGTCTTTACAATGTGCCCAATGGTATGCGTGTGATCGAATTGTCTGAGTACTGCGGAGTTGACCGACGAACAATCTACCGCGACTTGATGACACTCCACGATATGGGAGTTCCGGTATGGGAACATGCCGGGCGTTATGGCATTAATCGTGAGACCTATCTTTCAACAGTGCGCCTCAATCTTAACGAAACTATCGCGCTCTTTTTTGCAGTACGTTTGCTAGCGCATCACAGCGATGAACATAACCCCCATGTGGTTTCGGCTCTAAGTAAACTTGCCACAGGTTTGCCCGATGCGACTATCTCAGGACATATTGCACAGGCAGCTGAAGAGATTCGTACGCGTCCCCTACGAGATGGCTATGTGCGTGTGTTCGAGGCACTCACGCGTGGTTGGGCTGATCGTAAGCGGGTCTCCATCCAGTACCGTTCAGCTGACGGGAAGTTGACTGAGCGCGTTATCTGCCCCTATTTTTTAGAAGTCGCACGACGCGAGCCGGGTGCTTATGTGATTGCATATGATGATCTGCGTGGCGCACTGCGTACGTTTAAGATTGAGCGTATCAATGATGCGGAGTTGCTTGATAATTCGTACGATATTCCTGCTGATTTTGACCCTCATGTGCATCTTTCGTCTTCGTGGGGTGTTATGGATGAGCCAGAGGTTGAGGTGCAATTGCGTTTTTCAGCGTCGGTTGCCCATCGTGTAGAGGAAAGCCGCTGGCATCACAGCCAACAAGTGAGGACATTAGATGATGGTGGGTGTGAAGTTGTGATGCGTGTGAACGGTATTCGAGAGATTCGGATGTGGGTGCTTGGCTGGGGTAGTGATGTCGAAGTCCTCGCTCCTGATGAATTGCGCCAGGAGGTCTACGAACATGTACAACGAATGCTGCAACGGTATGCGATGACTGATCAGGCATATGAAAAATAGGGGTATGATCATTCATACCCCGGAATGCATCAGCAACGCTACAAAAGACTATTGCTCTTCTGCAAGTTGCTCATCCTGAATTTCTGTCTGATCCGCAGTCTGACCTTCTGGTTGCCCTTCCCCTTCTTCGCCGTACAGTTCTTGGTACAAACTGGGCTTCTTGGGATCTGGCTTGCTCCGCTCTTCACGGCGACGGGCAGCAGTCTCCTGCTTTGTTTGGGCTGATTGCAATCGACGCATGAAGCGGTCAACCTGTCCGGCGGTATCAATGATACGCTGTTCACCTGTGTAGAATGGATGCGTTCCTGACCAGACGTCTACATTCAGGCGTGGCTTGGTTGATCGGACTTTCATCACAAGTTCGCCGTTGCAGTAGACTTCAGCTTCAGGATATGTTTTAGGATGGATGTCTTTTTTCACGATCAACTATCTCCTACGACTGCTCGGTGATGGCGTAGACGCTCACCTTTTTCTGAGTACGGCTGTATGGCTCAAACTTTACAACACCATCAATTTTGGCGTAAATGGTGTGATCGCGTCCCAGTCCGACATTATTCCCGGGCTTAATCTTTGTTCCGCGTTGACGTATAATGATCGAGCCAGGTTGCACTTTTTCACCACCGTAGCGCTTGACGCCAAGATATTTTGGTTTGCTGTCACGCCCGTTACGTGAACTACCTACACCTTTCTTATGAGCCATGGTATTCTCCCTATATTTCTATGGAGTCATATTTATTCGTCAGTTTCAGTCTCGGCTGGTTTACTCTTTTTGCTGCGTGTTTTTGGTTTTTCTGTCTGTCCAACAATGTGATCAATGGTTATCCGTGTGTGTCCCTGACGATGTCCTGTACGTCGACGATAGCGTTTTTTGTTTTTGTACTTAAAAACAATGATTTTCTTGTCTTTACCATCTCCGAGTACGGTAGCTACGACTTTCGCATCAGCGACGAGTGGATTTCCAACTTTGGTTTCTTCCCCACCAATAAAGAGTACTTCATTTAACTCAATTTGGCTGCCAGGCTCGGCATCTAACAAGGCAATATTGACTTGTTGGCCTTCTTCTACGCGATATTGCATACCGCGATCTCGAATTATAGCATACACTGCACCACTCCTTGGGCAACTTAACACGAAAAAAGAGAGTGGCGCATCCACCCTCTGAATGCTTATTTTGTATCAGCCCCAGATTATAACAAAGCCAAAAGAACCTGTCAAACGCGGTTAACATAATAACCTTTGTTAACCGCATGGTTTCCTACTAACTTACTTCAGCCACGTCTTCCTCTGCCCGTTCACGTGCAGAGCCAATCGAGAAGTACTTGGCTTCGGGATGGTGCACGACAATGGCGGCAGTACTCTGTTCTGGGGTGAGTTGGAAGGCATCGGTGAGTTCCAAACCAATCTGATCTGCTGGGAGCACCTGGAACAGCTTGGCATGTTCTTCCAGATCTGGGCAGGCTGGGTACCCCCACGAGTAGCGTTTGCCACGGCCATTTTTTAACCCCAGCCCCTGCTGCACCACACGATTGGTATACTCGGCAAGCGCTTCAGCAAGGGATACACCCAAACCATGAATATAGTAGGATCGACTGTAATCTGCCTGTGCCTGTAGTTCTTCCGTAAATTCGTCGACACGCTGCCCCATTGTGACAATCTGCAGGGCCACCACATCGAATTCGCCCGAGTCAACTGAACGGAAGTAGTCTGAAATACATAATCGTTCGCGTTCTGGTTGCCGAGGGAAGATAAAGCGTGTCAGTTGCTTTTGGCGATTCGTGGGGTCATATACAATCAGATCGTGATTGTGCGATTGTACCGGATAATACCCATACACCACTTGTGGCTCAAGCCAGCCGTCCCGCTCGGCTTCGCGCACCAAATCACGCACCATCGTATCAAATTCAGCTTTCAGTTTGTCCCATTCAGCACCTTTAGCGTTTTTTGCGCCCCATTGCAGGCGGTAGTGGGCATTACGATCCATGCAATCCACCACATCCTGCAGCTTGATACGAGTCACGACTTGTGGCCCCCAGAAGGGTGGTGTGGGTACTGGTACATCGCGACGCACATCTGAACGCACCTGCTTACCGGACTGACTTGCTCTACCAAGATCGGCGAGCGCAACCCGCCCACGTTGTTTTTCGTACAGCACTCCGGCGGCATCGATTTTGGTTTGATGCACAAAGGTTGCGTTTACTTCTGGATCTGACAGTTTATCCATCGTCTCCAGACCTTCAAACGCATCCTTACAGTAGAAGACACCTGCTTCGTACGGTTCTTCTTCTTCGATGAACGAAATACGTTGACCATACTGCTTATTGATGGCAGCCCCACCAACCAGCACTGGGAATGACAGACCGCGTCGGTGCAACTCTTGTACACACAGTGGCATCTGTTTTGAGGTACTGACGAGCAATGCGGATAGCCCGATAGCATCGGCATCTACCTCAAGTGCTTTTTCGATAATCGTGTTAACTGGAACTTGCTTCCCAAGATCGTAGACGGTGTAGCCATTATTGGAAAGAATTGTGTTTACCAGGTTTTTGCCGATATCGTGAACATCGCCATATACTGTGGCGAGAACAACCTTCCCTTTAGTTGAGCCTTCGAGCTTATCAAGATAGTTTTCGAGATGGGCAACCGATTTCTTCATGACTTCAGCACTCTGGAGCACAAAGGGCAGAATAAGTTTACCCGCACCAAAGAGATCACCGACTTCTTTCATTGCTGGCAGAAGCACGGTGTTCAGAATATCGATGGATGCCTCACCATTCGGTGTGCTCTGGGCCTCAGGATTTGAGATCTGCTTGGCAGCTTCATCATCAAGCTGTAAACCCCGCTCAGCCAGACGTTTATTCATCGCCTCGTCGATATCAGCCTCAACACCTTCTTTTTTTCGGTGCAAAATCTTCCAGTGAACCCGTTCTTCGACGGTCATTCCTTCGGTTGGATCAATTCTGGTATCTGTTGGGGTTGCTTCATTTTCTTCATAGAATTGAATAAACCGTGCCAGTGCATCTTCATCAGTGTTGAAAATGAGATCCTCACACACTTTGAGCTGCTCAGGGGGGATCTCGGCGTATGGTGTGATGTGGGCCGGGTTGATGATGGCCATATCCAGACCTGCTTCGACGGCATGCTTGAGAAACACCGAGTTGAGTGCAGCACGTGCATGCGGAGCGACACCAAAACTTAGATTTGAGACACCCAGGGTGGTGAAGCACCCTGGAACCCCTTGTTTAACGGCGCGAATACCATCGATTGTTTCGATAGCTGCACGTCGTAATTCTTCTTGTCCGGTGGTGATCGGGAAGGTTAAGACATCGTAGATAAGGGCTTCATTAGGGACGCCAAAGTCTTCGTTCGCAATCTGTGAGAGACGTTTGGCAATCTCTAGTTTACGCTCTGCGGTGTGGGCCATGCCTTCTTCATCAATCGTCATCGCCACCGTGGCAGCCCCATAGCGTGCGACAAGTGGCATAGTGCGGTCGATCTTGTCACCGCGGCCACCCTCAAGCGAAACGGAGTTCACAATCGCACGACCTGGATAGTTTTCCAGAGAAGCTTTGAGGACATCAGCTTCGGTTGTGTCGATGACGAGTGGCAGCTCTATATTCATCGTGAGTTTCTTCTGGAGCGTGAGCATCTGTTCTTTTTCGTCTGCTCGTTCTGTCATGGCAACACAGACATCCAGCATATGCGAGCCGCTATCGACTTGATCTTGGGCAATTCCCAGCACACCGTCATAGTCATTGTTAAGCATCAGGCGTTTGACTTTGCGTGAACCAAGGGTGTTCACACGTTCTCCAATCATGGTCAGTGTGCCTTCTTGTCGTAATGCAGAGGCTTTGATACCGCTTGATGCACTAGGGATGTACTCGATCTCACGCGGTGTAGGTTGTCGATCAACTCCCACAACAGAACGTAGTCGTTGGATATGGTCTGGTTTTGTCCCACAACAACCACCCACGACATTCACGCCATATTGATTCACAAATTCGCCAAGAATCGTCGCAAACGGTTCTGGCTCCATTGGATAGACGGTTTCACCATCGACTTCGAGCGGCAGTCCGGCGTTAGGAATGCACGATATAGGCAGGCGCGAGTGTCTGCACAGATACTCAATTGCTTCACGCATGTGTTCGGGTCCGGTGGAGCAGTTGAGGCCAATCACATCAACCGGCATGGCTTCGAGTGTGGCGATCACCGCTGGGATTTCGGTTCCTAGCAACATACGACCTGATAAATCCAAAAAGATCTGTGCTTGAACAGCCACATCGGGTCGCTTCACTTCCTCTTTGGCACGACGGATACCGTCCAGTGCCGCCTTAACTTCCAGAATATCTACGCTGGTCTCAACCAGCAAGACATCTACGCCTCCTTCAATCAACGCGATGGCTTGCTCACGAAAAATCTCCGACAGTTCATCAAAGGTGATATCAGAGAGAGCCGGATCATCGGAAGAGGGGAGTTTGCCTGTTGGCCCCATTGAGCCAGCCACATATCGTGGTCGTCCATCTTTTGCGGTGTGACGATCCGCAGATCGGCGTGCCAGTTGGGCTGCTGCGACATTGATTTCGTGCGTTCGGTCTGCCAATCCCCATTCTTCTAAACGCAGGCGCGTGGATTGGAATGTATTGGTCTCAACAACATCTGCGCCAATTTCAAAGAAAGAATTATGAATCTGCTCGATCACATCAGGGCGCGTGATAACGAGATAGTCACGGTTTCCGTTGGTTGGCTCTCCACCATAATCTTCTGCTGTTAAATTGAATAAGTCGATACTCGTGCCCATAGCACCGTCAAAAATAAGAACGTTATGGGCTAATGCTTCACGATAGGTAGGTTTGTACGTCACTTGGTACCTCAGATGTGTAGTAAAAACTATGCCTCATTTACTATTTTGCTTCATATTGTTAATCGTTGAGTTGTTATATCTCTCTGGTTGCTCAAAAAAATCCCCACGTGCTGACGTGAGGACTTCCATATCTTCATCGCCCATCTTTCAGCTTACGCTGCCGGAGTTAGCACCTTCCCAATAAAAAGGGGTTGCCGGGGCTTCGTTGGGTCGGTCCCTCTGCCCCTCTGGATGAGTTTTCACCAATTAATAGCAGTATAACAGGCGACAATACGGGTGTCAATGCAATGGAGATGAGGTTTGGATCATTCCTGTTTATTTGCTATACATAAAATAATAGCCTCATTGTTAGGCTACCACCAGAAGGCAGTACCATTGAGCATATCGCGAATTTGATTACATACTTTATCAGGGCGGATCGGCTTGCTGATAAAGCTATCAAATCCGGCATCTTTCGCACGTAATCGTGTTTCATACATAATATTTGCAGTGATCGCTGCGATATGTGCACTCGCAGCTTTGGGATGGTCTCGTATCTGCCCAATAACCTTAAATCCATCCTGTCCAGGCAGACCAATATCGAGCAGAATAAGATCGACACGTGGAAGAGCCTCTATCAATGGGACAACTTTAGTGCCATTGCTGCGATGATAGACGTTTTTGAACCCGGCGTGTTTGAGCAATTCTTCAAGCACCAGGTATGAGTTCGGATCGTCTTCAACAAGAATAATGTACGCATCTTCAGGGCGCTCAAGCGGCATTATGACTCTCCTGTTATTTCTACGACAGGCACAGGTCTCAGTTGTTGAGTCGTGGCTACTGGTAGAGTGAAACGAAATGTTGATCCGCGTCCAGGGACACTTGTTACCGTTAGTACTCCACCATGTAGTTCCACCAGGCGTTTGCTAATCGGTAACCCTAATCCAGTTCCTCCGTGTTTACGTGAGAGATCTGCATCGGCCTGCCGATATTCTTCAAAGATGATCGATAAGTGTTGTTCAGCAATACCAACACCAGTATCATCTACTTCAATGACAACGTGCCAGGAATTCATAGTATCAGTATTGTCTATCTGATGACCATTCGTATGGCCATTGGTTTGTGCCATCTGACGTGGATAGGCACGTAGTGTAATGTACCCCTGTTCCGTAAATTTGGCTGCGTTAGATAACAAGTTGAGTAGAATTTGTGTCACGCGAAGACGATCACCATATACTGGTGGCAAGTCGGTTGCAATAGCTTGCTGAAGCTCAACAGGTTTGTCATGCAACATGCTGGTGGTGGTTAACAATACCTCATGGAAAATGGGTTCTAAGAGTAGTGGCTCAGGGTTCAGGTCGAGTCGTCCCGCCTCTAATTTGGCATTGTCTAGAATATCGTTTAGTAGTTGGAGCAGATGATTTCCTGAGTCATATACACGTTGTACATAGTCATGTTGATCTGACGTGAGAGGCCCTTTGAGCCCTTGTTGCATGATATGTGAAAACCCGATAATCGCATTGAGTGGTGTCCGTAACTCGTGACTCATATTAGCGACAAATTGCGATTTGAGGCGATTTGCTTCTTCTGCTGATGCACGGGCGCGTTCTATTTCTTGATTGGATTGTACCAGTTGCCCATTCAGAAAATCTTTTTCGATAAGTGCACGTTGGAGTCGCTTTTCACTTTCAAATAATTGTGTTTCGCGTCGTTCTACCTTGTGATAATTGTCCATGGCCCATTCCACGACCGCGAAGAAGCTACGGGCTGTATGCCACGCAATAGCTGCACTGAAATAGGCCAGTGCAACAGCAGCGATGAATGGTGGCTCCAGGGTTTGGGCACCTTGATTCAAGAAGATAGCGACAACAATCAGCAGAACGGTGGCAATGGTTGCAACGATAAACCCATGAACCGGCTTCAGTAAAATACCAGTGATAGCAATGATGAGCGCTGTGAAAAAGATAAAAGGGTTTGATCCCAGAGGATACGTATAGAGTGTGATGGCAATGCTGATCAATAAGCCGGCAATGAATACCTTCACCGATGGGTCGTAGAGATTGCGTTTTTGGAGTGTATGGGCTATCCAACACGTGCCAAGAAGTGCGATACTCACTGGAATGGAGGTAGGTATACCACTTCCAAGGGAAACAAGGCCGGCGAAAAAGAGGAGCAACGAACCGATTCCAACACTCCATAGGAACGTCGTGAAAATATCCTCACGTAGACCTTGGGTGAAGTTCTGACCACGACCTTCAACTGGCATTTGGGCGTTCATTACGTTACAGTCTCAATTTGGTTGAATGTGGTATTACTATAATGGAGTTTACTCGATATATGAATAACTGGCAACCTTTTTTTGTGACAAGTTTATTACGATTGTCTGATACGTGGTGATATGAAGGCAGTTGAGGATACGAGAACAGATGGTGAATGCAGAGCAAACCTACTGTTTGCTCTGCATTGGTTTCTATCACAATATGTCTGCCCGTACTCTACTACCGAGTGATATCACCTTGTTAGTAAACCAAACAGATTAGAGACATGTCATCATCTAGGGTTCCTGGGTGAAGCTTTCATTATGATGCGAGTTTGTGAACAGCATTTACAATCTGTTTGGCGCTGATACCCGCTGCATCCAGTAACTCTGCTGGTGTTCCTGACCCTGGCATGTTTTGTACAGCCAGATGAACCAAGCGGAGTTGTGGAGTGTTGCCCTCAGCGGTGGTTAGTGCTGCGAGAACCGCTGATCCTAAGCCACCTTCCGGCCAATGATCCTCCACGACGATACACTTGCCATTGGTATGTTGGACAGCCTCGTGCAATGTCTGTTGATCGATAGGCTTGACCGAATATGCATCAATAATCCGTATGGCAATCCCTGCTTTCTGAAGTGTTTCATACGCGCTGAGTGCTTCATAGAGGGTAATGCCTGCTGCTACAACGGTAACGACATCTTGGTGTGACTGACGTACTACTTTGCTGCCACCAATGGGGAATTGTTCATCCGGGTTATAGATGACGGGTGTTTTTTCACGAGTAGTACGGATATAACTAATCCCCGATAAGTCAGCCATGGCATCAACCAGATGAGCGGTCTGATTAGCATCACCTGGATACAAAACGGTACTACCGTGAATGGCCTGCATCATTGCCAGATCTTCAAGCGCCATCTGCGATGGGCCATCTTCACCGATAGATACGCCTGCATGTGACCCACTAAGGCGGATGTTTGCACTTGATATGGCTGCCATGCGAATAAAATCATATGCGCGAGCGAAGAAAGCAGCAAACGTTGATGCATATGGAATGTAATGGCGCACACTCAACCCAACAGCAGTGGCAACGAGCTGCTGTTCAGCGATGTACATTTCGAAGAAACGATCTGGATAAGCCTGGCCAAATTTCTCGGCGAAGGTAGAATTACTAACTTCACCATCGAGGGCAACCACGGTAGGGCGTGCTGCGCCGACAGATTGCAATGCCTCACCATAGGCTTGGCGTGTTGCTACCGATGTGCCGACCTCGTACCGTGGTAGTTCAGTTGGTGCTACCTGTGGTTGAGTTGCGGGTGCAGTAGGCTCTGGTTTTTGCACTGTGACAGTGAATATCTGTCCCTCACCAAGTTCTGCAAAGGCTTGTTTAGCCTCATCAGCGGTAAGCGTTTTCCCGTGTTTACCGTTTTTATCCTCAAGAAACGAAACCCCACGACCCTTTTTGGTTTTTGCGATGATTAGGGTTGGTTGGTCCCGTGGTTGTAGTGCTTCAGTATAAGCCTGCTGAATGTTCTCGAAATTATGACCATCAATTTCAATTGTATGCCATCCAAAGGCACGTATACGAGCTGCATAGGTGGCACTGTCCCATTCAAGTATCGTGGGACCACGTTGTCCCAGCCGATTCATATCCAGAATGCCAATCAAGTTGTGCAGACGATAGTGCCCGGCGGTATTCAATGCTTCCCACACAGAACCTTCAGCCATTTCGCTGTCGCCAAGCAATACCCATGTGCGGTAAGGACGTTGTTCTAAGTACTGTCCCGCGAGTGCTGTGCCAACACCAATGGGTAGCCCTTGCCCGAGTGAGCCAGTTGCGACATCAACCCAGGGAATAATGGGAGTTGGGTGGCCCTGCAGGCGACTACCGAAAGTGCGGTAGCGCAGCAATTCTTCCCCCGATATGGCTCCGGCAGCGCGATATATCGCATAGAGCAGTGCCGATGCATGGCCCTTTGAGAAGATAAGATGATCGTTATTGGGATGATCAGGCTGATCAAAGTCATAGCGCAGATAACTTGTCATGAGGACGGCCATGAGGTCTGCAGCAGACAAAGCTGATGTTGGGTGTCCCGACCCTGCGGCAGTGCTGCACCGAATACTGTCTATGCGTAGCTGCTTTGCAAGACGCTGCCACTGGTCAATATGACCTGTCATTATATGGGTTCCTTTACTACTTTCACATGCTTATGATAATCAATATTATTTCAAATATGTTGTAGATGCAATCGCGTTACTTATTTAAGCGCTCAATATTGAGTAAGCGCTACTGTCTGCTTTTCCAATCAGCCAGGAATTTTTCGATGCCAATATCAGTGAGGGGATGTTTCATGCTCTGATTGAGCACTTTGAATGGACAGGTAGCAATATCTGCTCCAGCAAGAGCTGAATCGATAATGTGGCGGGGATGGCGAATGGATGCAGACAGCACCATTGTTTTGATTTCGTGTTGTCGGTATACCTGTGCAATCTCACGGATAAGGGTCATTCCGTCAATACCAGTATCGTCGACACGACCCACAAATGGACTAATAATAAAAGCTCCAGCGCGGGCCGCAAAAAGCGCTTGACTCGCATTAAAGCACAATGTGACATTGGTGCGAATATTATGTTTTGCGAGCTGATAGACGGCCTTTAACCCTTCGGTTGTACTGGGGACTTTGACGATGACATTGGGATGCCACTCGGCAAAGTCCAGTCCTTCTCGAAGCATGCCTTCGCCATCAAGAGAGATGGTTTCAGCACTGATTGGCCCATCAACAAGGGTGGCAATTTCTTGAATAGTACTTTTATGATCGGCCCCCTTTTCCTTGGCCATAAGGGTAGGGTTTGTCGTGACACCACTGAGAATACCCCAACTTGCTGCTTCGCGGATTTCGTCGATGTTGGCTGTATCAAGGTAGATATGCATAAACTCAGTACTCCTATTTGATTGAGATACAATGACACATTACTATAATAACTCTACGAAATGATCAGCATCAAAAGATGTGTTGTCATAGGTACAAAAGGATTATACCTTGGTATAGTATGGTAATTACTACTGACAGTCAATATTTTGTATAGTATATATTATTGCTCTGATATGTATCAAAAGTGATAATACGCGCTGCTATTATTTGTTTCTATTAAGTAAGTAAAGGGGGTACTAAGGCAAAATAGTCCTTGTCCCTGTATCTATTTTGTGCTATATTGCTTGGCATATTATTGCTGCGCCTTACAGAAGAAAGCCGATAGATGTGAAAAACACCTTCGACTTGTTAGTATCTGCGGCTCATGAGCGACAATCACTTGTGAATACACAAAACACATCGTATTCTTCTCCTTTAGATCTAGAACAATCTTCGGAGTTTAGTGAACAAGCTTACAGTCCGTATGCCCATCCCGATGCGTTCGACAATGATCCTTTTGCTTCTGGCGACTTTGTCGAGTCGAATGAAAATGAAGCAGACACATTTGACACAGACGTTGATTTAGACGAACAACTTGATCGTGAAGGCGTTACCGTCGATGATTCAGTGCGTATGTATCTTCGTGATATTGGTCGCATTCGGCTGTTATCTGCACGTGAAGAAGTCACGCTGGCACAACAAGTTGAACAGGGTGTCTTTGCAGCGGAACGCTTGTCTTGTGGTGAGTATGTGCTGGCAGAGGCAAAAAGCCTTCAACAGGTTGTTCGAGAGGGAGAGCATGCTCGCGAAAGTTTGATACAGGCAAATCTTCGCTTAGTTGTCAGCATTGCCAAAAAGTATCTGGGTCATGGCATGTCCTTTCTGGATCTTATTCAGGAGGGGAACATTGGATTGATGCGCGCAACCCAGAAGTTTGACTACCACAAGGGGTATAAGTTCTCTACGTATGCCACATGGTGGATTCGCCAGGCCATCACCCGCTCTATTGCAGATCAAAGCCGTACGATTCGTTTACCAGTACACATCGGAGACACAATCAATCGTATTCGTCGTACTGCGAATGAACTCCAACAGCGCTTAGAACGTGAACCTACTCCCACTGAAATCGCAACAGCATTGGAGATACCGATTTCAAAGGTGCAACGAGTACTAGATGCTTCACGTCAAACTGTTTCACTGGAATCACCAGTTGGCACTGATGGTGATGCAGTACTGGCTGATTTCATTGAGGATAACCAGAATGCGGCTCCCGTAGAAAATGCAGCACATCAGTTGTTACGAGAGCAAATCGAGGAATCGCTGTGTAAATTGCCAGAACGTGATCGCAAAATTATTCAGCTGAGGTACGGGCTGATTGATGGGCGTTATCGTACTTTGGAGGAAGTTGGGCGCGAGTTTGGTATTACACGCGAACGTATTCGCCAGATTGAGGCCAAGGCACTGCGAAAATTACGTCATCCGCACTACGGGCGGGCGTTACGTCGTTATCTCGATTGATCTAGGCTCATAATCTATTTATAGTAGTGACCGAGAACTAATGTATCATCAGTTCTCGGTTTTGATTCTTTAGGTACACTTGTCAGGGGTAGAACGTATGTCTGAACGGTATCTTTGTCGAAAACTCACATTTCAGGCGCATGGGCGCACGTTGGTTTTAGTTAAACGACGCAGTGAGAAACTTGAGCATCCGTTGATGATGGCATTGTTGTGGGCTTTGTATCTGCCACAGTACCCCGATTTGCGTGTAGAAGTACCTATTGGTCTGCGCTACAAGCCCGATTGGTTCAGCTTGATGATCGAGGGCAGACCTTGTTCTGGGGCGGGGCTGGTGAGGTAGGTAGTGAAACATTGTGTACACGTTATCGGGCAACACATTTGGTTTTTGCTAAATGGAATACAAATTTACATCCCTTTATTGCTCTTATTGAGCCGCTACTAAAAAATATCGGGCGGAGCGCTCCAGAGGAAGTGCTCGGGTTTGCTGATGATACTCCACATTTTATCAGTAGGACTGGTGAAATTTCGGTGTCCTTTAAAGAAGTAACACACCCTCGTTTGGCAATGCCGTAAGGTAACAGATTGTCGTGTTTTTGTACATGTTGCACAATTTATTATGTGGTTTATTCGGTTATAATGACTAAGTAGAGAGAGAACAATCTAGTTTCGAGAGGTTCTTATGATGACGCTGCAACGAAGCCGCGGACTCAATCCAAATGTCATTGTAGCTGTATTGGCACTAGCTGCATTTCTCTGGATGGCTACAGATACGTGGATAGCCAGCCATACAGTGCCGTGGCTCCAGTCGGAGCCCGACAAGTTATGGCAGGTATCTATTTCAGGTTTTGACTTTGGTCTTGATGCCTACCCATTACGGCCAGAGCATGTCGGATATCTTGAGTTGTGGGTTTCTCAGCCCCAAACAACTGAGGTACAGACGGTGTTACGTCTGACACCAGCACGACCAATCATTGAGCCACCACGAGAGCCCTTACCACATCCCAGGGTGAAAAACGCGCAACAGGTATCAGATACACAGGTGTCTGTTCACCAATAACAGGTACTGAGTCAAGCGACTGATTATTGCCACCTCATCAATGCTATGGGGTGGCGATTGTATTTTGGTTTGGTTGTAACTTTTTGATAAGAGCTTGTGTCTATTCTATAGTAGGAGATGTCTATGAGCTATTAAGGAGGCGTTGATTGCAGCTTACCTGGCAGATTCAAAGATCTGATGGATCAGAGTATATGCTCTCGCTTGAGGAGTTGTACCATCACTATCGTGAATCAACACAGCGTTACTTATACCGTCTCTGCGGTTCAATGGAGCAGGCAGAGGAATTAACTCAGGAGACTTTTATTAAGGCTGGACTGGGGCTGCTTTCGTTTCGCGGCGATTGTTCAGTGGCCACATGGCTTTTTCGTATCGCCCGCAATACTTATTTGAATAGTCTACGCACACCAAGTCCATCGCGCATCGAAACGAACGAATTTCTTGCTATCCCAGATCGCTGTCAGGAACGTGATCCAGTTGAGTACTACGACGTACGTGAGCAGCGAAGTTTGATCGATCAGGCGGTGGCACAACTGCCGGAAAAACAGCGTAGTATTCTGCTGTTGCGTGACGAAGAGGGGCTGTCTTATGCAGAAATTGCCGATGTGTTGGGCCTGAGTTTGTCAGCGGTAAAGGTCAATTTATTTCGTGCACGCCATGCATTTCGTAACGCTTATCAAACACTTGGTGGAGGTGATGAATGGTAACTCAATCCCAGCAGGAAACGCGTGATAGAATGGCTTATGAGTCGACTACCATGCTTTTGCGAGAACAGAATGATGTCGCATGTGCACTGGTGCAGGATTTATTGCCATTATATCTGGAAGGCGAAGTAAGTTCGCACTCTCGCGATATGATTGTGGAGCATCTCGGACGTTGTGAACGTTGTGCAGGGTTTTTAGCGGGTGCGCAGAGTGTGCAATCGCAACTCCGCCGTCATCAGGTGCAGCGTGCCAATACAGTCAAACAAGATCAGCCATCACAAAGGCTAGTAGCTTCTAGTTGTTTCTTGATCAGAAACGTTTTTCATCTTCTGATGTCAGCAGGGTTAACTATTGCTACTCTGATGATCTTTGTAGGTGCCAGCTCTGTACGATACAACTTCTTGTTACCGGGATTGGTTTTCGGTTTGGGATTAGTGTGTTTTACAGGATTGCTCCTTATTGGCCAATGGCGGCAATTAATATATTCAGAGTGGTTGTTGGTCATTCTTGGTACAGTGACAAGTCTGGGGTTTGCTTTTGTCATGACCTTGTAGTCAGGACACCCAGTAGCATGTCTCTCTTTATCATCAGACTTGAGTTGTAAAGACAGGATATGTGCGTATTGTTGTTTTATGTATGTTTTCTTTGTGCATAATTGGTACTCTGAGGATCTCTTCGAACGACGAGAGATATCCCGCAGTTGTGTAAATCGCGTTTGATAATCTGCCAGTGCGGATCGCTTCGTAGGGCGAGGAGTATCAGCCCAATCAGTCCTCGATGGGCAACTGCGACAATCTCTTGTGCATCCTGACAGGTTATCTGTGACCACGCCCTTTTGGCACGCTGGTAGCTGGAGGCCCACGATTCGTCGCTACCACCTGTCCAGAGCATGCTGAAATAGGCTCGAATGATATGACGACCTAATGGCCCATCACGGTGTCTTTCACTGAGCGTGCGTGGCATGACCTCACGCAGATCATCAACAATCTGGGGGGGGAGATCAATCGATTGACCAATCACTGTTGCGGTATCAATGGCGCGCAGAAAAGGGCTACAGTAAAGTCGTTCAATCGGTTTGTCTGCGAGTTGCTGCGCGACTGCATGCGCCTGTTCGATACCACGATCGGTCAGCGGAGAGATGGATGATCCCCGTATGATGGTATTGTAGTCACTGATAGATGCTTTTGCTCGTAAACTGAGTGTGTTTTCTTCACTCTGAGCGTGTCGAATAAGATAAACTTTCACGCTGCCTCTAATCCCTCCCACGGTGTTTCACCGACCAGCTCTAATCCGGCGGTTTGGGCCTCATTCAGTAGTGCTGGTGAAATGAGTAATTCCTGAAGCGAGAGTGTATTCTGGATCCGCACGAGTCGCACTGCCTCGATCTGTGGTTGAGCGCAACAGTGAAGGGCCGCCGAGATAGCATCGCGTGCTGTGGGGAGGACAATTGGCATCATCGAGCGCTGCACACCACCAATACCTGCAGTAAGCCCATTGATATAGGTTGCACGAAAATTGAATTTGTTGGCCACCTGTGCGGTGACGAGGTCGGCCAGGCCAATACCCGATGCGTTGCCATGGCTCTGATGGGTGATATCCAGTGCGACGATGATATTGATGCGAGGTGCGTCTGGCTCTAACTGACCGGGGATACGCATACGTCCAATAACGTTGGTATCCATTCCACATCCACTGATATTTTTTCCTATCTCATTGACAACGAGTACATCGAGTTGCTCAAAGGGGAGTCGCCCCATCAGCTTGGTCGCTCGTACGAGCAGCGTTTCCTCACCGGCTGCTCCGATCTCGTGGGGGGGAAGCGCGACGATTTCAGCCGTTTGTTCGCTGGCATTTTCGAGCAATGCGACCCCACAGAGGATCTTCCCTGTGCCGATCACATGTTGCGCCAGGGCGGGAATAAAGTTGCGTAGTCCATTGGAGCCGTAACTATGAACGGTTTCTGCACCACGTCGTTTGCCAAGGCCAATCGCAATGATTTTTGCCAGGCCGCTCTCGATGGGGGCATAGAAGTCTGTGTGGGGTTTTACCCGATTGACTACTACGATACCGTCGGCCTCTGCAGCAAAACGATCCATGTATGCTGGCACGCCATTCTCCAGTTGCCCTACTTCGACTACGTCCATGGTTGCCCGGATTGGGCATCCAATGCGCTCTTCGGTGATACCAAGTTCAGCGAGCATCTCCTTTTGCCCCTGCGCTGTTGCGCCACCGTGGCTGCCCATAGCGGGCACCAGAAAGGGATGTGTATCCGCCATTTTGAGATAATTGACCACAGCTTGCAAGGTCGGGACGATGTCGTGAATGCCACGACTTCCGGCAGTTACGGCAACAGACATACCAGCCTGGAGACGTTCCTTTAATTTGACGGTATCGAGTTGTTCGTGGACTGCCCGTGGGATGTTTTCTAAGGCAGCCGGTGCGTATGGATAGCGTACGCGATACAGTGGTGGCAACGGTGTATCGAAATGGAGATCCTCGATGTTGACATCAAGCTGCATTACTATGCCTCCGTTCGGCGATGAAAACCACGTGGTGCCGTTATGCTCTGTTTCCATGGTTTAGTCAATCGGAATAACAAGTGTTTTAGGAAATGGTGTCAGATTTTCAAACGTGCCATCAGGTTTGCAGTAGATGGTGTCCTCGATGCGGACGCCCATACCACGGCTTGGGTAGTATAATCCAGGTTCGATGGTAAACACTGCGCCAGGCACGATCCGATCACCACGGTCCTGGAAGGTTGGGAAGGCAAAGTCTTCGTGCAGGTCAAGGCCAATGCCATGGCCAAGACTGTGAATGTAGCCTTCATCAATGGGATATGTGCGGCCAATTGTTTTGTGACCACGTGCTTCCAGGTATGTACACGTCTCGTCCTGATATGCTTTGGTTGGTGCACCGACCTCTAATCCGTCCAAGACATGTTCCATCGCCCCCAGTACATCATCGTAGATCTGCTGTAAATCAGGAGAGGCATACCCGATTGCAAATGTACGGGTCATGTCGTGGTAGTAGCCGCCTCCCCGTGGGCGTGGGTAGATATCGAAGACAATCGACTGACCAAGTTGTAGTGCTGCTGTATCATCACCATGAGCATGGGGCAGCCCGGCATCGCTCCCCTGAGCAAAAATAACATCGTAGGGCGCTTCCAGTCCCCGTGCTGCGAGTTCACGTCCGATCAGGGCACGCACGTCGCCAATAGTCATGGGGGTGTTGTTGGTGTTGACCAGAGTGTTGCCTTGTGCACGGCCACTACGAATGAAATCAACGACTTCCTGAACGACGGCACAAGTCTTTTGACCAACATCTCGCAATTGGTCAAGTTCGTCGGCATCCTTGGTGAGACGCGCCATCGAAATAATATCTTGCTCAAATTCACCGAGAAACTGGATGTGGGGCATGTGTTGTGCGAGGGCAGACGTTACTGCTAGAAAGGATCCAGCCGATATGGTACCATAGAGACCTACTCTGCCTGTCACACCCAGATCACTGAACACCCGTCGACGGTACTCAACAGCGGCCATCAAGCGGTCGGGAAATTGTTGAGCAATTTCCTGTCTATTCCAGCGATCACTACCGATCAGGACTAGTCCGGTTTCCTCAGCTTGTTTGCGTTCCCAGGGGCTATGGATGAGCATGGCTGGCTCGCCGCGTTTTTTAATCACCGTGCCGACTAGCTTTTGTCCCGCGACAAAATAGTTGAAATGTGGATTGGCACTTCCAAGACCATCTGGCCCTTCAACCACGATTGCATCAATATCACGTTCAGTCATTAAGCGATCAATATCTTGTTTCATCTATCAGCTCCCAACATATAGTTTTGCCCCTGATTTATGTTTTTGTTTCCTTGAGAAAGGCAAACATATTTGCAGCACAGGTAGGACATGTCCCACGTACCCCACGACGACCACTCTCGGTAGTAACTTCTACAGCATTCGAAATAACATGTTTTGCTTTGCACCGCATGCAGTAACCCGTAATAACATTTACCGTCTCTGCGGTGTCTGCATCGGTTTTGGCAGCGGCAGTTGGTTCTTCAGGCGGTAGTGGTGCCGCCGGACTTTTTGGTGGTGTGGGTGTTGCCACCGCATTTGCTGCGATCGGCTCTTCATCAGCAAAGAGATCTTTTAGTTCGATATCATCGACACCTTTTGGTGTGTCGGGTGTCTCTTCTGTTACTGGTGGTGCAGGTGGTATTGCTGGAGTAATAGGTTCAAACGGCTGTACAACTGGTGAATAATGAACACGTTGTCCTTGACGTTGCCCAAACCAACGCCATGTAAACCAAATGGCAACTCCAAAGAGAGTTAACCAGAAGAGACGCTTTAACATAGCACGCTCCTAATATGGCAAAACGGTTCGCTACAGGGGTATTCTAGCAAGGCTGTGTTGAATGCGTCAAACGGAGGACGTTTTGCAGCATGCTAATGCCTATCTTGATTTTGATGGAGGAGGGTTGACCAGGCTGCGTAGTAACTGCACATTTTTGCTATCGGCTGTCTCATCATCTCCCTTGGGTGTTTCGATAATCATAGGAAGATCAACAAATCGTGGATCATTCACGACAGCACGAAATCCTTCAAGGCCAATCTGTCCTTCTCCAATATGAGCATGACGGTCTACACGACTGCCCAGCCCTTTTTGTGAGTCATTGAGATGAAAGGCTTTGATGAATGTGATATCGATAGTTTGTTCAAGGGCCATACAGGTTGCGGCATAGGTATCCGAGGTGCGTATATCATAACCTGCAGCAAAGATGTGGCAGGTGGCGATACAAATACCAATGCGTTGATACTGCTGTGTGTTGTGTCTGATATAGGCTAACTGTTCAAAGTTGTTTCCAATAACACCATCACCTGATCGCCTGCCCCTGACGCAAATAAGCGCTGAAGTGCATCTGCGATACGCTGTAATCCATACGCCTCACCGGCACCAGTATGTGCACCGGGATGCACGACGAGATACGGTATACCGAGCAGGCTACATCGTTTTAGTTCATCGCTAAAGGCTGCGATTGAGCGCTCCCACAGGTCATCTTTAGGGCTGGCGAGATTGATGAGGTATGAGGCATGCACGAGAAGTGGTCCCAGTCCAGAGTGCCCATGTGCTTGCCTGAATTGTTTGATGTCATTCTCGCTGAGGGGTTTTGTGTCCCATTGTTGCTGAGATTTGGTGAAGATTTGGATGGTGTCGCATCCAGTTTCTTTACCACGCGCAAATGCCTTATACAATCCACCAGCAATAAATGTATGGGCGCCAAACTTCATGCAGTGTTCTTTCTTTGAGTAGATGTGTTTGCTTTTCTCTTGTTGATAAAGAATTGAGATGGCGGTTTTCTATCGCCATCTCAACATACCTAGTGATGAATTGTACCAGTACTACCGACTAATTACATGGCTGAGTGTAATCCATTCACCCTCGTTGCCGGCGAAATCGAGTGCCTGAATACGCAGGATGTGGCTATCAGCAGGAAGTTCTTGCATAGTCACTTCAGATACAGGAGTGAACCAGTCTGAAGTGCCATCGGCATCTGGGCCAATGTAAATGCGATATCCAGCGACACCAGATGCTTCATCCTGTGAGGCATCCCACTGGATTTTTACTTCGTTTCCATACTGCGAAACAAGCGACGAAGTTGTGGGAAGTTGCGGATCGGTCGGTGGTGTCTGATCAAATCCGATAGGGCCAAATGTTTCGACGCTTTGTTCGCCATCAATACCCCATCCACGTACAAAGAGTGTGTGAAGCCCTTCATTTTCTACTGTAGTGAGCGTAATCTTACCGTAGTTTTCTACCGAGCCTGGCTCCTCACCGCCGGGGTCTTGGTTCCAGGCGATGCTGTGTCCTCGGATCATGCCAAGGCCATTAAACTCAATCGACTCATTACCACTGTACCAGCGCTCTACTTCTACATTGGCTGCAAAATTAATGCCTGGCTCGACGCCGGGAGCATTGGGATCTGCCATCAGAATAGAACCACCATGTTGATTACAACCACCAGTCTCAGGAAGATGATAGCCATCAGCAAAGGTGAGCGGTATGGAAAGGCGATTGTTAGCGAAAAGCCCGGTGGCAGTGAAGGCTGTAAAGTGCAGGTGGGGTACCCCAGGTGAACCACGGTCTCCGACGGCGCCAATTACGGTTCCACGTGGTACGAATAATCCATTCTGTGTCGTTACCACGCTGGCCAGATGAGTATACATCGTGTAGAAACCATCATTGTGTTTGAGAATTAAGGTACCGCTGTGTGGTACCCAAATCCAGATGGTTCCGTCGGCGGATGCCCGTACAGGTGCTCCATAGGTAGCGCCTTGAGCATGGGCAAAATCGAGCGAGTAACGATCCCAGCTATTATGTGTTCCGCAGGCGTACCCCTGAATGATTTTCCAGGGTTCACCGGGAGGTGTTGGTAACCAGAGTTGTGTGGCTGCTTGTGCTGAGGAAGGTGATATAAAAAACGTTGCACAAAACACCATAATACACAGAGACTTTATACTACGATGTGCAATTATAGGGCTAACTATGTGTACAATAATACGTTGAAAATGAGGACAAGCCAAAAAAGACATGAGTCTACCAACCATGTAAACGTACCTCCATGGGTGTGTAATCGAGCTCGGACTTGATTATTTTTACCACTATTTCTTAGCGGCGCGCAGGTTACCATACCCTGTGAAAGATGTCAAATATTCGTGTATGTTGATTGGGAGAATGTTGAAATATGTTGCATTCAGGCGCCATCTTTCGCCTTGCTTATGCTTGTGCTTCCAAGTACAATACAGAACCTGACATACGAGGAGTTGTACAATTTTTGTGATGATATACGATGAATTGGCGACTGAATTAGAAGAGGCATGGACAAAGGTGGGTCTTCATGAACATCTCGTGGTCGAGAGCATTGTCCCGGATGTGTTAGAACGTGCCTATCGTGCCGAATTATTTCCTGATCCTCCTGAATCGTTTATGCCTGAGGCTGCTCCACCCTGGGTAGAAGTGTCTTTTAGCTGGAGGGCTGAACATCAGGTTTATTCGGAACGCTCTGAAGGAAGATCTATCTCTCTCGAATTAGCATGGACCTATACTGTTGATGTTCGATCACAGGCAGATAGAAATGATACAGAATTGATTCGTGCATTTCATGCTGCTGTACATGTGGCTTTACAACGTATCACCCCAGATATTCCACAAGAGACCGAGTACGTTGCGGTTGAGGTACGTCGTGGTTATCGTTCAATCCATACCAATCCAACCCTGGCCTATGTCCAGATGATTGGCACAAATGTAACGGATCTGGGGAATCTTTGGGATGTAGCATCTACTAAAGATCTGCGTGGCATACTCCATAGCGAATGTTCATTGGTTATGTCCGTACTCCAGAGTCTTAAGGAAGTCTTTGTTCAGTAGTAGCAAATACGAACCGATAGGAGATCCTAATAATGGCATACATATGGTATGCGTATAGTTCCTCTAGCGAGGTTGCCTTCGAAATAGGTGTCCTGAAGCATCATCGAATGGCTATGGTATAATGAATGAAATATGGCTATGTAAGGTCAATATGTGTGACTTATAAATCTGTTTGAGAGTGAAAATATTGCCAAGAGTAGTACAGATGCTAGTGAGGGTAAATGAATGAAGAAGGAGTTCCAGCGTATCTGGTTGTGGCCGCTTACGCTTATTAGTACGATCATCGTGGCCGATCAAGTTTCCAAGTATTTGATTCTCCAAAATCTGGGAACTGTACCAGGCACCAGCACTCCTCTTTTAGGGGATTGGCTGAAATTTACCCTCATCCATAATACTGGAATTGCCTTTGGTCTTTTCCAAAACAATGCCCAATTTTTTACCGTCACTTCGACTTTGATCACCATTGGGACATTGTATTTCTATCGTTATCATCTGCCCTATCAGCTTCCCTTGGTTCAAATCTGTATTGGAATGATCGTTGGTGGTGCAATAGGTAATATTATTGACCGCATGCAATATGGATATGTAATCGACTTTGTACACGTGACATGGTTTCCAGGCATTTTCAATGTTGCTGATAGTTGTATAACTGTGGGTGTGATTGTGCTGGCTATCTTCCTTTTGATAATTGGTGATGGCCCCACAACGCAAACGACACCAGTCGATAATGCATCACAGGGTTGATGTGGTTTGATTATATGAATTGGATGTGTCTAACGTGACGCACTACGGACATGAGTAGAGAGTTTGATATGATGATGTATGGAAAGGCAATCACAGATTATTGTCGATGTGCTCTGGACAAGATATGCTGATGTCATCAGATTCATTTTTTGATGCAGATCAGGATGGGGAAGTCACGGATAGGCTGTTGCAGTGTATTGTAACGGCCAGTGAAGCTGGTATACGTCTGGACCGCTATGTTACTGGTAAAGTGGCTGATCTTTCTCGAAGTTATGCACAACAACTCATTACGGATGGCCATATCGTCGTGAATGGTGTGGATGTACGACCGAGCACAGTGTTGAAAGTCAATGATGTTGTCATTGTTCGGCGACCACTAACACAGCCAACCGATCTGGTTGCGGAAGATATTCCCCTTGAGATTGTATATGAGGATGCGAATGTCGTTGTGGTCAATAAATCTGCGGGTATGGTTGTACATCCTGCTCCAGGTCATCTGTCTGGCACGCTGGTCAACGCCTTGCTGTCACGTTACCCAGATATTCGGGTAGGCCACGATCTACGCCCAGGCATCGTCCATCGACTGGATCGTGAAACCTCGGGATTGATGGTGGTAGCGCGTAATGATGCAGCCCGACACTGGTTGCAGGCACAACAAAAAGCACATTCAATGACCAAACTATATCTTGCACTGACGGAGGGGCGTTTTAAGGAGTATGAAGGGCTGATTGATGCACCTATTGGTCGTCATCAGACTGACCGTAGGCGTATGATTATACGTCCTGATGGACGAAGTGCACGAACGCATTGGCGTGTGTTGGAAGAATTAGGGGCGTATACGCTCATCGCAGCGCGGTTGGAAACAGGTCGGACCCATCAAATCCGGGTCCATTTTGCCTATAAAAGCCGTCCGCTGCTGGGTGATCCGATCTACGGTCCGAAAAAGCCCCGCACAACCTTTGGACTGAAGCGTCAGTTTCTCCACGCACATCGGTTGGGTTTTGAGCTGCCCAAAACTGGCGAGTGGGTTGAGTTTACCTCTCCACTCCCCACAGATTTGCAAGAAGCTCTTGAAAAAGTACGCGTTCATGTGGGTTTGAGTAAAGACTCACCTGAACAACCTATGTCTGATCCTTTTGCGAGAGATCCACAGTAGAAGGACATATGTTCCGTTTTGTTGAAGCATATTTTTGAATTACACTTAGTTTAAGGGGATGGTTATGCGCCCTAAAATTACCATCATTGGTGCTGGATTTGTCGGGTCAACCTCTGCACATTGGATTGCATCGAAGGAATTGGGCGACGTCGTTTTGCTCGATATCGTTGAGGGTGTGCCTCAAGGCAAAGGTCTTGATCTGCTCGAGGCTGGCCCTATCGAAGGATTCGATGTCCATATTACGGGTACCAATGATTACGCTGATACGGCGAACTCTGATATCGTGGTTGTCACGTCAGGTGCTCCACGTAAGCCAGGGATGAGCCGTGAGGATTTGATTAAGATCAATGCGGACATTACACGTGACTGTATTACCAAGTCAGTAGCACTGTCTCCTAATGCTACGATCATCATGGTGAATAATCCTTTGGATACCATGGCGTACCTGGCAAAACAGGTCAGTGGATTGCCAAAAAACCGAGTTCTCGGCCAGGCGGGTGTGCTAGACAGCGCCCGATATCGCACATTTATTGCTATGGAAGCAGGCGTCTCTGTTGAGGATGTGCAGGCCACACTCATGGGTGGGCATGGTGATGAGATGGTGCCGTTGCCACGCTTCACAACTATTGGTGGTATTCCTGTTACAGAGTTTATTGCCCAGGATCGGTTGGATGCGATCATTCAGCGAACGCGTAAGGGTGGCGGAGAGATTGTGAATCTCTTAAAGACAGGGAGTGCCTATTATGCTCCCAGTGCTGCGACTGTGCAAATGGTCGAAGCGATCATACGTGATAAGAAGCGGGTTTTGCCATGTGCGGCATATCTTGAAGGCGAATATGGTCTCAATGATATCTATTTTGGCGTACCAGTTGTCCTTGGTGCCAATGGTGTTGAAAAGATTATTGAGTTATCGCTAACTGATGCAGAGATGGCTGAAGTCAAGCAGAGTGCTGAGGCCGTTGGTGGCTCAATTGAGACACTTAAGAAACTCTAATCTCTCGCGATAACATACCTTCTTTGAGCTATAGGTGGCGGTGTGATCGTCACCTATGCTTGTTTTAACGAGTATATCCACGTCGTCGTGTGGGTATACGTTATGCATTTTATCAACCAAGCGACGTCGACTGAAATGCCTCAATACGCTGATTTTGCGAACCTCGTGTATAATTAGGAGTATGTGACGTACATAGCTTCTATCCATATATTGTCTCACAAAAATATGTGGGTATACGTTATGCATTTTATCAGCCAAGCGACGTCGACTGAAATGCCTCAATACGCTGATTTTACGAACCTCGTGTATAATTAGGAGTATGTGACGTACATAGCTTCTATCCATATATTGTCTCACAAAAATATACGGTGATAGGAGGTTGAAGCGCGTAATGAGTAAGCGAGACGACTTTGAAGATGTCAGCCACGATGCTGTGTTGCTTCAGCGAGTCGTCAATGGCGATATAGAAGCGTTGGAGCAATTGTTTACACACTACCGACAGCGGGTGTATGGTTTTGCCGTTAATATCACACGTGATACTCAGACAGCTGAAGAGGTGCTGCAGGATGTGTTCTATCGTTTGTGGTCGAACGCATCACGTATTGATACAGCACTTCCGCTTCTTCCATGGTTGTATCGCGTGACTTCTAATGCAGCGTATAATCGTGTACGTCGGCAGAGTTTCTGGACGGTCCCTTTCCACGCGATTGCCGAGTATATGCGAATGCCGTTGCGTCGCTCACCTGAATATGTTGCTGAACAACATGAATTGCAGATCATTGTTCGTGAAACGCTTGATGTGTTGTCCCCGACCCATCGTTCTGTACTGAGTCTCTATTATCTGCAGGATTATTCAATAGCAGAGATTGCCACTATTCTAGAACAGCCAGAGGGTACGGTAAAATCCCGCTTGCATTATGCTCGAAAGTTGCTCAAAGAACAGATTGTGCAGCGGTATGGTACGATAGGCATGTTACTTGATCAGTTGTAGCGCAAAAATGTGGTAGGTGCTACAGTGATTACCAATTGTCAGGAACATGTTACATAGGAGATTCTTTTGGAGGCAACCGATCAAAATCCATTTTCATTGACCTCCGGCACACGTATACAACCACTTGGTAGCGACCGCTTCTACATGTTAGTTCGCTGGTTGGTGCTGATTTTCCTCTTCACTGTAATACAGTTGTTGACGAACGAGTCTGTTTGGCCTCCATTGCAATCTTCGAATCCGATGATGGTTGTGGTATGGTGCTACGCAGGGTTGACATGTTTACTCACCATCCTGTTATTCTGGCGGTCATTAACCTCTGTGCGGAACATCGCATTTGTGGCCGATATTGCAGTGGTCATATTGTTGACCATGCTTGATCCGGCCAATGCAGGGCTTTTCTATCCGCTCTACTTGCTTCCGTTAATTGGCGTTGCTATGCAGATGTCGTCTGCGGCGAGTTTGTCCATAGCTTGTGTGACAGCAGTGTTGTATATTGCGGCGTATCTGGGTATCTTAAGCGATCTGAGTGGTCTAAACAATCTTCCTGACATGTTGGAATTACTATCGCTTGCCCTGCGTGCTGTGACAATTGTGTTTATTCCGTGGCTGGCCAATGGTTTGGCTGAACGCAGTGGTATGCTCAATCGACAAAGCGTGGTGGTTGCTGAAAAAGAGACCGAACGTGCATGGGATGAAGCGAACTCATACCGTGATCGCATGCGTGCCCTCTATGAGGTTGCATACACTCTCTCGACAACGATGAATTATAAAAGCGTGCTCAATGCTGCGCTTGTCGAAAGTCGCAAATTAGTACCCTATACCAGCGCACTGGTATTGCTCTCCACGGGCGAACCAGATGAATTGTATGTAGCTGCCTCGTATGGGCTGAATCCCGCTGATCTCGATATACGAGTGCACATAGGTCAGGGGAGTATTGCAAAAATCCTACGTTCTGGTGATCCATCACTGGTTAAAAATATAGGCCAGGAAGCAGAAGTTCGTACGATTACGGTGCTCCAGAAGTGTCAATCATCCTGTATTGTGCCACTGAGAGCTGCGCTGAATACCTATGGCGTTTTACTGCTTGCTAGTGATCGTGCTGATGCCTTTAGCGATGAGCAATTAGGAATGGTAACACCGTTAGCAAACTATGCCATTATTGCCCTTCACAATGCCCAGCTTGTACATGATTTACGTGAGGAACGTGCTAAGTTGATCTCGAAAGAAGAAGAAGTTCGACATCAACTCGCACGCGATATGCATGATGGCCCGGCACAGGCATTGGCGGCCATCACCATGAATATCGAGTTTATCAAGCGGTTGCTTGAACGTGACCCGGAACGTGTGGCTGATGAGTTAGACAAAATGGCTGTGCTTTCCAAGCGAACAACACATGAGATCCGTACCTTGCTATTTGAGCTTCGTCCGTTAGTTCTTGAAACACAAGGACTTGATGTGACACTACAACAGTATTTTGAACGATTTGATAGCAAAGAGACTAAAATTGTGCTTGATACAGAGCCAGTCCCTATTGAACTCGATTCAAAAGTGGAAGGTACGCTTTTCAACATCATTCAGGAAGCGGTGAACAACGCCCTCAAGCATGCACGTGCAAAGCATATCTGGGTACGTTTGAAAATTGTTACGGAAACGCTTGAGATTACTATTCAGGATGATGGATGTGGTTTCGACCTAAAAAAAGTGAAGGCGTCCTATGAGCAACGTGGGTCGTTCGGTTTATTAAATGTAGAGGAACGGGCCAAGCTCATTGGTGGTGTATCTGAAATCCACTCTGCACCAGATCAGGGTACGACGGTACGAGTGATGATGCCCCTACAAATACAATAGCCCTAACTATGTCCAATCCATATCTCCAACTACAACGAATTCGTGCATCCCTTCGTTCGCTCGATCTGCGTCCCTCACGTGGTATGGGTCAGAATTTTTTGACGAACTCACAGGTACTTGAGACTATTGTGTCTGCTGCTGAACTCGATGAGCAAGACATTGTTCTCGAGATTGGTCCAGGTCTTGGTGTGTTGACATGGGAACTGTTGCGACATGTCGAACAGGTTGTAACTGTTGAATTAGATAAGCGTTTGGTAGGACGGCTACGTGAGGAGTTTTCGGGGTCGTCAAAACTCACTATTGTGCAGGGCGATATTTTAGATCTTGCGCCAAACACGCTTTTGCCAGAGAGGTCTCCTCATCAACACACAGTATATAAAGTAGTGGCCAATCTTCCTTACGCGATTACTTCACCTGTGCTACGTTATTTCTTGGAGTCAGACCATCAGCCAGATTTGATTGTCGTGTTGGTGCAGTGGGAGGTTGCCAGGCGTATTACCGCACAACCGGGTGCTCTCAGTGTATTAGCTCACTCAGTACAATTGTATGCAGTACCAGAGATTGTGGCTAAAGTAACAGCCGATAGTTTTTTTCCGGAACCAGAGGTTGACTCCGCAATCTTACGTTTGCGTGTCCGCCCCCATCCGGCGGTCTCTAAAGACCAGATTAATCCATTGATGCGAATTGTTAAAGCCGGATTTCTGCATAGCCGTAAAAAGCTACTGAATGCGCTTCCAGGCGGTTTTGCCGCGTTTGGTGTGCGAATAACCAAAGAACAGGTTATAGATGTGCTGCACACCGCACAGGTAGACCCGAGTCGACGTGCTGAGACTGTAACGCTGGAGGAGTGGGTTGCTATCTACCATCATTTGTATGAGGTTCTTAACGGTGAGGCTCATTCAGGGTGATAAGACCCAGTTGTGCGGCTTTTGCTACCGCTTCGGTGCGGTTGCCAACGTGTAATTTAGCCAGAATTGCACTGACATGAAATTTGACGGTTCTTTCACTTATAATAAGTTCACTTGCAATTTCTTTGTTCTGACGGCCTGTTGCAAGAAGATGCAATACTTCTAATTCACGCTCTGTCAGCGACTCTACTATTTCAACTTGAGATGCCTGGGTAGTGACCTGACGGAGCAGGCGTGCTGCAACGATTGGTTGGAGTAGTGAGCCACCCTCGTGCACTACACGAATAGCCTGAAACAACTCCTCACGTGGGGCGCCTTTGAGTAGATAGCCCTGTGCCCCCGCCCGCACTGCCCCAATAATACGTTCGTCGGTATCAAATGCGGTGAATACAATGACTTTGATAGTGGTATGAACAGCGCGCAATTGTTGCAGCACGGTGACGCCATCAGAGTCTGGTAGCTCCAGATCCAGTAAGATTACGTCTGGAGACAGCGTGTTTGTCAGATCCAGCACCTGGTTCCCAGCAGAGGCATACCCAACGACCGCAAAATCTGATTGGGTCTCCAAGACGACAATCAAACCCTCGCGGACAATTGGATGATCATCAACTATCAGAATACGAATTGACATAGGTATCACACCACATGGTTAGGTGAACTATCCGATGAACGAAGGGTAGCGCGTTAGACAACAGGTTCGACCTGATAGCTACACACAATGAGTTCTTCAACACTCCCCCGTTTTCGCCCATCACAGTTGATTTTGCGACTGGCCAGCACGGTTGATTTCTCCGGGTGATGTGCATACAACTCACGTGTGAGCGGTGTATGGGAGTTACTAAGCATCACATAGACACCCCGCTGTTTGAGCGTTGTGAAGAGCTCAGCCAGGCGTCGATGATCATCTGGGCCAAATGACTGTCCGGTGTAGTGTGTGAAGGATGCTGTTGAGCTAACCGGATCGTACGGTGGATCGAAATAGACCAAATCGCCTGGTTGTACTCGTTCAAGTACCTCCCAGAAATCTCCTTCGCATAACTCTACATGTTCGAGGGCCTTGCTGACCGTACGTAAATTGTCTGCGTCGCAGATAAGCGGGTTTTTGTAATAGCCAAAAGGTGCATTAAACTGCCCTTTATTATTAAGGCGATACAGGCCATTGTAGCAGGTACGATTGAGAAAAATAGTGCGTGCAGCACGCTCAATATCTGAACGTTGCTCAAAGCCTGGTTGACGATCCCATTTGCGAATTTGCAAAAAGTAGTCACTGTCAGATCGATGGATAGCGTGTTCTTGCAATAATTCGATTAATTGCTCCACATTATCACGTACTGCTTGATAGCAGAGAATGAGTTCCGGATTGTAGTCACTTAACACAGCGCCTTGTTGGAGTAACCCTTCATTGTACAGGTAGAAAAAGAGTGCTGCTCCACCGACAAAAGGTTCGTGGTACCGTCGAAAGCGACGTGGAAGCCGTCTGGATAATTCCGGCAGTAATTGACCCTTGCCACCAGCCCATTTGATAAATGGCCGTGCAGTAGCCTGAGCCTCGGCTGTAAACGAGGACTGTGACATCATGCTACAGATTAACTCTTCAGTGTCTACAGATGAGAACATTGCCTAGTATGCGATAATCTCATCTTATGAGGATCCTAGTGCATTAATGAACGAAGGTGGTATCTGGCGTGTTCCACAAACGTATATATCTTGTGATTATAGCACAGGTATTAGACATTCGATCATCAGCGCAGTATAATAATGAGAGTTTTGGTTATCTGAATGCTAATTTTTTGATTTGCAATTCTCTCAAAAGAGAGGGTTGTAGGATACTAAAGGTCGTTTTCTTTCCATGAATTCAACATCGAAGCAGCCACGTCCTCGTGTACAATCCACTGAGCCTTTTGGTAAATCTGATATTACACGTCATACGCTGTCACGTTCTGAGTTTAATACTGCCATGGTACACCTCTATCGCGGAGAGGTTGGGCGTGCGAACACGTGGCGTCTGCGCCTGGACGGAACCACTAACTGGGCGGTGCTGACCACTGGTGCGACGCTCTCCTTTGCTTTTAGTAGCACGTCTGAGACGACGCACGTGATGATTCTGGTCAACTCTCTGTTGATCCTGTATTTTCTCTACATTGAGGCGCGTCGATATATGTTTTATGATCTATGGCGTACTCGTGTTCGTTTGATGGAGATCGAATTCTTTGCAGAGATGTTAACACCTGATGAGGTTGTGAATCGAGATCATTGGCGAGAACTCCTGGCTGATGAGCTCATCTACCCACGTTTTCGTATCTCTATTTGGCGCGCTTTAGGACGGCGGCTGCGGCGCAATTATATTTGGATTTTTGCGGTGCTGCTGGTGAGTTGGGTCGTGAAAATTGTTATTCATCCGGTACCTGCCCAGACATTGAGTGATGTCTATAACCGTATTGGGGTTGGTCCCATTCCGGTGTGGCTCGTGGTGGCAGGTGGTATTATGTTCAATATCTTTATTATTTTTGTGACTATTTGGACACGCGAACGTGGAGCAGAAGACGATGAAACATCTTCGCGTCATCGCATGCAACAAAAGATGAAATCTATTGAGTTAGATGGTAATGTGACGGTAAGAGATGAAACGTAAATGCTGTGCCCTCATCATGTGTATTTTGTGCTATACTGCCAGACATCTTTGGAGAGTTCAGCTTATCATTAATGAGTAAATACCGCTATGTCGCTATTACCAAGCACTTTGATTAGAGATATTGCACGTTACGATGGACAAACAGTTACATTGGCTGGTTGGGTCGCCCATAAAACCGCCAAGGGTAAGCTGGTGTTTATTCGGCTCCGCGATGGGAGTGGTACCATCCAATGTGTGACATTTAAGAAGAATGTTGCAGAAGACGTTTTTGCTTCAGCGCAAAGCCTCACGCTTGAGAGCGCCTGCCGCATTACCGGTGCTGTGCGTGCCGATGAGCGTGCGCCGGGAGGGTATGAGCTTGATGTACAGAATATCGAGGTTGTGCAAATTGCAGAGGAATACCCTATTTCTCCCAAAGAACACGGTGTTGAATTTTTGATGGAACATCGTCACTTGTGGGTCCGTTCTTCTAAACAATATGCGTTGCTTCGTATACGTGCAGAGGTAATGGCTGCAGCGCAAGAGTGGTTAAACGAGCAGGGTTTTGTGCGTTTCGATAGCCCGATCCTGACGCCCACGGCTGCAGAAGGAACGAGTAATCTCTTCTCAACGGCGTATTTTGATCTTGGTGATGCCTATCTGGCCCAAACAGGACAATTATATGTTGAGGCAGGTATGACCACCTTTGGGCGGGTTTATTGCTTTGGGCCAACCTTTCGCGCTGAAAAATCCAAAACACGCCGCCATCTCACCGAATTCTGGATGATTGAGCCAGAAGTCGCATTTGCAGATCACGAAGATAATTTGGTGTTGCAAGAGCAATTTGTGAGTGCGATTGTGCAGCGGTGTTTGGAGCGGTGTTCAGATGAGATCGTTATTTTGGAACGTGATCAAAGTGTGCTGCAACGTTGTTTGCCGCCTTTTCCGCGCGTGACGTACGATGAAGCTATCGAACTCATTGCCCAAAAGCATACAGAAGTGGAAGAGTGCCACCCGCTTGAGTGGGGTGAGGATTTTGGTGCGCCACATGAGGCATTGATTGCACTTCAGTTTGATAAACCTGTTTTTGTTGAGAAATTCCCCGCATCTATCAAAGCCTTTTATATGGAGCCTGATCCAGTACGCCCAGAATTGGCGCTGTGTGCAGATCTGCTTGCCCCAGAAGGGTATGGCGAAATTATTGGTGGCTCCCAGCGCATCCATGATGTAACACTGCTTGAGCAACGCATTCATGAGCATGGCCTGAATATTGAAGATTATCACTGGTATCTTGATCTGCGACGTTATGGTAGTGTACCGCACAGCGGTTTTGGGATGGGTATTGAGCGGCTCACTGCATGGATTGGTGGTACGCACCATGTGCGTGAAACCATTCCTTTCCCACGAATGTTGTATCGTCTCTATCCCTAAATAATACAAAAGCCCACTCATTGCATCGAAATCATTGAGTGGTGCTTTTTTGTTATGTTGAGAAATGTTTCAGCGATTGACTGCTCGCCGCATATTGCTGACAGCACCCCGTGCGGTTTGTACATACGTCGAGTAGACGGACGCGCGACCGATCGATAGCGGGACCGCAATACCCAGCAGAATAAGTGCTGGCACCCAGAATAAGACACCGGCGATCTGCGATAACCAGGCACACACAAGTGCGCCACCAATTAAGCAGTTCAACAAGGCAGTGCTACTGCGCTGAGAAAATGATTGCCCCAGTAATTCGCGTAGGTTTGCAAGAAGGAGGAGTGCGCCGGCAACTACCCCAAAATGCATGACTAGGCTGGTATTGAGGAACTGTGTGATAAAGTATAGCGCAATTATCGCGACGACTGCAATACCAATATACACATACATAGGCTTAATACGAAACCCGCCTGGATTTGTGTAGCTATTTCCGTTTCCGTTACCACCGTACATAATTTTATCCTTTCCTATCCCGAGATAGACGCAACTGTACGCAATATATTAATGATGTTATTCGTAAGACGTTCACTTCGAATAGATTGTTGCGTTCTTTTATTTTATATCAAACTGCCTTTAGTACTCTGTATTTTACTCGGTATCTTCAAATACGGCATTAACCCGAAACATACCATCTTGCTGATCTGGTGCATTTGCTAAAACATCGTGACGATCCATCGATGGATGTGCCACGTCATCGCGTAGTACATTGGATAAATTAGTTACCTGGGCTGTTGGTGCAACCTCGCTGACGTCTACTTCGGAAAGCATATCAATATACTCGAGAATTTGTGACAGTTGTTCACGCATTTTTTCAAGTTCTGCATCAGGTAGATGTAATCTCGCTAGCATGGCGACATGTTGTACTTCTTCTAATGTAAGAGTCACGCTGTTCCTCCTATACTATGGTGTTGTTGGTGGTGGTTCCTCCGGTGGCACTGTGGGCTCAATTGGTTCCTCCGGTGGCACTGTGGGCTCTAGTTCAGATGTTGGTGGCTCACTGGTTGGTTCCGGTTCTGCAGTTGGTACTGGTGTTGCAATGATGCGAGCGCGCAACCTTACGGTTACTTCTGGAATATCTTCGGCAAATGTAAGCTCATCGGGAAGATCGATACTTGGTTGCAAAATATATTCCCCTGGACCAAGATCACTTAAGCTGACAGTTCCTAGGATGTCATCAAATTGTGTGCCAAGGTTATCAAGTGATTCCGAGTCAGCTGACACAGCGATAGAGAAAACCTCTGGGCTCAGTAATTCTAGGGTTACATTACTCGGAATGTTTCGTGCCTCAATTCTCACCGGTATGTTTAAGGTGAATTGGCGTTCGATAGGGACAACATTGATAGTGACCACCGCTTCTTCGGGTTGACCAGATGGTAAACTGGCACCAGGAGGTTCAATCATGCGGACTGTACGGGTAATTTCTCCTTCAGTACCTGCAATATTAATTTGCTCTGTGCTTATGCTTTGAATATTGTCAAGGTTGTCTGTACTCCCTGAAAGAACGACCGTTGGTGGGTCAGGTGCTATCTCAGAGACAATATAGCCACTCGCCGGCGCACCAGTAATTTGGGGAGCTACGGGAACGGTCTTAATGCCAATCAATGGGCGAATGGGTATAACGACATTCACAATCTCTGGTTCAATCGTAACACCACTGATTTCTTCTCCTCTTTCAGACAATGGTTGCAAGGAGACGTTTGTAGTATATTGGTTGCTACGTCCATCAATGTCGACTGTTGCTCCGACTGAATTGACTAACGCAACACGATTTTCTGGTCCGCTAACCTGGACGTCTGTAAAAGTCTCCCGTTGACTGTTGCGAATGATGATCGACCCTTCTTGTTCTGCCTCATCAGGAATACCCTCTGTCTCAATATTAATTGGGCGTGTCTCTGTCACTTGTCGTTCCAATTGGACAGTTATCTCATCTGGATTAACCTCAGTAATATTGATACGTCGTAAAAATTGTGATGACCCGTTCTCGATATTCGGTCGGACTTCCACCGTGTGTGAGCCTGGTTGTAATCCAGCAAGATCGATTTCCGCTCTCAGGTTATTAGGTGTAATATCGGTCAGTGATCCTGCTGATACTGTTATTCTTGCTGATGGGAGATCCATGGGTTGTCCCTGCTTATCCACAATAACTAAGTCCGGGGCAATACCCTGTGGAAGCATATTCACCGTGTACGTTTCCTGTTGATCTGGATCGGCGATATATGCCACAAAGCTCCACAGCGATAGACCAAGTCCAAATGATAAGAGCAGCCGTAATCCTGTATGTCGTATCCAGTTCATTTACCGTTCTCCTCAATTGTGACTCGGAGCAAACCGGCGAGTAATTGACGTAGACGCGCTTCGTTCAGATAGCTTACCATACGCCCATCATTCACTAGTGAGATCGCACCTGTTTCCTCTGAAACCACAATTGCAATGGCATCAGATTGCTCGGTGATACCCTTTGCAGCACGGTGACGCGTGCCATACCGTCGCTGCCCTATCACATCTTCACTGAGTGGTAAGACAACATTGGCAGCCAGGATGCGATTGTTGCGTAGAATAACTGCCATATCGTGGAGTGGTGAGTTCGGATAAAAAATATTCAGTAGTAAGGGTACCGCTAACCGGGAGTCCAGAATAACTCCGCGATCGGCATACTCTTGCAACCCTGTTTCACGTTCGATCACCATCAGCGCACCAATCCCTTGTTGCGAGAGTTGCTGTGCAGCTCTTGCAACACGGTTGATCGTTTCTAAAAGCTCCGACGGGTTGGTACGTGCAAATTGACTTCTGACTCCAAACAGATCTTGTGTTCGCCCCAGATTTTCCAAAGCACGGCGCAGTTCTGGTTGGAAAAGCACAGGGATAGCCACAAAAAGCGCAGTTTGTATTGAATTGAGTAACCAGCTTAGTGTTTGAAGCTCTAACAACGAACTGAGCAAGAAGAACAATGCTAATACTATGCCGACTCCTCGTAGGAGTTGAACTGCGCGTGTCCCCCGAATGACGCCAAGCAACCAGTAAAAGATAATAGAGACAATTAGAATGTCAATGATAGACGTGAGATTAGTAAGTCGATCTAAGAAATCTAACATTAGTGTTATGAATAAAACATTTCAGTTCAATTTATGAACTTTCCGAACGTACTTGCTGTTGTTCAAGCATTCTTTTTGCTGCGAGCTGCAATGCCTCTACCCGTTCTGTCTCAATATTGGGCATATTGGCGAGGCGTCCATAGATACGAGCTGCTTGTTCATATTCTTCACGGCGCATCAGCACATCACCAAGTGTATAATATGCATCAGTATCAGCTTGATCCAAAGCAATAATCGTGAATAGTTCAGCCGTGGCCCCTTCGTAGTCACGCTGTTGCAGAGAGATACGCACAATTTGTTTTTTCTCTGCAATAGCTTCATCTGTACGCCCAGCGAGCGTATACATAAATGAAAGCCACTGTCGTGCCTCGACATCATTGGGCGCTATCTTCACAATCTGATCGTAAATGCCCCGTGCCTGCTCTTGTTGTCCGAGCGTCCAGTGGACTTCTGCGGCCTGTTGCAGGCTGGCAACCGCTTCTTTAATTTGACCGGCACGTCGTTGTTGTTCGGCAACTGTTTTAAGCCCCTCAACCCCACGGTCGAGATAGCCTCGGCGTAGACATAGTTGTGCCAGTCGTTTTCCTATCGAAATGTTGCTTGGTGCAAGTTTGAGACCATATTCAAGTGATTCGATGGCACGGTCAAGATCCTGGCGATTTTCATAATTTGTTGCAAGTTCTTCAAGTTGTGCTAGAGCCTCATTTAGTTTCCCCTGGCGAAAATAGATATCGGCTAGTTTGGTATAGATAGCACGATCATAGGGTAGATGTTTTTTGGCTTGCTGCAGTGCCCGCTCGGCTCCCTCAAGATCGCCAGATGCACCATACGCTTCTGCCATCCGTCGTACCAGTTCCCCTTGGGTGAGTGGTGTCGAGAAAGGAAAGCGACTTTCTGGTGGGATTGGTGGTAGTTCTTGCTGGGTGACTGCCTGCCCCTTTTGTAACTGTTCAAGGGCTGCATCTGCCTGACCGAGTGCGATATAACTATCTGCCATGGCTTGATGCACCAGCACCGTTGGTAACAGCGGGTCTTCGTCCTGATGTAGCAATTCTACGGCCTGTTCAAATTCGAGTAGTGCTGATTGATGTTGTCCCGCGCTTTGCTGAACGATGCCTAGAATGTAATGCAGTATGGGTTCATCAGCAATCATTAACGTGGTGCGATATTCACTCTGCACGTCAGGATGTTGTTGTGGTTGGTTTTTGAGCTGATCAAGCAGTGTCGCCAATGATTGCCAGATAGCCGTTGATTGCTCTCTCATAATGGCCAGTGTGGCGTTGATCCGTGCGATACCCGCTAAATCTTGTTGATCTAGTTCCAAAGCACGTCGAAATTCACCAAGCGCTGCCTCATACCGTTCAAGTTTGAGAAGTGCATGGCCATATTGGGCATGCAGCGTTTTGCTATCTGGTGACCACTGTAATCCCCGCCGATATTCTTCAAGGGCTTTATTGGTTTGCCCCATACGAAAATATGATGAGGCGACAAATGCGAGCTGTTCAGCCGCTTCCTTTGGTCGATTATCCTCCTTGAGGAGATCTGCAAGGCGTGAACGAGCGTTGACCGTATCTGGTGAGAGTTCAATCAAGCGATAGTACACATCAATTGCCAGGTTTGGTTCGTTTCGGGCAATATAGGTGTCGATCAGCAACTGATATTTTGTCAGTGCCTGGTCGGGGTGTCCTTCGCGTTCATAAATTTCGCCCATACGAAGATGAATAGGCAAATAGTCGGGTTTAATCCGAATAACTTCTAGACAGGCATCAAGTGCAGCAATGGTCAGTTTTTGTTCAACATATTTCTCGCTTGCATGGACATAGCGCATGGAAACTTCATCAAGTCCAGTTGTGTCTAGTTGTGTAATGGGGGCAAATGCGTTTTGCTCGGGTGTGGGCAGTGTATCGAGAACTGCCAGCGGATCGATAGGTTTTTCTGCTATGACATCGGTTGTTGTTGCAAAGATATCAGCACTACTTGACTCAGCGGCCCTATCAGCCTTTAAGAAGTCAGTAATTGGTCTGATTTTTCCCCATGTTTCCGGCATTGTTTCTGTGGGCGTCGTTTCAGGGGGAGGGGGTTCTGGCATGGTAAGCGCACCTGTGCCAAGGGTTCGTAGTTTGGCAAACATATTACGCTCAGTGAGTTCTTTGGCCTTCTTCCGAAACTCCTCTGCCCGTTCGCGTCCCCAGCGTTTGCTTTGTAGAAAGCCTGCCAGTGTTGAGTAGAGAGAGGCTGCTCGTGCGATGTCATTTAATTCTGTATAAACGCCAGCAGCACTTTCATACATATGAATCAAATCATCTGCTTCCGCTTTACCAATCGTTTGCAGATCCACCAGACGGATCGTTTGTTCATACTCTTGTGCTGCTTGCGGAAGTTGTTTGAGCGTGTAGTAGGAGGTCCCCAGCGCATAATGGGCAGAGAGGGCATATTCTGGATCGCTGGCAGCTCGCACGAGTGCCTGCACTGCTTTTTGATGATTATCTGTTTCTTGATAGAGCAATCCCAGGCTATAAAAAACATCGTTACGCTCCATACCCATTGCGATAGCACGCTCATACTGAGAAATAGCGCCAAGGAAGTCGCCCGCTTCCTGATGTTCCTGTGCAAGCACAATGATCTTTTCAATGGCAAATTGCTGTGAGCGTAGTTCTCCGGTCATTCCCGACGTGGGCAGTGCGCCTGTGGTTGGATGTGCTTCATCAGTGGCTCCAGGTGTGTTTTCTGCTAATCCAGCGTGGAGTGAGCCAATGAGTTCCTTGATTTCACGGCTGTTTGGATCGAGTCGTAATGCTGACTCAGCATAGGTAACAGCCTGAGTTAACTCACCTTGTGCCTGGAGTTGGAGGGCCAATGTGAGATATTCCGTCGATGCTTTACCTGTATCGCCCAACTGTTCAAAGAGTTGTGCTACTCGTTCGTGCTGTTCGGTTGCTTCTGCGTTTAACCGCAACACCTCACGTAGCGCTTCAATGGCTTTTGCAGGCAGCCGTCGATTTTGTTGCAGATCAGCCAGTTGGGTATAGGAGGCTATCGCTGCAGACATATCACCCATCTGTTCATAGATGCGTGCAATATATTCGAGTACAAAAGGATTACTATTATTATTTACGATCAGCTCTTCAAAGATTTGAAGTGCCTGAGGATATTTGCCAGTATTAAACAGGGTGACTGCAACAGATGTGCGTGCGTCAGTATCTTGTGGGAACTCTTGAAGTGCCCGAACCGCCTGTTTTAAGGCTTCTTCCCATTGTTTTTGGCGCGCTGCCTCACGGCTTTGTTCCATTGCGCGGTCATACAGAGCACGGTTGCCTGGCATTGATCGCCTCCCGTCGTTGTGGGATGATGCAAGATATTTCGATTCGACGTGTGCACGTACAGATCATGCACACGCATATGATAGCACAACTTATAAGATTGTGAGGCTATACAATGAGGATTAGGATGATAAAATCGAAAAAAAGCGATTTTTGAGTGTATTTTGTTATTCTTTACAGATCCTTAGAGCATGTATCCAGCTATTGAAAACGTCTTCGTCCTGATACAGGATAGCGCTGCTGGATGGTCAAACGACGATAATCACTTGCATCGATCAGGATTATTTCTTCACTCAGCGTACGATCACTCATCCGCGAAAAAATACGTGAGTCGATATCTTCTGGTTTACGATTACTGGTAATAACAGTTGAAAGGGCGTAGTTATACCGATGGTTGATAATCTGGAAGAGCTTTTCTCGCGCCCATGGCGTGGTGTTTTCTGTGCCAAGATCATCAAGTATCAGCAAGGGAACATCACGAATCATTTCAAAACGATCGTCGTATGCTACTTCGCTTGAGGGCCCAAAGGTGGTACGAAGATGGTCGAGGAGATCTGGCACAATGCTAAACAAGACCCGAAAGTGCCGTCTGAGTGCAGTATTTGCTATCGCAGCGGCAAGATGGGTTTTGCCTACGCCATAGTTTCCGAAGAGGATCAACCATCCCCGTGGGTGTCGTGCATATTCGAGCGCCCGTTTGTACGCAAGTTGAACACCTGGAATAGTTGGATCAAAGGTTTCAAAGGTTTTGTTGTCAAATGCTTCGAGATTGCTCATACGATGCAGTGCATTGGTGGCGCGCCCCTCCTTTTCTGCCAACTTGCAGTGACACGGAAACAATACCCCAAAATGGGGATGTCCATAGGGGACGGCCTCTTTATAATAGCCAACTCCATGACACTCTGGACATTGTGCTTCAGGACTCAGAGACGTCGCTTCCTCGTCGGAAAAGATCTCCAAATTGTCCGTTGGTGTATCGCTCAACATCAATAGGTCGTTCGGGCTGATTTTGTGCATGTTGTCGTCCATGGGTAGCCCACCTCTCTAAAACCTTACTAACATATCGCCAGGAGCGTGCATTGGCACGAACCGCCTCGCGAATGGCATCTTCAATCCAGGATGTCGGATAACGTTCTTCAGCATCGCGTAGTTCATCTACGATGAGTGGTGTTACAAGACCGATGTTCTGTTCATACAATGTCATGATAGATGGTCGGTCTTCTTCGAGTATTGTGTTTGGTGCAAGGGCTTGTTGCACCTGTTTGATCCGGGCAGTCCAGGCACGGTTTGTCGCAGTGTGAACCAGATACCAGTTAATCGCACGTCCATTGTCCGGGATAACGATATGGAGCAACGTCGTGCGGCGGACTGCGGCATCTAATCCCTCTGCAAGCAACTCTTCTGGTGGTCGGAGTTTTGAAATAGCTCGTAGACCGTGTTGCAGGGTGCGATCATCCGCCAGTTCATCCCAACTTACCCGGCGTGGGGCTGAACCACGCATACGGTTTAAGCGATAGAAGACGTGCAGCGTGACTTTGAGTTCGCTAGGTAGGGTAATCTGTGGCAAAACCTCACTAAAGAATTCGGGAGGAAGCCCCACTAATTTATCGGTTGTAAAGCCAGTAAAAGGCATGTGTTTTCCGATGTATGTATAAGTGTATGGTCACAATCGTATGACTAGTGGTAGTACTTCTGTGCTAAACCATTGTCCTATTATATGAGCTTTTCACTGAAAAAGACAGACCTGACTCAGATTCATGATCAACCAGAGTTTTAAGGCTCCTAATACCCATCTGGTGTGCGGTAGCTGAGGTCCAGATAGCGTGTTGTGCTTGCATCGAAACGCATCGGGATTACTGCAGTTGGACCATTGCGGTGTTTGGCAATGTGAAGCTCAGCGATCCCTTTCTTGTCGGTTTCTTTATCATAGAGTTCTTCGCGATAGATAAATATGACAATATCGGCATCTTGCTCAATGCTGTTGTGTACAATCATGTCGTTTGCGACAAAATTGTGTAGTCCCTCGACTGTGAGATCATAGACCGACTCTACACCATCAAACTCGATGGAGTTAATCTCATCCCAATGCACAGCGCTGTGGGCTGGAAGTGCTACTGCTGCTGTATGTACGAGGGTCATTTCGTGAGCCGTGGTATGGTTTGTCTCTTCCCATACCACAGATGGAGTGGTCTTATGGTTTTGTGTATAAAACAGCCGACTCGGCAAAGCAAGCGGTACGCCTGGTGCCAGCATATCGAGGCGTTGCCACCCCCCCGGTGAGAGGAACTGATGATTGGCAGTTGCGCGAATGGTATGGCCAAGGCGTGTCCGCATCCGATACACCGATTTATAACCAGTTGCAAACGCACGCAATACCTGACGTGTCTCAAGTTGGTCGGTCGCAGTGTTGAGTGCCAGCACGTTGAAATTTTGCTGACCGATCAGGGAGTCAAGACGTTGATAGCGACCCTGATCAGGCAGGTACACGCGTGTGTCTCCCGTGAGACACCCAGACTCGCGCAGGTCGCTGAGCATTGGAACATGGCTGGTACGCCCTTCCACTGCACGGGATAACTGGGAGAGCGCGATGATCGGAACGTTTAACTCACGGGCAAGGGCTTTTAACCCACGAGATATCTCACTCACCTCCTGAACACGATTGTCTGAACGTCGCCCCTGCATCAATTGTAAATAATCAATGATGACCAGATCAATACCAGTGCGTGCCTGAAGCCGACGGCATTTGCTCCGCACCTCCATGATGCTGAGGCCAGCAGTATCTTCAATGTAGATAGGAATGCTTGCCAGACGCCCCATGGCCTCCATCACAACTTGTAACTCTTGTTCACGTACCTGACCGGTACGTAGTTTCTGCGTATTGATGCCGGTATTCATCGCCAACAGACGTTGCACGAGTTGTTCACGTCCCATCTCCAAACTAAACACGCCAACCGTGTGTTGATATTCACTGGCAACGTTGTACGCCAGACTCATCGCACAACTGGATTTGCCGACTGATGGCCGTGCTGCCAGAATGATGAGATCGGATCGTTGGAGGCCGCCTGTCACCTCATCGAGATCACGAAAGCCGGTGGGAATACCAACGACTTCACCGTGGTGTTCCTGGAGGTAGTTGATCTGTTCATAGTAGTTGTCGATGACATTCCCGATGTGGACAAAGTCGTCTGTCGCACGCCGCTGTGAAACCTCGAAGAGCACCCCTTCGGCTTTATCAAGCGCTGTTTCGATATCTTCTTGCTCGTCGTAGCCCAGGGCGGCAATCTTACCACCAGCGTTGATAAGTCGCCGTAATAATGATGTGCGTTGCACAATCTGGGCGTAGTATTCGATATGGTACGAGGTGGGGACCGCATCCACCAATGTTGCGAGATAGGAAACCCCGCCGATTTTGTCGAGACGTTCCTGGCGGCGTAATTCTTCGGACACGGTACGCGTATCGGGCGGAATACGTGCGTTGTAACAGGTCAACATAGCATCGTAGACCCATGCATGGTGTTCCATGTAGAAGTCATTGGGTTGCAACCAGGCCGCGATAGCAATGATAGCCTCCCGGTTGAGGAGGATGGAACCAAGAGTGGCACGTTCAGCTTCAATATTAACAGGTGGTAACTTTTCCATAGGTTATCGACATGTATATCACTAGTTATCGACAGGTCTTCCACAATGCCCCTAAGATGCAACAGTGTGCCACACCAAAGGGTATGACACACTGTCAAATGCTTGTATACTTGTGGGCAGCGAGTGCGGTGTACTACGTCGATTCGGCGGTTTCTTCAGCAGTTTCTTCGGTTTCAGGAGATGGTACCTCAAGCGCACCCTCTTCGCCCTCAACGACTACATTGATCATGGGTTCAAGATCGCTCAACAAACGAATTTTGATGGGGTAGATGCCAATACGTTTAATTGGCTCGTCTAAATCAATCTTGCGACGATCAATTTCTTCGCTGATTGTTGCGGCAAGTTTTTCCGCAATATCAGCGCTCGTGACTGAACCATACAAGCGATCAAGCTCACCAACACGGGCGGTGAAGCGCAACGTTTGACCGTTAATTTTAGCTGCAAGTGTTTCTGCTTCAGCACGAACAATATCATCACGCTTGCGTTGGGCAGCGATGCGTTCTTCGGCCTGCTTCATCTGCCCGCGTGTTGCCAAAACGGCGAGTCTTTTTGGAATAAGATAGTTGCGACCGTAGCCGCCAGATACTTCTTTAATGTCTCCGGTGCGACCCAATTTGTCAACATTCTGGGTCAAAAGCACCTTCATCTTTGTTCCCACTGTGGCATCCTCCAGCATGTGTGGCACACGCGGCACCTAAATAATTTCAATATTATATCTGCAACCTATTGCAGAACCAAACACTTTTTGAGAATATGTCAAAAGTGACGACGAGTATAATACCATAGCATCTGTTCAGGCGTCAAAGTGCTTCGCAGGTTGTGCAATTGTGAGGGTATGGTATGGTCTGTGCCTACATCGGTCATTGTTTACCTGCATATGATAATTTTTTGTGATTTGGTGACAGGCATTCATTTGAATGTTATACTATACTTAATAATTATCATCAAATTACATGCGTCTAGGGTTGTACAACTTCTGATCGTACTACTGGAGCTGAAACACACGATTGTGTGACCGTGACCTGTAGTACCCACCACGCAGGGAGGCCGACGATGTTGACGGCATACCGCGAACATGACGATGAACGTATCTGGCGTGTTTTCAAGGCACTAGGTAATCCTGTGCGTCTCCAAATTGTGCGTTTTATCCAGCAACATCCCTACTGTATCTGTAACGAAATCTTACTCCAACTCCCAAACGAGTGTATTCGTGCACAATCGACCCTCTCGCAACATTTGAAGGTTTTGCGGGAGGCCGATGTGATTCGGACAGATTGTGATGGAACCTCCACATCATATGTGGTGAATGATGAGTTTTTAGATTGGGTGCGCGGACAGCTGGACGAGTTGGTAGAGGTTTAGCTCAAGCCGGATTCCTTTGTATTATCGTTGTTGCAAAATAGCGTTAAGTTTTTGTTGGTCACGTAGGGATGTATGCGGCATCGGAACGGGTTCCAGCCAACGTGCAAATGCTTCCACAGATGCTATGCGACGCATCTGAATGGCTTGGCGTTGCTCGAAAATGGTTGAGAGTTCTCGCAATACGGCCAGTCGCCCCTGCACCATAGCGCGCTGGTTGTATGCGAGGCCATATGACATGGCGAGTGTGTCATAGGTGATCATGAGTGGGAGGCAGATCTGGAGTAGTCGTGTTGGCCAGCAACGTAGGATGGCCCGCCATCGATTGCGCCCCAACAACCGTTGTTTGAACGACGACCCTTGCCCTGATGTGGCTGAGTACACATGTCGTATGCGCGCCGATGGGACCACGACGCTCCGCCAGCCACGCAGAATGGCCCGCCACGCCAGATCGACATCTTCCAGATAGGCAAAAAAAGTTGGTTCGAAGAGCCCCACATCTTCCAGTAATTCACGTCGGTAGAGTGCCGCTGCGCCACTTGGCCCCATAATATTGATGGGGGTGGGGGGGAGACTCTGCGTGGTCCGACCGGTCCACAGATCCAGTGCAACCCCATCGTACCGTGTGCGAATACCAGCCGAAGCTACCAGATCTGGTTGATGGGCAAAGGTGAGAAGACCACCCGCAGCCCCAATATGAGGATTGTGTTCCAGAGTCTCTAGCAGCACATCGAGGCAATGCGGTTCAACAAATGCATCGTCGTTGAGGAGCAACAGGTATTGTCCCTGAGCAGCACGAAGTCCTGTCGTAATTCCGCCAGTAAACCCCCGATTTTCTTGTAACGAGATTATACGTACTTCTGGATACGTCGTTTGACACCAGGATGCTGTTGCATCCGTTGATCCATTATCAACCAAAATAATTTCGGCATAGGCTGGTAGTTGTGAGAAGAGGGCTTCCAGACATGTCGGCAAATGGCGTAGCCCATTCCAAGTTGGTATAATAATAGAAAGCAACATCTTCATATCATAATGCAACATTTCAAAATCAGCGAACGTATCATGAGCAGAACACAATGGAAGATCAGAATGTGAAATAAAAATCAAGGAGTATGATATGAATCTCTCACGTCAGCAAACAGCTACTTTAGGTATTGGATTAATTACATTTGGCGTGATTGTATGGCTAAATCTTTGGTGGTTAGTGGTGCCGGGTTTACTCATAAGTGGTGGTGCACTGGCTTACGCCCAGCGACGCAGTGTGAATCGCATTGCTGAAGCTGTCCAGCTAGGTTTATGGGGTGTGGGTTTAGGTATTTTCGCCATCCCGTTCATGCCATTTATTGCTGGCTTCTTCTTGCTCGGTGGTACAAGTTTGCTGATCCGTGGGCGTGAAGATAAGGCGGATACATTCGTCCAGCGGATGCTTGGTCGGGTACGACGTCGCAGTTCATCACCATCTGTTTCAGTGCAGCAGGTGCCCATTACGCAGCAACCAACTGTCGTGACACCAACAACACAGCAGGATGTCCACGAGCCATCAACAGGCGAAACAACTCGTTTGTAGTATTGAGTAAACATACATAGATAGCAACGAAAAAGGACGTGGTCTATTCTATGTCACGTCCTTCTTTATGTTACAGGGATGCTTTGGCACCTTTGACTGGAACTACTCTTCTGAAGGAAAGAAAGCTTCAACCCACTCGCGCCAATTTGGCTCACGAACTGGTGTGGCGAGAGGTTCTGAAGTTGGATTGACAGGTTCGGGAGTGGTTTGTGGAAGGATAGGCACGAGAATGGTATCGCCTTCCCGTGCATAGCCCAATTGCTCTCGGGCAACCTGCTCAACATATGCCGATGACTTTGCTTCAGCTACTGCAGTCATCAGTGTCTGATTTTCTTCCTCGATTGTCTCAACATCAGTGCGTAAGGATGCAACTTGGTCATCCATGTGTGCACCAATCAAGATTTGGCCGACAAAACTTGCGAGCAGCCAAACCGATAACGCAAACATGCCCAGAATAACCAAGTGTATGCCGGAACGCCCCCAGTTCATACCAAATGGAAATCGCAAGGAATCAGTCTTCGTGCGTTGTCCACGACGATGACGCATAGCAATGTCCTATAACTTATTCGGTGGCACGTGCAGGGCGTGGTGCTTCGAGTAGCAATGGCTCATCGATGTTGGTGGACATTGCACTTTGTCCGCGGAACAGGCCACCAGGCTCAATGTGCAGAGCAGCAGTGGTAATGTCACCCCAAATTTTTCCGGTAGGAGAGATTTCAAGCTGCTCGACAGCGGTAATTTCGCCTTTTACTGCCCCTGAGACATGCACATTCTGCGCTTTGACATTTGCAATAACGCGGCCAGTCTCACCAATGATGAGATTGCCAAGTACCTCAACATCGCCTTCTACTGAGCCATCGATACGAATATTGCCATCAGATTTGAGTGTGCCAATAAAACTCGTGTTTGCACCGATAACAGTTTCAGGCTTGCCATTCAATGTCGGTGGTGCAGCTGCCGGAGCTTTTTTGCTGTTGCCGAACATTAGTCCTCCTTATGTTACCCTGTTACTCAGGGTGGTTAGTGCTGTACAATCAGTTGTCTATGCACAAGTTACTTGTTACGCAGTAGATATTGATACCACGACAGCGTCGATATTATACGTGACGTTCCGTTTTCAGGCAAATATCAGATTACTGAAATTCGATGGTCTATCTTAGTAATACTGACCATCAAGTCGCTGTAAAGCTTATGCGAGAGGGGATCTTATTTTATGAGAGACATATTATCTTCGATCCCATCCAAGTGTCTTCAAAAATGCCCGATCACTGGTGCTCAACACCGCACGAGTGAGTAAATCGGGGCGTTGGGCAAGGGTACGGAGCAAGCGTTGTTGGCGGCGCCACTGCGCTACATGGCCGTGATGGCCGGAGAGTAAAATGTCGGGAACGGCCTGTCCTTCCCACACTGCTGGGCGGGTATATTGAGGATACTCAAGCAACCCATCACTGAAGGTTTCTTCAGTAATGGACTCGGCATCAAGGACATCGGGAATCAGTCGGGCTACTGCATCAAGTACGACCATCGCTGCCAATTCCCCACCCGTGATAACATAATCACCAATCGAAAGCGCCCGCTCAATAAACGTTTCGTGTACCCGCTCATCGATCCCTTCGTAGCGGCCACAGATTAAAATTAAACGATCATAGCGGGCTAACTCACCTGCGATTGATTGGTTGAATTGTTCGCCTGCCGGAGACATCAGCACAGTCAGTGTTTGTGGAGTATCAGAACTTGCGGCTGTTACTGGATGTTTAACTACGTCTCGTAGTGCTGCTGCAAGAGGCGCCACCTTCATTACCATCCCTGCCCCACCACCATAGGGCGTATCATCAGTCGTACGATGTCGGTCGGTGGCATAGTCGCGAATATTGTACAGGTTTACACAGATCTGCTGTGCTTGAATGGCGCGCTTGATGATGCTCTCGGTCAATGGGCCGGTAAACATATCAGGGAAAAGAGTTAAGATATCAAACTGCATGGCAAAGTGTACTATTCGCTTTCTATTCAATACTGTCAAGATACTGCTCAAAGAATTCCACCACACGTGAGACGTACTGCTGTCTGTCGGCGAAGTATGCGCCACAGTGTTCCACATCGGGATAGATCCACAGATTTTTCGGCTCACCTGCTGTTGCAAAGAGCTGGTGTGCATGGGTGACGGGTATCAGGCTATCACCGCTGCCGTGAATGAGTAACAATGGTCGTGGTGTGATGTTGGCGATGGCGTCGATGGGGCGTATGGCCTGAAACTGGTAGCCGTAACACCAGTAATTCATGAGATTGGCGATCGGCACGATCATTTGACTGGGTAAGCGATAGCGCGATATGCTATTGGCCAGAACTTCTGTGATTCCTGTAAATGGACTGTCGGCGACGACGGCACGTATCTGAGGCATCTGGGCAGCGAGTAAAACCGCAATGGATGCCCCCATCGAAAACCCGGTGACGCCGAGTATGGCATCTGGCACGCGCTCCTGAACATATTTGATCGCTGCAATGGCATCCTGAAGCTCGTAGTAGGCAAGTGAGAACTGGGCAATGTCGCTCTGCCCACGTGAACGCCAGTCGAACAATAGGACATTATTGCCAGCCCGCCATAGCCCACTTCCAATGCCTAACATATCTGACTTTACACTGCGATGCCCCCCGAAGATAACGATTACCCGTGAAGATGAAGGCTGTGGCAGCCACCAACCGCTCAGGTTAATGCCATCCTCAGTGCGGATCGTAACTGACTCATACCCTTTTACCTGTGTTTCATAAGGTGTGAACGTATATTCTGAGAGATAGTCTGTTGGCGAACGCGAGTTAATGCGAACGGTTGTATATGCAGCTACACCAAGAAAAACTCCTGAGAGACTCATGGCAGTAGCGCCGGTAGTTTGTGCAAGTTTGCGTAAAAGCTGTTCAGTTTGGCGTGCTATGTGTTGTTGTTGATCCATATGGTGTATGTATACCTGATAAGCTTATATTTGATATATACGTGTATTGTAGCAAAGAATGGAAAGGTGACTACTTTGTGATATTTGTCATTGATAAAATTAACACAGACTTAACTCAAGAAACATATCCCCTTAAACTAGCTTGTTATCATGTATGCATCCAAATTGTAAATAATTGTGTGTTGTTTTTTCTCTGGAAAGGAGTCCCGTGCCGGTCTATATCGATAGAGAAAGTGTGATTTCTTATGTCGATATGCCCGTATTGTTTTTCGTATTGCGGGACATGACAGTAGAAAACTATTGATTAATGTTATTCAGGAGGTAAATGAATGGGTTTCCTTGATCATGATGATCACGAAAAAGTGCGTTCGACAAGTGGACATGGTGAGACGTTTCAATCTATTGTAGAGCGGCGTCTGAGCCGACGCTCCTTTCTCAAAAGTGCAGTTGCTGCATCAGCGATTGTATTTGCGGCACCTGTTGTAGGACGTACTATTGCCCAAACTGATGATGAATTACCAGCAGATGCTTCTGGATTGGGCTTTGAAACCATTGCTGGTCAGCCCAAAGAAAATGATAGTTTGCTTGTACCCCCAAGTTATGTAGCGGTCCCTTTTCTTCGCTGGGGTGACCCACTAACACCAGATGCACCAGAATTTGATGCCGATAACCAGACGGCTGCAGCACAGGCGCAGCAATTTGGCTATAACTGTGACTTTGTGGGTTTCTTGCCATTGCCACTTGGCACAGACAGTTCAGATTCTGGTTTGCTCGTTGTGAATCACGAATATACTAATCCTGACATTATGTTCGACGGCTATGTAGAAGGTGCGCCAACTCAAGCACAGGTTGATGTAGAGCTAGCTGCCCATGGTGTGTCAGTTGTTCAGATCGGTTTGGCAAATGACAGCTGGACCTATGATCGTACAGGTACAGCAAATCGACGCTACACTGCTACAAGTCCCATGACCGCAAGTGGTCCAGCAGCTGGGTCCGATTGGTTCAAGACCAGTGCTGATGAGACAGGTCTCAATATTTTGGGTACGCTTAATAATTGTGCTGCTGGTAAGACGCCGTGGGGTACTGTTGTGACTGCCGAGGAAAACTTCCATCAGTACTTTGCCAATAATGGGTTGCTTGAAGATGACGATCCTATAAAAGCCATGCATGATCGCTATGGTGTTCCTGAAGAGGCAAGTGATCGTCGTTGGGAAAACTTTTACGACCGTTTTGATGTAAGCAAAGAACCTAACGAACCATTCCGCTTTGGCTGGGCCGTCGAGATCGATCCCTATGATCCCGATTTTGTGCCAGTCAAACGTACAGCCATTGGTCGTTATCGCCACGAGGCACAGACCTTTGTAGTTGCGGATAGTGGTCAAGTAGCTGTTTACTCTGGTGATGATGCACGCTTTGAGTATGTCTACAAATTTGTCACATCAGGTATCTACAATCCAGATTATCGTACCGCAAATCTCGGATTATTAGATGAAGGTATCTTGTATGTGGCACGCTTTAATGATGATGGTACTGGTGATTGGTTACCATTGCTTCACGGTGAAGGACCATTGACTGAGGAGAATGGTTTCGCTTCACAGGCAGATGTGCTTGTTAAGACTCGACAGGCTGGTGATTTGTTAGGTGCAACCAAAATGGATCGTCCTGAGGATATCGAGCCTAATCCAGTCAATAAAAAGGTCTACATTGCGCTGACCAACAATACGAACCGTGGTGTTGATGATAACCCTGGTGTTGATGCGGCGAACCCACGCCCAGAAAATGCCAACGGTCATATCATTGAGTTGACCGAAACAGATGATAACCATGCTGCAACGACCTTCGCCTGGGAAATCTTCCTGCTTTGCGGGGATCCAGAAGATGAAGATACCTTCTTTGCTGGTTTCCCGAAAGAAAATGTGAGTGCCATCGCCAACCCAGATAACATTACTTTTGATAATAAAGGGAATCTATGGATTTCCACCGATGGTCAACCACGCACCCTTGAGATCAACGATGGTCTGTTTGCGGTGCCTGTTTCTGGTCCTGAGCGTGGTCTCCTGCGCCAATTCTTCTCCAGTGTGGCGGGCTCAGAGGTGTGTGGCCCAGAGTTTACACCAGATGATACCTCGTTGTTTGTGGCTATCCAGCATCCTGGTGAGGGCGGTACATTTGCCGAGCCAGTGAGCACGTGGCCAGATGGCGAAGTGCCACCGCGCCCTAGCATTGTTGCCATTCGTGCCGCCAATGGTGGTCGTGTTGGTGAGGAAGGCGACTTCCAACCAACGCAACGCGTTTACCTGCCAATGATCAATCGTTAATGATGTTACAGCTGTGACTCTTTAATGTATGGTTACATGACGCGGAATCAAGTGTCGTGTAACCTTTTTCTTTGCACAAACGTATGTCATGTTAGAGTATAATGCTGTGATACGTAGTATCCAATCTATTTATGATTATCACATGTGTTGTTTCGGCATTGTGTGGAGTTGTTTCCATACTGGGCATATGAGTTAAGATGATAAGACTCTTTCTACTTGCGCGTTCTTTGCCTACTTCTCATCCTGCTCCTTGCTATATTTGGTAGAAGGTTTTATATATTTTGAGGGGGATCAAACCATGATGGTCCGACAAGGTATGTCTCGATTTGGTGAAGGTGTAGCACGACGGTGTATGATTCTGATGATGATGTTGCTGGCGGTAGCGTTACTTATCGTCCCAGCAACACCCGTAGCAGCGCAGGACGAAGTTGACAGCTTACCGCCTATCAATGAGTTTGCATCGGCACGCTTTGATCTATTGACGACGGTACGTGTTGGAGATGAACAAATATCGTCATATGGCCAGGGCTCAACCATTCTGCCTGACCGTGTTGCGGTGTGGGTATCCGTGGACGATGGTATAGTTGTATATCTTATCCAGATAGGGACCGTTGTGTATATCAATGATGGAACAACCTGGGAGCGTACGGATACCCCTCCACCTGCTGATGTTGAACCGGTTACGGTTGGTGATCAGGTGGCAGAACTCAATGATGTAGCAACTGCTATCTTGCGTGTTGGTGATGCTGTTGTGCGTGATGTACCCACCACCCATTATCAGGTGTGGACAACCGGTAGTCGCTTGTTAGATGTTGAAGGTGATCTTGGTTTGCCAACAGAGGAACGTGAGCTGATTGAGCAAGCCATCATTAAGTACGATCTTTGGATTGGGCAAGAGGATGGTTTTCTCCATCAGCAAAATGCGGTTGTTTCCTTCCCAGAGACTGAGATAGAAGGCGAAGTTTTCCCTGTCTCAGAGGTATCGACATTGACAACGTACTACAACTTCAACGATCCAACGATCTCGATTGAAGCGCCGATCTAAGTTTATTATGTTTATCGACCGCGATACTATTCAACCTTATCCATGGTTGGGGAGTTTTGTTTGTCATATGATATAGCTATCTTTTCAGTGTATCGTAGATAACTGTAAAGCTTGTTTCATGCATAGTTATGCGATAAACACATATTGTCGTATATGCTGTAATTTTATGAACGAGTGACCTATATTAAGATACGACGCACAGTAATAAGTTTTACATGCTAGTAATTTATTTTACATAACACTTTCTGTTGTTATGCTTCTGTGCCGAGTAAGGAGACCAAAAAGCAGCTTTATTTCAATACGGGTATATGGATCATGTTCAGAGTAGGTGTATATGAATCATCATGTGTCTGTTTCTTTGAGCATATCCCTGACCATAGTGTAAGGTATCGTTTCTTGTAACAATGTGGAGAGGATCCATGACATGAAGTCACGTTCGTGCATTTGGGGGGTGAGTGAAGGACACGTTGGTCGATATGGAGTAGTTCTGCTTATGGCTGTTATAATGGCATTGTTGTTTGTGCCAGTGACACCTGTAGCGGCGTCTGATGAAGTAAACGATCTTCCACCAATCAATAATTATGCTTCGGCACGCTTTGATACGCTGACAACGGTTCGTGTTGGGGATACCGAGTTTATTGACGAATATGGTCATGGAGCGGAAATTGCACCGGATCGGTACACAGTCAAGTGGGTAGCGGGTGATGGTAGTGCCACATTTGAATATGTGCAGATAGGCACAGTTGTCTATACCAATGATGGTGCTGGATGGGAACGTACTGATACACCACCTCCCACAGAGTCCTCGGAAGGTTCGGAGGGGTTAAGTGTCACGTCGATCCTGCGAATCGGCGATGCAGTTGTGCGTGATGTGCCAACTACCCATTATCAAATCTGGACAACGGGTAATCGTTGGTTCCAGTTCACCAATCAGCTTGCGGTGCCAGGCGATGAGCGTTCATTCCTGGAACAAACCACGATCAAAATTGATTTGTGGATTGGTCAAGCAGACGGATTTGTCCATCAGAATAATTTTGTGGTCTCGTTCCCCGAATTTGAGGCAGAAGATGGCACGATTGTGCTACCAACAGAGGTTTCAACGTTAACGACATACTACAACTTCAATGATTCGACGATCTCGATTGAAGCACCGATCTAATGAGTATAGTGTGATTGTCTAAGATATGTTCTCTGGCACGGCTTGATTTTGATAAAATCGGGCCGTGTTTCGTTTGAAAGAAAGACTGTTTGAGTATTTTTGTTTTCTTGACGATATGGAATGTCGCTGGTAGGAGGGCTGTGACAGCAAAAACAGACAGAGCATAGTCGAACCCATGTGCCTGTCTGTTATGATCTATTTGGTAGTTTACCCGTAGACATACTTGCGCCATACCTCGTGACGCTCAAGTTCGCCTAGCAGAGCAAAAGCAATGTATTGTGGCTGGCGGGGCTTGGAGGCCAGCACCATGTGTGCTTCATCAGGGGTGCGGTTCCCTTTGCGATGGTTGCAGTCACGACACGCCGTCACTACGTTTTCCCAGGTCGTTTCACCTTTACGCGAACGTGGAATGACATGGTCGACGGTGAGAAACGCCCGCCCAGGCTGTATGCCACAATACTGACATGTATCACGGTCACGTGCAAGCACACCACGCCGTGAGCATGGTAGTCGCATGCGCCGTGGAATTTTAATGTAGCGAACCAAGCGGATAACGAGAGGCACTTCGAGGGAAAAAGACTGTGAACGCAACCGTTGCTCGATTGCTTCGATAACTTCAGCCTTTTCCTGAAGTAGAAGCACAACTGCCCGACGAATAGAAACAAGTTGCAGTGGCTCGTAGCTTGAGTTGAGAACCAGAACACGTTGCCCCAAGAGAGACCCCCTTTTGAAAGATACACGACCAAACGTGTGCTCTGACAGGGGGATACCCATATCAGAGCATTCAGTCTATGATGTCTGCAGCACCTGCAGCGAGTGTGTCCCGAGAGCGGCGACCCCGACGTGTATGCACGTTTAGCCGTCTTACTAGTCGTTGACGAGCAAGCAAAACGTTATACCACTCACTTTGCATGCAAGTGATGAACGACGTATGTACCTGCTTGTTTTGATATACGTGTCTGCTCGCCAAAAGTTCCATTAATTCGTATAACTCCACACATATATTAAGAGCATATTTAGCGTTGTGGACGCTATAATCCTAGTAAATATAGCATACACTACGATGTACTGCTCTGTCAAATATTGTTTGTGACTTTTTTCCTGTACTTTACTACGCGCCATATATATGCAAGGATGTTTGAGGAGTTGCATGCCTCTTTTGGTATAATACGTAGTGTTTCTACTGTATCCACGTAGTATTTGGAGTATAAAGGTGTTGTTATGAGTCGTACAGTTGTATCCACACCACAGGCCCCGCAAGCCATTGGACCCTATTCGCAGGCCATTACCTTTGATCGATTCGTGTTTTGCTCAGGCCAGATCCCACTGCGCCCTGATGGGAGTATGGAAGAAGGTGATATTAAGGCGCAAACCTATCAGGTATTGACTAATGTACAAGCCGTGTTAGATGCAGCAGGCTGCTCACTAAAGGATGTGGTCAAGACCACTGTCTTTCTGATGGACATGAATGATTTTGTGGCAGTTAATGAGGTCTATGCGACGTTCTTTGATGATGCGCCACCAGCTCGTTCAGCAGTACAGGTCGCCCGCCTGCCACGTGATGTGCGTGTTGAGATCGAGACAATTGCGATGAAACAGTAGCAGATAAGTCACGATTAAGTTGGATACATTCACATAAACTGAAGTAATACCCCTCACAGACGCGGTTATGGTGCTACCAAACCTAGGGTATGTGATGAAGTAGTTAGCTTACCTCTGTAATTTCAATAACAGTATACCCGTTTGACTGCGTCTGTGTTTCCTTTTTCCAAAATAAATAAGCCCTTTGCCACAACTAAACAGTGAGCATACGGGACTTTTGCCACACTTATTTTCTGCAATATGTAGGTTACTTTTATGTCTCACACCTCTACAGCGTCTCCTGGCCGGTATCGTAAGCTTGTGACCCAGATAGCATTTTTGTGTGTGGTGGTGATAGTGCTGGCATGGTTTGCGCGACCTGATGGCCGATTACATGTGATTTTTCTAGACACCAAGGGTGATGCCATGCTCATCCAGACACCAGCGGGAGGGTATGTCCTCATTGATGGGGGGAGCGACCCTGCGGCGCTGACAGCGGCGATTGGTCGTCGTATGCCGTTCTGGCAACACTCACTTGAAGCGGTTGTGCTTACCAAGCCCGACGATGCACATTTGCCTGGACAGGTCGCGGCCCTCGCACGCTATTCGGCAAAACGTGCATTAGTTGCTCCCATTGCTGAACATGATATAACCATCGATGAGTGGTTGCGGTTGCTGGAAGAGGGGCGCACCCCTGTGAGAGTGGTGCAGGTGGGAGAGCAATTTCATTTTGGGGGTGCGACGCTGCGAGTTTTGGCAGCAGGTGATGCGGTGGAGTCCGGCATGATGTTGCGATTAGAGTATGGGGTCACCAGTGTGGTATTCAGCCATGTTGGTGGGATTGCGGCTGAGGAAGCTTTGGCAGCAGCGGGTGGTCTTTCTCCTACCGATCTGGTCGTTTTTCCCTGGCAACGTGATGCACACACCGAATTTATGGCGTTCTTGTCACCGCGTGCATTTGTGTTAACCGATGGCGTAAAACAAGAGCATCCGGTTGAGCAGACCTTTGTAGCACGATCTATTGGTGGTGTACCACTGTACCATGAACGTTTGCATGGCCAGATAGAGTGGATTAGTGATGGCCAACGAGCATGGATTATTACCGAGGAGTGAGTAAGCTAGCCTCCTAGATATGCTATAATCCGCGCCGATGCAAGATCCTGAAATTACACCATCTATTGTCATTTTCTTACTCGGTACGGCTGCATTTTTGCCGCTCCTGTTTCTGGCAGTATTCCTTTGGCACCGTTATTATCGTGATGATCCGGGCAACACCGCCCGTCGTGTTGTGAAAAACAGTGCTGTCCCAGGCGTTATACGCATCATTATCCGTGCGATGGATATGGCCTTTGCGCTGGTATTGTATCGTTGGCTGGAAGCTGATGCCGTAGGGCAGTATGACTTTGCGATTGTACTCGTCGTCCAGTATTTTGCTACTATCGCCGATTTTGGTCTGGGGACGTTGTTGACACGTGAGGTGGCGCGCCGCCCCGATGATGCAGCGAAGTACTTTAGCAATACGCTATTACTGCGCTGGGGGCTGTCGTTGCTTATGATCCCGGCAGCGTTACTGCTGATAGGTACCTATGATGGCTTGAGTACGTTTGTCGATGGTTCACAGCCACTGAGCGGTGATGGGGCGACGGCCATTCTTATTCTTTGTCTTACGCTCTTCCCCGCAGCATATAACAATGTCGTAACAGCCCTCTTCAACGCCCGTGAACAGATGGAGATTCCTGCGGCAGTCGAGCTTGTTACGCAAATCGTGAGTGTGTTTGCACGATTGGCGGCTGTGTTGCTTGGTTTTGGAGTCATTGGTTTGGCATGGGCGGCGGTAGTAACTACCACACTGACTTCAATTATTCTGTTGTTGCTCCAGATGCGGGTACTGTTTAAGCCACAATTACAGTGGGACTGGTCTTTTGCAAGAGGGTTGTTTCGCCCAGCGTTTCCGTTGTTGCTAAACAGCATTCTGGTCAATATTGCATTCACATTTGATATCTTTATCCTCCGTGCCGTTGAAAGCTCTGAAGCTATCGCGCAGTACCGCATGCCCTATCGTGTGATCAATGTGGTACTCATTCTAGCGCCGTTGCTGACCAATGCAATCTTCCCACTGCTGTCCCGTTATGCTGAACAGGATCGTCAGGCATTTCAGCGCGCCTATCGTTTGACGATGCAAATGTTGTTGCTGGCAGCCTTCCCCATTGCTGTGGGTGCGACCGTGCTTGCTACCGATATGGTCATCCTGTTTACAGGTGATGAGAGTGCGAATTATGCAGGTGTATCCGATTATGCGCTGGCGATTTTGATCTGGTTCTTGCCACTTTCCTATGTTAATGGCGTCATTCAATATGTGTTGATTGCGTTGAACCGCCAGCAGGCGATTACGCGAGCCTTTATCGTGATGGCGATCTTCAATTTGCTGGCGAATCTGATCGCTATCCCAGTCTTCGGAATCTTTGGTGCAAGCGTTGTCACCGTGCTGACCGAAGTCGTACTGTATATGGCTTTTCTGCCACTACTACGACGAGAGCAAGTGGTGCCGCCGCTGCTTTCACTTTCCTGGCGCCCTGTGTTAGCGGCTTTGGGGATGGGTGGCGTGATGGTACTTGTGTACCCAATGGGATGGCTACTCGCTGCCATCGCTGCTCCGTTGGTGTATGCTATTGTCTTATGGTTGCTTGGTACTTTTGGTGAGGAAGAACGTGCACTTGTGCTGCGTGTATTGGGGCGATCCTGACATTTTTATAATAAATAATAAGTCATTTTTAAAGTGATCTTATTTGAGTTTAAGCATCTTATGGTATACTGCTGCGCCGGATAAATAAAAGCCGTTGTGGTCCATACGACTGTACATATGCCGTCTATGAAGAATCATAACCTATGCACTGTAATAAATGTCACATCAATCGTTATATAGTTGTGTATACTTATGGTATGTACGGACGATGATGTCCAGCCACATGTATGGCATTCGTAACTCAATGAGGAGGTCCTGTTATGACATCCACGCCAGACAATCCGCTTCAGAATGCACAGCGACAGTTTGATATCGCTGCCGACTTACTCGATCTTGACTCTGGACTTCGTAGTATTCTGCGTTCCCCACAGCGTCAACTTGCCGTAAATTTCCCTGTTAGAATGGACGACGGACATATTGAAGTGTTTTCAGGTTTTCGTGTTCAACATAATATTACCCGTGGCCCTGCGAAAGGTGGCATCCGTTACCATCCTGATGTGACACTCGAAGAGGTGCGGGCGCTGGCGATGTGGATGACGTGGAAGTGTGCAACGGTGAATATCCCCTTTGGTGGTGCCAAAGGTGGTGTGATTGTTGATCCCAAGCAGCTTTCACGTGGTGAGCTAGAGCGCCTGTCACGGCGTTATGCAACGGAAATAGCGATTATCATTGGTCCTGAGAAGGACATCCCCGCACCTGATATCGGGACAACTCCTGAGGTGATGGCCTGGATCATGGACACCTATTCGATGCACCGGGGGCATACTGTTCCTGCAGTTGTCACTGGCAAACCAATCAACATTGGTGGTTCCGAGGGGCGTGCAGAGGCAACTGCCAGCGGTCTGGTGTACACGTTACGCGAGGCGTCTGAGGCAATCGATCTCAACATCACCGAGTCGCGTGTGGTGATTCAAGGCTTCGGTAATGCCGGTGCCAATATCGCGCGTATGCTTGACGATCTGGGGGCAACTGTTATTGCGGCGAGCGATAGCAGTGGGGGCGTGTATAATCCGCAGGGATTATCGATTGAAACCTTGCTGGCCCATAAAGCACGTACCGGGCAACTGTCCGACTTTGTGGAGGCAGATCGAGTAACACAGGAGGAGTTGCTTGAGTTGGACTGTGATATTCTCGTGCCGGCTGCGCTCGAAAATCAGATTACTGGTCGTAACGCTAGCCGTATCAAAGCGCGTATTGTTGGTGAAGCGGCGAACGGACCGACCACACCCGATGCCGATGCCATTATGTTTGATCGTGGCATTTTTGTCATTCCTGATGTGTTAGCTGGGGCCGGTGGTGTGACCGTGAGTTATTTTGAGTGGGTTCAGAGTTTGCAAGAGTTTTTCTGGACTGAGCGTGAGGTGAATGCCCAGCTTGAACGCGTAATCGTTAATGCGTTCCACGAAGTCTTGCAACAATCACAGGAGCGTAAAGTCAATATGCGTACGGCTGCGTATATTCAAGCGGTCGATCGTGTGTCACGTGCGACGCTCACCCGTGGTATCTATCCCTAAACCATTCGGTCTGTTTGTCTGATTGTAATGCCGAGAGCTTGTACTAACAGGATCTCGGCTTTTTGTTATTGCGGGTTGGATATTGATAATACTCTGTTCATCTTTTTGTCGCGCCATGGGCCATAAGTGCTGGTATGATTCAGCTATGACACACACACGTAAACGCCTGGGCGATTTTGGTGAACAGGTAGCTAAAGCACATCTCATCCGCAAAGGGATGTCATTCATCGCGCACCAGTGGCGTTGCTCAGAGGGTGAGATTGATCTGATTATGCGGGATGGTGCTGTGCTGGTCTTTGTCGAAGTGCGTACGCGTCGTAGTCATATCGTTGGGATCGCCGCTGAGTCTATCACACCACAAAAACAGGTGCGTCTGATCACACTTGCCTATACCTACCTCACCACATGTGTTGTCTCTCAGGAGGCTGCCTGGCGCATCGATGTTGTTACCGTTGAACTTGATCGACAGGGTCGTGTTGTGCAATGTCTCCATATCCTCCACGCGATTGAAGAACACTAACCAGATTGGTTGTCGCCATTCATAACTTTGTCATCGCTCATTGCTATGCTGTATGCATAACGGCTAGTGTGGTGAGCGCAGGGTCGCACGAGGGTGAAAGTGATGGGATCTCTCGTACACTAGTCGTCCTGTTAAATAATGTGCCTGCATTCTCCTCGTGAGGCGCGAACTATGATTACTATTCACCCAACAGCTGAAGTCTCTCCGGAAGCACAGATTGGCGATGAAACACGTATCTGGCATAATGTGCAGGTGCGTGAACGGGTGCAGTTGGGGCAATGCTGTATTGTCGGAAAAAATACCTATATCGATTTTGAGGTCGTCGTTGGCAACAACGTCAAAATTCAGAACAACTCCTCTCTGTACCATGGGTTGGCGATCGAAGATGGTGTTTTTATTGGCCCACATGTTATTTTTACGAATGATCGTCTGCCACGTGCGATTAACCCCGATGGCTCCTTGAAGGATGCCAGTGATTGGGAAGTCGGACGGACGTTGGTGCAGTATGGAGCGTCTATTGGAGCAGGCACCATTGTTGTCACGGGCATAACCATCGGTTGTTGGGCGTTGGTAGGTGCCGGGGCAGTTGTCACGCACGATGTGCCGGATCACGCACTGGTGGTGGGCAACCCTGCCCGTGTGATCGGTTTTATCAGCGCGCGTGGAACTCGTTGTGCGACGCAACAAGAAGCGATAACCTTAACGAACAGCGAACAGCTAGAGACGGAGCTTTAACGATGATTCCTATTGCACGACCCCTCATTGGGGATGAAGAAAAGGCGGCGGTGATGGCCGTCCTCGAAAGTGGACAGTTGGCGCAGGGGAGCCGTGTGGCAGAGTTTGAGCGTCGTTTTGCCGAGCGATGTGGCACTGTATTTGCTGTGGCTACCTCATCAGGGACGACTGCGCTGCATCTGGCGTTGTTGGCCCATGGCATTGGCCCAGGCGATGAAGTCATCACGACATCATTCTCATTTATTGCCACAGCTAACAGTGTGTTGTTCACCGGCGCAAAACCAGTGTTTGCCGATATTGATCCAGCTACATACAACCTTGATGTTGACCATGTCGCACGACTCATTACGCCGCGTACCAAGGCTGTTATTCCGGTCCATCTCTATGGACATCCTGCGGATATGGGGCCATTGATGGAACTGGCTACTCAGCATGGCCTGGCGGTCGTTGAAGATGCCTGCCAAGCGCATGGAGCGCGGTATCGTGAGCGAACTGTTGGTACCTTTGGTGCGGGCTGCTTCTCATTTTATCCTACCAAAAACATGACCAGTGGTGAGGGTGGCATGGTGACCACGAATGATGAAATGATTGTGGAGCGGTTGCGGATGCTTCGGCAGCACGGGATGAATCGGCAATACCATCATGAGATGCTTGGCTTCAACTTTCGCCTGACCGATCTTCAGGCTGCTGTCGGTGTTGCTCAACTGGACAAACTTGATGATTGGACGGCGGCGCGGATCGCCAATGGCGGCTACTACACCACACATTTGCCGCAGGAGGTCGCTCCGATGGTCAGATCAGACTGTGAACATGTCTATCATCAATACACGCTTCGCATCCCCGGCGACCGTGATCAGGCGGTTGCGCTGCTTGCTGAACGAGGAGTACAGGCGCGTGTCTACTACCCCATGCCCATCCACAAACAGCCATTCTACCAGGATATGGGCTATCACGATCAACTGCCACATGCCGAACGCGCCAGCCATCAGGTGTTGTCGATACCAGTGCATCCCTCGATCACTGCAGAAGAGCGCTCACAGGTTGTACAGGCAGTGAATGAGGTGCTGGAACTCGTAAGCGTATAACAAACACAGATTATTTCCCGGACGAAGGACGAGTGGCAGTAGCCCTCGTCTTTTGTATGACTCTGTAGTTTCCAGAGGCTCATGGTACATTTATGTGTAATAGATCAATCAATAGTAAGCTTCTGAAAGCGTTATATCTACCATACTAGTGGGACAATACTACCACGCCAATCGACTCTGTAGACAATTAAACTTCATTACGGCAAACAGCGTGTTGTAGTAACGCTTATGGTTTCAAAGTGCCTCCAAGTTAAAAGGCTCTCCTGTCGTCTTATTGACAAAACATTTATGTAAGCAAAATCCAAAGCTAAATCTCCTTCTCCAGTTGCTTCTTTCTGCACAGCGATCGTTGTAATCTATCCAAGCCTCTTTGTAACTGTAGAAATGCAGAAAGATATCTTTATTGTGAATACGAATAATAAGAACGCTACTCCCTTATTTGGCTTGCTCAGTGCTGAATTTCTTTCTTTGTTGGGTAATCAGATCACGGCAGTTGCCATACCAGTACTCGTGTTAGAGTACACACATTCACCGATTGCAGCAGGCTTTGCCGGTGCAGGTGCGGTTTTACCAATTGTATTCTCTGCGCTCATCGGTGGACGCATAATTGATACGTTTGGTGCAGTAAAATCGAGTTTCGGAGCAGATTTAATGAGCTTTCTCTCTGTGCTGGTGCTGCCATTGGCCCTGATTCATTTTACCGATATTCCAGTGATTACTATTTTCTTTCTGGTCTTTTTGGGTGCACTTTTTGACCCTACGGGAGTAACTGCACGCCAAACGATGCTTCCTGAGCCTGTTCGGCTCTCAAAGCGTGATCTGGGTCAAATCAATGGATATAGGGGCGCGCTCGAGAATGGAGCCGATCTGCTTGGTCCTGCGATAAGAGGTTTATTGATCGCCATTATTGGCATTGTAAATACGTTTTTTATTAACGCAGCGAGTTTTTGGGCCTGTGCAATGATTTTGTATATAACCGTTCCAGATAAAACGACATTACACTAAAAGAACGTAGCAGTTGGCTTACTTTTAGGTGTTCGGTATATAATAGGTAATCATCAACTTAGAGCAATGTCTTTGATGGGAATAACATCCTCATTTGTATTGCTACCGTTTCTTGGATTACTGTTGCCTGTGTTTATTACTCAGAACTTTGATAGTCCCATGTGGCTGGGTATCTGCCTCTCTGCTTTTGGTGGAGCGGCTACTCTGGGTGCGTTGCTTTTCAAACAACTTGAGCATCTTTTTTCTCGCACGACTGTGTACTATAGTAGGTTTCTCCTGACCGCGCTGTCCATTATGACCTTTTCTTTCGTTGATACGATTTCCGGCATCATTGGTCTCGCAATATGGGCGGGCCTGCTCCTTGGCGCTGATAATCCATTAGAGCAGACGGTGCTCCAGGAAGTTGTGCCGAAAAATATCGCCGGACAGGTTTTTACATCATCTGGAGCTTTTCGTTTTGTCACCGGGCCGATTGGGTTGTTACTTGCTGGTGTGCTGGTTGAGTCGGCAGGCGTACAGGCCGTTTTCGTCGGTGCAGGCGCTCTGTTACTGGTCGCTGCACTGATTCTGGGTTGCCCCTCTATCAGCTACAGCAGTATGAGCTACACATCAGCAAAAGGTCATTGTAGTTGTGTTGGATCTTAAGGTACAACAGGAAGTAGGTTTTTGACAAGGAAGGAACGCATATGCCTACGCGTCACGTGTACTCGTTGGATTTATCGATCTTGGATCGACTCTGTGTGCCAGTGGCAAACGCTGACTTGTCCTTAGCAATTGCTCATCATATTGATGTTCGGGTGTTAGCCGAACTAATGCTTGATGCTTACCGTGGAACAATTGATGATGATGGTGAAACGCTGGATGATGCACTCATTGAAGTGCAGACCTACTTGTCAGGGGAACGTGGTGTGGTGCCACTGCTGGATGATTCGTACATGGCCTTTATGGAACGGGCGATGGTTGGTGTGTGCCTCGTTGGTGAATGGAGTGCGAAACAACGACCTCTGATTACCTATATCATGACAGGTTCAGACTGTAAGGGTCTGGGTATAGGTCAGCACTTGCTATGGGCCACCCTCTGTCGGTTAGCCGAACACGGTTACTTTGAAGTGTTGGCGGTCATCACCGAAGGAAATACATCGTCGGAGCGACTGTTTAGTCGAATGGGGTTTGTGCGAGCCAGAGATGTTTGAATAGACACCGCCTACGTGTCGTGGCAGCAGGCAACAGATACCTTGTGGACACTCCCAGTCCGCCGTTCAAGCAGCGGGAATATTCCGGTGGTTCTGTGGCTCAGATCAATTATACTTTGAGAAAGGAAACACATGTTTACCCTGTCTAGCGCTGATGAAACTGTGGCCTATCGACATCTTGAAGATCTGATAGCACTTTTAGCAGACTCGGTTGCAGGAGGCGCATCCATAGGGTTTCTACACACCTCAGCGAGAGAAGAGTTTGAACATTCTTGGAAGAATGTGTTTGCTGAACTTTCGACGGGCGTGCTGATTCTCATCATTGCGTTGAATGAACAAGGGCGTGTGGTTGGGTCGGCTCAATTAGCTCTGTCACACAAAGCGAATGGACGCCATCGGGCCGAGGTTCAAAAGGTGCTGGTGCATAGCGATTGTCGAGGGAAAGGTTTGGGCCGAAAGCTTATGACAGTGATTGAGGATGTGGCACGCGCAAATCAGATTACGCTTTTAGTTCTCGACACACTGGTGGGGAGTGTTGCTGAACAGATGTATGCAAAATTAGGCTATCAAAAGGCTGGTGAAATACCCTCGTATGCTGCTGCTCCTGATGGGGTACTCTATCCCACAGCACTTTTTTATAAGCTACTGGAGTCGTGATGTGTCGTGTTTGCACTGGTTTGTGAGAGTCGGTTACAGCGTTTCTGGGAACTTATTTCCACTAGCCCAAGACATGATTGATCTTGCTAGCAGGTCCGTCCACACTCGATAACATCTGAGCTACCCCCTCAAGCAATAGGGCCACCACCTGATCGGCGTGCTTGTCGATGGGAATAGGGTACTTGCTATCGCGTTGTAACCCTGCGCCACAGATGGCCCAACTTATCATTGTTGCAATCGTCTCAAGATGCAGCAGTTGTATCTCACTCGTTTGATGCGTGTGGTGGAGCCAACTCAACACATACGTTTGTAGTTCATCGCGCACAGTCGACGAAAACCACTCTTTGATTTCTCTTTCGGGATTAAGCTGACAGTACGAATGAATGAGATAGTCAAACACAAGGCATGTCAGCGTTTTGAGGTTTGCCGCTGTAAGTGTAGCAGTAAGCGAGAGCTGGGCTGCTAACCGCTTCTGGAGTTCCTCCCGCATGAGGCTGTCCAGAAGGTCGTATTTATCAATAAAATGAGTGTAAAACGTCGCACGATTGACGGTTGCGCGATCCGTAATGTCTTGGACGCTGATAGCCTGGAAGCGTTTCTCCATAAGTAATGCGGCAAATGCCTCCTGAATGAGTTTGCGGGTACGCTTCACACGTGGGTCGTTGCTATTTACTGATTTTCCCATGTATTTCCTCCAGCTATGACAAGTTCTTTGATAAATAACATTTTGTACCGTTTGTTGTCTAAGCAACGAACACATTGGTTTGCGGATTGATCTGCATTGGTGAATTCTCTACTATTGTAAGCAACACTTGTTGTTGTGACAACAACTGATGATTACACAGACAGTAAACAAGGATTTTTCACATGGCTACTTCAACACCAGCACAGACACGAGTTTGTCCGCCAGCCACATTCTTACGAAGGGTGTTGTTCTTTGATGCACTTATCGGTCTTATAGTATTCCTCTGGCATTGGCAAGTGGTCTCATATCGCCGTTCCTCGGTCTCCCTACAACATATTTGGTAATCAAGTTTGGTCTCTTTGGTTTATACGGTGTGTGGTTATTTCTCGCCTTGCGGCGCGACCCGATTCCAAAGTGGATCGGCTGGACGGCTATTGTGTGGAACACGGGAGTATTTGCTACCAGTCTGATGGTCCTTGTTCTTGGGCTGTACCCGATTACTACACTGGGCTGGTTATTCCTGATGTCTATCGTTGTTGGCGCACCTGTGTTGAGTGCCGTGCAATACGTCGGTACACGACGGTATTATCGGTAGGAGTATATGCTACACTAGAGAAAAGAATCATCCTGAAGAAATACCACAAGTATGGCTATCAAGTTACGGCCTGTTACCAAAGCGAATTGGGTTCAATGTATTCGGCTAAAACTGGCACCCGACCAAGAAGGGTTGGTTGCACCAAATGTGGCCTCCATCGCCGAATCGAAGTTTGAGTCGGCAAATGAGCTACGTGCAATCTACCAAGATGAAACTATTGTCGGTTTTCTGGTGTATGCGCCGGAAACTGAGACAGACGAAACCGATCTGTACTGGCTTTTTCGCTTTATGATCGATGTGGCATATCAAAAGCAGGGGATTGGGAGGGCTGCGTTGGCGCTGGCTATCGATGAGATTACAGCACGTGGAGCGCGTAAGATCAATATTCCCTACTCACCGAAAAATCTGGTTGCAGCGAAACTTTATATGAGTTTTGGTTTTGTGTCTGTCGATATTGCTGATGATGGCGATATGATTGTGCAGAAGGTTGTTGGTTAGCTGAATGCTGTAGATGATTGAAGTACAACTTCTCTTTGGAGGGCTTATGTGGCTCTTATATCTTCGCTTTGATGATCAGGGTGCAGTAAAGACCTATCATGTTCGTACAGGAAGTAAATCAGATGTAGAGCATCTTCTCTCACTTGCTGAACAGCATGGTCTATCTCCAACAGCGCGATTGGTCGAATATGCCGCTTTTATTGTAAGTGGGACCATTAAACTGAAGCCTATGATGGTTCCCAACTTTCATTTCTATTTGCATGACGATTTTATTCATCGATGGCAAGCGGTTGATATGTAGCTGCGCACTAAACAGTCGGATTGTACACTGTAGAAAGAAGGAGCACTGATGCCCTATCTCCAACTTGATCTCCCAGAAAACTACTCACTCGAAACAAAGCAACGTCTTGCCCGCAGACTCGGCGATCTCTACTGTGAAATAATGCAGGCCCGTGCAGGCATCGTGCACGTGGCTTTCCGCGAACTAGGCGATGGCCATTTGTACCGTACCGGACTCACCGAGCTGATGGCGGCGGGCTTTATCATGTGCGACATTCGCACTGGATGGCCACCAGAACAACGATTTGCACTTGCTCAGGCTATTGTAGAGGCATGTGGTGCAGAACTGGGGACACCAGAGGGGGCTATACCGTGGAGTTCACGCAGCACACCGACGATGAGATTGTGCGTGATGGGAAGCTTTCTCCTGAGTGGAGCCCTGACGAGCGGGGGTAGTGTGAGGAGGAATATATGGAATTAACGATTGAATGTGAACAAGAAGATGGGCGTTGGATTGCCGAAGTGCTTGAACCGCCGGGTGTTTTGGTTTATGGAGAAAGTAAAGAGACAGCTATCACGAAGGTACAACCTCTAGCATTACGTGTTTTGGCTGAACGAAGCGAGCAAGGTGAAGTACCATTTGTACACTGATTTTGCATTGATATATTAGGGACCTGCAAGGTTTTCAAAACCTTGCAGGTCTCTGGCAGCTAACAATGAAACCGACGAGCGATACGAAGATGGAAAGTAGGAAGATTACTGTGGTTCTTTACGTCTCCTATTCAAGAGTCTATATCATTGAGACCGCAAGAAGTCTAGATAACAGAAGAGCTATTAGTGGGAAACCCTTCTTTGAAATTTAGATTATGGGGTGAGAGAAAGTGTCAGCGAAGGATGCATACCATAGAGCAGTAAGAGAGGCTCTGGAAAAAGAGCAGTGGAGAATTACACACGATCCTTTGTATCTAGCTGTTGGTGGTGTCGAAATGTATGCTGATTTGGGTGCTGAACCGCTCATTGCTGCTGAAAAAGAAGATCAAAAGATCGCGATAGAAGTCAAAAGTTTTCTCAGCCCTTCAACAATTTCTGAATTTCATGCGGCAGTCGGTCAATTTATGAACTACCGACGTGCCCTACTAGACGTGCCCTATTAAAGGTTGAAAAGGATCGGTATCTTTATTTAGCTGTTCCGGTAGAAGTTTATAACACTCTTTGACACTGAGCATGATCACTATCAAATCGTCCACGTAGGCTGGCATAAAAAGCACCGTCAATATGGTTGTCTCATTCATATCGATATCCAAGAATGACAAGATTTGGATACAGCATGATGGAACTGAAGTTGGTATGGCCAACAAGCTAGTCGAGTTGGGTGTACCGCGTGAAGACATTGTATTGGCCTTCCTCTCGCCGTTTGCTCGACAACACTCTGATTTTGCAGTAGCGTAATTGGGATGACCTGGAAGGTTCTCAAAACCTTCCAGGTCTCTAGAACCTAACAACTCATCCAACCCTCAAATTACAACCACAATTACATATGAAAACAACAAATACCAGTTGCTGACATTACATACGAGCATTTCTGTGCCAATCGCACTATACGAATCGTAAAGGATATTGATTGTAGTACAAACCATAGATTGGCTCAAACGAGTTCATCGAGAATTAAATAATAATATCTGTTACTGTATTTGCGAAGAAGTATATACTATTTATTTTTTTGTTTTTATTTGTGATGCTATTCTTTTTTTTGGGGACTTTTGGACTATTTCAAAATTGTTTTTTTGTTATTATCTATATAAAGCTACTAAAGCTTTATATACACTAAAAAACTTAACGTATAGTCTTTTATTCTGATATTGTATTATTTACGAAGATTTTTTTGATTTCAAATTATTTTGTGAAGTCATAAATTGAAAAAATATAAAACATATAGCAGAAATGTAGTTTATAAATATTTGGATTCAAATTTATATTTAGTAACTCATATATTTAATTAACGAGTGTCTTATAGTTTGTTGGTTTGGGGATGGAGGTAAGTATGCTTTGTCCAAATTGTGAAACTCCTATTCTGGAAGGCGCGGTATATTGTCCTGTTTGTTCTATTCGTGTGTCTCGTTCAACATCTAGCTCTACTAAGTATCCTGCCTCATCTTCCAGTTCCACACCTGTTCTTTCATCTAATGCTTTTGATAACAATTCTCCTCAGCTCGGTTCTGCTCACGTTTCTCAGAATGGAGAAAATGTGATTCCTGATTATCATATGGTTCAGATACCACGAATATTTCCAGTTCGTGGTCACGCCAACGAAGCCGCAATATTTCTTCAAAACATGGTCAATGAATATTCTGCAGCAGGATGGGATTTTTATCGAGTGGATGCAATAGGAGTTGTTCGCCCTCCCGGTTGTATAGGTGCATTATTGGGTGAGCGCGAAACAGTCAAACGCTACTATATTGTGACCTTCAAACGTGCTAAATCGTCAACGTAATATAGTTGCCAATTATTATAGACGTTCGTGAAGTTGTTGATCCATGAATTAGTTTATCAGAGAGGTTTGTTATGGCTATCTTCGATCAGCGCAAGCAACATGTAAAAACTCAAAACAATATCAATATTGGTTATGAGCAATGTTCTAAGGAAGACATCATATCTATTCTGAATAGCCTCAAGCAAGATTTTGATCAAAGTGTTCAGGACAATATCATAGATGTCGAAATAGGAAATGAAGCAAATACGCAGCTACAACGGGCACTTACTGAGTTTCAAAAAGAAGAGCCCAACAAGCAAATAATATTAGATAGCATTGACAATACAAAAAAATAACCGAGGGTGTAATGGCAGCAAGTGGTTTAATCACACAACTCATAAAAGTATTTGAAATAGTGCAAAAAATACTTTAAAGTGTCTTTTTGTGCTTTGAGGTTAATTATATCTTATGTGTCTATAAGTCATTATCGTAGGTAGAACATGACAAATTATGATCAAAGATATCAGAGTGTTGCCAATCAGTGGAATATCGTTATTAATGGAACTGTTAGTATATCAGAATATATACCTGTTGGCCTACTTCAACTAAACCAGTTTGATAAAGATATTCTGTTAATTATAGATGATATGAATAAGATAAGTGAGCAGATTTCTTTTCTCCATCATCAGGAAAGAGATTATTTACAGTCTGACAGATTCAGATCACAAGAAGAATGGTTGATCGAGCTTAGAACGATACTTGATAGTGCATCTTTTATATTCCAAAGAATGGCTTTTAAGATATCTGACTTGCGTGACGAATATAAATCATGGACCGCGTCTATAGAAGTAAGTATATCTCATTTCTTGAAGGCCAATCACACTAAAATTAGATTTGATCAGGGAGAATTATATCAACTTCTAGAGCAAACAAAAAATAGCGAACTCTCTATATTAGAAATGAGTTATGCCATTAACCAGATGGTTATTATTCTGAAATCTATGCTCAGCCCTAAAGAAGTGTCGGAACACTTCAGCTATGCAAAAGCGACTTGCATAGAGCGTATAGAAGCTTTTTTACAATTAGTAGACCAGAGTATACATGTGACATGGCGAATCCGAGGGATTATAGAAGGCTTTCTTCGTCTTACCTGTGAGAAGGCTTCAATCTGAAGGTGTATTGCTTCTAAGCATACAACACCTGCCGCCTTTGTGTTTTGACGACTGGTGTTGTGTGTATAACCAACCAAACCACGAGATATCGCTGTGGTATCTCGCTCGATACGGTTATATCACGGAAGCCATATTGACCTCGTGTACACGGGCTTCTCCTTCTTCACGCAATTTATCAAACTTGACCTTGTCATACTTCAGGACTGGCTGACGTGCTGCTCGTGCCTCGTCCAGCCGCCGCACAGGCGTATTCGTTGGTGCTTCGTGCAGAATGTCGCTGTCCTCACGTGCCTCTGCTGCAATTCGGCGCATGGCTTCGATAAAGAAGTCCATGTTGCGCTTGCTTTCCGTCTCGGTTGGCTCGATCATCAACGCCTCGGGGACGATCAACGGGAAGTAAACCGTCGGTGGATGGAAGCCATAGTCAATCAGGCGCTTGGCGATGTCGAGGGTGCGAACGTCGGGGGCGCCTTCGATCTGGCCTTTCAACACCGACTCGTGCATACATATACGGTCAAATGATTGTGGGTAGATATCTTTGAGTTTGACACGGATGTAGTTGGCGTTGAGCACCGCTGTCTCGCTGACTTCGCGCAGCCCTTCTGCACCGAGTGTGCGAATATAGGTCCAGGCCCGTACCAGCATGCCAAAGTTGCCCCAGAACGTCTTCATCTGGCCAATCGACTTTTCAGGATAGGCAAAGTGGTAGGCATTGTCGTCTGCTGTGGCTTTCTCGTTATACGCGACCAGCGGGCCGGGAAGAAATGGTGCCAGTTCTGCAGTACAGCCGACTGCGCCAGAGCCTGGTCCGCCACCGCCGTGTGGGGTGGTAAAGGTCTTGTGCAGGTTGTAATGCATAAAGTCAAAGCCTACCGCACCTGGCTTAACGATGCCAAGGATAGCGTTAAAGTTCGCACCGTCACCGTACATCAAGCCACCCGCCTCGTGCACCAGCCGTGAGACTTCCTGGATCTGCTCCTCAAAAAGCCCCACAGTGTTAGGGTTAGTCAACATGAGTCCGGCAGTGCGTGGCGAGAGTTTGGCCTTGAGATCATCCATATCGACGTTGCCACGATCATCGCTCTTGATCTCGATGACTTTGAGGCCAGCCATCGCTGCCGTTGCCGGGTTCGTGCCGTGGGCTGCATCGGGAACCAACACCTCCACGCGTTCGGTGTCGCCCCGGTCCAGATGATAGGCGCGGAAGACCAGAATGCCGGTCAGTTCGCCCTGTGCCCCTGCTGCTGGTTGGAGCGAGACCGCATCAAAGCCGGATATCTCGCCCAGGTAGTGCTGCAGTTCGTACATCATTTGGAGCGCACCCTGCGAGAGGTTTTCACCTTGCATGGGGTGAGCCATCGCAAACCCAGCGATGCGGGCGGCTTCTTCATGGATTTTTGGGTTGTACTTCATCGTGCAGGAGCCAAGTGGGTACATAACGGTGTCGATACAGACATTGCGCTGCGAGATACGCGTGAAATGGCGTATGACTTCGACCTCACTCAGTTCTGGCATTGCGGCCAGATCGTCATTACGTAAGAGATTCGTAGGCAGCGATGCTGCAGGAACATCCAGCTCTGGCAGATTTGCGCCATGCTTGCCTGGCGAAGAAAGCTCAAAAATTGGTGGTTCGTATGTATCCATTGGTGTTCTTTCTAATGACGGGTATAATCAAATAATCGAGTATCAGTGCTTTATTTCATCAGTCATCGCGCGCCACATACGTTGCAGGGTGATCTGGTAAAACGTTATCGTTTCTCGGTCGTTCTGCTGCCCTGCCTGGCACAAATGCTGTATCATCCATAAGAGGCGGTACGGTATCATCACTGGCTCACGTACCTGTTCGTAGGCTCGCTGGGTTTGTTGGTCGTAGCCGTTGCCATAGCCTACGCGCAGGCTGAAGAACCTGCTATCCGCGATGGCAGATAAAAATGTGACGTGTTCCCAGGCCGGGCACCACGCAATAGCGTGTTCCCAACCAATAATGCCACTCAGGCTCCATCGCCCGTCGGTTTGTCGCATAAGCAGATTCGCCGGTTGAAGATTTCCGTGCAACAGGGCGGCCTGTTGACCAACCGGCTGAAAATCATTTTCAAACCAGATGCGTAGCTCCTGGCTGGTGTCTACAGGAATGATATTGAGTTGTTCACATTCAGTCAGATCACGGTCTAACTGCGCGAGAACATAGGTGCGCTCATCATCAATAAGATCGCCATTATCGGCTTTTAGATCACCGTAGTGCTGCCAGGCTAGCCGATGTATACGGTGCATCGTTTCCCCGAGTTGTTGGCCAATCGTATAAAGTTGCTCTTCGTTGAGTTGGGCCACAACCTGGGTGAGTGGTTCGCCGGTTACTAGTGACAACATAACATAAGGCCGTCCAACTTTTTTACCTTTCACATCTGCCGACTGTAACTGTGGAATGGGCAAGTCGATTTCGCTACGCAGTTGGCGTAATGCTGCAATAGCTGTCTCCGCCTGTTCACTCGTGTCATAGCTGTACAGATGCATGCGCTCACCGCTGGCCATGTCGATGGCATAATGTTCTTTGGTGATCTCAATCGCCTCTTCAAGCCAGTCACCAGGGAATGCTCGTGCAACAATGGTATTCAGTTGTTCGTGACTTAACGTCATAGATACCGTATCTTTACTAGGTATTGTGTGACTGGTACTCCATCCGTTCGGCGGTCCAGCGTGCGATGTCTTTGCCAAGTAGTCGTTCAACTAGATGCAATGACATATCAATCCCCGCCGAGACGCCTGCGCTGGTTAGGATGGTATTGTTATCGACAAAGCGTTCGCCACGGAGAACAGTCACCCGCTTATATTGTTCCAGCCAATCATAACTCGCGTAATGGGTTGTAGCCCGCTGTCCATCGAGACGTTTGGCTTCAGCAAGCAGGAGTGCACCTGTACAGACTGAAGCGAGTGCGATGCTGGGTTGCACCTGTGCCATCCATTCAATGATTGAGTCATGCTGAATTGCCGTTCGCACGCCGGGGCCGCCGGGGACTATCAGCAAATCAACGGGTAGATGCTCAGCAATGGTGGCATCGGGTAATACCCGCATACCGCCGCGCGTGGTGACCGGGTCAAGGGACTCAGCGATGAGTTTAATAGTGAAGGCGTGTGGTGCAGGACCATGCTCGGTGCTACAAATGTTGAAAACCTCAAACGGGCCACAAAAATCAAGCACTTCGACATTCTCAAAGATAAAGATGCCAAGCGTATAGTTCGATTCTGTCATACGCTGCTCCTAGCGAATGTCCGATAGTGCTGCCACCATGCGGTCGATGTCGTTCTTCGTGTTCATTTCGGTCACACAGAGCAGCATGGCGTTGTTCATCTGTGGGTAGTCGCGCGACAGATCGTACCCGCCGATGATGTTGTGTGTGTTCAAAGACGCGTTGACTTTTTCGACAGGTTGTGGGCATTGCACCACAAATTCCTTGAAGAAGGGACTGCGGTCCAGCACTTCGTACCCTGCCAGTTTGCCAATCTCTGTGGCCGCGTAATGGGCACGGTGGTAGCATAGTTCGGCTACCTTGCGGACACCTTGTCGCCCCATCAGACTAAGGTAGACTGCCGCTGCCAGCGCCATCAGCCCCTGGTTGGTGCAGATGTTTGATGTCGCTGTTTCACGACGAATATCCTGCTCACGAGCACGTAGGGTCAGCACATAGGCAAGGTTCCCGTCAACATCAAGTGTTGCTCCGGTCAGGCGTCCAGGCATCTTACGAACAAACTTTTCCTTACACGTAAAAATACCGAGGTATGGCCCACCAAACGAGAGCCCTACACCCAGCGGCTGACCTTCGGCGGTAGCGATATCAACATCAGCCTCGCCAGGGGTCTGGAACAACCCAAGGGCAATCGGATCAAAGTGGCCAATCAGCAAGGCTCCCGCATCGTGCACTTTATCGGCAATAGGCTTGAGATCATGGAGAGTGCCAAAGAAATCCGGACTCTGTACGATCAGCGCCGCTGTTGAGTCGTTGACCAGCGCCATGGTGTCGTCGAGCGTCGCATCCGGTTTTTCATCACCAACAATGTGAATGTTGGTGCCCTGAAGCAGTGTGCGGAGCACCTGACGATACTGAGGATGTACGCTGGGTGCAACAACCACGGTACGACGTTTGCGAGTCGACGCGACGGCCATGATGGCTGCTTCGGCCATTGCGGTGCCACCATCGTAGTGTGATGCGTTGGCGATATCCATGCCCGTGAGTGCACTCACGAGACTTTGATACTCGAAGATGGCCTGCAAGGTTCCCTGGCTGACTTCCGGCTGATAGGGCGTGTAGGCTGTGTAATACTCCGACCGACGCAGAATCTGATCAATGGCACTGGGCACAAAGTGGTGATAGGCTCCGGCGCCAAGGAAGATACTTTTGGTCATGGCATTGGCGTTCTGGGCCGCCAGGGTGTGTAGTTCGCGCTGGAGTTCCATCTCGGATAGCGCCGCTGGAAGTTGTAATGTTGGAAAGCGTACCTCCTTGGGAACATCGTGAAAGAGCTCGCGTACCTGCGCCACACCAATGGCCTCAAGCATCTCGGCTCGTTCTGTATCGGTGATCGAAATGTAATGGGACATAGTGGGCAATACTCCTAGTGCTTAATTTCATCCACAAATTTTTCGTATGCCTCGGCACTCATCAAAGCCCCCACACCGGGCGCAACTTTGATCTTGAGCATCCATCCCTCGCCATATGGATCGCTGTTCAAAATTTCTGGTTCATCAATCAACTTCTGGTTTATCTCGATAATCTCACCTCCCACTGGCATGTAGAGATCCGATGCAGCTTTGACCGACTCGACGGCGCCAAAGGTTGCCTCAGCCTCATAACGGGTGCCATCTTCTGGAAGTTCAACATATACTACATCGCCAAGGGCATCCTGAGCATAGTCGGTAATGCCAATGACTGCCTCGTCGCCCTCAATCCGAATCCATTCGTGCGATTTGGTATACTGTAGATCGGACGGTGTGTTGAAAGACATGCTAGACCTCCCTGTTTAAGACTTTTTGTAACGGGTCTGGTAAAACGGTGTTTTGACAACGCGCGCACGTACCGGCTTATTGCGTACGATGATATCGAGTTCACTATCGGTTTTTGCGAGAGCGATTGGTACAAACCCCAGGCCAAGATTTTTCCCTATCGATGGCGCAGGCATACCAGTAGTAACTGTACCAATTGGCTTGTCATCGATACTATGGATGGCGTATTCACCACGTGCAATGCCGCGACCAACCATCTCAAATCCGACTAGCCTGCGTGTAACGCCTTCCTGTTTGATTTTCTGGAGTGCTTCACGACCAATAAAATCGCCTTTGTCGAGTTTGACCACCCACCCAAGTTTGGCTTCATAGGGATTGATATCTGCACCGATTTCGTGGCCATAGAGCGCCAGACATGCCTCGAAACGCAGGCTATCGCGTGCGCCAAGGCCACAGGGTTTGATGCCAGCATCGTTTCCCAGTTCGAGCAATCCATCCCAGAGTTGCTCGGCGTAGCTGTTTTCTGTGAAAAGTTCAAACCCATCCTCGCCGGTATAGCCGGTGCGGGCTATAAGCACCGGAACGTTGGCAAGGACGTTGCCCGATGTAACCGCATGGAATGGTAGATTGACCACATTAGCATCGGTGGCCTGTGCAAGAATAGCCTCGGCACTGGGGCCTTGCAACGCGAGCATGGTAAGCTCGGGCGAAATGTTTTGTAACTCAACATCAAATTGGTTTGTGTGTTCAAGCATCCACTCTATATCTTTAGCCGTGTTCGATGCGTTGACTACAACGAGGTAACGATCCATCAAACGGTAGACAAAGATGTCATCAACAATACCGCCGTCAGGTTGGCAGAGGAGCGCATAGGTGGCTTGCCCTGTCTCAAGTGCGGCGATGTCTTGTGTGGTAACGTACTGGAGGTAGTTGAGTGCCTCTGGTCCACTGACCTCTACTTCCCCCATATGACTGATGTCAAACAAACCAGCAGCGTTGCGGACAGCCTGATGTTCATCAACAATACCACTGTATTGGACAGGCATCTCCCAACCGCCGAACTCAACTAATCGTGCTCCCATAGCTGCGTGACGATGATAAAGAGGTGTACGTAAAAGACTTTCTGGCGCTGTCATGCTGTCAGATCCTTTAAAATATGTGGTGGCACTTATAATATTCAGATTATGAACGGTAGAGCTGGCATTATACCAACCTCTGTCAGTGGTGCAAATAGTCATAAGTTACAAATACGTCATCAGATGTGCACTAGTCATCGTGCTGAAGTCCATGACGTATGGGCATAACGTGACTGCCGTAACTCATTGACTAGCGCCTGTTCTACCGCTGTCCATGTGCCGGGTTCAAAACAAATTCCCCAGTTTGCCTCAAATCCGGTCATAAGTGCCGCTGCAACCTGATCAAAAGAGTGTCGATGGTTCGTGACTTCACATAATGTTGTCATCTGCGTACCAAGCTGTGATGGTGGTTGAACAAAAAGCATCGTTAAACGATCTATCTGCATTGTGAAAGGAATTGCACCATGTTGCATGAGCGCACCATTACGCCGTGCCTGGGCACTCCCAACCAGTTTACGCCCATCAACCGTTAATTCATAACTCGCTGGTGCATCAAAACATGCCGCAGAGCCATGTGACCTTTTACGCTTTGCAGGTGTTAGATCAACGGCTGCCTCAAGATTTTTTAGTCCTCGCTGGAGTGCCAGACTGATATGTCGATAGGTTTCGAGAATAGATTGGTGTTCGTTGAACAACGGATGATTAACATTGACGACTATCGTGTAGGTAAGCTCATCAGCGTGGAGAAGCGCGCGACCACCGGATGGACGCCGTACCACATCAATCTGTTGTGCGGCACACACATCCTGTGCGATATCATTGCTACGTTGGAAACGCCCAATCGAGAGACATGCGGGCTGCCATCGATACAGTCTTAGGGTTGGTGGTATAGCTCCGGTAGCGTGAGAGATGAGGAGCGCCTCGTCGCGGGCCATATTGGTTGCGCCATCGGCTGGTGGATCGATGAGCAAGCGCCAGGCGTTGTTCATGTGTGCAGTCTCCCATATAAGCCTGTTCAGGAAAGCAATACCAAAACAAAAAGACAGCTTCTAATGAAGCTGCCGTATCTCTGTCCTATAACCTGAGAGATTCCTCACTGTAGTGAGTTACTCCGTCGGTGCCTAACCTAAAATGCCAGGAAGCATTGGTAGTTTAAGCTCTCCAGAGTGTCGTCAGGATGCAGTCCATGGGCCTGAGAGTTTCGCAACGGGATGGCGCCCCTTGCTTGCTCCTTCGGCGATTGGATCGGGCCTCATGTGATGTGTTTCAACAGAGGCATTGTGTCCAATACTCTCCCACACCCTTCATTCGACGATGTCTTTTTTTCAGTATAACACATTCTCAACGTTTGAAAATAGATGTTCGAATACTAAGTTTTTCACTACATGTCGTACACTGGCCATTTTCGAGCCCGACAATCCGGCTTCTTTTTTCATTGCGCTCAATGACTACTGTACCACAAGAGGGACACAGAGTGTTTTGGTTTGGATCGCCGCTATAAATGAACTTGAGCCCGGCTTCGTGGCCAAGCTTACGTGCACGTACAACTGATGCAGTTGCTGCTGCGCCATTGTCACCGGGCAAGACATGCCAGGCTGTCTGTGGCCCAAGGGTACTACAAATCCAGTGTGACATAGCCTTCAGTTGCTCGTCTGTATCATTGATCTGGGGATGTAGTTGAGTTGTTACTTCAATGTGACAGTTCCAGCGCTGATATGCGTGGGCGGTGGTCTTGAGAATATCACGCCAATTGGTAATGCCTGCAAGTTGGTGGTAAGCACCATCCTCAAAAGCCCGCAAATCGAGGTTCATAATATCCAGGTAATGGCCAATTTCGTCGAGTGCTGAAATGGTGAGATAGCCCGAGGTCACGATAGCGGTAAACCGACTGCTAGCACGACTGAGTTTGAGCAATTCAAGTACATATTCGTGTGAAACAGAAGGATCGCTATACTTCCACACCACACCGCGACAGAGTTGCTCAAGCGCAAATTGTGCTGCCCGGTCGGGGTCAAGCCGTCGGTTTTTACGATCATCGGTAGGAATCTGGCCATAGGGTCCACGTTGCTGATCAACCGGGAAGGCATAGCCCCAGCCACCAATGGCAAGGATCGGGGCGTTCGGAAAGGCGTGCCAGATGCGATGGTCTTCGATAGGGCTGACCTGGGCTGCACTGATCATGCCATCGTTCAAAATAGTAATGCCCTGCCCATTGCCGGTTCGTACCAGACAACGCCCGATATCGCCATCAGCTAATTGGCACCCCCACTGGCAAACATCACAGCGCCAGGTTCCGTTGGTTACATGTTCGGTAAGTTCGGTACAACGCATAGATGCTCCTGCTAGCGTTCTCTACTGCGATAGAGTATAATGGTCGCGAGATAGATGTCAAGTATAAGTATAAAATAATGCATAGGCTTAATAGATTATGGATGAGACGCCACTTCGTCGTCGCATTGGTTTGAAAGACGTATCACATACATCTATAGACGATGCTCCCCCTATAGCACGTACTCCTGAGGTAGCTGAACCCCACCGTGAACGCACCGGTACCACCGTTCGCAGCATCGTGCGTGAATTGCTCGAGACGGCGATCTTTGTGTTGTTGGTCTTCCTGATCGTACGTGGTGTGGTACAGAACTTTAAGATTGAAGGGCAAAGTATGGAGCCAACGCTCCATACTGAACAATATATCCTTGTCAACAAGATAACCTATTTTCATATTGACCTGAATGCTCCCCTGCGTTTGTTGCCGGGCCGCGAGAATCTGGAGCCCAACATTCAATATCCGTTTGGTAGTCCACAACGAGGGGATGTTATTGTGTTTGAATACCCGCGTGATGTGAGTAAGGACTACATCAAACGTGTCATTGCCTTGCCAGGCGAGACCGTACAAGTCCGTGATGGTCGGGTATACGTGGAAGGTGAACAGATCGATGAGCCATACTTGCAGGGTATTCAGACTACCTGTCGACCAAGTGATGGATGTGGGAACGATAATACCATCACTGTTCCGGAGAACACCATTTTTGTTATGGGGGATAACCGCTCCAACAGTAGCGACTCGCGAGAGTGGGATGCTTTACCCTATGATCGTGTGATTGGGAAAGCCTGGGTCTCGTACTGGCCACGTGACTACTGGGATGTTATCGATCACCCGGCCTACGCAATAGATCAGTAGGCTGTATTTATTATAGTGCTGTCTGCTCAGTATCGTCAAGAGCGCTAGACCTGGATGCTCCATGGAGTGAAATTGACAGTATGATGATAGTATTGAGCCCCTTTTTTCCTAGCGTTCTCTACGGCGATAGAGTATAATGACTTCAAGATTAATGTCAAATATACGTAATACACAGGCTTACATAGATTATGGATGAGACGCCACTCCGTCATCGCATTGGGTTAGATGATGCATCGCAAACATCTTCAGACACTGTCCCGCCCATGATACGATCAACGAATGATCCTGAACCCTACCGTAAGCGTAGTGGTCCCACTGTTCGTGGGATCGTGCGTGAACTGCTCGAGACGGCGATCTTTGTGTTGTTGGTCTTCTTGCTTGTGCGTGGTGTGGTACAGAATTTTAAGATTGAGGGGCAAAGTATGGAGCCAACGCTCCATACTGAACAATATATCCTTGTCAACAAGATAACCTATCTTCATTTTGACCTGAATATGCTCCAACGTATCATATCAGGAGATGAAGCCCTGGAACCCAATATTGTGTACCCGTTTGGCCGTCCGCAGCGGGGAGATATCATTGTGTTTGAATACCCGCGTGATGTGAGTAAGGACTACATCAAACGCGTCATTGCCTTACCCGGTGAACGAGTCCAGATCCGTGATAGACAGGTGTATGTGAACGATATCCTGCTCGATGAACCCTACCTGCAAGGCATGCAGACCTTTTGTGGTCCAAATGATGCCTGTAGCAGTGAGCAAAGTGTGATTGTCCCGGAAGACACCATCTTTGTTCTGGGCGACAATCGTGATTTCAGCAGTGACTCGCGAGAATGGGATGCTTTATCCTATGACCGTGTGATTGGAAAAGCCTGGGTCTCGTACTGGCCACGTGACTACTGGGGTATCGTTGACCATTCGACATATGCAGCAGATCAGTAGTATCAGATAGCCGTTCTATCACCTTGGATATTGTGAATAAAGCTAAGACACAGTTGCACAAAATAGCAATGTATCTGTGTCTTTTGTAATTTTGTGTGTGTCATATGCATATTGCAATTAATGCCCATCTCTTAGCCCATACCAACAGTTTTCGGTGTGCCGGAGTTTCCAATTATACCGAAGCACTGTTACATCATCTGGGCCAGATTGATACTGACAATCGCTACACGATCTATACAACACGTGGCCTTGATGCGACAGCGTTGGGTTTACCACCTAACTTCCAGGTGCGACCCAGCCGTTTGCCAACCATTAACCCGCGTATCCGTATTCCGTGGGAGCAGTTGGCCGCGCCCCCGCTGTTACGGCTGAATGGGACACACGTCTTTCACGGTGTGCTGAATGTAGCACCGCTCTTTTGTCCGGTTCCCAGCGTCATTACCATACACGATCTCTCTATCTTTAGTTTTCCTCAGACCTTTCGTTGTCACAATCGCATGTATCTCACATGGTCCACTCGTGCATCCGCGCGTCGGGCAGCACGCATTCTCACGGTTTCAGAATACACCAAACAAGAGGTTGTACGTCTGCTCTGTATTCCACCTGAGCGCGTGGTTGTGACCCACAATGCGTGTGACCAACGGTTTGCGCCACCTTCGCCTGATGATCTGGCAGTGTTTCGCCAGCATCATGTGTTACCGAAGCAGTTTATTTTATATGTAGGAACACTGGAGCCACGCAAAAATATTCCTACATTATTAGAGGCGTATGCACAGATTGCTGCCTATACGGATGCTCCACTGATCATTGGCGGCGGCAAGGGATGGATGTATGACCCCATCTTTGCGAAGGCCCAGTCACTCGGTCTAGCGGATCGTATTCACTTCATTGGTTTTATCCCCAGTGAGGATTTGCCGCTTTGGTATGCAGCAGCTACGGTGTTTGCCTTCCCCTCGCTCTTCGAGGGCTTTGGCATGCCGATTCTAGAGGCTATGGCTTGTGGTACACCAATAGTGACAACTAGCAGTAGCAGCCTTCCCGAAGTGGCGGGAGATGCAGGGTTGATTGTGCCACCAACAGATGCCGAGGCGTTAGGTCATGCACTCCTACAAGTGCTCAAAAACCCAACCTTACATGAAGATCTCCGGACACGTGGATTGCGCCAGGCCCAGCGTTTCTCGTGGCACGAGACGGCTGAACGAACGCTGCAGGCGTATCACGATGCAGCTGTCCAGACGACAGCCGTGGGTGTTTCAACACGATGATTGTGTGGTTTGTATCACAAAATTGCATAGTTCTCGTGGTCGTTTCCGGTTGACAGTGCCTTTGCGTAAGGTATAATGAGATAGGAATGTTAGACTTGTTTTGCGTTTTATTTGTATATTGATGCATATATTTCAAGCAAACGCTTGTGGAAGCTACCCAGAAGGAGCACTAAGATGCCCATAGGTATACCTGAACTGCTGATTATTCTTCTGATTTTGATCATGTTGTTTGGCGCCACTCGTTTAAAGGGTATTGGCGGGGCGCTTGGTGGCAGTATTCGTGAGTTCAAGACAGCTGTTCGCGATGAGAAGGAAGAAGCTGCTGAACTGATCGAAAAGAACGAGCAAAGCGATAAGCAGAAAGCTTAAACTAAGCAGCTAATCTTTTGCTATAGTATTTTGGGGGCGCAGGTCCAGGTGATCTAGCGCCCATTGTTATGTTGGAAATAATGTTTGGATGAAAGCTTTATGGCTGGTGAATTTTACGACCGCGCTCGTATCTATGTGAAAGCGGGTAAGGGTGGCGACGGCATGGCGACGTTTCGCCGTGAAAAACATGTCCCACGTGGTGGCCCCGATGGCGGTGACGGGGGACGTGGTGGACATGTGTATATCGTTGCTGATCAGGGGCTCAACACACTGTTGCCGTTTCAGTATCAGCGGCGCTTTATTGCCGATCAAGGCGGGAACGGTGGCCGATCGCGCAGGCATGGAAAAAATGGTCAGGATCTCTTTATCAAGGTTCCTCCGGGGACGGTAGTTCGTGTTGAGATCGAAAGTGAACAATACGAGATCGATCTTGATTCGCCAAAGATGCAATTGCGTGCAGCACGTGGTGGCAAAGGTGGTCTCGGCAATACACATTTTGTGTCATCAACCTATCAGGTGCCACGTATTGCTGAGTTGGGTGAGCCAGGTGAAGAGTTCGAACTGGATCTTGAGTTAAAAGTTTTGGCCGATGTTGGTTTGTTGGGCTTCCCCAATGCGGGTAAGTCAACCTTACTTTCGATTATCAGCGCGGCGCAGCCCAAGGTTGCCCCCTATCCATTTACGACTCTACAGCCAAATCTGGGAGTAGTAGAGGTAGGACATTCCTCCTTTGTGGTGGCGGACATTCCCGGTTTGATAGAAGGCGCCCACCGTGGTGTCGGGCTCGGGTTCGACTTTCTTCGGCACATCGAGCGCACCCGGTTGTTGATCCACATGGTCGATGCAGCGGGTATCGATGCGCGTGATCCTGTCGACGATTATATGCAAATCCTGGAAGAGATGGAACAATATCAGCCGGGCTTGTTGCAGCGTCCGCGTATTGTTGCGCTCAATAAAGTTGATCTGCCAGAAGCACAGGAGCAGATTGAGCGTTTGCGCGAGCACATCCAATTGCCCTCGCAGGATATCTTTGTTATTTCAGCAGCCACCCGTGAAGGGATCGATGCTTTGATACAACGTGTCGCTGCCCAACTCGCCGAAATGCCTGCCCCTGTACGGGCTCCTCGCGAAGAGACCTTTGATTGGCCACTTCCCGAAGTTGATCCAAATATGTTTACGGTTGAGGCAGAGGGTAATGGCTGGCGGGTGCGTGGTAAGCGCATTCAGACCCTCATTTCCAAGACAAACTTTAGCCAGGCAGAGTCGCTTATGCGCATTCAACGAGTCTTGGACGCTAGTGGGATCAGCAAAGCACTCCTGGCTGCTGGTGTAGAGGAAGGTGATACGATCTATATTGGCGATGCAGAACTTGTATGGTCGGATGAGGAAGTGCTTGAGTAATTGCATTGAGCAGCAACGTGTGAGGACGAATTAGTCAATGGATGATTCCGCTGCGATCTCTCTGCTAGAGCGCATGATCAATATTCGCAGTGTTTCTACTCACGAGGGACCACTGGCCCAATTTCTTGTCGATCAGATGGCACAACTCGGGTTTCGTAGCTATCTCGATGAAGCCGGTAATGCGGTAGGTGAGGCAGGCACCGGACCGACCGTTGTGTTGTTGGGGCATATTGACACTGTTCCTGGTGATATACCAGTACGTGTGGAGAATGGCCGTTTGTATGGACGTGGTGCGGTGGATGCCAAGGGGCCGTTTGCGACCTTTGTTGCTGCGGCCGCTCGTGTGTTGGCGCGTGGTACACTTCCTGTGCATCTCGTGCTGGTTGGTGCGGTTGAAGAGGAGGTACCCTCCTCAAAAGGTGCACATCATGTGGTCAATCGCTATGAGCCTACAGCTTGTGTCATTGGCGAACCAAGTGGGTGGGAGCGTCTCACGCTTGGCTACAAGGGCCGCTTGCTTATCAATGGGCGTTGGGAGCAGCACACGGCGCATAGTGCCGGTCGAGAAGTCGCAGTAGCTGAACGCGCGGTTGCTTTCTGGAACATGGTGCATGGCTATTGTACGCACTACAATGCAGACAAGCGGCGCTTATTTGATCAGCTTCAATCTTCGCTACAGGCTATTCGCTCCGCTACCGATCACTTAACCGATTGGGCTGAATTGACGATTGGCTTGCGTCTGCCTCTGGGAGTGAGTCCTGATGATCTTGTCTACACATTTACTGAACAAGCAGATGGTGGTGCGTTGCACTTTGCAGGTGGATGCTACGCTTATCTGGGTGACAAAAGCAATGCGTTGGTGCGTGCCTTCCTTAAAGGCGTGCGCTCGGCTGGCGGGAAGCCTGGCTTTCTGGTCAAAACGGGTACCTCGGATATGAATGTGGTTGGACCGGTCTGGAATTGCCCCATCCTTGCGTATGGCCCAGGTGACTCTCATCTTGACCATACCCCAGACGAGCATATCGAACTTGCTGAATATCTCCAGGCCATTCGAGTGCTGGAAGTGGCTCTGGAGCGACTATAGCTTGTAGATTTTTTTGTAACGATATGCTGTTGATGAGTCGTTTCATCCTTTTGTAATCACTTAGATTGCTTGTTTGGTTTATTTTGTACAAAAGAATTCTCTCTGCTTTGTATGAAATAACCGTAGCAAAGAGCCCTCTTTTTACTTATCCTCGAATCTTGTAATCACTGTTGCGTTTTATTTTCATACAATAGTGCAAAGATGCTACGCCGGGTGCAACTATGGTTGTACTATTCCGGCGTTATCTTTATAGCACATAATAGCACGTTCTTATTGGATCGACTCAACGTGAGTCGATGGTAGTGGTCGCCATTGAGCGATGTTTAGGAGGATTCTTGCATGGCTACGAAGTCAACTCCAGATGCCAAAGCAGTGCTTGACATGATTAGGGAGAACGACATCCAGATGGTGGATGTGCGCTTCACAGATATGCCAGGTACTTGGCAACATTTTTCAGTACCAGCCAGTGTATTTAGTGAGAGTGACTTCACTGATGGCATGGGTTTTGACGGATCATCGATTCGTGGATTTCAGACGATCAACGAAAGCGACATGCTCGTTTTCCCTGATCCTGGGACGGCCTTTATTGATCCAGCGCTCAGAATTCCTACCCTGGTCCTTACCTGCGACATTCGAGACCCTATCACGGGCGAGCCCTATTCGCGTGACCCACGCTATATCGCACGTAAAGCAGAAGCCTATCTGACAAAGACGGGTATTGCTGATACGGCTTACTTTGGACCTGAGGCAGAATTTTTCCTTTTTAATGATGTACGTTTCGATCAAACACCCAATGCTGGTTATTATTTTATCGATAGTGAAGAGGCCATCTGGAACAGTGGTTCAGATCAAGATGGTATAAACCAGGGGTATCGTCCACGTCACAAGGAGGGGTATTTTCCCTGTCCACCTACGGATAAACTGCAGGATGTTCGATCACAGATTGTGTTGAACATGATGTCAGTGGGTATTGATGTAGAAGTGCATCACCACGAAGTTGCAACTGCGGGTCAGTGTGAGATCGATATGCGCTTTCAGCCCTTGTTGCAGATGGCAGACCATCTGATGTTGTACAAGTATATCGTGAAGACGACTGCGTATGATATGGGATATAGCGCGACGTTTATGCCTAAGCCCATCTTTGGTGATAACGGGAGTGGTATGCACTGCCACCAGAGTCTGTGGAAGTCTGGTGAACCACTCTTCTTTGATGAGACCGGGTATGCGTTGTTGTCGGAAACAGCGCGACACTATATCGGTGGTATTCTCGCGCATGCACCCGCACTCTTAGCGTTCTGTGCGCCGACTGCCAATAGTTATCGTCGTCTTGTGCCTGGTTTTGAAGCGCCAATCAACCTGGTGTATTCGATGCGAAACCGGTCGGCAGCAGTACGTATTCCGACCTACTCAAGTGCACCCAAGGCCCGCCGTATCGAGTTCCGTGCGCCCGATCCAATGGCCAACCCATATCTCGCTTTCTCAGCAATGCTCATGGCAGGTCTGGATGGTGTCAGAAACAAAATTGAGCCACCCGCACCACTCGATGTCGATATCTATGATTTATCGCCGGCAGAGAAAGCTGGTATTCGTGCCACACCTGGTTCTTTGGCTGAGTCCCTTGATGCATTGGAAGAAGATAATGCTTTCTTGATGGAAGGAAATGTCTTTACTGAAGATGTGATCAGCACGTATCTTGACTACAAGCGTACGACCGAGGTGTTACCACTGGCGTTACGACCACATCCTTACGAATTCTATCTTTACTATGACGCATAAACGATAGATGGTGTCGTAGAAACACTGTATTTGCAAAAGCTACCCATTGTTGTGTGGTGATGGGTAGCTTTTGTGTGCTCCTGCGAACTGCCGATCTCTGAAAATATGGGATAAGCTCGTATTCTTTGTATAAAATGTACAGGTGTAGATATGGCTTGTTCAAAGCTTGATTTGCCAGAATGACGCGTAATTGTGACCAGTTAATCTTATGTTTTGTGCATTTTCGACAAATTTAGGCTGTAACTTTCAGATTGTCTGTCCGTAGCGTGGTTAAAAGCCACGTGTATCATGGGTAGAAGTCTCTAAACTCTCCAAAGTTCATCTGCGCGCAGTCGCAATCTTAACATAAGCGATCACAGTCGATCCCGATCCAATATTTTGTAGTATGTGAATCAACGGCCTGAATACAGCTGTTTATAATATTATTGCAGGACAAGGGGAAACCCAGGTTCAGGTACAGTCGTATAGCCTTCTGGTTCTCTTGGGGTTATTGAAGTCATATGCGTCTACCTGAACTCAATACCGTTGTTTTGTCGCCCTTATAACGCTACACAATGTTTTGTGTCATCACTGTCGTGTTTTTGCCCACACTACAGTTTCTGTTATGAGTCCTCTGAACATACTTGTGCTAGTGCATAAGCGGCGCGTAAACATACATGGCAGTAGCTCATTGGAAATGGTTCAAACAATACGCTATCTTGCATTAAGGAGGGGGCATTAAGATGCTCAAACGAAGACACAAATTGATGCTTGTTCTCGGTGCCGTCATTGGTTTGTTGATGGTCACAAGTGGGGGCGCTTTCGCGCAGGACGACGGGCCTGATGTGGCTGAACTCGCTACGGCAATGAATACGTTGTGGCTGTTACTGGCGGCATTTCTGGTCTTTTTTATGCAAGCTGGCTTCGCCATGGTCGAGTCCGGTTTCACACGCTCGAAAAGTACGGTCAATATTTTGATGAAAAATCTGATGGATTTTTCAGTGGCTGCACTTGTTTTCTGGGCGATTGGCTGGGGTATTGCTTATGGCAACAGCATTGGTGGTCTCTTTGGTGGAAGCGATTTCTTTGTCGGTTTTGACCCAGCCGAAACGGGTGAACCGAAACTGGCGAGTTGGTTGTTCCAGGTCGTGTTTGCTGGAACGGCGGCGACGATTGTCTCTGGAGCGATGGCAGAGCGCACCAAATTCACATCCTACCTCATTTACACCTTCTTCATTTCGTTGTTCATCTATCCGGTTGTAGTTCACTGGGTGTGGAGTGGCGCCGGTTGGTTGAACGATTACGATGCTACTACGGTAGGCGATTGGGGCTTTACTGATTTTGCTGGTAGTACGGTTGTGCATAGTGTTGGTGGCTGGGCAGCACTCATGGGTGCTATTTTCCTTGGACCACGGCTGGGTAGATTTGGTCCCAATGGCGAGCCACGCGCTATTCCTGGGCATAACATGGCACTGGGTGCGCTCGGTGTGTTCATTCTCTGGTTTGGCTGGTATGGCTTTAACCCTGGTAGCCAACTGGCACTCTCTTCGCAGTCCGATGCAAATGCGGTAGCCCTGGTTGCGACGACCACCACACTGGCTGCGGCGGCAGGTGCTGTGGGTGCGATGTTCACCACTTGGTTCAGGAGTGGCAAACCAGAAATGAGCATGACCTTTAACGGTGCGCTCGGTGGTCTGGTGGCCATTACGGCTCCATGTGCGTATGTTTCGCCACTGGCCGCAGTCATTATTGGTCTTGTTGCTGGCCCGCTGATTGTGTTCTCGTCAGGCTGGCTTGAGTCGTTCAAGATCGACGATCCGGTTGGTGCGGTTCCTGTACATCTGGTCAATGGAGTATGGGGTACGCTGGCGGTTGGGCTGTTTGCCTCAGTCGAAGGTAATACAGGTACGCTGGGTCTGTTCTACGGTGGTGGTGCGACGCTCTTAATCGCACAGGTCGTAGGTGTTATTGCGATTGGTGCGTGGACAGCAGCTACTGCGGCGTTGATGTTCTTCCTGATCAAGCTTGCCATAGGCTTGCGTATTAGTCCTGAGCAGGAAGCGGTTGGATTGGATGTTCATACACACGGTACATCAGCGTACCCGGATATCATCCCGATGCCTGAAACAACAGATGTTCCCAAACCAGTGGTAGGTGGAGCCAAGGTTCCCGCCAATTAGAACATATTTACCATGCAAAGGCGCGTAGTTGTGTTCATCACTACGCGCCTTTTTGCTTTGTGAAAAACATATTAGATGTAGTACATTAATTCGTCTTTGCGTTGTTGTTTTCGTTGGCAGAGATCTTCCAGCGTGAGACCTGCCAGCTGGTGTTGGAGTACATCACGTGTTTCGCACCACACCTCGCGGATAAGATCACGATCCGTCGAGTCGATTGGTGCAAGATTGTCATGTAGGGTGTCGGTAGGAAGCAATGGTCCTTCTAACGCAGTTAAGGCATCCAGAATACTAATCTTCTCTGGTGGGCGTGCAAGACGATGTCCTCCTTGCGGGCCGCGTAAGCTTTCAATCAATCCAGCTTTACGTAATAGAATCAGGATCTGATTGAGATAATTCTCATCGATGCCCTGTCGTGTGTGAATATCGCGGCTCTGAATGGGTCCTTCGCCATATCGTTGTGCGAGGTCGAAGAGTGCACGCAACCCGTATTCACCTTTACTTGAAATACGCATAATATTGTACGAATCCATACTTTTGTGAAATAGTGCTGTCGGGTATGACCATTTCACGGTGCTTTACCAAAAAAACTACACAATCAGCATAATGTCCTGTGATTGTGGGGCTTCATTCATGCTGCCACTACGAAATCCCTGAAGATCGAGCGTGACATAGGTGTATCCCAATTCTTTCAAGTGGTGCACGATCGTTTCACGGTGCTCAACCACCCGTTGGATCATATCAAGTGGCACTTCAATTCGGGCGATAGTATCGTGGTGGCGCACACGAAATTGAGTAAACCCCAGGCCACGGAGAAAGCGCTCTGCGTCGTCAAGTGTGTGTAACTTATCAGCGGTAACACGCTCGCCATAGGCGATCCGTGAAGACAAGCACGCATATGATGGCTTATTCCAGTTGGGAAGCTGGAGCCGACGTGCTAACTCTCGAATTTCAGTTTTGCCAATATCTGTCTCAATCAGCGGACTGCGTATCTGGAACTCTGCAGCAGCTTGATGCCCCGGTCGATGTGTGCCAACATCATCAGCCATAGCACCGTACACAATCACACTAAGTCCTAATTGCTGGGCCAGCGGTTCTAGCTCGGTGAAGAGTGTTTTTTTGCAGTGATAGCAGCGGTCTGGTTGATTGCTTGCGTAAGCTTCATCTTGCAATTCGTTGGTCTGGACCACAATATGCTGGCATCCAATCCATGCCGCAAGCTCCTGCGCCTGTGCTAACTCTTCATGTGGATAGGTCTCCGAATCCGCTGTGGCAGCAATAGCTCGATCTCCGAGTACATCATAGGCGACTTTGAGGAGTAGCGTGCTGTCAACTCCCCCAGAGAACGCGACCAGAACCGAGTTGAGTGAGTGCAGGTGTTCTTGTAGATGGAGATATTTTTCTTCAAGTGTGACCATCATTTTATTACCTAATTGTTGAGTCACCTACTCAAGATCATACCATCTCACTCTGATGGAGTCAAACAGAGCAGAAGCGTAATAGCCCATCAGGGCAGTGTACAGATAATTATGGTCCACTTCTGAAAGCTGTGCACCACCCTACTGGAGCAGTACTTATATCACTACGGGTAAATCGACCGACTAATTGCGGCATCAGCGACTCGTCGGACAGCCAATAAATAGGCGGCCATTCGTAAAGAAACCTGGTGTTCTTCGGCGGTGGCGTAGACCTGCTGAAAGGCATTCACCATAATACGCTCAAGCTTGGCATTAACGTCGACTTCTTCCCAAAAGAACGATTGTAGACCCTGAACCCACTCAAAATAACTGACAGTTACGCCACCAGCATTGGCCAGAATATCGGGGATGACGGTTATACCGCGTTCCTGGAAGATGGCATCAGCTTCGGGTGTGGTTGGTCCGTTGGCGCCTTCGATGATGACACTGGCATGGATGCGTGCGGCATTCTTGCTGGTCAGTTGGTTTTCCAGTGCGGCAGGGATCAGGATGTCGCATGGCAACTCGAGTAGCTCAGCATGGCCAATCTGCTCAACGCCATCAATAGGACAGCCTTCGAGCATGCGCCGTGGGTGATTACGTACATAGTGTTGCATTGCATCAATACGGAGACCTTTCTGACACAGGTAGCCGCCGCTGGCATCGCTTACAGCAATCACACGACAGCCCATTTCGGTCAGGAGCTTGGCGGCGACACCGCCCACATTGCCAAAGCCCTGGACTACAATATCGAGCGTGCGTAGGTCGCGTGCATGTCGTTTGGCCCATTCGCGTACCATCAGGCTTACGCCCCGCCCCGTCGCCTCGCTGCGTCCAAGCGAACCGCCAACACCAACCGGCTTGCCAGTAATGACAGGGAGCACGGTGTGGCCCTCGTGCATGGAGATGGTGTCCATGATCCAGGCCATAATTTGTTCATTGGTATTGACATCGGGTGCTGGGATGTCGCGATCCGGGCCGATCAACACGCTGATTTCAGTGGCGAAACGACGGGTTAATCGTTCAAGTTCTCGTGGGGAAAGTAGGGCTGGGTCAATAATGACGCCGCCTTTGGCACCACCATAAGGAATATTCACAAGGGCACATTTCCAGGTCATCCACATGGCTAAGGCCCGCACTTCGTCAATATCAACCTGGGGATGGAAGCGCACACCGCCTTTGGCTGGGCCGCGATCAAGGTTATGTTGTACTCGATAGCCAGTAAGAACCTGTGTAGAGCCATCATCCATGGCGACAGGAAAACTTACGGTGAGTTCGCGTTGTGGGACACGTAAGGTGGCACGGACACTTTGCGGCAGATCAAGCAATTCGGCAGCACTGTCGAACTGTTGTTGCGCGATACGAAAGGGATTCTCGCGCTCAGACGTCATTGTCTTGTCCTCCATTCATAGGATTGTTTTGCTCTATCGTAATGCTACAAAAGAGACCAGTATACTGGTCGGTTACGTGACAAATGCGAGCGAAACAGTACCACGAAAATAGAATTTATGCAATAGGTTTTGGTTAACAGAGTTGTCATCTAGCCGGATATGTCACCACTCGGCGATAGAGCCATCGGCGTTGCGCCAGACCGGATTACGCCAACGATGGCCTGTTGCGGCAGCGGCCCGAACTTTGTCTTCATCAAGAGTAATGCCGAGACCAGGTGCTGTTGGTCGTGCGACATAGCCATTGGTATACTGAAACACGCTGGGATCGATCAGATAGTCCAGCAGATCTGAGCCCTGGTTGTAGTGAATATTAAGGCTTTGTTCTTGAATAAAGGCGTTGGGAGTACAAAAGTCGAGTTGTAGTGAGGCGGCCAGGGTAATAGGGCCAAGCGGGCAGTGTGGTGCAACTGCGACATCATACGCTTCAGCCATTGCAGCGATTTTGCGGGCTTCCCAGATACCGCCGGTGTGGCTGAGGTCTGGTTGGATGATATCCACGCCACCGCTCGCTAACAGAGCTTTGAAGTCCCAGCGTGTATACATGCGTTCTCCTGTCGCGATGGGTACTGTCGTATGATGTGCAAGTTCTGGTAGTGCTTCGTTGTGTTGTGGCGGCAGAGGTTCTTCGTAGAACATGGGACGATAGGGTTCGAGTGCTTTCATCAGTGCCTTGACCATGGGTTTGTGCACACGACCGTGGAAATCCAGGCCAATTTCAATGTCATACCCGATTTCCTCACGAAGCGTATCGATTCGTTCTGCAGCTTCCATGATCTTGCGTTGGTTATCCACCCAGCCCATCTGTGCCGTTGCGTTCATTTTGAGTGCGGTATAGCCAGCCTCGATCCGTTCGTGGGCTGCTTTGACGAGTTCGTCGGGTGCGTCGCCACCAATCCATGCATAGATCTGCATGCGGTCGCGGACGGCGCCGCCCAGTAATTCGTAGATGGGAACGCCCAGTTGTTGGCCTTTGATGTCCCACAAAGCTTGTTCGATGCCCGAGATGGCGCTCATGAGCACCGGACCACCACGATAAAACCCTCCCCGATAGAGTGTTTGCCAGAGGTCTTCGATAGCCGACGCATCTTTATCAATGAGAAAGTCGCTCATTTCTTCGACGGCGGTTTGGACAGTGCGAGCTTTTCCTTCGACTACCGGCTCACCCCATCCTACAATGCCCTCATCTGTCGTGATTTTGAGAAATAGCCAACGGGGTGGTACCTGAAACAACTCCATCGAGTGAATATACATGGTTGCTCTCCTATGATCGTGGCAAAGATACTCCCATATTGTATCAATAATTGTTTAAGAACTGGCGCTTGTGTAGCTGCGAACTGCCCACTGCCAGAACCAGCGAGAAATAAGGACAAGCGTCAGTGCAACGCCACCTGCTGTCAATGTGCTGGTGACGTTGGCTTGTCCAATAATGGCTTCGGCAGGGACGGTGGTGATAAATGCGATTGGTATGACAAAGGTAAAGAGTAGGCGCACCCAACTGGGAAACGCGGTGACCGGAAATTGGCCTGCACGGAATACACTGTTAAAGAGTTCGGTGGAGTTTTCGACTTTGATGAACCAGAAAGCGGTAGTAGAAAGCATGAACCAGATTGAGTACACCATCGCAAAGGCAGCGATCATCAGTGCGCCGCCCAGCATGACTCCCGTGAACGTCATACCAGGAATATGGGTAGATGCCCAGATGATGAGTAGCACACCGATGAACATGTCGAGCAAACGAAAAATGCTGATCTCGCGGGTCGAGACCAGAAATTGTGCGTCAATGGGCTTGAGCAGGGTAAAATCCATCGTGCCCTTGCGAATCGCCTCAGAGATTTCGTTCAGGTTTGGTTGGAGAAAGGCCCCAATAAAACCTTGTACGAGTGTGAATAAGCCTACCACCACGGTGGCTTCGTAGTAGCTCCACCCACCAATAGATCGGCCATCGCCGGTGAGGATGATGAGCCCAAAGAGTGCCCCCACCGCTGTGAGGAGCGAACTGAGCAGACTCACCAGGAAATTTGCGCGATATTCCATCTGCACACTGATACTTGCTCCCATGAAGATGGCAATCAATCGGCAGTAACGTAAGAGTTTCATGCGCCAAATGCTCCATAACGCCGTAGTCCGTGTTTCCAGAGGAACAGGCGGAGTATAGCAAAAATACTTACCCACGCGATCTGGACAGTCAGTATCCGAAGAGTTTCGGTACCACTTATTGCGCCAGTAAGCAGCTGGGTTGGGTAATAGATAGTATAGGGAAAGGGTGTCCATTCAATGATAGCCCGTACTGCTGGTGGATAGAACTCCAGAGGAGCAAAACTCCCGGTGAGGAAAGCTGCGGCAACAAAGTACATCTCATCAAGGGCGGTCGCTTGCTCGAACCAGAAGGTGAGCAGACCAATACAATAGGAGATGAGAAAGCGAATCATAAAGGCCATAACTACAGAGAGTGTATAGATTAGCACATGCGATATGTTTGGTGTGAGTTGGGTGTTGGGAACGAGCAATACACCGATGAACAGGATAATAATGATAAATGGGAGACGTACTAATCGTTCGGTTACGTGTTGGGCCAGGTGTTCCCACAAAACATCAAAAGGACGTAGGAGTTTAGGGGAAAGCTCCCCGTGTCGGATTTGATAATCGAGTTCCCACGAGACCCACGCACCGGCGAATTGTTGTGTGAGCCACGCGGCCAGAAAGTATGCTGCAAAGTCTGAAGGGGTAAAGCCATTGACGGTTCCATCCTCGGCGTTGGCTTTGCCAATCCAGATTCCTAACATAATCAATGGGAGCGAGCCGTTGAGAATCCAGATGACAATTTCGGCACGGTAGGCGGACATGTAAGCAAACCATACCTCTAATAACACACGTGTCTTGTTCAGGGCTGCGCTCACGATGGCACCACTTCGATGGGCTCAAGCACTGGTGTTGTCTCTGTATGATGCCGGGCAAACACTTGACCGATAACCTCTTCAATCGGCGGATCTTCGATGGTCACGTCGGCAATTGGTAGTTCGGTGAGCAACTGTGCAGCGATGGTGCTGGTGGTTGCTCGTGGTACCCGTAGTTCAGCACGTAGCCCGTCGTGTGTGTGGATCTCACCAAAGTACCTGAGTTGTGCATCTGTGATTGGATGGGCCAATTCGATGCGAATGATCTTGCTGGGTGCGATCTGCTCGATGAGCAGTGAGAGGTTGCCATCGAACACAATTTGCCCTTTGTCAATCACAATGATACGTTGACAGAGCGCCGTAACATCGGCCATATAGTGACTCGTAAGAATGATGGTCGCATTAAAGCGGCGGTTGTATTCGGCCACGAACCCGCGGATACGGACTTGCATGTTGACATCAAGACCGATGGTCGGTTCGTCAAGAAAGAGGATTTTGGGTCGATGCAAGAGCGCGGCGGCCAATTCACACTTCATGCGTTCGCCGAGTGAGAGTTTACGAACTTGCTTCTTGAGGATACCGTCTAATTCTAAAATCTCGTTGAATTCGTGCATGGTCTGTCGGTATTCATCATCGGGGATTTCGTAAATGGCCTGATTGACACGAAAGCTATCCAGTGCTGGAAGATCCCAGATCAGCTGTTGTTTCTGCCCCATCACCAGAGTAATCATTTTGAGGAAGTCGCTGTGCCGCTCTCTCGGTGTGAATCCGGCGATATCAGCATGGCCATTGGTTGGGTGGAGGAGCCCGGAAAGCATTTTGAGCGTTGTGGTTTTGCCAGCGCCGTTCGGGCCGAGAAAACCCACCATCTCGCCGGTAGCGATGTGGAACGAAACGCCTTCGACCGCACGTACTGTTCTGGTTTTGCGGTGGATAAAGGAGCGCAGTGAGCCGATAAACCCGGGCTCTTTGTCATGTACCTGGTAATGTTTTTGCAGGTCGCGGACGGTAATCATACATACCTCAATGTTATAGGGATACTCTCATCCTACACATACGATCAAAGATGAACATCGGTCTTGTGTTTGATTTACTCCATGATTTGGTTCTGGTTATTATAGTATACAGTTTGGGATAAGGCAATGTTTTGTTATTTGTTTTTCCGTTGGCATTTAAATAAATCATTTTATCGATTTAATATAGAATGGGTGTAAATAGTTTTTAGGTGGTGACCTGTGTATAGTGGATCCTCCATCGGTTGTATTGACTTTTATTATCAACGAATGTATGATGTGACTACCTAGTCATGTGACTGTTCAGTCATAAAGGATGAAGTGTATGCCAAAACCGACTTTTTTCAATTTACCTGAAGATAAACGTCGTACCATCATCGATCTTGCCATTGATGAGTTTGCTGATAACAGTTACGAGAATGCCTCGATCTCGCGGGTCGTGGCGCGGGCGGGGATCGCCAAAGGCAGTTTGTATCAATACTTTGCCGACAAAAAAGATCTGTACATCTATTTGCTCGACGTAGCAGCACAAGAAAAGTTGACTTTTTTACAAAACATCCAGCCGCCTGATCCACAGATGAGCATCTTTGCCTATCTGCGTTGGATGGTCAGCGCGAACACACATTTTGAGCTTTCGCATCCGCGCCTTGGGCAGGTCGTCTACCGTGCCCTTTTGGGAGACCTGCCCTTTCACGATGAGACTATCGCACGGATGAAAGCGGGAGCAATGGAGTATTTCAAACCGCTGGTGCAGCAAGGGATCGCAGATGGCCATATTGTCCCCGACATCGATCCTGAAGTGGCCACCTTTGTCTTCAACAGCATTTTCACTGAACTGGGGAAGTTCATCTCTCAACGCGCAGGTATCCAACTCGTCACACCGGACGATGGCCATGCAGCACTCCATACAACGATAGCAGAACAGACATTTGATCAGGTGATCCGCATTTTGGAGCATGGGATGGGTACCAAACAGCTTTGATGCAGTTATCACTCACCATATTGTATACAGTGACCAGTTAAAGGATATAGACCATGTTGACTGTACATAACTTAACCTACACCTACCCGGAAACAACGACCGAAGTACTGCATGGCTTGAATTTTACCATCGCTGAAGGCGAAATATTTGGCTTTCTGGGGCCGTCGGGAGCAGGTAAATCCACCACTCAGAATATCCTGATCGGTCTGCTCAAGGAATATGCGGGCAGCATTGCGGTGATGGGGCAGGAACTACGCGATATCGGTCAGGACTACTATGAGCATATCGGTGTATCGTTCGAGCTGCCCAACCATTATCTCAAGCTCACCGCCCGCGAGAATCTGAACTACTTCCGTTCGTTGTACAGTGGACCGACACGTGATGCGATGGAAGTACTCACGATGGTAGATCTGGCTGATGATGCCGACAAGTCGGTGGCTGAGTTTAGCAAAGGGATGAAGATTCGCCTGAACGTTGCCCGTAGCCTGATCCATTCACCACGCCTGCTCTTTCTGGACGAACCGACCAGCGGGCTTGATCCCGTCAATGCGCGGCGGATCAAAGATCTGGTGCTGGCTGAACGCGCCCGTGGTACGACGGTGTTTGTAACCACCCACAACATGACCGTGGCCGACGAACTCTGCGACCGGGTGGCCTTTATCACTAATGGGAAGATTGGCCTCATTGATGCGCCTGCGACGCTGAAGAAGTAATACGGAAAACGGACTGTCGAGATAGCATATCGCAACGGTCTGCCTCAACCACAGTCTCGTGAATTTCCGCTGAGTGGTCTGGGGACGAATCAGGATTTCCTGGAGGTACTACGTCAGTATGAGATCGAGACTATTCATACACAGGAAACTACGCTGGAGAACATTTTTATTCAAGTTACGGGTGAGGAGTTAGCGCTATGAAACGTCTTGCTTCCGCCATGCAAACGGATGTCACCATCCAGGTCCGTAATCGTTTGTACATTATTGGACCAGCCATCGCGGTTTTGATGGCTCTGCTCCTTGGTCAGGTTGCCAGCCAATCTGACTTCTATCGTGCCATTCCGACATTGTTGTTAATCGTGACTGGTGGAACGACCCTGCTCTATGTGGCTGGCCTGATGCTCTTTGAGAAAGATGAAGGTACCCTTAATGGATTGATCATTTCACCCCTTCGCACCTGGGAATATCTGACATCCAAGGTTGTGACGTTGACGGTGCTGGCCTTGCTGGAAAGCATGATTCTGGTTGCCCTGGTGACCCGCCTGCAAGGGTTCAATATTCCTCTTCTGATGTTTGGCATTCTGGCCATCGGCATTATCTATACACTGATGGGTATCGTGATGATTGTGCGTTTTTGCAGTATCACCGATTTTCTGATACCCGTGATCGTGATCGCGCTCATCCTCCAAATGCCGTTTTTGCATTTTCTGGGATTATTAGAAAATCCACTCTTTCTGCTCATTCCAACCAGTGCGCCAACGCTGCTGATGCAGGGAGCCTGGCAGACACTTACTCTGTGGGAATGGGTCTATGCGTTGGGATACACGCTGGTGACTACCGTTGTGTTAAGTATCTGGGCCTATCGTGCGTTCTATCGCTACATTATTTTGAAAGTGAGGTAATTCGATGCAACTGACACAAGCGATTCGTCAGATGGGACGTAACGACGTAAAGTTGGTTCGGCGTGATTCATTCCTGATCGGAATGTTTGCCTACAGCATTGCCATTGCGGTCACGCTACGTTTTGCACTACCCTGGTTTGCCAATTTCTTTGCCGAACAGGATATCCTGGCATTTCCGCTGCAGGAGTGGTACCCTATGTTTATAGCCTATGGTGTTATTTTTATGGGGGCGGTGCTTGCTGGTATGATCTTTGGGTTTATGCTCTTGGATGAGAAGGATGATCAGACGATCAAGGCACTGCTGGTGATGCCGATGCCACTCAACTACTACATGGCCTATCGGGTGGGTGTGCCTGCTGTCGTGGCATTTGTTATGATCGTCGTTGAAATGCTGATCGTTAATCTGGCCTTGCCACCATTACTACCGCTGTTGTTAATTGCAGCAGGCGCAGCACTGACGACACCAATCACGGCACTGTTCTTTATGACCTTTGCGCCCAACAAAGTGCAGGGTTTTGCGCTGAACAAAGTGATAGGTGTGCTAGGTTTGATTATTATCGCAGCGTGGTTCTTTGAACCGCCCCTGCAACTCATCGCCGGTGTATTTCCGCCCTTCTGGATCAGCAAAGCGTACTGGATGGTGTTTGAAGGACAGAGTCTGTGGTGGGGTGCGCTTACTATCGGTGTAGTGTTGCAAATTGTACTCATTGCGGTTTTGCTACGCCTGATGAAGCGTGTATTATATCGTTTGTGAAAGGAACAGGACCATGTAAGATTGTAAGGTTTTGTGCGATTCAGGCCAGTTTTAGCATAATCAAAATGGGCCTTTGAACCGACAACTACAACCAGCGTGCGACAAAGACTATACTCACGAAAGCCATCAGTCGGTGGTTCGAAGCCGCCGCTACCAACAAGATTTGGTGCGATAGAGTGTAGGTGCGATTTGTAACCGCAGCATATAGAAAACTCTAGCACATCAATATCTCTATTTATGTGCTGATATGTGATGTGTTTATCCGGCAAACTAACAATGCCCAATGAACCGTGGCGGCGGTTTGCAACCGCCGTATCACAATGGATCATCGGTTCAGCGGCTTCAAGCCGCCGCTACAAAGAATGCTGTTATACTCTTGTTTTCAACCAATTGTCTGAAGAATGAAGGAAGCACCATGGTAAAACTTGACCAGCACTATGTAGATCCACGCCTGGTAGAGTTATATGACATCGAAAATGCGTGTGGTGCTGACACTGATTTCTATGTTCGTCTTGCTACAGATCTCAATGCCCGCACAATCCTTGACCTGGGTTGCGGAACTGGGCTGCTCACAAGAGAACTGTCGGTCGGTGGCCGTCGTGTGGTTGGCATCGATCCTGCTCCGGCGATGTTGGTAGTTGCACGTCGTCCGTCGTCACTCGATCAGGTGCAATGGGTTGAGGGCGACTCCCGTGATCTGGGGGAACCAGCGGCTGATCTGGTCATTATGACAGGTTGTGTGGCTCAGGTGTTTCTTGATGATGCCGAGTGGGCCACGACCCTACACAACATCCACACGGCCTTGCGCCCTGGTGGTTGTCTGGCATTCGAGAGCCGTAATCCTGATGACCGGGCATGGGAACACTAGACCTGTGCGACCACCTACGAGCAGTTTGAGTCGCCTTTTGGTCTGATGGAGAGCTGGTTGGAACTGGGCGGCGTTGGTGATGGTCGGGTTCGTTTCGAGGGCCATAACGTTTTCACTGACACTGGCGAAGTCGTCGTCGTGAGCAGTGAACTACGCTTTCGTAGTCATGCAGAATTGACCGATTCTTTGCTGAATGCAGGTTTCACCGTCGAACAGGTCTATGGTGATTGGGAACATGGCCCATTCATGAGCACCAGCAAGATTATGGTATTTGTCGCACAACGTAATTGAACAGACCTGCTCTGGTGATATCTGGGTAGCCACTATGATGATTGCATTGCGCTCCGGCTTTTGCTCCTCTTATTAATCGTAGTGGCGGTTTGCAACCGCCGTATCATGGTGAATCATTACTCAGTGGCTCAAAGCCACCGCTACAAAAATGCTTTCTCTTACACCTACTTTCTTTTCACTTCTGTAAAACCTTTGGCTCACCTCAAGCGTCTTATTAAGAGAGTGAATATGATCCCACTACATAAGTATCAGTAATCTATAATTATATAAAAGTCGATGATATGCTATAATGTTTCTATGTAAAAGAGTTAAGAGAATAGTCATTGCCGTATTGACATAACGTATCTGCCCTCTTATGTGGTTTGCCCTCTTATGTGGTTTGCCCTCTTATGTGGTTTGCCCTCTTATGTGGTTTGCTGAGGAGAAATTATGAGTATGTACAAGGACCAGAGTTTTTCGATGCAAGAGCGTTTTAACATGGTTTTAGCACATGCTGCGATTGTCGTATTTGCATTGGATTCGGTTGGAACAGTTACACATCTTGAAGGGAAGGGATTGCGACGATTGAGTGTAGAACCTGATAATCTGCTTGGTGTATCAATCTATGACCTGGCACGTGAAATGCCAGATGTCATAGAAAATGTACAGTATGCCTTAGCAGGACATACCTTTAAGGCTGTTGTTGAAGTCACAGGGGTTTTCTTTGAAACCTCATATTACCCAATGTATGATCGTTATGGTGAAATCGTTGGTGTAGCAGGTGTGGCGCTTGATGTGACTGAACGTGTGCAGTTACAAGAACGTCTTTGGTATTTGCAGGGCAGCGGCGAAAAATCAGAGCCAGAAGGAGGTCGGCAAATGCCAGATACTTCAATAATAATAGAACAAAATGGCTTTTCTTTGACACAGGAAGAACAAGAAGTGTTGAGACCTGTCTTGTTGGGCAAAAGTAATCGTGAGATTGCACAGATGATCGGGTTGAGCCATCAGGGGGTCGCCAAACGACTGGAGAAGGTCTATACGAAGTTAGGAGTACGTAGTCGCACGGCTGCTGCTATCTATGCGCTCCATCTTGGCTTGATACAGTTATCACCAGATGAACTTGTTGCCATGAAGGACTCAGTGGATGAATAACTACAGTGAGTAAATATTGTGTAGTTGTATGTCTACCAAAAGAGTAGATGGATGATTATTGAATATTTTAATCTAAGTATATACACTGGTTATACACAGGTGATGATATCATAACCGGGTTGGAGAATTATTCTAACGATGCAATGCATTGATTGTATATGCACATGATCAATGTTATCCATCACAATGAAGAAGGACTGATGCTATGTTACGTAAATCATTGTCTGCTCTTGTGGCAATCATGGTCTTGTTGGCAGCTACAATTACACCAGGAACCAGTTTTGCTGATTCGGGAATAACCGTGATTGAACCAGAAGGAACTAGAGGATATGATTTTAATTGCGATATTCCAGGTCGGGGTTCAGCACGTTGTCCTAATAATAATGCCGTGGTTTTCACTATGACTGCGTGGAAAACTGCAGCTGTCAAACTAGAAGCTGGTACCTGTGCCACATTCACTCTTAGGCTTCAAGGGAACGGTTCTCAGGTTGGGACTCCTCGAGAAATCTGTCCTGGAGAGGAAAGAGGATTATGGCAAAATAACACAGGAGGCACAGCAACTGTCTATTTTGAAGCAGATGCAAATCCCTTATCTCCTGTAACATTAGGTGGATGCTTCAAGTTTTATGGTTTTGACTCTAGCTCAGGATGTGATTGAGGATATTACTGGAACATTTTACTACACAATAGGTTTAGAACATCTATCGCAGGCAACGTTTAGCGTTGTCTGCCTTTGAGTAACTATGACACTACGTTTTATTCGAGGCGAGCTACTGCGCCATATTTTCCACCTGCGTTTTTTGATTATTATGCTCTTGATGGTGGTATTAAGCTTGTGTGTTATTCTTGTCCTTCCATTGCGGGGTGGTGCTCGTTTTGCTGGATCTCTAACCCTTGCTCAGGGGTTATGGCTTTCGTTAGTGTTACCTATCATTGCGGGGGTAGTTGCAGCCGGATCGCTTGCCGAAGATCGACGTTCAGGCTACACGTGGTTGGTTCTGGCACAAGGGCTTTCACGACGGCAGTATGTTCTGTCCAAAGCAGTGGTCATGAGTCTTACTGCTGTGCTGGTTGCTTTGATTGGATACAGTTGTTTTTTTATCGGGGCAGCCTTAACCTTGCCATGGGGCGATTCAATTGTACCTCGAGGAGAGGGTGGTTCCCTATTGCCTATTCCTGGTCCAGTACCAGACTTATTTCTTACCAATCCACTACTTAACGATCTGTTAGGAGTCGGTATGCTTATTGTAGCAACCGGAGTGTTGGCATTGATAGGGTTGCCTGCTGGATCGTTAACATCAAATATCTATATTGTATCGGCTTTGCCTTTTGTATTATTTATTGTTGGTTTGTATAGTCTTACAGGGGCATTCGCTATTATCAACCCATATACTTACTTGGATGTATGGTGGGATTACAAAATGGTGGTGCCTGAGTCTGCTCTGGTATATGCGGGCTTTGTCTATTGGCTGAGTATTGGTATGGCCTTGATTGTATCTGGTGTGCTCTTTTTTGAATACTGTGAGTAATAAAGTGAGAGTCTTTCCAAATCACCGTCAGTCTATTGTATCGCTGCGTCAGGTAGGCAAGCGCTATCGTTCACACTGGGTCTTGCAAGACATCGATCTTACTCTGTCTGAGGGTGAGATTGTTGGTTTTATTGGTCCTAACGGTGCAGGCAAAACGACCTTGATGAAGATTATGGCAGGACTTACACGGGCAACAACTGGCTCTGTTGAGGTGCTTGGGCAGCGTCTTGATGCACACAGCCTACGCACTCCGCCAGATATAGGCATTGTGCTTGAACAAGTAGGATTTGTGCCGTATCTATCTGGCCAGCGCAATCTCACGATGTTATCTACCATTCGGGGGACAGTCTCTGCTGAACGTATTGCTACTACCTTGCAGCTTGTTGGTTTAGACCCACAAGATCGTCGTCCGGTACGGGCTTACTCGCTGGGGATGCGGCAACGATTGGGCCTTGCTCAGGCTTTGCTCAATACGCCAAAACTGCTTTTGCTTGATGAACCAACGAACGGTTTGGATCCTTCAGGCATTATTGAGTTACGCACGTTGCTACGTAAAATTGCCGAGACAGGTACGACGATCTTTCTGGCCAGTCACTTGCTCACCGAAGTTGAGCAGTTATGTCATCGGGTACTATTAGTACAGCAAGGTCGAGTTGTCAAAGAAATAGACACCACTACCTCGAATATAACCCAAATCCATCTGGCAGTTTCTGATGACCCCGATGCAGTATTGGTCACACAGTGGGCCCATCGGCGTAATCTACCGGTGGAGTCCGGCAGAGATGCCTATGGATATCAGACATTCTTATTTCCAGCCATCTATCCGGTACCACAGGTCATACGTGAGTTAGTCGAAGCAGGGGTGCGGATCGAGTCGGCTAGTTTGACCCGTCCTTCACTGGAAACCGAGTTTCTGGCTATTACCAGACAAGGAAGGGAGTAATGCGTTCTTTTGTGGCTGCGCTATCGTTCCATACATTGTATAGTTTAAGTAACTGGCGTTGGTGGTTGGTCCCCATCCTTTTTGGCGTGGCTGGTTTTCTCCGAGGAGACAATATTAGCTTCTCTGATGCACAGCTTGTGAACCGTAGTATAAATGTCTGGGATGCCCTGGCACTGATGCATGTTCATGCTTTTTATCTAGCATGGCTCTACGTTTTAGGTTTTGTCTTTGTGATTGGTGATAATGTGATCCGTGAACGCGATGAAGGCATGATCGCGCTTACTTTTGCGCTCATGCCCTCACGTACCGTGTGGTGGATTGCAAAGCTCAGTGCATTGGGTATTCTCGCGCTATGTTATGTTGGAATCGGTCTGGTTTTCAGCTTGCTCGGGAGTGTTACACAGCTACCGTTCTCCTGGCAGGATAGTCCAGCTGCATTGTCAGCACCTAACCCCTCTATACTTTGGTATGAACGCGATTTTAGCATTCCCATGCCACTTTTTGTGCTTCTGATCAATGGGTATATAGCCTGCATGTTGTGGGTGATTGGCTGTATTGTTATGACCGTATCGTTATTAGTGCCTAAGACGTTTATTCCTTTTGGTTTTATCGTACTCTGGATTTTAGCTTCATTTTTGTTTGATAGCATCCTCCTGAATAATCTCCCCTATGGCCTTTTGTTAGATGTATCCTATTTTGTTTCCTATGCCAAACATTTTGATTACTACATTCCACTGCCCCTGTTTATCCTCATTATCTGCTTCGTATTAGGCACTACATTGCTCGTAGGAATGGCACGCTTGCGCTCCCTGGACGTATAATATTCCCCCCTTTTACCTGTAACCTTTTGCTTGCTTCAGGTGTCTGAATATATAGACAGTGAGTTGGTGAGTCGAAGCCATGGCTAAAAGGAATTAATGTGATGGGTCGTAGTGGCGGTTTGCAACCGCCGTATCGTGATGTTGTATCATTTGGCGGCTTGAAGCCGTTGCTACAAAAAGCTTTCTCTTACACCTACTTTCTTTTCACCTCCATAAAACCTTTTGCTCATCTCAAACGTCTTACTACGAGAGGGGCTGTTAATCCTGATATTATGTTTGACTTCAGGTTTGACAAAGCACCTCATCTGTGTGCTGTCATATGTGATGATATAACGTGAAACATAATATATAGTTGTGGTCTAATGATTGGTCTGAGAGAAGGTGTATTTATGACGCTCTGCTTTCAGGATATTACTTTTCGTTATCGTCGTTGGTCTCCGCCGATCTTCAATGGCTTCTCGTGGGAAGTTCCCCCTGGTAAAACTGTTTTGTTAGGTCCCAATGGTGCCGGTAAATCTACTCTGCTGTCGCTTGGGGCTGATGCATTGCGTCCCTCACAGGGGCAGGTTTGCTTTGAAACGCTGGACAGCCGCCATCGTAGGGATCGGGCTGCCTATCGGCGGGCAGTGGGCTGGATGCCCCAGCAGATACGGGCTGTCCCTGGTCTGACGGCTCATGAGCAGGTTGCCTATGCGGCATGGCTCAAAGGTCTGGATACCAAGCAGGCCTGGCAGTCGGCGGTTGTTGCACTGGAGCAGGTTGCGCTGGCAGATCTGGCCACCCAAAAAACGACAACCTTGTCAGGAGGCCAGCTACGGCGGGTTGGGTTAGCGCAGGTATTGTCCCATCAGGCCCAGGTGTTATTGCTCGATGAACCAACGGTTGGTCTGGACCCAGCCCAGCGTGCCCGCTTCCGTGATCTGCTAGTGGCGCTCCCCTCAGATTATGCGGTGGTGGTGTCTACCCATCAGGTTGATGATCTCTCCGACCTGTTCGATACCGTGGTGGTATTGGATCAGGGTCAGATTAAGTTTAGTGGTTCGGTGGCAGCCTTTATGGATCTGGCACCCACGTCCGCACCTGAGCGGCAGGCGGAGTTGGCCTATGCTCAGATTATTGGGGGGGCGGGGTGATACGATTATCTACCATTCTACGGGTTAGTCCCGCAATCTGGTTGAGCCCAATTATGGTCATTTTAACGTTACTTTTTATGACTGATGTGCCAAGTTGGAGCGATCCGTACCCGCTAGCATGGACCTCTGCAGGAGCCTCCGCGATTCTTATTATTGCACCGATCTGTGCCGCCTGTGCGGCCTGGGAGGGCGGCAGATTGCGTCGTGCCAGATGGTTTGCCTGGCCCCATGTGCGTTCTACCACCATAGTGGTACTGACTATACTCCTGCCCACACTCGTGGTAGGGTTGCTTATGATAGTAGTGGCACTGTTATTTCAAATAATAACTTCCGGTTTTGTATTCATTCCTGATTGGCGTGTTCTTAGCATGGCTATCATTGTCTTATTCGCACATGTGTTGTTAGGCTTTGCGATGGGAGTGCGTATTCCTATAGTTGTGTCGTTGCCTATGGTTTTTTTGCTTAGCTTTGCTTGGATAGAACTACCTAATACACTTGATGATCCTCTCTGGTTACGTCACCTGTCTGGTATATGGACTTTTTGTTGTTTAGTTAGTACGAATTTGGCACCACAGGCATGGATAGGAGCACTACTGGTAGCTATTGGTATGATAAGTATGGCCAGTGTGTTGTTGCTTCAACGTCTCAGGCTGTGGCAGGCACTTGTGTCTGTTGTACCTCTGGTGATCGGTGTGGGGGTTGGTGCATATATGGTACAGGACCTTGATGCCTTTCCTGCTGTTGCACGTGATGAAGGTGTGTTGGTTTGTTCAACAAGTCAACCCAGGGTATGTGTATGGCCAGAGCATGAAACTCGTCTGGAAGAGGTGGCAGCGCTGGCGACCGAGGCAAGCATGGCATGGCGACAGGTTGGAGTCATTGTACCGGATGAATTTACCGAGGGAGCGGGCGGTGATCGTGGTATCGGTAGTTTTGGGTTTAGTATGGAGACAGATCGTTATACGCTGTTTAATTCTTTATCGCGTAGTGTTTTGCCTCCCGTGGCTAACTGTGAAGGACAGGGCTCGGTTTCCCCTCGTGAAGTTCAGACATATCTGGTAGCCTGGTTAAATAGTGTCGCAGGGATGCCAGCAGAAGCATTAGTAGCCCGTGCCAATGCACAGATTCGAGACACCATTGCAACCGTACAATTGTTGCCTTTGGAGGAGCAACAGATCTGGTTCGAGCGTAATCTGATTGCGTTAGAGCAGTGTGGCGTGCCACCACAGTTAGAGCCGCTGCCATGAAGCGCTGGCTTCAGGTACGCCGTCTCGATCTGGGTTTGCTTACGATCCTCGGTATGGTACTTGTGATGCCACTTATCCGGGATTGGTCGATCACGTTGCCTAACCTGTTTGGTCGAGATGGCTCGATTATTCCGTTACCGCTGGTATTGCCCTTTGCCATGGCAATTGCAGTAGCGTTTAGCCTGACTACCGGTGACCCATTGCTGGAGCGTGTAGCCACTCGGCCCATCTTATTACTCGATAGCCTCTATGCCGGATTAATGGCATTAGTTTCATTACTGATCTGTCTACTGCTCGAGCAGGTATTTGCTATCGATCTGGCGCTCGAAGCAGGACGCAACACTCTGGGCTATATCGGTCTGGTATTGCTTGGTCGGCGGATGTTGGGCGTTCAGGTGGCGGCGCTGGTGCCGATTGCGGTGGTACTGGGTTTAGCGCTGCTGGGTATCTCGTCCAATGGGGCCTTCTACTGGTGGTCCTGGCCGTTTGTCCCCGACAACAACCTCTGTTCATGGGGTGTGATGGTGTCTCTGTTGGTCGTAGGTATGTTGGCAACACTTATACGCCCGAGCGGGCTGCCTGTGCACTGAGTATGTGTATCTGGAAAAGGAGCTATCCATGCGATTATTATACACGTTATGTTTATGACTGATGCTATTGTTATCAGCATGCAATATCGGTGAGATAGGCTCTGAGTCGTCTCAACCTGCTTCAGACGATCAGCGAGTAACTATTTCTTTTGCTGCCTCGGACAACCAGCGTGATACCTATACAACCCTGGCGCAGCGTTTTATGGCAGAGAATCCCGATATCCGTGTGGCGATTGTATCGCTGGATGAGTTATGGGACACTGTGCCAGATGCTGCCCTAGACTCTGCCATACATCAATTACGTCATCTTGTCTCTGGGACCGATACGGTTCTCTTATCAGGTTATTACATTGCTCCTGATGCATATAATACAAACCTGCTCTACAACCTACAGCCATTGATGGAGGCCGATGCAAGCTTTGAGATCACCGATATATATCCAGGTATACTGGTACGCTTCGAGAGTGAGCAGGGTATCTGGGCGCTCCCACGAGAGTTCAGGATGCCGATCCTATACTATAACAAAGCGTTGTTCGAACAACACAATCTGGCAGAGCCAACTGCCGATTGGAGTTGGGACGACCTGGTTGATACTGCTGAACAGCTTGCCAGCCCCAGTGGTAATGAGATCGGGACCTATGGCCTGGCAGAGCAAAGCCAGGGGTTGGATTCGCTCATGGCCTTTTTACAGGAGCAAGAGATTGATCTGTTAGGTACACCTCTGGCAGAATGGCAGCTCGAGCAGGGCGATATCCAGTCTCTCACAACGCAGATGCGTACTTTGATGGAGTCGGGGGCGATAAGCTTATCTCCGATACCACCAGGACAGTATGATATTGATGCGCCACGTTGGCCCCAACAGTGGATTATCGAGGGTCGTATGGGGATGTGGTCTAGCAATCAATTCTGGCGTGAGAAATACCATGCCGATGGCTCGAGTGAGCCGGTTGAACTAAACTATGAGATTGGTGTGGTTCCCTATCCGGCGTCGGTACAAAACCTGTTCCAGGAGGATGCCAGTGGTTATGTCATCAGTGGGGGTACGCAACACCCCAACGAAGCGTGGCGCTGGATTACGTTTTTGTCAGAGCAGCCCAGAGTTCAGCCGCTATTAAGTGAGGCTGATGATGATATTGCTTATCTGCCGATCCCCGCACGCAGGTCGTTGGCAGAGGACGAAGCACTGTGGAGCCGCTTCGATAGTGGTATTCGTGAGGCATATGCCACTGTTCTGCAAGGCTTGAATGATCCGTCAGCTCCCTCAACTCCCCGAAGTGGGGTATCGAGTGCCCTGTTTCATACGGTGTACGAAGCCAGTGTGCAGACGGCGACTAATGACGGTGTCACTGTTGAGAAAGCCCTTGCGGACGCTCAGTCGCGCCTACAGGAGCAGTTGGTGCTTATAGAACGTGAACCGGAGCCGGATTTAAGCCCGATCGTGGTTGCTGAACCGCCGCAGGAGGCTTCTCCTGACGGTACCCTCGTGCGTTTTGGAATACCGACCTATCAGATGGGGCAGATGCGTGCCACCGTCCAGACATTTCAGCAGTCGCATCCTGACATCAATGTCCAGTTAACACCAATCGATAGTGATAGGCGACAGATCGACATTCAGACCGCTGCCGAGGCCACCGACTGCTTTAGCTGGTCTGCGCCACCACAGCCGGATGATCTCGAGACGCTGCTGGACCTCCAGCCACTGATCGATGCGGACAGTAGCTTTACGCAGGACGATATTCTGGGGGCGTTGTTTACACCCTATCAACACGATGGTCAACTCTACGGATTACCCTATGCCTTTAGCGTAGATGCGCTGTACTACAATCAGAGTGCTTTTGATGCGTTGGGCCTTGATGCGCCAACCATCGATTGGTCACCAGATGATTTTCTGAACACCGCGCAACTCCTGACCGATAGTGAAGCAACCGATGTGGTCTATGGATATGTGCTGGAATCGAGCATCTATAGCGATCTGGTCTTTTTCCTGAGTCGATCTGGTGTCCAACTGACCACCGGAAGTGGTATCGACTTCCGTCCGAATTTTACCGATCCGGCGGTGGTCGAGGCGATTCAGTGGTATTTGGACCTCGCATTGGTCCATGGAGTGATGCCAGAGCCTGCACTTGATTATCGGCGTAGCGAGACGCCCGATGACTCAGAGTTGACGGCTGCTCCCGGCATGTGGTTTGGTGGGCTCAACACCAGTTATGAGTTTCCCCAGACCGTGCCTCTGGATGAGGAAGAGTCGGTAGAGAGTTCAGAGGATAGTGTGCAAATCCCACCCTTTGAAGTCAATATCGCGCCATTGCCACTCAACAATGGGGCTTTGACAACGGACGATTTCGCTGTGCGCGGCTTTCATATTTCGGCAGAGACGCCCAATCCCCAGCCCTGTTGGGAATGGCTCAAATTCCTTTCGCAGGATGTCAACAATCTGCGTAATGAGCTTCCGGCACGACAATCACTGTTCGATGATCCGACGCTGGTGAGTCAGTCGCCTGGCGCTGCGGCAATCATCGAGCTGTATAGGGACGTGCTAATGCAGCCGAGTGAGCCTGGCGCAACTTCAGGAGTCTTTGCCACACTGGAGATGTACTGGTTCTTCAAGGCTCTTGATGATGCCATTCAGGGCGAGCAGGATCTTGGAGAGGGACTGGCTGAAGCACAGGAAATGAGTGTGGCGTATCTTGAGTGTCTCAACGCGAACGAGGCAGCCGCACGTGCCGAATGCGCGGTGCTCGTCGATCTTGAGTACGATGGCTTTCTGGTCGATGCGGAGGAGTGAGATGAAAAACAATGCGGCGGTTACAAACCGCCGCTACGTGGTTCTATTCTCCGAGTGAGTCAGTGCGGCGGTTACAAACCGCCGCTACGTGGTTTTGATTTCCACCAGTTGGCGGTTACAAACCGCCGCATTGTCGTTATGCACTGATTACCGGGCCACCTGTTTGCCTTCGCGCTTGGCACGAATCGACTCGGCGAACTCCATGTCGGCGGCCATCTCAGGATGGTAGGTTTTCAGATCAAGCAACTCTTCCTGTGATAGGATCTTCGAATCATCGAACCCTAAATTAATCTCGGTGTGTCCCCCGCGGTATTTTACGCGCCCAAGGTCGTAGAATTGCTTATTGATGGTAGTTTTGAGGAAAGCACGTAGACAACCAATCAAATATTTGCGTTTGAACGGGTCACGCTCAAAGAGATACTCGACAGTTTTACGCATGTAGAAGCGTGCGTAGTTGCGTAGTACACCTTTGAGTACTGCCTCACGCTCCATCAGATCTGGCTGAATAATCGGTGTGACAAAATTGTATTTCGAGTAGTCGCGGATTTCGACGCGGTCGCCCAATTCCTCGAAGAGTTCGGCGAAAGGCCACGGTGTATACATGGTCCAGTTGGCCATGTCGGCCTTCCAGTCACGTGCCATCCGGTAGGTCTCTTCAATGGTCTCAGGTGTTTCGTTCTCCATCCCCATAATAAATTGGGCTTCGACTACCATCCCGTTATTGCGAAGCAGTTCGATGGCACGCCGATTTTCTTCGATGGTCGTCTCCTTGCGGAAACGGTCAAGATTCATCTGTGCGGCGGCTTCGGTGCCAAGTGAGATGTGTACCAGACCAGCCTTGCGGTAGAGTGGGAGTTCCTTTTCGTCGCGCAGAATATCGGTGACGCGCGTATTGATGCCCCACGGAATGCCCAGATCGCGTTCGATCAATTCTTCACAGAGTGCCACAAATTTCTTCTTGTTGATGGTGGGTTCTTCGTCGGCCAGAATGAAAAAGCCGACCTTATGCTCTTTCACAAGTGTTTCAATCTCATCGACAAATTTCTTAGGGTCGCGTGAACGATAGGTACGCCAGAAACTCCACTGTGAGCAGAAACGGCAGGTGAAGGGGCATCCGCGTGCAAAGTTTGGCACAGCGAGGCGGACATTGAGCGGAATATAAATATATTTTTCCCACTCCAGCAGGCTCCAGTCAGGCTCAAGGGTATCGAGATTTTTGATCGGCGGGTGAGCTGGAGTCGCTATCACTTTGTCATCCTGCAAAAACGCCAACCCTTTGATCTCAGCACGATCCTGAAGATCGGTGCCAGCCGCAATGGAGTTCATCAGGTTCAGAATGATCTCTTCACCTTCACCACGCACAATGTAATCGATCCATGGTGCTTCGGTCAGCACTTGCCCATACATAAACGTCGGGTGGACACCGCCAAGGATCGTTTTGATATCAGGACTGACCTCTTTGACCAGCTCCAGTGTTCGTTGGGCTTTGTAGATCATCGGGGTGATTGCGGTGGCCAGTACCACATCTGGTGCATTGGCTTCGATAGCTGCTTTGAGTTTGTCGTCGGGGATGTGGTTGGTCATAGCGTCAACAAAACGCAGGTTGGTATAGCCAGCCTTTTTCAGTGTACCGCCAATATACGCGACCCAGCTTGGTGGCCAGTTTCCCGCAATTTCGGCTCCGCCAGAGTGATAGTTGGGTTGGATCATCATAATCCGCATAGTTGCTTCCCTTTTTCCAGTTTGCTCACCCATTGTGGGTTGCAATATAGCTGATACTAATAGGCAATTGCGTAGTGACCGGCGTATGATTGGTCGTATTGCTGAATATGTAGTTGTACCTGTGTGGTTCTATTGATTAATGAACGCAACAGTTGTTCAAAACAACCACTGTAAAAATGCCAGACCGGTTCAGTCAGACCTACAGAAGATGCGTGTGCATGAATAATGGAGATCATTGGTGGTGATCCCAGCGTAAAACGGTATTGTCCACTTCCGACAAAAGTCCATGAATTCTTTTTGACTGCCGACAAGAGCAGCCAGAGCGCAATCCGGCGGGGTGCGATACGTAAGATATGTTGGGCAGGTTGTGGGATACGATGTTTGAGCAGGTAGAAGGCAGTGAGTTGACCAGAACGTCGCATGATAGAATGCATCTCGTGGTCTGAAAGCATCCCAGCTAGCTCATGGACTAAAGCATAGAAAGTCTGCTCTGCAATCATCTCATCGGGTGGCTCATCAAAAAAATAGGCATAGGGAGTCTTTTGGAGTGTCCGCGCTGCTTGTGTTGTCCCCTGTGCTTCTTTGAGTGCCTGTACGGTTTGAATAATTGCATTGGGGCCAATTTTTCCATATTCGTGTTTCACCATGCCTCCTGTGATGTATTCCCTCAATGAACGTTTTCCAGAAGACATCTGAAAACGGCTGGGAACATCGGCAAGATTATCTATGTACAAGAGTGCGTCGTACAGACTGGGAACTACGTGTTTGAAAGAACATTTTTTCGCGCTGTGGAATCCCCTATACTATACCTGATGTGCTGAATTGTATAGTAGAAGATCTCACAACTTTTGGTTGTGATTTAGAAACTAGTGGGAATTTCTCCCAATCAAAAAGAGTTTATGGATACATTTGATGATGGCTGGTCAGGAGTTTGTGTATCAGTTATGGGATCTGCGGTGCGATCTGCGAGACGGGTTTGTAAATCGTAATAGAGTAAGGTAAAGACGATAGTGCCAACTGGGAAGAGCAGTACCTGACCGATCAGAGATCCAACAAACACGATGAAAAAGGCCAGGGGTGTTGCAAAAGGGAACAGTCCCGTACTTGTGACTGACAGAAGGAATATGAGGGTGGTTTGGGAAGCCCATACATGCATGTAAGCAATACTCTTGGTGCATATGAGGGTCATAAGCGTACGCCAGAAACCGACACGAACCAACTGCCAACTTCTGCGATAACTCCTCAGTATCCCGCCGTGTTCTAAGATGATAATTGGTGTGATAAAGAGCAAATGAACATAAACAAACATGATGATGAGGATGACAGGTAGCCAGAGTACCTCCATCTCAAAATAAGTACTGAATGCTCTGATAAGCCGTTCAGGATCGTTCAAAATAAGTGGGAAACCAGTCACTACCATGGGCCGTGCAAAAAGCTGAACAGCAACGATAGCGATGAGACCATTGATGAGAAATGGCATGATAGTAGCGATGATGAGCAGACTTAGGCGCGGTATGATGGCAGGATAACTAGCGCGTACCGATAGTTGTTCCTGCTGTCTGATCTGCTTCATCAAGTGTGTTAGCAGACCAGCAATGATTGGGATAAAGAGGAGTTCTTGAATAACAAGGAGGTAAAATAACGTCTGCTGCAGTGGATGCATATTGTTTTCACCGATGACCAGAACCACTAAAAAGTCGAGTCGTGCACTCCATGTGACGGGCATGAGCGAAGTGCTCAACCAGCTTGGTCCGAGGATCAGAAATTGCATCATGGCCATGGGAATGTACAGCAGCGTGGTTATTCCGGCGAAGATGCCAAAGTGCGCCCGATAGAGCATGCAGGCAGCGTCAAAGAGATCGCCAAGCGACATGGTCTGTGGCTGACGCTGAGCTATCATTCTTACCCGTGCTCCTCAGTGGTTTGGGTGTCAAATGGGTGCCGATGCCTGAGTCGCGCGCTAATATCATAATCAGTGCATTTGACCCAGACATCACATTTCGCCATACTCTTCGAGCAATGAACGCCATTCGCCACTTAGCTCATCACGACGTGCGGCATAGTAGACGTGGTCCTCGCCATTTTCGTCACGATATACAAGATCCACTTGACTACGCATTGGTCGCAGGTATCCGATATTTCCCCACCAGCGTATCTGGTCATCGTCGATGGTTAGATCTTTGAGTGACATGCGTGCAGCATATTCTCGTACAGTTCCCTCTTCGATATCTTGTAATCGCCACGGCACGCTGCTTACTTCGCCTGTCCGCAGATTGCAAAATACAAAATGGTACTCATCGTTGTTGTCGACAATTGTTTTGAGAACTTCTATCCCGGTACGTGGTCGTGGGATACGAATCAAACCCATCCATGCATCGGTTACTTTTTCTCGCGGAACACCGGGAAATTCCTGTATCTCTGATCCGTTGACGTTCTTCATTGCAAGGTCAAATAGTGGTTCACTGGTACCATCACGTACGATTGACAAAATGCCACCACGACCACGCCAACGATATTTCCGTTCGCCCCACTGTCGCTCAAAGGGTGAATTCTGCTCATTCAAATCAGGAAGAAATTGAGGTGTGTCTTCTTCAAATGCAGGTGAATCCTGATCGATGGTCTCTGGTTCCTGGATGCTTAACACTCCACCCCAACCGTTGCTTAACCCCCAGTCTGAAACCCCAAAGAAGATATGGTCGATCGTTCCGTCGGCGTTTCGATGTACCAAATCATACTTCACACGATTGCCCTGGCGGTACGAGCGCCACACACCATATTGCCCACTCCAGTGCACCTGACTCTGCACATCAAGTTTGTTGTCGCGTACATCCTCAAAACGATTAATGGCATAGGCCCATAGCCCCTGTGCACGGTCACGTGTGACACCTGCGGTGGTCCGCAGATCCCGTACCTCATAATGCCATGTGCCGTTCCGTCGTTGTGCGCCTACCACCTGCACGCCACTGCGGGGCAACTCTAAGGCCTGACCATTGTCAAGCGGAGAAGACACTCCTTGTGCAAGTGCTTGACGGCATAATTGAATGATTTCACTGCGTTCTGCAAATATGGTGGCTCCGTCGCGACGTATGTAGGTAACTCCGTCCGCACATGTATAAGGTGGTGGATCAACCGCCTTTACTTCTATACGAATCAGATCTCGGCCATCATAATTGAGGAGTTCCATTGACATGTATGGTTGTGGGGTGATACGTTCTTGCACATAGGTACGGAGCGTTTCGCTGGTCTGGTCAGGACGAGACACGCCTATAATGGTGTTTCCATCTTGTGAACAACCAATGATCAATAAACCACCACCAATATTGGCGAGTGCTGCAATATCTTTCCATGCGGTTTCAACCGCTTCTTCAGGGTAGAGCACTTGCCGATCACTGGGTGGTCCAACACGCAGGGTATCAATCTCCCACTGTTTCTGATCACGTTTGGGAACACGAACACAATCGAAAGACTCTGATGTAAAAAGCGCTTTCACAGACTCAAATGAATTGTCCGGTATCAGTAGCTCGATATAGCGGTCACCGACACCATGATAGTGACCATTTCCATTGTTTTCTTGCTTACGACGCAGGCGATGGGCATCAGATCCTTGAATGCAAAACATTCGCCGTTCGTAATGCTCAGTTCTCCCGTTGTAGAAGGCGGGTGATGTGAATTTTTCGTGGTCGGTGTAGTAGTTGACAAATTCCAGGGCATGAAGATGCGGGCTTTGCGTCGCTGCAACGCGGGATTGACCACTGGTTCCCATACGTAGTGTTTCAGTGATAACCCCACTCGGACCATTTGCATGTGGTGCAATAACAATACCACCAGCGCGGTTGATAATTTCGTACGCTTCAGTCACGTGCCGCGTGTTCGTTATTGAGCAGGAACCTGACTTGAGTTGTGCTGCTGGGATACCAAGTTGGAGCAGTGTTGCTTCGATCAGACTGATAGGCCAATTTGGACCAAAGATGCCTAGAATATGAGCCCCGTAGTGTGAGGTAAACTCAAATCCTGGGAGCACGGTAATTTTATCGAGCAAGCGACGATACTCTTGCAGATGGGCCTGTTCTTCATCTGAAAGCCGTTGAGCGCGTTCCAATGCCTCAAGTAACTCGATTTCGCGCTGCATCTGCTCGTATCCGTGAACGGTGTTGTGATCAGTAAAGGCAATCACTTCCAGTTCACGCCGTTCAGCTTCCTGTAAAATTTCCAGATAACTCCGGTCTGGCTCTATATAATCTTCAGATGCTGGTGTATGAATATGAAGATCAACACGAATCCAACGTTGATTTCCACGTTTCGTTTCTCCACTTATTCGCATATTTTTTGAGCTCCAACATTTCAATTTTCCATCGTTAATTTCTGTCAAACTCACATTACTCAGGACTTACGTGGATTTTTAATACTCAATTCCTGTCTTTATCATCTGAGAAACCACCTCCTCGTGGTTTATCGCTTGTATTCTATTTACGTTACATGGTAAGAATGCTTTGACATGTCAGGCCAACTCCCTCCTTTTTTAATATGTCCATTATCATACCCTAAAGTGAGAGACATGGCAACGGTCTGAAAAAAAGGAAGACCGATTTAGCGTGCAATTGAGAAGCGCTTTTTATGGAAAATAAACCACAATATGAGCAGCAAAATGATGGAGCATGTGTACAATATACTACTTTGTGTAACAACACTCTGATCTTACATCTCTTCTCTGGAGCATTCCCCAATTGCGTTCACGCGGCGATATCCTCTTGACATAGCATACCCATAACGCGTATAGTGACTCAATTATTAAAACCTCCACAACCATCTTGAATAACGGTTAAGTAATGTCGCACAATCCTGACACAAGTTGTTAAGTTACCTGAGGGTATCTGTTCAGGCGTGTACTGCAAAATGAGCATACATAAACGATCATCTCTATGCATCGAGTTGAGCATCTTGGCAGAAAGCACAGATATATCGATACATTGTGTCGTGTGATATATCAGATGTTGTTCGTATCAGTCTGAAAGAAAGGAAGACCTTATGGAAAGATTTGGTCGTCAAGTCGTGAGTTTGCTACTTATGTTGTTTGTCGTTGCATTAGTTGCTGCGTGTGGACAGGGGGGTACGGCTGAGGCCCCTGCTGGTGATGAAGCTGCTCCTGCCGATGAGTCCACTGATACAGATGCTCAAGATGAAGCTGCAGAGTCGGCTGTTGAGGATGCCGAAGCACCAGAAGGTGAAGAACCAGCTGCAGAAGAAGATGCGGCAGCACCAGAGGGCGAAGCTGATTTACTAAGTGCGGTGCAAGAACGTGGCACATTGCTTGTTGCCACGGACTCCAACTATGCCCCGCAAAGCTTCAAAAACCCCGATGATACATGGGAGGGCTTCGATATTGATGTGGCTCGTGAGATTGCTGATCGTCTGGGGGTAGAGATAGAATTCCTCGATATTAGTTTTGATGTTGTCACTGCTGGCAGTTGGAATGATCGGTGGGATATCAACGTCGGCTCTATGACCGTGACACCGGAGCGTCAAGAGTCGCTTCTTTTTACTTCGCCTTACTACTACACTCCTGCTGCATTTGCGGTTCATGCCGACAGTACTGCAGCATCTATCGATGATCTGGCAGGGCTAACCGTTGGTGTTGGTGCTGCAACGACGTACTCCGATTATCTGGAGGGTGGACTGACACTTGTGGGTGAGGAGATTTTGACCGAAGCACCCGCTGCTGCGATCCAGGTGTATGACACTGATCTTCTGGCCATCCAGGATCTGTCTTTGGGTGATGGTGCACGTCTTGATGCCGCATTGACGGCACTCCCAACTATTCAGAATGCCATTGATGAAGGACAACCACTCAAGATTTTAGGCGAGCCGGTTTACTATGAGCAATTGGGTGTGGCGCTTGACCAGAGCAGTTCACTTGACCCACAGACACTCGCTGATGAGATTTCACGGATCGTTGAGGAGCTGCGTAGTGATGGAACGCTCACCGAACTTTCCAATCAATATTACGGTGTTGACATAACAACCAAGACTGAATAGCCCAACTGCTACTGATTATAGTGGTAAAGTGAAGCTAGAGTGGTCGTGGGGTCGCTCCTTCCTTCACTTTACCTGATAACGCGCCCCTATCGGTTCAGATTAAAGATTATATTCCTCTCACAAAGAGATAGCATTATGGTAGAAAAAGTCGATGGTGTACAGTCGCCTGTAGTGCAACGCCGCTGGCGCATACCGTTTCAGGTCTCACTGGTTCTCTGGTGGTGTATTTGGCTGGCGGTCCTGATTACGTTTTTTAGTGGGATATCTCTGGCCATTGGTCCTTTCACGATTCAGACCATTTCATTAGATCTGCCATTTATTGGTGAATGGTGGCGATTTATCTCACAGGGTATCATTATCACCTTTCAACTCGCACTTCTTTCCATCATATGTGCTACCCTCCTCGCGTTGCTTGCAGCACTAGCCGGTATTTCACGTATCGCACCACTGGTTAGTCTGGCAGGTTTATATGTATCACTGATGCGGGGCACGCCGCTTTTTCTCCAGGTTATTTTTATCTATTTTGCATTGCCGCAATTAGGGTTGGTGCTTGATCCATTTCCTTCCGCAGTCGTAGCATTGAGCCTGAATTATGGTGCGTACATGAGCGAAATTTTTCGAGCGGGGATTCAGGCGGTCAGTCGTGGTCAGCTTGAAGCAGCTTATGCGCTGGGTATGACCCCCTTACAAACGATGCGACGTGTTGTGCTTCCTCAGGCATTTCGGATTATCTTGCCCGATCTCGGTAATCAATTTATTGCCATGCAGAAAGACACATCACTGGTGAGTGCGATTGCATTACCAGAACTAATGGGGCGTGCACGGCAGGCTGGTGCGCCTAATCAGCGTTTGTTCGAGGCGCTGGTTGTTGCAGCGATCTGGTATTGGTTACTGACCATTATCTTTTCGTTTCTCCAGTCGCGTTTAGAGCATCGTTTAGCACGAAGTGATCGCTAACAAGAAATGGATGCAGCCATGCAAGATCCTATCATTCGTGTCATACAACTGTATAAGCACTATGGCGTGTTAGAGGTGTTACGGCATATTGATTTTGCCGTTATGCCAGGGGAAGTAGTGTGTTTGATCGGTCGTTCTGGTTCAGGTAAAAGTACGCTGTTGCGCTGTATTAATTTCCTGGAGGAACCAGACGGTGGAACGATTAGTGCTGCTGGTATTACGATCCCTGCGGGTGAGCGTACCCGTGAACATCGTCAGCATATTATTCAATTACGTGAGCGTGTCGGGATGGTTTTTCAACAATTCAACCTTTTTCCACATATGACCGTACTGGAAAATCTTATTGAAGCACCAACCATTGTCAAAAAGATGCGGCGTGATGAAAGTATCCCGCTGGCAGAGGAATTATTAGCGAAAGTTGGGTTGTCAGAAAAGCGGGATGTGTATCCGGGTAAATTATCAGGTGGGCAGCAACAACGGGTGGCAATCGCACGGGCATTGGCTATGCAGCCTCAGGTAATGCTGTTTGACGAACCAACCTCAGCCCTTGATCCAGAACTGGTGGGTGAAGTGTTGAACGTCATGCGCGATCTTGCTCGTGATGGCATGACCATGATTGTGGTTACCCATGAAATGGGGTTTGCCCGTGACGTGGCCGATCGGATCGTTTTTATTGATGGGGGCGTCTTTGTCGAAGAAGGTCCGCCAGAACAATGCCTGACAAATCCGAAAGACGAGCGCACACGGCATTTTCTTGAGCGTATTCTGTAAGCGAATACGGACTGCACAAGCTGGATGCTATTCTTTATTACAAAGATACAAAATCGCGTTGCCAAATCCAGGAAGAGGTGGGTCTAGCTTGACAAAAAAGGGTGCTTCAAGTACACTGCGGATTATAACCCCGAAGTGCAGCGATAGCCTTCTAACCGTCGAAGATATGTGGTTAGGTATTACATTTGTCTTCCATCTCATTGTAGTAGAGTAGACGCTTTGTTTGTATTAATGTTGTGATATCAGACGATTAAGTATATCTCAATGTATGAGTACCATTTCATACAGCTATGCAGGTGTCTAAAACAACTATACTATGCTGAACATAGCGATTCTTCGATACTATATTTCCTTTGCTGTACTATTGGGCTTACCACATATCTATACCATCTGTAACGGGTGTTGAAAGGAGGTAAGCAGGCCCAAAGAACTGTCTGTCTTTATATCGGTCATTATCGTACGTCTTAAGTGACATACCCTGGTAATGCTACATGGGTGGCCTCCTGGCTATAGTTTTGCCACGCGTCACTTGTCTTTCAATTAACAGATTCTTTCACATTGTGAAATAAAGGGGTAAAAGCACATGAAGCGTGCAAGTTTACTTCTCGTGCTAGCAATGCTAGCTGGCATTCTTGCTGCCTGTGGTGGTACGCCCGCTGCAGAACCAACAGAACCGACACCAGCCGAAGAAGAAGCTCCTGCTGAGGGAGAAGGCACCGAGGAACCGATGGAGGACATGACCGAGGAACCGATGGAGGACATGACCGAGGAACCGACGGAAGAAGGCACTGAAGAAGAGGGTGCTGAAGGTGGTACTGGTGAGTTTGAAGGCACTATCAAAATTGCCACACAAAGCCCACTTTCTGGCCCACAGGCCGCCATCGGTGTTGGTATTCAGCAAGCTGCTGATCTTGGTATTGAACAGTTGACTGCACCTCTAACCGACCTTGGTTTTACGGTTGAGTTGGCACCGTTTGACGATCAGGCTCAGCCAGAGGTTGGTACAGCGAATGCCAATAATATTGTCTCCGACCAAGAGATACTCTGTGTTGATGGTCACTTGAATTCAGGTGTTGCTCTGGCTGCGTTACCAATCTATGCAGGTGATGATCTGGTCATGGTTTCACCAGCTAATACAGCCCCGGCTGTCACCGAAGATTTTGAGAATGCTTACCGTATCGTCGGTCGTGATGACCTGCAAGGACCCATTGGTGCACAATTCGCCAATGAGACCTTAGGCTCGACCAGTGTCTATATCATCCACGATACAACTGATTATGGCCAGGGTGTTGCAACGTTCTTCCAGCAAGAAGCAGAGACACTCGGTATCCAGGTGGTTGGTTTTGAAGGGACCGCAGAAACATCGGTTTTTGACTCCCTGATCACACCTATTACTGCCGCCAACCCCGATTTGATCTATTTTGGTGGGATTTACAGCCAGGCTGGTCCTTTCTTCAGACAGGCTCGTGAGCGTGGCATTCAATCTGATTTCTTAGGGCCAGATGGTATGGATAACCCTGAATTGGCTGAATTGGCTGGTGATGCTGTTGGTGGTATGTACTATACTTCCGTTGCTGCACCGGTAAGTCAGTTCCCTGATGCAGCCCAATTTGCACAGGACTATCAGAATGCGTATGGTGAGCCAGCGCCACCATTCTCCCCACAATCATACGATGCAGTCGGTATCTGTACCCAAGCTATTGCTCAGGCTGCCGAAGCGGCTGGTGGTGTTCCCACCCGCACACAGGTTCTCGAAGCCATGCAGAGCCTTGAGCCATATGAAGGTATTACCGGCACCTACACATTTGATGAAGATGGCGATCCTGATCCAGGCACCTACTATGTGCTTCAGGTCAATGAAGCTGGTAGCCCCGATGAATGGGATACGAACGAAGCTGCAGACATTATCGAAAGCGAACCGCCAACAGAGGAATAAGTAGGTATGTACTGGCAGGTCACCAAACCTGCCAGTACATGTTTTATGATTCTATGTGGTGTAGAGGCTTCCTGCAAACAGTGTAGAAGCCTTCCTCCTCCAGCCCATACTATGGTCAGGAACGAACATGTCAGTTGAAGCGAATACTGGTTCTAGCATGGCTATCCAACGGTCATTTCGTACGATCCTCGCAGAGGTTTTTGGTCCACTTCTTCAGATTTTGCTTTTTGTTGTCGGGAGCGCTGTTGTTCTGAGCACGCTTGTTATTGTACTTGCTATTCTGCTTAATGGTCTTAACCCAGATGTCGATCTGCTCCAATCCACTCTCGTTATTCTCCTTCAGGTGATTATCGATGGCCTTGGGCGTGGCTTTCTATTTGCGACGATAGCGCTTGGGTACACGATGGTCTATGGTGTGCTGGGGTTTATTAATTTTGCACACGGCGAAATTTTCATGGTGGGTGCCTTTGTCGGCGCGGGTTTTGGCGCAACTTTGGCAGGTAGTGGCGCTTTGGAAGGAATGAATCCTTTTCTTTTCGTTGTTATAGCTGTGTTGCTTGGTATGGCTGTTAGTGGTTTATTGGCAATGGCGACTGAGCGTATTGCCTATCGGCCACTACGTAATGCACCACGATTGGTGCCGCTTATCTCAGCCATCGGCATGTCTCTCTTTTTGCAAGATGCGGTGCGACTCATTTCTACATCGACTGGGCTAGGTTTTAATGTGCGCTTTCAGACACCAGATTTGGGAAGACCTATCACCCTGGCTGAGATTCCGATAGGAGATCGTGTTGCTTTTGCCAGCATTAGTAGTGGTGCTCTTATCTTTATTGTTTCGTCGGTCTTGATGTTGATTGGGTTAAACTACCTGGTCAATGTAACCAAACTTGGAAAAGCTATTCGCGCTGTTGCACAAGACCGCGCAACCGCAAGTCTGATGGGTATCAATGTCAATCAGATTATCGCCCTCACCTTTTTAATAGGTGGTGCACTTGGTGGTGCGGCAGGGGTCTTGTTTGGTATTAGTGTAGGTACGATCAATCCCTATGTTGGATTTTTGCCTGGTCTGAAAGCATTTACGGCAGCAGTGCTTGGTGGCATTGGTAATATTACTGGTGCGATGGTTGGTGGTATTGTGCTGGGCTTCCTGGAAGCCTTTGTGTCTTCATACCTGTCATTGTTCACTGGTGGTACTTTGTCTGGTGCTGCATATGCTGACATGGCCGCGTTCAGCATTCTCGTATTTATTTTGATTTTCCGTCCATCGGGACTCCTGGGTGAAGCAACCACGCAAAAAGTGTGAGGCGTTATGACGACCGATAGCCAATCTCCAGAAAGTTGGTGGGACATCGCAAAGGGGTTGATGTCACAGGGCATCATCCCATATGTACTCTTATGTGTGTTTTCATTAAGCATCACAGTCCCCTTACTTCTTAACCCATCTTCTAGTCTATCAACCGATATTCTGTTTATTTTTTTCCTAGGTACGGTCTTGGTTACCTATCGTGCCAGGGTTGTGCTGCCTTTTAAACTTGGATTACTGGTGATTCTGCTTGGTGGCATATTACCCTACTTTGGATCGCTCAACCCATTTTACATGGATCTGGCGACACAGGTGGGAATTTTTGTCGTGTTGGCGTTAGGGCTTAATGTTGTAGTAGGATTCGCCGGTCTGTTGGACCTTGGGTATGTGGCTTTCTATGCGGTAGGAGCATATCTATGGGCAATCTTTAGCACAGGCCAGGCCAATAATTTTATTCCCGGTGAATTGTTTCCGCTGAGTGGTTGGTGGTTCTTTGCATTCTTGATCATTGCCATTGGTGTTGGGGCGTTGACCGGTGTGTTGTTAGGGTTGCCAGTATTGCGTTTGCGCGGTGATTATCTGGCAATCGTGACTCTTGGTTTTGGTGAGGTTATTCGTGTATTAGCTTTGAATCTTGACACACCGGTGAACATCACGAATGGAGCACAGGGGATCAGAGCCATTGGTCGGCCGCCGTTATTTTTTGAACCATGGCTGCGATCGCTGGGGGTTGAACTCAGTACGACACAGTTGTATCAACTCTTCTTTTATTTTATGGTCTTAATGGTCGTCGGTATTACGGTGCTGGTTGTTTTACGCTTAAACAACTCGCGTATCGGGCGTGCCTGGACGGCCATTCGTGAAGATGAGACTGCGGCGATTGCCATGGGAATACCGCTGGTGCGTATGAAACTAATGGCGTTTGCAGTTGGTGCATCATTCGCAGCCGTTATGGGTGTTATTTTTGCATCCAAACAGTTGTTTATCAACCCACCCACCTTTGATCTTATCCGTTCCATTAGTATTCTCTCAATGGTGATTTTGGGTGGTATGGGGAGTATTCCTGGTGTGATTCTTGGTGCCACATTGGTGACTCTGCTGAATCTCCAGATGTTGCCACGTATTGCGACAGAATTGCGTGGGCTTCAACAGGCGGGTGTGCCTATTCCGGCACAATTTGACCCCACCCAATACCAACGGATGATTTTTGGTCTGATGTTGATTCTGATGACTATTTTTCGTCCTGAGGGTATTTTGCCTGAAGACCGGCGTCGGCAGGAATTACATGGTGATGAAGAGGAGATCGTGGTTGAACCAGAGGATGATACGCAGGATGAGTCAGATGATTCGCCAACGACTACCAAGACTTGAAAGGGCAGGCAGTGACACTTCTCGAAGCAAAACAAATTACTAAGCAGTTTGGTGGCCTGACTGCGGTGGATAATATCACCCTTACGATAGAAGAGGGTCGAATTCTTAGTGTGATTGGTCCTAATGGTGCTGGTAAGACTACGTTTTTTAATGTGCTCACCGGTATCTATAAGCCAGATCAGGGTGATGTTATCTTCCAGGGCCGTTCGATTGCCAAACTCCGTTCTGACCGGATCGCTGCCCGGGGCATTTTGCGTACGTTCCAAAATATTCGGCTGTTTCACAATATGACGGTGTTGGAAAATGTGCTCGTTGGGATGCATACGCAACTTCACTCACGTCTTGGCTCGATTTTGATTCGTGGGCCTTCCCTGCGTCGCGAAGAAAATATGGCCCGCGAACGTGCGCTTGAATTGCTGCATTTTGTGAATCTTGGTGAAAAAAGCGACGAACTCTCCAAGAATTTGCCGTATGGCGATCAGCGGCGGCTCGAAATTGCGCGAGCGCTGGCAGCCCAACCAAAACTACTTCTGCTTGATGAGCCAACTGCGGGGATGAATCCTCAGGAAACAGCCGCAGCAACCAACTTGATTCGACGCTTGCGTGACGATCTTGGTATTACCGTGGTGCTGATCGAACACGATATGCGGGTCGTTATGAGCATTTCTGAGCGTATCAGTGTCCTTGATCATGGGGCTAAAATTGCTGAGGGAAGCCCGGAAGAGATTCGGTCAAATCCATATGTTATTGAAGCCTATCTTGGTAAAGGTGCAGCCGGTAGTCATACGTTGAAGCCACAGGAAGAAAAGACCGATGTTGCAGAACCCTCTTCAACATCATCATAGCAACTATATGAGTCGTTGGAAACTATTATGGCACTACTTGAATTAGTGAATGTTCATACCTATTACGGCAATATTCATGCCCTCAAAGGCATCTCGATGTTCGTTGAGAAGGGTGAAATTGTGACGTTGATTGGCTCGAACGGGGCTGGTAAAAGCACCACCCTGCGGACTATTTCAGGATTGCTTAAACCTCGTCAGGGACAGGTAAAACTCAATAATCAACGTGTTGATAATATTCCGCCCCACGAACTGGTCAAAATTGGTATCGCCCAATCCCCCGAGGGTCGGCGTATTTTTCCACAGTTAACCGTACTCGAAAACCTGGAAGTGGGCGCATATATTCACAGTATGCGTGACGCAGCGTTTCAACGTGATCTTGAACGTGTGTTTACACTCTTTCCACGTTTACGCGAGCGTTCAAGTCAGAAAGGTGGTACACTCTCTGGTGGTGAACAACAGATGCTTGCGATTGGTCGGGCACTGATGGGCCGCCCACAGGTACTTTTGCTTGACGAACCAAGTATGGGACTTGCACCAGTACTGGTTGAACAAATCTTTGAGATTATTAAAGAGATTAACGAACAGGGGATGACCGTGTTACTGGTGGAACAGAACGCGTTGATGGCTCTAGCCATAGCCAATCGTGGCTATGTGCTGCAAAGTGGTTCAATCGTGCTGACGGACAACGCAGATGTGCTTCAGAAAGACGAAACTGTGCAAAAAGCCTATCTGGGTCTTGACTAAGGTTTGGATATCACCGTGAGGTAGGCGTGTGCGTTGTTATCATGGGACTGGTTGTATGGAATCAGCTATTTGTGAACCATAGTCTTTACGAATGCTGACAATAATTTGAGTGCAAGGATTGCTTATGTCAATGCCGACAGTTATCCGTTCTCTGTCTGTTGAATCACTCAACATTCCACTCAATGGCTCATTTGGTATAGCAGGCGGAGCACAAGAGATTGCTCACAATGTACTGATTACCATTGAATTGACAGATGGAACGCAGGGTTTTGGTGAGGCAGCCCCTTTTGCTGCGTTTAATGGTGAAACGCAGGAAATGGCTCGCGTTGCCATTGAAACGGCTCGTTCAACTATCGAAGGAGCTGATGTACGCGAATGGCGCCGTCTTGCCGCTATTTTGCGCCAAAGAATTGGTCCGGTAGGATCGGCACAGTGTGCTATCGAAACTGCGATGCTGGACGCACTGACACGCTCAAGCGGGATGCCGTTGTGGGCGTTTTTTGGTGGTGTCAGCACGACGCTTGAAACCGATATGACTATTACAACCGGAACCATCGAGCAAGCGGTGATTTCAACACGGGCAATTCTTGAACGTGGCATCCGCACTATCAAAGTCAAAGTTGGTTCGGGCGACCTGAGCCTGGACATTGAGCGGGTTGTAGCCATTCATCATGCGGCACCCTCCTCACCATTAATTCTGGACGGCAATGGTGGATTCACCGCCGATAGTGCCCTACAACTGCTGGCGATACTTGATGAGCGCAACGCATCACCGATATTGTTTGAGCAGCCGGTGAAGAAAGCTGATTGGGAAGGGTTGCGCCAGGTTACTCAGTGGGGTGGGGTGCCAGTAGCTGCGGATGAAACCGTTTCATCTTCCGGTGATGCATTGCGGGTGATCCAGGAACGGGCTGCCCAAGTGGTCAATATCAAACTGATGAAGTGTGGTATTGTAGAGGCACTTGATATTGCGGCTCTCTGTCGTGCTGCACGTCTGCGCTTAATGGTCGGTGGCATGGTCGAGTCGATCCTCGCAATGACTACCTCGGCATGTTTTGCTGCTGGATTAGGGGGCTTTCATTATATCGATCTTGACACGCCTATGTTTATGGCGGAGAATCCATTTGAGGGTGGTTTTCAACAGACCGGTGGTTTACTTACACTCGATCACATTGTGTCAGGGCATGGTGTGACCCCTAAAACTAGGTAGTATGCACTATGAATATGATAGAAACACCGGATAGTAATGTGCTTCAGGGTTGTATGAATATTGTCGACCAACTTATCCAACGTGCCAGTCAGACCCAACGTGGCTTTGCTGATATTCGCAAAGCTGCACAAGAGGTTGTCGCTACCCATGCTCCTCCCGATAGTCTTTCGATTGCTGCAGCATTATTTTCTACTGAAACGCACCAGGCGCGTATGCTGGCTACCTTTATTTTTGGCGAATATGCAGGAACAGATGAATCAGCACTGCACTTTCTGCACATGATCGTCAGCCGCGATCCCGATTGGCATGTACAGGAAGGATTGGCTAAAGCCTTTGATCGTTATTGTGCAACAGTTGGTTATCAGCAGGCTGTGCCAGTCATCGAGTTATGGCTTGCTGATGAGTACCCAACGGTGCGTCGTGCAGTAACTGAAGGCCTGCGGGTGTGGACAAGCCGCCCGTATTTTTGTGATCAGCCACTTGTCGCGGTGAGGCTTCTTGCTCAGTTGCGAGATGATGAAAGTGAATATGTTCGCACATCTGTGGGCAATGCCCTACGCGATATCAGTAAACACCATCCTGATCTTGTGACAAGCGTGCTGAAAGAGTGGGACTGTTCCGATCCGCGGATTGCGTACATCCATAAATTGGTGAACAGGGTCACTCGCAAGACGCAGGGATGACGCTATGGCTTGTTGCTATCTAAATTACATCATATAAATAAATACCCTCGTGATCTAGAGGAGAGTCTATGATGAAGCACGAGTCACTGATTGATCAGATACTACGCGAAGCCCATGAACAGGGCAAGTTTCGGTATATATCAGGTCAGGGGAAGCGGCTGCGACTGGATGAAGAGAACCCTTTTGAAGATCCGACGATGCGCCTGGCCCATCGTACACTCCGTGATGGTGGCTACTCACTCCCCTGGATCGAAGAATTACATGAACTCAGTGCCTCTATCGAAGCTATACGCAGCGATCTGGCACGGGCCTGGGAAAACTATCAACGTGCACGCGAGATGAACGAAGTGACACCCACTGTTGAGGAACGCTGGCAACAACAACAGGATCGCTTCCGCGAAAGTGTAGCAAAGCTCAACAGCCGTATGCTCAACCACAACCTGATAGTGCCTAACCCACGGTTTCAGGTGCCACTCCTCAACGCAGAACACGATATGCGCTCAATGATCCAGATAACCGCAGACATGCGCGATTGGCACCGGTCACAGGAGGTGTCAGCGTCTCTTTCGCAACACAATCAAGTCCTGATGCATCTTGTGCGACTACGCGAGTATCTTGCCCTTTTTCAAACCTATCTCAAACCACAATCGCGTAAAGTCTGGTTATTAACCATACTGTTGTTTGGAAGCATTGGGTTGCAGCTAGCCAACCCACTGGTATTGCGAACCTTTATTGATGCTGCAGTCGCTGGTGGTGTGGTGTTACAGCTCTGGGTGATGGCCCTGCTTTTTTTGGCGTTGGTAGTTGTAGGACAATTTCTCTCCGCTATTGCCACCTATGTGAGCGAAGACGTGGCATGGACAGCGACCAACGCGCTGCGAACCGATCTCGTCTTGCATTGCCTGCGTATGGATTTGTCCTTCCACAAAGTACGCACTCCCGGTGAGCTAATCGAACGGATTGATGGTGATGTTGCGACACTATCACATTTTTTCTCGCAATTCGTCATTCGTGTAGTAGGGAGCGGGATTTTGTTGGTCGGGATATTAATCATTGTCGCATTGGAGCATATCTGGGTGGGCGCTGCGCTGCTGGGCTATATCGTTACCACGTTTGTACTCCTACAGCGCTTTCAAGGCATTGCTGTACCACATCTACGAGCCGTGCGTCAGGGTACTGCCGAGATGCACGGTGCCTGGGAAGAGTGGCTCGGTGGCACACCAGACATTCGTGCGAATGGTGCCAAAGCCTATGTGATGCGTTGCAATTACGGGTTGTTACGCAGTCTCATGCGGAACTCTATGAAAGCAGTCGCACTTTTCCGAACCTACATTGGTCTCTGGATAGTGATCTTCTTCCTCGGAAGTGCACTAGCTTTGGGTTTAGGTGCCTACTTCTTTCAGCTTGGTCTATTTACCATCGGAACGGTCTATCTCGTTTTTTATTACACCAATCTGATATCGTCCAACTTGGGGTCGATAACCGATCAACTCAATGAATTGCAACACGCTACGGCTGGCATTCAGCGAATTAATGAACTGTATCGTGTCAAAAGTCGTCTCCGTGATGGGCGGGGTGTTTTGCTGTCGGGTCCTCTGCGTGTTGAGATGCATCGTGTCACATTTGCCTATGAGACAGAAACTGCCGATGAAACATCCAGATCGGTTCTTCAGGATGTCTCGTTTCGTCTGGAACCAGGGAAAGTGTTAGGTGTTGTTGGCCATACCGGCAGTGGTAAAAGCACTCTCGCTCGCCTTTTGTTTCGCTTCTACGATCCTATGCAGGGCTTTATTCGCCTTGGTGATATGAACATTCGGTATGTGCAACTGGCCAATCTCCGTCGATCGGTTGGGATGGTGTCACAGGAGGTACAACTCTTTCACGGGAGTGTACGCGACAATTTGACCTTCTGGGATGAGCGGATCACCGACGCACAGATTCTTCAGGTGCTTGATGAATTAGGGTTAATATCGTGGTATCAAGCACTGCCCCACGGTCTCGGTTCAGACCTTGCCTCCGGTGGGCAAGGTCTCTCCGCGGGTGAAGCACAACTACTGGCTTTTGCACGGGTCTTCCTGAGTGACCCAGGACTGGTGATTCTCGACGAAGCTTCTTCGCGCCTTGATCCTGTCACAGAGCAGTTGATCGAACGCGCTATAGATCGTTTACTGCACAACCGAACCGCTATTGTGATTGCTCATCGTCTGAACACCATTCAGCGAGCCGATGAGATTATGGTGCTGGACTGTGGCTGTATCCAGGAATATGGTTTACGTGAACACCTTGCGAATGATCCTGAATCACGTTTTTTCCAGTTACTTCATACTGGTTCGGAGGAGATTCTGCAATGAATATCTGGCAGATCGTCTGGCACTTAATTCAACTTGATAAACGCGTGTATGGTTTTAGTCTGGTCATGCAGATTATACGCTATCTCATCATTCTTGCTCCAGGGCCGATCATCGCAATGCTATTTGATACACTGACTAGTGCGGCTCAGGTGGGTTGGGGCGTGTGGGAGTTGATGGCATTGTTAGTGGCCGTAGCTGTCGCGCGCTTTTTTATTATGGTGAGTGCTGCTGTCACTGGTAGCTGGAATATGCAGTTAAGTAGCGCACGTCTACGAGGCAACCTGTTCGCGGCACTTCTGGATCGCCCGGATGCCCAGAGTTTACCGGCCCCTGTCGGTGATATTATCAATCGTTTAGGTACAGACACTCGCTCAATTGCTGAGTGCATCGGCTATACGTGGCTTGTGATTGGTTCGGGTGTGGCTGCACTTGTTGCTGTTGCGATAATGGTAGGCATTAATCCGATCCTGACGCTTGTGGCATTGCTTCCACTGGTGGCAGCCGCGTTGCTCACGTACGCTTTGCGGTCACGCATCGAAGCCTATCGACGATCTACTCGTGCGGCGGATGGGCGTGTGAGTTCATTCATTGGTGAAGTGTTTGGTGCGGTGCAGTCGATCCAGATCGCCGGTGCCGAACGCAAGGCCGCTGATTCGTTGAACCAATTCAGCCACACACGGCGCCAGGTGGTGTTACGAGAACGGCTTTTCAATGAACTTGTGGGGATATCATCATACAACAATGTGGTATATCTTACCACGGGGGTAATCCTCCTACTAGCAGCCCAATCAATGCAGACCGGACAATTTACGGTCGGCAATTTTGTGTTGTTTGTGTATTTCCTGGAACCACTGTCTGATTTCTTGTTGACATTTGGTATGCTTCTGGCCATGTATCGGCAGAATACAGTTGCACTGGAACGGCTCACTCCGTTGTTTGAGGGGCTTCCACAGGACACAATCGTGAAATCCGGCTCATCGCATATGCATGGACCTTTGCCTGAAATAACTTATCCAGCCAAGACAATCTCTGACCAGTTAACATTATTGGAAGTTGCTGGACTGTCGTATCGGTATCCCATGTCCGAGCGTGGCATCACACACATCGATCTCCAGATACCCAAAGGCTCATTTGTGGTTGTGACGGGGCGCGTAGGCTCAGGTAAGACAACATTGCTTCAGGTCTTGCTGGGTTTACTGCCCAGAGATGCTGGTGAGATCCGTTGGAATGGTCAGATCGTGGAAGATCCAGCCCAGTTCTTTGTGCCACCACGCAGTGCGTATACCCCACAGGTTCCACGGTTGTTTAGCGATACGCTACGTGATAACGTATTGCTGGGTTTCCCCGAGGAGCGTGTAGACCTATCCGAGGCATTTCACACCGCAGTGATGGAGCGCGACCTCGCTGGTATGCACAATGGCTCGGACACGCTCGTTGGGTCGCGGGGTGTGCGGCTCTCTGGCGGGCAGGTCCAGCGTACGGCAGCGGCTCGTATGTTTGTCCGCGAGGCCGAACTGCTGGTTTTTGATGATCTGTCGAGTGCACTTGATGTCGAAACCGAACAGGAGTTGTGGAAACGACTCGATACACGACGACGTGACGTGACCTGTCTGGTGGTCTCGCATCGTCGTGCGGCTCTCCGTCGCGCCGATCAGATCATGGTGTTGCAAGATGGGCAGGTAGCGACCACAGGATCTCTTGATGTATTGCTGGCGACAAATGATGAGATGCAGTGGTTATAGTCAGGGCATACCACAATGTCCTCATGACATTTGTGATCTAATAGTCATTTTTGGGGGAATTGTTACAAAAGGATAGTATTTGTGGTGGTTTTGTATACATCTTTTTGACTCTCTCCGCTCTGGATGTGGCTGTATAAAGAGTTAAACACCTGTGAATTGTGCTACAAACAGCAATTAACAGGTTATGCAACCGCAATGTATCGTTGCATAGTATGGTATCATCCTGGTAAATAAAATATTTACGAAAGAGATTAGAAGAAAACTATAACATAGAGAGACTCATACCTAACATATCGAGCATTGTTCAATGAAAGTCTTCTCCTCAGACAAAATACAATCCTCAGATAAGGCAGTATCTGATACTGTCGCCTCTGCTGAGACACTTTCTGCTGCTCCCTGGCGAACAACATTTGCCTCATTACGAGGTAGAACTCTCCTGACCATTATGCTCACCCTATTCGGTTTGCTGCTCATTATTTCGATACCACTACGCCTGCTGGTATTGGATAGTTTTCTCTCATTAGAAGAGCAGCAAATGTTGCGGAATATTGATCGAGCCAGCAATGCTTTATCTAACTCTATTGGCAGACTAAATCAAACGGCACGGGATTATGCAGAATGGGATGCCACGTATGACTTTATCGAGACAAGCGATCCTGACTACATTCGCGAAAACACGGGCGATGATGTCTTTATTGGTAATCAGCTTAATTTGATAGAGTTTCTAAATACTGATCAAGAAGTGGTTTTTAGCCGTGCTTTTGATCTGGAAGGCGAGTCAGAGATTGCAGTTCCAGAAGAACTCCAGTCCTTTACAGAGCCTAATAATCCATTAATAGTTCAGCAAGTGGAAGAAACGATAACAGGTATCATCCTGTTATCCAATGGACCAATGCTGGTAGCTTCGCGCCCTATTCTGACGAACAATGCTGAAGGACCCTCACGTGGAACTCTTCTTATGGGTCGTTACCTGAACGCGTCTGAGGTTGAGCAGATTTCTCAAACAACACAGCTGTCTCTCCAAATCTATTCAATAGATAACATGCCTTCATCAAATATAGAACCGATTCTTCAGGAACTTACTGATAGAGGTACACCCTTTATCCAACGAGTAAATGATCAGACTATTGCCGGGTATACACTTCTAGAAGATGTGTATGGTCAGGGCGCACTAATCTTGAAGGTTGAAACACCTCGTGATATCTATGCACAAGGTGTTGCTACGACAAACTACCTGGTACTCGTGTTGTTGTTAGCTAGCCTGGTTTTTGGGATTGTGATGTTGGTACTTTTGGAGCGCGGTGTGTTGGCTCGGTTGGCTCGCTTAGATGCTTATGCTCATCATGTTGCAGCAAGTGGCGATCTCTCAAAACCAGTGGTACTTCCTGGAAAGGATGAAATTTCACGTCTGGCAGCATCGCTCAACACGATGATTGCAGCACTCACACGAGAGCAGGCTGAACGTCAGCGGAACCTGGAAGAGCGTGCTCAATTACAGGAAGAACTGATCCGCTCCAAAGAACATCTTACCCAAATGGCAGTTCACGATATCAAGAATCCGATGTCTGCCATTCGTGGATATTTGGATACGCTCAAGTCAACTCAACCTAATGAGATGCAACAGGAACTCATTGCAGGTGCACGTCGTAGTTCTCAAAATGTACTTGACCTTGTCAACAACATTCTTGATATCGCCCGTCTGGAGGAAGGTCGGCTCAATGTTCACCGTGAGGCGTGTCAGATAGAGCCACTTATGCGTACCTGTGCAGCGGATCTGCGTGTCTGGGCTGATCAGGAGCAAAAGTGTATTACTGTTGTGGCGGCAGATAATGTCCCAACACTGCACGTCGATGTGGGGTTGATGCGACGAGTGTTGCTCAATCTTATTGCAAATGCCGTCAAACACACACCATATGGTACTAAGATATCTGTCGGTGTTGAGACAACGCCAGCAGGTGTGCGCCTTTGGGTATGGGATAATGGATCTGGCATACCCGAAAAGCAACAGCAAAGTCTGTTTGAACGATTCAGTGTAGGTAACAACAGAGGAAACGGGCAAGGTGATACTGGCTTAGGTCTCAACTTCTGTAAACTGGTGGTAGATGCACATGGTGGTACGATGTTAGTTGAGAGTGGCCCCGATAAGGGTACGACGTTTGCGATCCATTTAGATAAGGAGGCAGCGGGTCTCGCGGAATAAAACTATCTTCGACTAATCACTCGATTTTCTGATCTGATCGATTTCCAATATTGGTCAGGTCTTTTTTATTTGGTATGAGCAGAGTCTTTCATATGTATTGTGCGATGTGTATCATATTTTCTAAACCGTAACAAAAAAAGGGACACTCCATTGAGTGGCCCCTTGCAACGGTTTAGCTTACTTCCACTTGACGGTACAACCAACGGGTGCGGTCTCCTTGATAACCGGCGCATTGCCGGCCAGTAGCGCATTGACTGCCGACGCAAGATAGCTCTGTTGTACGGCGGTGGGATCTTCGTAATTGTCGTCGATAGCGCCATGGTAGCGCAGCGTGCGGTCTGCATCGAAGAGGAACACCTCAGGTGTGCGTTCAGCACCATAGGCGTGTGCTACCTCCTGGCTCTCGTCGTGCAGATACACAAAGTTAAACTCTTTTTCCTTCGCATGTTCTACCATATGTGGAAAATCGTCTTTGGGCTTCTTGCTGGCGTCATTGGCGTTAATGGCTACAATCTGAAAGCCACGCTCGCCATAGTCGCGCTGGAGCGCAATCATACGATCTTCCCACGCAAGTACATACGGACAATGATTACAGCTAAAGATAAGCGCTAAAACGGGGCGGTTGCTAAAATCTTTCAGGCTATAGTTCTTTCCATCAACGGCTGGCAATTGAAAATCGAGTGCGTCTGCACCAAGTTGCAAGGCTGTCATATCGAAACTCCTTTACTTTGACTCACGTATCATGGTAGTTTACGTAAGGCTGTTCGGATCAGTTCTGGTTGCGGCAGTGGTGTGATGCGTCCATCGGCGGTGTGATACGCCCGACATGAGAGACCATACAGATCATCAATGGGTGGTGGGTCGATATCGATACTATTGATTCGAATTGTTGGCGAGCCTACAAATTTGAGTTCCTGCGCCTGAGCATCACTCGTGACTTCAGTGATCCGTATATCTGCCGTTATTTGTTCTTCAGCGAGAATCGTTTGTAACCGCTTTAATGCCACATCGTGCGATGGACAATCTGCAAAAAACAAAAAATCAATTGTAACCATCACATTCCTATTTCTTGATTTGTTGAGTACAGCATTAGTCTAGCATACGCGTTGCTGTGGTGCAAAAGAAAATACTCCAATTATTCAAATGATTAATCGGATAAATACTATGTGTTCAAAATAGTACGATATACAATGGTACATTTCCTGCTATTAATATTATTTAAACAAATATAGCTGCGAAAGAGGAAGATCTATGCAACATCCTCACATCTTGTTGATGAAACGACTTATTCTCATGGCTTTTGTGGTGCTTATCATGTGCGTGTTGATCGGACCACAGTCGACCCACTCCGCTACGCAACTTTGTGGAAAGTATGACTCGGTTGATGTGAAATCCTCTGGCAAAACACGATTTATTGTACAAAACAACATTTGGGGAGCAAGTACGTCGCAGTGTATGGCGGTAACAGGGAGTAGTTTTAAGAGTACCAGTGCCAACCATAACAAATCTACAAGTGGGCCACCTGCATCGTAACCCTCCATTTACAAAGGTTGCCACTGGGCTAAATGTACCGATCAGAGTATCAATCCAGACTTCCCAACGAAGGTCAGCCAGATACAGAGTGTTCCCAGTTCCTGGAGCGTAAAGACACCTAATACGTCTGGTGATGCCTGGAACGTTGCGTATGATATCTGGTTCAATAAGTCGTCATACACCAGTGGACAACCGAACGGTGCTGAATTAATGATCTGGCTGAAGAGTGACGGTGGTGTTCAGCCTGCTGGCACACGTGTTGGTACTGTTTCTATTGCAGGTGCTACATGGGAGGTGTGGTATGAGCATATTGGTTGGAATTATATTGCATATCGACGCACTACTCCGACCAATTCCATCAATGCTAATCTCATGCCTTTCATTAACGATGCACGAAGTCGCGGGTACATCAGCAATGACTGGTATCTCACTGCTGCAGAGGCTGGCTTTGAGATTTGGAAAAAGGGTGCCGGTCTTGAGTCAACCAGTTTTGATGTATCCATCAAAAGGAATTAGTACTGTTTCGCGTTGATCGTATCAATGAGTGACGGAGACTAGCTGCGGGTTATATGGTTGCCAAGCCAGGTAACTAACTCCTCTCGTGCGACCAGCCCCGCAGCCAGATCGAACACCAGCGGTTTCTGTTCAGCGACATTTGTAATAATTTCAAAGCCGTTGAGCATAAGCATGGTCTCCATCGCGGCATGGCATGTCCAATCCGTTTATTACCATCAACAAAGGGATGAATCAGCATCAGCGAGAAACATAGAGCTGTAGCTTTTGTAACCAGATCTGGATAGAGATTGGCATCTCCGAAGATAAGATGTGTCTGCGTAATGGCGGATTGCAGGGCGCCCAGGTCGCGAATGCCCGGCGCACCACCACTGCTGGTGACGATGGCTTTGTGCAACGCAAGGACCTCAATAAGTGTAAGATGGCGCATCATGCCAGTCGTTTGTAGAGGTCTTCATTTTTGGCCAGCACGCGCTGCATAGCCGCTTCAACATCAGTCTCTGGTTGGGCCAACAGATCTTCGATGGCCGCCCTGACCAACTGCTCAAGCGAGAGACCATGGTGCTCGGCTTTCTCTTGAAGCAAAGTGGCCTTGGTATCATCAAGTTGAATTGAGATGGTTCTCATCTATGAGTCTCCTTGTCGTCTAATTCTAGCTTGCGTGGAAGATCTCACCATCGTGATTCCCAAACACGCACCAGGTTTTGTCTTCCGGCAAGATCGCCAGATCGAGACCCTCCATTGTATCCTGATCGAACTCACGTTTGATGAAGGAGATGATATCCTCTTTGTTGGCCAGTGAGGCAAATCGTTTGTGCTCAAGTGTTGGATGCAGATAAGCAAACCACAGAACAGAATTTACATTGGATAGATATGACTCAAGGTCACCTATGCTAAACTCCTTTACTGTGATGTTGCTCAGGACCAGACCAAAAGTTTGTATGGTTTCCCACAGTGCAATAAAATCGTTATCACTCAATGGTGTACCGGGCCAGTTTTCCTGCTGCATAGCGATCAATATCTTTGATTTCTGCTGTATTATCTGTGTATATGATTGTAAGCAGTGTGAGAAGCCTCTCAACCCTTGGGAACAGACGACTTCTTCACACTTCGATCAGGTCAACTGATTGAATCTACCAGATGTGCTCGTCAGATTGATGTATGTTCAAGCACCTTACAGATAGTCTGTGTGTCGGTCAGTATGGTATCGCCTATAAACTTAATATTAGTAACTGAGCGTTCACCTGCTTCTTCGTGTCCAGCACCACAGGCATCTGTGACCATGATTGGAATGTATCCCAGATCTGCTCCATGCCGTATGGTTGGCTCAATGCCGATCTCGGTTGCGACTCCGACAATGATAAAGGAGTTGATGCCACAGTCGCGGAGGGCGATATCCAGTGGTGTACCCTCAAATGCCGACATTGTGATTTTATCAAAAACGACTTCGCTAGTAAGCGGTGCTAGTTCTGGAACTAGTTGAAATCCTGGTGAGTCGCGCAAAAACCATGGGTTGACGTCAGCAACACTCTGAACGCGCTGCCAGGCCATCGCCATGCGAAGCTGAAACACCCCGGAAGCCTCTTTGGGTAATGACATGTGCCGTAAAAAGAAGACTCGCAGTCCAGCTTTACGTGCGGCGCTGAGCACTGTTTCGGTCTGTCGCACAATCTCCCGGCCGTTTTTCATCTGCGAGATGATGCCAACCTGCATATCATAGACAAGTAGTGCTGTGCGGTGTGGATGGCACGCCTCTTCGAGGTTCTGTGGTATTTCCAAGCCGTATGCTTTCTCCAAGTGTTACCTCCAATGTCTAACGAAAGCTTTGACCATTGTCCAGTCACGTTTTTGTTTTATTAATAGATTCTTTGAATGAATATATATTCTAACAGGATGGATACGTTGAAACAAGAGGTTGTGTCAAGCAAATATGATGATGTGGATTCAGATGTGATCGTGAATCCATGAGGTAAGGGAGACATCTAGTCGTGCTGCTGCTCATCATAGATCATCGCCGACTGTAGTAGATTCTCGAATGCTTCTGGTGAAACTGTTTCCCATTTGTCACCGAGTGCAGGAGCGAATTGAATCTCTATAACGTTAAACTCATTATCAAGTGTTCGATATGTTTGACGCACTTTATCGCTCCACTCTACGAGATCCATTTCATGCAAGTCCTTTTGATAATCAAGCACTATGGGTACGGGAATGCCCTGCCGCAGTGATTGCAGAATTGCTGAGGTACCGAACTGTACTTCAGGAAGCGCACGTAGCAATTGAAAACCTTTTTTGTCTGTACGAGGCTGGCTTACGCAAAAACGAAAAACAGACATGGATCACCTGTATGGTTGTGTATTGTACTGATGCCATCAAGCGTCTCTTTTGAATCACTATTGTATGTACAACTTTACTTGATAGCAAACCATCTTTGTACCTGTTTATTGGCGTTGGAACACTAGTGATCGCACACTAATCGTCACAGGAAGAGTATGTTCTTTATTGGGAAATGTCTTTTTTGTTGCCCGTTGATGCCAATAGTTGGGTGTCATAGTTAACACATCCGCAACTTGTTGGTGTGTCAATCCCTGTTGATATTCGATCACCTCTGTATGGGATAAATTGAATTGTGAATTTGCCTGTTTGTATACACGAGCCTCTTTTTGTGGCTCAATCTGGAGCAGGTGGTAGTGATTACGCAGTTCGTGTAAATGCTTCTGTGTGGGAATAATAGTTAGGATCATGCCGCGAGGTTGGAGAATATGTGCGGACTCTACGAAATTTCGAGGTGCGAACACATTCAAAATCGGACAACTCGTTGCAGGGGTGATGTTCCAAAGCTGTTTGATATTACTAACGAAGAAGGTTGCTGAATGATAGCGACGCGCCGCAAGTTTAACGGCTGCCTTGGAAGAGTCAAAACCATAACAGGCTAATGGAATTGGTAACGAAATCTCTTCGAGTATTTTCTGAATATGGCCGAGATAGTGTCCTTCACCGCATCCGGCATCAATGATACCACTGGACATTGTCGGTCGTGAAGGCAAAGTTGCCATGGTCGATGGTAGATAGTGTATGAGATTGTTTGCTAATGCCTGAGCAATCGGTAAATAAGCGCTAGTATCAAGCAATCGTCGTCGTGCTGTGAGCATAGGAGCAGTATCGCCAGCACGTGTCTGACCAAGCAAGTTAACATAACCTTTTTGGCTAAGTGGAAAGGTGTGGTTTCGGGCACAACGGAAATCGGTCTTTTGTTCATACAATGGCGTTTCACAATAGGGGCATGTAAGCAGCGAGGGTTTGGGAGACATCTGGTATCCTTTCGATAGAGTAAGTGGATAACACAAAAAGGCCGTACTGAGGATGAGTGTACAGCAGTTTATGGAACCACTCAACGACGAAAGGCATGGGGAAAGCACACGTTAGAAACATGTAATACTGATCAACCTAAGCCTGTCCCATAGAGGGTTCCGCGCAGATGATAGAAGGGCATAATATTTTCTCATTCTTTCCCACCGTCGATATTGTCCACTCTATTTGGCCAGTACATGTGCATAGTTGTCTTTCAGCACTTCACGAAATGCTGGAGGGAGCATAGTAATTTCCAGTGTAATCTCATCATTTGTTGGTATGATGGTGAATTGTGCGGTAGGAACAGCCCACTGCTGGAGAGTAATGTATTCTTCCAGGTGGTCCCGCATGGTGGCCGGGACGGTGATAGTAAAGCGACTATGTTCTAGAGTTGCTTGGCGAGCGGCTTCTCGGATTGCTTTGCTCAATGTGCTAAGTCGGAGCAGTGGTCCATCATCATGGCCACTTATCTGCTCCAGGAAGGGAAAATCTTCGGGTTGAATATGGAGTTTCGCGACAGGTCGGATAGCTGCTTCGCTAGCCCATTCATTGGCATAGGTCTCTGTACCTAGCTTTAATCGTACGAATGTATCACGTTGGAAGAAGTATAATGCTCCATCGCACCATGGTTTTTGGGGAAGTTGTTCTTGGTTGATCGAAAAGTTGTATACCGCCAATGCTTTGCCATGTTGATTATGAACATGGATGACCCCATTGCGAATGCTGCCACGTAGTCGGTTGCGATCCACCACTGCGAAGAACATTGCCCACAGACCATCCTGTGTGCCCTAGGTGGCTTGGAGATTGCCCTGTCCAGTCTTGTCACCTAATTCTATCGATTTACGGACGGGAGTGAATATATCGATGTCTGTATTGTTTGAGCTATGAAAGATAACGATGTCTTGTGCTGAGACGTATTGGATGAATTCGTGTTTGGGGTATGGCAGATGATAATCGATCCAGTTGCCATCTGCGATGTTCATCAAGGTCTGAAGTAATTCGGCAAAAGCAACCTCTTTTTTCAATGTCAGATCGAGGTTGGGTACCAGCAGACGTTCTGTGGTTGGTATGTTGTTGACAGACTTTGGTGGGATTCTAGTGAATTCAAGACCATCCGCAGGCATGGTAGTAATCTCATCACTCTCATTACGTACAAAGACCACCATCGCGCCATCCAGTGGTCCGCCGCGCATCCGAAAGTGATCAGTTTTGTCAAGTTCCAGGAGTGCCTCATAGCCTTTTGGTACGCCTGGTATAGCAATAGTGAGTTGATCGTTTACCTCTTGAACATTGAGTATTACATCCATCCAGCAATAAACATCAGTGTAATGTTTGGGGTGTGCCATGTCTTCTCCTGTTGTTGGTTTGTATCCCAAGAGTGCTTACAGTTTGTGAAATCTTCTCTATTTTTTGTGAAGTCGAGGGCAGCTTGTGGTAGTCGTAGGTCCGTATCAAGATTCTCGAAGCGTAATACCGCGGGATTCGCGAGGCTATCAGCGAGATCGCCCATCTGCTCTACACCGATCTGAGTGATGTGCTTGAGGCGTGAGACTGACATACAACTATTTCTTTCTTGGGTATCTTTTAGCTTAGGGAGTATGTATCATATCCATACTTCCTCCTCTTCCTCCGCCCTGACCTTCGACAGCGCCGATGCAATCAGCCCGGCGGGAACAGCGACAACCCCAAGACCGAGCATCAAAACCACAAAGGTAAACAGCCTGCCCCCCACCGTGATCGGGTATACGTCGCCGTAGCCAACCGTCGTGAGAGTTACCACGGCCCACCACAGGCTATGAAAGATGGATTGGAAGTTTTCTGGTTGAGTCTCATTCTCAAAGTAGTAAATCCCAGCCGCCGAGAGATACAGCAGTATCCCCGTAGCAGCCAGAAAAAGAATGATTTCTTCTTTTAAGTGAGAGAAAGCCTTTACAAACCGCTGCATTGCTTTGTTGTACCGTATGAGTTTGAAGATGAAGAAGAGGTGGAACAGGTGCAATGTACGTATGCCTTTGAGATCTGATTCGAGGGCCAGGTAAAATGGCGCGATGGCCAGCAGATCAATCACGCCATAAAAGCTGAATATATAGGCACGTTTGTTAGGCGCAGTGAGGATACACAGCACATATTCCATGGTGAATAGGAGGGTGATGATTAGGTCTGAGGTGTCGAGTGCTGCTCGTGTTGATGACGATAGATCTGGCAGTGTCTCTATTGAGAGGGTCGTAATCGAATAGATAATCAGGACGAGTACAAAGAGGTGGAAGGCACGACCAGCAGGTGTATCGGTTTCGTGAACAAATCGAGCGATCCTCATATGACATACTCCTTGAGTATGCAAAATTTGCTGTGCTATTTTTGCATGGAAGTGTGCGTTTCGCCAAGCGAAGTAGTGTGTTATTTCTTGCATTTTTCGTTTTAAATTAGCACAAGATCTATTTCTTGTATTGCTATGAGTGCTATAATGTATAAGGATATTTAACTTATTTTGTGTACAAAGTATATAAATCTGATAATTTGAAAGGGTTTAGAATGCCTACTTGAGGAGAAAGACCATGAGTAAATCACCGTTAAGAAATAAGACAGTGCGCTCTGGCAAAAAATCGTCATCTTTTCAAGAGTTTTCTAAATTTGCTACTATTATAGGTTTTGTTAATGATTTGATAGGGTTAATTACCTTCATCGTGTCAATTGCTTCTTTTGTCTTGGTTTTATTATCTGATCGTCGAAATAGTGATGGAATTGTCCTTCCATTAGTTCATATAACTGTCACACCAATGTATCCTCTCATACTGTGGATAATTGCTCTGTATGGTTATTTTAGTTATCTTCGAGTGTACTGGATAAATAATTTAGAAGAAAAAACGCCTAATTCCAATTTTGCTGGTTTTGTTTTTGATCTTCTCTTTTTTTTTAGAGACCCTCTGAGACTTTCCCCCTTTTTTTATTTTGTTGATGTCATTAATTTGGATTTTAGTTGGTCTTGACAGATTTTACAACATGCAAGGTGCAATATTGTGCTTTGTTATACCAATTCTTTTTATTCTAATAGCAGTAACATTCAATTTTTATTTTGAGAACAAATTTCAAAGATATACATCCTTAATGGACAAAGATTGGGAAAATTGGAGAGAATATATAAAAAAGAGGTTGAATGAGGAAAAGATACTAAAATGTAGTGATTTAGAATATCAGGCTATTGTTAGAGGTTATGGAACATTTGGTAGATCAATTATAGACTATGCTTTTTGGAGATTTGCTCGAGAGCATCAAGAAACTGTTCGTTATGTTTTTGTTTATGACAAGATTACAAATATATCTTATGATTACTACACGCCAAAGAATAAAGCACCATTTCCAGTTCGAGAATTGGTCTTACTAAATGACTTTTCTCCAGATAAATATGTAATGAGAACTTGAAAATACCTATAGTTGTGCTTGATGTATTGAATCCATCTACTCAAGGTATGCAGACGAGAGTTAATTATATGGAGCTTTGTGCAGAATATGTCAGGCAGGGTCAGGGGCTTGCCGAAGCCCCTGACAACCATCGGCCCAGGCGCGGTGCCCTGTGAACCCGCAAAGAAGATGGGTATCATAAGTAATGAGTTGGGTGGATGCCTCTGCGGTGTATTCGCTGTGGTAAGTCAGAGTTCTTATGTGGCTTAGTGGGTTATAGATGGTCACTGCTAGTAGATAGATTGGATGACCAGCATCTTATGCAAGTGGTCTGTCGAAGGCACCACCGCCAATGTGGCTCCGTGGGTTCGGTTCCTGGATTAGGCTGTAGGACGCAGCACCCACATCACTTAACTCGAAGCACTATCGTAGCGTCGCAGGCCGCGCTGAAACAACCATGAAGCAACAACAAAGCTGGTGACCGCAAGTAGCCCTGCCAGCGGCAGTTGGGTAGTCTCACCAATCCCCGTTAATGTCTCTACCGGCATGGTCGTCATCATGCCGATGGGCAGCACCCATGTCAGGATCAGGCGCAACCACACTGGATAAAAGCCCATTGGGTGGCGTGCTAATTGGAAGAGTCCATCAAAGATCCAGTTGACCAGAAAGCCGTTACTCCAGAAGGCAAGGCTGCTAAAGAGCAAGAGCAGACTATAAAGAATTGTGCTGCTGATGAGACCTAGTAGCGAGTTGAATAGGCTGATCACAAAGTTCGAACGGTACGCCATTTCTTCCTGTAGCGAGGCGCTTAAAAAGGCGTTTAGAACGTGTAGATAACGCATCTCATCCTCCAATCGCGCTGTAGTGCCGTAGCCCTCGGTGCCAGCCAAACCAGTTCAGCCCGGCAGCAACACTCAGCCAGCCAACCTGTAGCACAAAACCAAACAACATCTCATCACTGGTGAGCTGTCCCGTGAGGAGTTCGACCGGAAAACCAAGCATGTAGCGAAACGGCAACCAGGCGGCGAGAGTCGCCAACCAGTTCGGTAGTAACGTGATGGGGGCGACCTGCCCCGCCAATAAAAAGAGCAGGGTATCTTGCAGGACGAGCAGGCTATCTGCACGGCTAGCCCAAAATGCCAGTAGCGCGGTAGCATACCCCCATAAAAAGCGCAGCAACCATGCCAGCGGTAGCGCAACGCTAAAAGCAAATGCATTGGTTAGGGTCAGATCGAGTGTTAGGTGCAACACCAGCGCAAGCACACAAGTGACCGGAACAATAAACAGTAGATAGATCGCCTTGCCTGCCAGTTCGGTTGCAATCGTGTCGAAGATGGGTGACATTGGTCGCAGCAACAGCCCGCTCAGACCGCCTTCCCGAATCTGGTCGCCAACGGTCCAGTTGGTCTGTGCACAGGTCAACTGATTGACAACGATCAGAATGAGGTAGTAGGCCACAAATTCGCCGCGAGTCAGACCACCGATTGATTGTTCACGTGCCGCTGTTGACCACACAAACAGATAGATCAGTGGTGGGATCATCCAGCCAAAGGCGAGTAGAAAAAAGAATGACCGTTGTGCGAGCCATGTTTGCCACGTCACGCGCAGGAGAGCCAGGAAACCGCTCATACGATACCTCCAGTGAATAGTTGGTCGATCACGACTTCGATGGGTGGGTCCTGGATTGATAAGTCCGCGAGCGCGGTATTTTGCAGCAGTTGAGCAGCAATGTGTGGTGCATCGTGGCGATGCACACGTAGGGTAAGTGCCTCATTTGTTTGTTCGACCACAGTTCCGCCAATGATCTCCAATGGTGGTATGACGCGAATCAGTTTGTATGGCACAAGTCGCTCTGCTAAATCCGACAACAACCTGTCGTAGACCAGTCGGCCATCGTTGATCAGAATGACACGCTTGCATAGAGCAACCACATCAGCCATGTAGTGGCTGGTCAGTATGACAGTCACGTTATGCCGCTGGTTGTAGGTGGTCAGAGAGCTACGCAAACGGCGTTGCATCGTGACATCAAGGCCCAAGGTTGGTTCGTCGAGGAAGAGCAGCCTGGGTCGATGCAGCAACGCCGCCACCAGCTCACACTTCATCCGCTCACCAAGTGATAGATTCCGCACCGGCTTGTGGAGCAGCGACTCCATCACCAGCAGGTCAACCAGCTCATCCAGTGTCTCCTGAAACTGCGCCAGTGGAACACCGTAGATTTTTCGCAGCACACTAAAGGTATCGAGAGGAGGTATGTCCCAACGCATCTGCGTTTTGTTGCCAAGCACCATGCTGATCTGACGCAGATAAGCGTGGTTGCGCTCATATGGCCGATAGCCCGCAACAGTGATCTCACCTGCCGTGGGTTGTAGTAGCCCTGAAAGCATTTTGAGAGTCGTCGTTTTGCCCGCCCCGTTGGGACCAAGGAGTGCCACCATTTCGCCTGCGGCAATCTCAAACGTGAGATCGCTAACGGCAGTGATGGTGCGGGTGCGACGTTTACCAAGCGCTCCCAGGGAGGCCAACAGACCGGCCTCGCGTTCAGGTACAAGGTATGCTTTTTTAAGCTGATGGACAGCGATCAGCGGCATGGTAGAACTTCCCTTCTGTATCTCTATGGGTCGTGCACAATTGGGTTCGATCAGATGGACAACACCAGTATAACCTTATGGTGGGCCAATGGAGGGTTGGTGTTTTGTGCTTTCTGAGCATACCAGGAAAGGCTCATAAGGTTGGATCGCCAATGGAGGGTTTATGGTTGGGACATTTGTGTTTCGATTAGCTCGATGATGTCTAGCGCACGTTGTTCCTGTGCGGCAAGCGTGGTCATGTACTGATCGGATGCAGAGAAGACCTCTTCCTGTGGGTCAGGGGTGTTGAGAATGTGCCACACGTCGATGTCTGTGCCATGCTCATTGATATGCTGCATCAGCCGTAAAATCGCCATGATGCTGTAGCCCGCGTCGCGCAACGTCCGAATGACGCGAATGCGTGTGATTTCATTTGCTCCATACTGGCGATACTGGTTATCAGGATGGCGTGGTATGGTCAATAGCCTGTTGCGTTCCCAACTACGGAGTGTGTCCGTGTGTACTCCAACGAGTTGCGCGGGATCGTTAATGGCTGATCCGTTGTACTAATCGTTGCCCCTTTGAGCCAGCGTTCCAGCAACATGGTGGCTGTTTCAACATGGGCGCGCTCGGCCCGGATCTGTGCGAGGTAGCGATAGGCATTTTCAAGTGCACCGCCTAGATCCCCTGCTGCACCACACATGACCAGATTCAACACTGGTCGTTTGCCGCCAGGATACGGGTTAATCAGTGCCAGCCGCGCCAGACGCATCTGGTGGAGGTGGCGTTGCGTGAATTGGCGATACCCATTGGCAGCGCGTGTCACAGGTGGGAGAAACCCCCACGCTTCGTAGAGACGTACGGTGTTTACGTGCACACCAACAGCCTTGGCGATATCTGAGGTTGTGAGAAAGGGTGATGCCATATAGTGATTATACCAACGGATCAGTTAATGGTTTGCAAAGGGCTATATGATAATTCGGTATTACATGCAAAGTTGGTGCAGTAAGGTATTTGAAGTGGTAAAACAAGATGATTACCAACACCTGAAGTGCTTGAAATACAACGGCTCCTTGTTAGAGTGTGCCAATCAAATTATCTCTATTGTACGTCAATGAGCACACGATTACTTGTGAAAGTATACGCCTCCGTCGAAGTTGTACTGACAATGAAGTATGATCAAACCTATCTACAGTTTACCCAAGCTGCTGGAAGTAGTAGTATAATGACTGCTTGTGTGGGATCTGCTGACAGTATTTCTCCGTTTTATGGAAACTTCCTGCACATGCAATTGAGTTGGAGAAATATGGATATGTTAGCAGCATATTGTAGGAGTACTATAGGTGAATACCCCTATTTCTATACCTAAATATAGTGTCGGCGAAGAAATTGCCAATAGCGTAACACATGGGATTGGCATCGTCCTTGCGATTGCTGGTCTGGTTGTACTGGCTGTGTTTGCCAGTCTGTTTGGAAATGTATGGCATATTGTGAGTTGTTGTATCTATGGAGCAACACAAATTGTGCTCTACACGGCCTCAACCTTGTACCATAGCATCCCCATACCACGGGCAAAGGTGGTGCTCCGCATCTGCGATCACTCGGCTATCTATCTGCTCATCGCCGGAACATATACGCCCTTTACGCTGGTCACATTGCAGGGTCCCTGGGGATGGACATTGTTTGGAGTAGTCTGGGCCTTTGCATTGGCTGGTATCGCATTACAAAGCGTGCTCATCCGTCAGAAAGCGATCTGGACGACGTTATCTTACATCGCGATGGGATGGGTTGTGGTGGTTGGTATTCAGCCCCTCTTTACATCTGTTCCAACGGGTGGGCTGATACTCTTGTTTGGTGGCGGCTTTGCCTACACGATAGGGACCATTTTCTACATGTGGCGGCGATTGCCTTATCATCATGCGATCTGGCATGGCTTTGTTTTGCTTGGCAGTCTGCTACACTTTTTCGCCATTCTGTTTTACGTTATTCCGCTCGCTGTCTGAGGCAGGTTAATTTGCAAGAAGCCATTACCACATATGCGTATCATCTAACGAATACGTGTTTGGTTTGACTGTGGTATGGCTTCATTCGTCAAATGATTATGTAAGCAGAGTATGTGAACTGAGTCTGCCATGAGAATCACAAATGTGGTAGTGGGATATCGACCTGTATCCGCCTGTTGTCGCGCCCTAATGAATCATTCTTGTGTACTCGAAAATCTGAACTCAATCAATGGACCACTTGAAGCTACTCTGACCCGTTCATGAAATGTGCCATGCGTGTATTCTGCTAGAACACTACGCCAGAATACTAAAGCAGGTGTATTCTTCTGCAGGACTCTTAGTTGTCAGGTGCCTCTGAGTTTGTCAAAAAGCATCGTTGCTGCCTGCCGACCAATACCTCTGTTTCGATAAAGGTAGAATAGAAAGAACTCTTCCAGAACTGTATCTGCATCTCCATCAGCTAAGGGTGGGGCTGCACAGAGCGCAAAGCCCACAGGTCGTTCTCTTTCATAGATGAAGTAGGCGTATATTTTCCCCGGACATGCCCACCACTCTGCCAGAAAACCTTCGGGATCACAACTATCATCCTGTTCATCTATAAGACCGTGTCTAACAGGTAAGTCGTCATGGTATTGAGAAAGTTCATGAACATACGCAATCCACATGCTGTGGAGGATGTATCGTTTTTCAAAGGGTGCTAGTTGAATGGTAATGGACATAGCGGTATCCTATTCATACATTTGTTTTTCAACTGTTAGTATGTAAACGAAAGATGGTCCTGAAAGGATACAGAGTCCCTTATAGACCTTTACCGCAGGTTCAATGGATTAGTATGTTTAACCTGGCATTTCAACATTTGGATGATTTTTAGCTGTCGTAGTTGTCGTGGCGGCGCATCCACGTATATGGCCAACCTGTTTACCCCTGATGATGCAAGTACAGGTATCAGTTGGAGGTTGAGCTTACATCTCACGCGATATCCGCAAGCAATGTGTGTGCTTCATCGGCTAGCGTCAGGGCATGGCTGATCACGGCTATGCGCTGTGTAATAATGGTATCTATTGACTGTATTTTAATGGTCAAAGCATCTCAAAAAAGTTGCTCGAGTACTGTTTGCCAGGATAGTTTTTGTTCATACATGCTTGTGGCAATCTACCTGTTTTTGCATTCCTGAACCACTCGACCCAAGGCCCTCGATGGCGTATCAGCAAGGGGAATTGTTCGGCAATTGGTTGTGCTGGTGCCGTACAGAGGGATTGGCTGCTCATTCTGTCGAGAATGCCAGCGTCTTGAGATGGGTTGAAAAGCGGGGGCGTTGGTCTGTTTCCCCACTTGGTACTGTAAAACCATACGATCCATTGGTCATCGCCACGACGAATCGCCCGGTTTCGCGGTGCAGATACGCGTAGTTGTTGTAGCCATACCCACCGTCCGAATGCCCCCACACCGTCCCGAAGGGCAGTGGGTCAGCGATCAGACCCAGGCCATACAACTCATCGGCGGGCGGATCGTCGTGGACGATACTCATCATCTGAGTCAACAATGCGTCTGGTAGCAGTTTGCCACTGAGTAATGCCCGAAAGAAGCGTGACTGGTCCAGCGCCGTTGAAATAAGCGCCCCGTCCCCGCGTCCGAAAAAGACCTGACTACACTCGCGCCAGCCGTTGTCGGTGTGTTCATACCCACGGATGTATGGCTCAGAAAGCGACAGGTCATCGTCAGCAGGATACCAGCTATGGCGCATCCCTAAAGGCTTGAGTATCCGATCCTACAGTTCGTGTTGCAACGAGTTTCCAGTCGCTCTCTCAATAATCATCTCCAGTACGCAATAATTGGTATTACAATACTCAAATCTGCTTCCCGGTAGAAACCTTGATGGATGGTTGATACCAAGCCGCACCACATCATGTAATCGATATGGTTTGAGATTGGCATCGAGACTGAGCAAACTTGGATCGTCAACAAAATCGAACAGCCCACTCCGCATTCGCAGTAAATGTTCGATGGTCAGGTAGTCCGTGTTGGGGATAGGTAGTTCTGGCAACCATTGCTGCACCGTGTGCCCGAAGGCTAGTTGACCTGCCGCAATAAGTTGTAGTGTGACGACGGCGGTGAAGGTCTTGGTGGTGCTGCCAACTCGATAACGGCTGTCAGGAGTCATACGGCGTTCGGTTGTCAAATCGGCAACACCAGCGGTAAAGAACTGTGACGCGCCATCGGCGTTTTTGGTGTACACAAACGCACCCGGCAAGCCTGCCTGAACCATACGACTCAGTTCATCCTGAATGGAATGCATACTTTTTCCTTTCACGCTTGTATGACTTATGCGTGAAAGTACCGTAGCAAACGGCTCCCATCACGTTAACCCATCCAGAGTTGTCAGTGGCATGGCCCCAGACGAAGATATTCAGGGCGTTTGATTACTGTTACTAGAAATGATCGTTTCTCCATTGGAGATGTTGACAGCGGTCAGCAATCACTCCCGCAAAGATACCGCCGATCATCAATGGCAATGCGGCGAAGAACGAAGCGAGCAGAAGCGGTGTACTGTTGCCAGTGTCATCGAAGATACGGATACCAAGTGCTGTACTCGTCATCAGGCTGTCAATAAGCGAACAGACCTGCGTGATCGTCAGGAGATAAAAACATCCGTAGCGAAGACACACGTTGCTCTCTCTTTGTCAACTCGTAGGCGGTAGAAGGGGGCGTATTGAATATTCTCATCTACACTTCAATAACCCCCTCCAGGTACGGCTGCACATACCCGCCAATCATCGTGCGCCTGTCGCCATTGGTTTCGCGCAGTTCGCAAAACAGTTCGCCTCCACGCACCGATGCCTGATACGCATGCAATCTGGTTTTCCCCAATCGTGCTGCCCAGATCGGCACCAGCGCCGCATGAATCGAGCCGGTCACAGGGTCTTCGGTCATGTTTGTCCCCTCTTCGGGAGCCAGGTATCGCGATACAAAGTCATAGTTATTGCCCTTTGCCGTCGCTACAAAGCCAATGATCTCGGTGCCTCGCATCAGATTCAGCATCAGCGGATAATTGGGTTTGAGCGCACGCACCTCATCTTCGTGTTCGTAGATAGCGTAGTAGTTAATGCCGGACCGCAGAAATTCCTGAGGGCGACCACCCAAAGCTGTAACGATTGCATCAGTCAGGGTAGCAGGCTCTGTTGAGTACGCCGGAAAGTCCATCAACAAGCGCTTTCCATCACGCTGGACAAACAGATCCCCGCTTTTGCTGTGAAAGTGAATAAGAGGATCGCTGTGTCCACAATACTGAAAGAGCACAAAGCCTGCTGCCAGGGTCGCGTGACCACACAGCGGAATCTCAAAGCTGGGGGTAAACCATCTGAGCTGATAGCTGCCATCGGCATTGGTAGTGAAGAACGCAGTTTCTGCGAGGTTGTTCTCGGCTGCAATGGCCTGCAAGACCTGGTCATCCAACCAGGTGTCGAGAACACAGACTGCTGCTGGGTTGCCAGTGAATAGTCGGCTGGCAAAGGCATCAACCTGGTACATCGGGATTTTCATAAGCATAGTCTACTTTCAAATACATCTGAGAGGTTGCACGCTGGCGTTGTCTTCAAGCATTTGTTCAGCCGTTGGTCCTACGGCACTGTGCCAAGGGACTTTCGCCTATTTATCTGGCAAAGAGTGTGCCTGTGGGTCTGTTGTATTCATGAAATGGCCAATTCTCTGTCATCACTGTAGGTTCTGACGTATATGTGCAATCTGATTGCGATGCTCTGTTTCATGTTGAAGCAGATGGTTCAAAACCCAGGCAGGGTTGACATCATACCTGCTTAAGCTGCGGGGCCGATAAAAGTCTTCAGCATCAAGAAATTTAAGTTTTTTGAGCAGAACTTCCCGCACAAATGCTAGTCTTTGTAGATGTGCCTGTAGCTCAATGCCTGCTACGACAGATAATCTGCCATCTTTATCTCTTGCATCGAGCGGAAAAAGGGATTGGAATTCGGCAGGAAAGTTCTGTTCGAGAATTTCACCGAAAAGCCAGTCAAGTTCAATGCCTGCAATATGATACAGCAATGAGCCAATGCTGTTAGGGCTGCCTTCAACATGTGCATCTAAATCATGTATAGATAGTTCAGCCACGCTCTGGAGCGTTCGTTTACGCCCCTCTTGCAGACAGGCTAGGGCGTGACCAATGGGTAATGCATAGCCTTGCAGCGGATGAAGAATGAGGCTTTTCCTGGTTCTTGACATTGATGCTACCCTTTCAAAGAGTCTCGGTTTGTGGATTGTGGATGGCCTGCCTGGAAATTACGCTGCACTCTATAGCCAGTCGTTGGATTTGCTCTGTAATAATGTCAGGAATGCCCCTGAAGAAATGCTCTCTTTGCTTCTGTATGTATCTGATTAGCCCACTTATTTGATTCTACTTAGAGCATCGCATCGATTCTAGCCCGTTCCTGTCGCACCAGGTCACTGTAGAAAGTTTTTTTCTTCCAGTTCACACCGTTCTGCGGCCTGCACAGCGGTCTCCCTTCCGACGAGCGCAAGGTCATTGCTCCTGGCAAACCAGTGATCCGCAAGGGCAAAAGCCTCTTGTGCAGCAGGCAGGTCTGGGTGGGCCAGCGCAAGCTTGCAGACATTGTGGATTGTCATGCGGCCAAGTCCATAACCAATCCATTCATCAGAACTTGACAGCAGTGTATCAAGGTGCCGGGCCATTGCAATTGCCTCGTCAAATAGCTCTGCCTGACAATAGAGTTCCATAAGATCATGGGATAGAGAGGTCTGATCCCAGAGGGTTTTCTTCAGATCGAGCAGTGAGCGTGTGGTAGCAGCCGCTTGTTCAAATTTGCCAAGTTGCCTGTAGGAATACCGCATCGTCTGTAACTTGCTTTCAGACTCTGGCTCCTGTGCGATCCACGTTTCAAGATAGTGTAAAGCTTTTTCGGGTTCGTCAAGCATGAGTGAACGCTCATAGAGTGATAGCAGGCTTTCGTGTTTTTCCGATTCGGGATAGGCTTTGGCAAGAGCTTGCCACCATTCGTCGAGATGCTCTGGTACGGTCAGACTTCTGTCGTTCTCTTTGAGTTGTTGCAGAATCTCGGGGAAGTTGGCTTCCAGATATGGCTCTGTTTGTTCACGCAGTGCTGCAAAGATATATTCGCTCGAAAAACCACAGAATGTGTCAAAGTTGGCGAATTTGGCCTGAACAAAAAGTGGAATGTCTACCGGATCACGAAAACGAGCAAGGAGATAAGCTCCCAACGACAAAGCCTCCCCACACTCTTGAAAGCTATCGTGCCTTCTCGCGACGATCTCCTGCGAAAACAGGAAGCGTACCAGTTCAAGATCGGCGTCCTTGAGATCGTACTGCAACTCAAGGATGGCCTTCAGCCGTGTGTGCTCGTTTGCATCGTAGTCTCCTCTCTCATCATTTCGAGCCGGGCGGAAGGCAATCTCGGTCCATAGCGATGTATCTTTCCGATACCTCTGTAGTAAACTCATCGAAGCTCCTCCCTTTTCCAAAGATGTACGTTAACAATAATATCGTCTGGTAGGCGTGCACAGCCTGTTGTTGACAGTCCATCGTTTCACAAGGTTGTATAGCTCAATCATAGCACAGTCTAGGCTGTACTCGTACCATTGAAGGTCTTATGAGCCCTCACCCGGTGCAGGAAGCACACCAAGTTGTTGTAGCATTCCCAGCGAATCCATCAATATGCGGCTCTCGCTGAACTTGCCGTCTCTGATAACATCGATCACCACGCCCCACGACTCGACGGACTTTTCTGTTGCAGGAATGCCCATGAATGCACCGCAATGGGTTCCTGTCCAGCTAAACCGACTGATGACTGTCTCACCTTCAGCGACTTGTTCTTCTATGGTCCAATGCATGTCAGGGAATGCTGTGAGGAGCGCACCAATAGCAAACTTAAGCCCTTCGCGGCCTGGTCCCTGACCGGGAAATGGTATGTGTTCGATAAAATCCTCAGCAACCAGTTCGTCAATGATAGCAAGATTTTTCTGGTTGATCGTCTGTTCGACAAAGTGTTGCATGAATTGTTTGTTTTCTTCAGGTGTCATGATCTGATACCCTTTACATCTAAAGCTACTTGTTGTTACCTAAAGTGATAAACTCAGGGTAGTGATGTTTTGGGGTACACAATCTATGAGGCGCCTTATGTATGGTGAGATTATATGTATGTCATCTTCCTACACATTTCCGTGAAACTTGTCATACGTCACTTTTGCATCATATGGTTCAAGCAAAACAGGAGGATCATTGTTCCAGAAATCCCCAACGGTTTCATGCCAGTCCTCCTCCAATTCATTGGTTGGAGGTATAGCATTGTCGCGTGCTACAAGAAACAGTGCAGGGAGTAACTCCTGCTCAGGAGAGAGGTGATATTCGGTCGCAGAACTCTGGCCAGCAGCATAGTATGATACAGCGATATAAGATTCTGTAGCATCTGCACGCTCTTCAGTCAACCTTTCTGTCGTGCCCTTGTAGATCTGCTCAAAGTCAAAGGTATCCTGCTTTATATCCACTCTGACTGGTAGGGTTCCAAAACCATATGAGCCAGCCCCATCCTTTCTGATGGTGATAGTCCAGCCCTCAGATGTGCGTAAGACGATAGATGCACACTCTTTCATGTCAGGAATATCTTCAGGAAGTTCAGAGTTTACTGCTACGGTCTCGGTCGCATTTGTGGAGCAACCTATCAGGAAAAGGCAGGCGACAAGGATGATGGATTGGCGAAAGTGACAGAGGTTCTTCATTAGCTTTCCCTTTATATCACTATTTTGTATGTACTATGGGTTTGTTTCTCCTTGTAGCATGTTACCACAGTGGGGCTGTGAGAATTGGCTTGTGATCGGGTAATGGTATAGCGACATCCCATGCCCACCCAACAAGACTGCCAATAATCAACACAAGCAAAACCGGAATAACCCACCGTAGTCTGGATGATGATCCCTGGAGATGTGTTTGCCATAATGTGTAGGGCAGTGCGACGCTCGCCCCATACACAAGAGCTGAAATAGCCCACAATAGCAGACCCAGAGGCATGTTGGTGATTCCTGCCAGAAAAACTGCTCCCTGTTGCTCTACTGCAATCCCGATTGCACCCGCTAGCCAGAATACTTCGCTGACAGTATAGTGGTAACAACTCAGAGCGATGGTCCATGCTAATGCCCATGCACCATACAAACCAACACCTGCCAACAGTCCATACAGCAATTGTGGGTGCAAGGATGTGGACCAAACGCCTGCTACATAGTCGTCTCCCCAGGCGCTTGCTTCGATCAGCAGACCAAAGAAGAGTAGTGTCGCAAACAGTCCAATGGGAACCCATCGCGCAGATATGTGTGGTATGCGTAACTCTAATATCCATACCAAGGCAAACAGAACAAAAATAGTGTAAATCCATCCTGGTAGCAGCAGTATCAGCCATATGGCTGGGGATAGGTACAATAATTTTCTAAGAAATGTACTGGTTGGACTTGGTATGATGGTATCCATTCTATTCATTGGAACCTCATATGAAATAGTAGCCTGATTATAGAGAGTTTACTACACATTCATTCCTATCTGTCGGATTGCTACAGCAGTCATATGAATCACGTCGTCGAGTGATCGGGGGCTGCCTTCAACCTGTGCGTCAGGCCAGAGCGCACGATCAGAGTCGAGTGAGTAACTGATGCTATAGCTGATGTTGGCTGTTGGTGTAACAGTTACTCCTGTGTGCATTGCGTCGTGGTTGGTCAATGTAAGGCTTGTCCCCTGAGTGTAACACCAATATGTGGCTATGCTTGTTTCATCGGATACTTGTGCAAGGAATGCCAGCATGTGTTCTGCCGCATACTTGATGACCAGAGTGGTATCTGTCTGGAGTGCCTCATAGTATGCGTAGAGTGTTTCAGGGGCTTGCTCACTGATACGTTGCAAGCGTATGTGCAGCGTTTCCAGATTCTGTGGTGTCTTTTTGGTGGGTGTTGTGAGTAGTTCATCACGCCAGTCAGATGGCCGTGGTTGGTGCTCGAATGCTGCAAGGAGCATCGCTGTTGCTTCCGATAGGTCAGCAGTACGGCCAACGACTCTGGCATCATCCCATCCCGACCATCGTTTGGGTATGGGATAGGAGAGATGTAATTGCTGATTTCGTGGCTCCACCCGTACAGTACCTGAATAATCGAGCAGGGAGCAATTGAGGCCAAACATCTGGGTATGGACGCGCAGGTCTGGTCCTGGATTGTGCTGTTGCAGGTGATGCAGGAAAGCAATCATACGCTTTCCTGCCGCGATAACCTGTGGTGGATAATTTGCTCCAACAGCAAAATAGTCTTGTGGTGTTGGCGACTCTCTGGTGTAGAGTAGTTTCATAAGCAAGTGTGTGTTATCTCTGATCGCAGGTCTTCTCTGCATGTACCCGCCGAGTTTCTCGTGGCAGCGTGAGCGTGATCAGATGCGTGGTCTGATCGCGGATTTCAAAATGCAGGTCCCCGCCTAACTGCTGGGCCATGCGCCAACTCAGATACAACCCAAGTGATGGTCCATAGAATGCAAATCCCGTAAGCGCATATGGAAACTGGTTGAAGTCTTTGAGGAGATTTTCTTCCATTCTCATGGATATGCAACCCATGGTTGTGAAGATATGTCGATCATCGAATTCAACATTGAAATATATCTCAATTTTTGAGGAAATATATAATATTACTTGTGTCATTCCATCCAAGATACGATCTATGGGTGGTCTATAGCTATAGATTAACGGGATATGGGCAGGAATGTTCACCATGAGTTTTGGAACAGGAATATGCTGTTTACTGGCCCTATTTGACTTATTTTGAGAGTCGTGGTGTCTTAAACGCTCAACTTCTATCAAATTATGTACACGTGTGAGAGGCCATTCTAGGATGTCTGGTATATTAATTTCCATATAAGCGTCTTGTTTTAAATCTTGTTTAGGGTCTTTTTCGAACAATGCTAGTGCAATGACTGTATCGAGGACATGCAATGCCTTCAAATTTGAGAGTTGAATAATTTTAAGCAGCGGTTCTAGTTCCGAGAAGATTCCAGGATTCTCCAACAGTAACTCGACACCATTCTGGCTGGTGGCAATTGGCGTTTTGATATCGTGATTACATACAACATAGAGCCCATCGATTATTTTCTCACGAAACTCTCGCAGGTAGGCGAGTTCTTCAAGAAGTTCCTCACGGGAAGCATTGGAGTCATGTGGTGTGGTCATGGTTGGGTTCTCCTTCTTCATACATCGGCTATTGTGATAGATCATATCAGCCGCAATCCACTTCTGAAACCCGTATAAATTCTCTTGCGGTGCGTTCGTTACATTCGAAGTATCGACAGCACTAACAGAATGATGTGAAAAATGAGAAAGAGGCCACCGATAATCAAGCCTATCAAGTATGTTTCCACTAAAGATCCACCAAAAACGAAAAGCCAGATAACAAGGGAAACTCCGTTAAAGATGGTGGAAACAAACCAGGGCTTATATTCGTCAGCGTTCCATGAACCTTTTGATGTCAGGTAAAAGAAACGGATGAGATAAATACCCGTGATATAGAGGACTGTAAAGAAAAGAGCGATACCAAGGAAGATCCAGACATCCTCGTCATTACCAATCATTGAGAAGAAGACTCCATACAACGAACACAGAAAGAGAGTGCTGAGAGGCAGTAACGCAAAAACGCTTACTTTGAATATTCTGGAAGCAGTTTTCTGATCGAGTTCCATAATCAGCTCTATTGGTAAAACGTATGAATGTGAGAGATACTGTCATGGTGCTAATTGCGTTTGGTAGGGTATCGCTATGTTTATGATACGGGGAGTGTCAATGGTTGGTGGTGTTTAGATGGTTGACACACCAACCATACAGAAAGGGATGCAGTCTGGCTGCACCCCTTCTGGTAGGAGGAAAAAATGTGTATCTATGCCCCTCTACTTTAGGCAGAAATTGGTTGCTCCTCGGTCAGGGCTGGCTGTGTCTGCACGCTGATCTGGCGTGGCTTGACTTCTTCAGCCTTGGGAACGCGTACAGTCAATATACCATCCCTGTATTTCGCTTCCACACTCTCACTGTTCAGTTGCTGAGTGAACTTCACACTACGGCTGAACTTGTTGCTGACCTGTTCGCGAATGTGATAGTGGGCATCCTCGGGAAGCTCAGTCTCGGCACGCTCACCCTTGATCGTCAACACCTGGCCTTCGAGAGTGACTTCGAGGTTCTTCGGGCTGTAGCCTGGAACGCTCGCTTCAATGGTGTAAGCGCTGTTGTCCTCAGCAACGTTGTATGCGACTTCTGGCTGGCGGCTTACCTGACGCACTGTGGATGGACGAAGCGTTGCAAGACTACGACGGGCGAGTCGTGGTGCACGATAGACTGGATATCGAAAGAAAAAACTACTCATGTATATCATACCTTTCAGTTTTGTGTGTTTTAGCACTGACCTTACAAGTCTCTCAAACAATATTAAGTATACGCTGTTTGTATCAGATAAACGTTAGAAGTCTGTCTATGAAGCATTAGTGGTGTATATAAGGAATATTAGCGCTGTTACGCGACTGTCATCCGATAATGGAAAGCTTATGCTATAATAACTTTAATAATGGATGTTTATGCCCCGGCCATTTGTGGTCGGGGTATCGTTTATACCGAGGAGTAACAAGTTGTATGAAACCGTGCATTGGTATTACCTGCGGAACATTTCGCGATAAGGATTGGTGTCCACCAAGCTATGGGCATCGTCAAACATATGTTGATGCTGTCGTTGCGGCTGGTGGTGCGCCGATGTTGCTGCCGCTAACCGACGATGAAGAGGCCCTGCGTGTGATCTATGATCGTATCGATGGATTGCTGTTGTCTGGTGGTGGTGACGTCGAGCCGCATCATTACGGCGAGCAACCAATCCCTGAAATGGGCACGATCGACCCGCTGCGTGATAAGGTCGAGCTGTTGATGAGTCGCTGGGCGATGGAGGACGGGAAGCCGGTCCTGGCGATCTGTCGAGGCATTCAGGTGCTCAATGTGGCGCTGGGTGGTTCGCTCTATCAGGATATCGATGCTCAGTTAGAAACCGATATTCCGCACAACAACTCACATAAAGTTGAAGATTGGACGCATATGGTGCATGATTTGCGTCTTGCGCCCGATTCGCATCTGGCACATATGCTGGGCAAAGATCCTTTTCCGATCAATTCGCTGCATCACCAATCGATCAAGGATGTGGCGCCGGGTCTACGGGCTACGGGCTGGTCCCCTGACGGGGTAGTCGAGGCTATCGAGGGGACCAATGGCCAATTTGTGGTGGGTGTGCAATGTCATCCTGAGGCACTGCAGGGTGAGGCAGACCCACGCTGGCAAAACCTGTTTAACCAATTTGTCCGACGATGCTACTAAACCCTGAGTTGTCGATGCTAGATACACAAAGAGTAAGTGGCTGATCGCGACAGATCAACCACTTGCTTGCTTTCTCTATTCTTTTTTCTCACTTATCCACCAAATAAGACAGTCTCGCCGTTCAGCAGTTGCTCAAGTGCTGGAGCCAACTCTTCGGTAGTGATACCGCCCTCGAAACGTGCTGCGATGGTGCCATTTGCATCGATCAGGAAGAGCCACGGTTCGGAAGGTAAATTCCATGCGGCCATTGCGTCGGAATAGCCTGCACGGAGTTCTTGCGACGAGGGTGTGCGCCCCATCTGCATGGCCTGTTGCATCAGGGCGTCGATTTCATTGAACGATTCGCCAAAGGGATAGCGGTAGACCTCTGAGTGAATAAAGTGCATCTGGTCGCCATATGTTGCTTGCAGATCCTGTACGACGCTGAGGCTGGGTGCACAGGTGGCAGTGCGGCAATAGGCTGGTGTCGCAAACAGTACGGCAGTCGGCTTGCCGGATTGAATGGCTTCGTCGAGGCTGATCTGATACATGGCTTCGTTGATGTTGTTGCCGGACGAAAGTTGTTCTAGTGCTGGGGCTGTGTCGACAGTGAGTGTCTCGACGGCTCTGGCTTCGTCGCCAACATTGGGTGTCCACGAGTCCTCGAGCACTTGCAGTTGGAGCCGTTTCATACTGGGGTTAGCTTCGTCGGGTAGTTGTGTTTCGACTTCGATGCCCCAGTTTCCGGGCTGATCAAAGGTGGGGTAAGCTACATAGTAGCCGACGGGCATTCCTTGGCCAAAATAAGTCGCTTCCATTTCTTGCTTGACTGCAGGGTTGTTCTCTTCCATATACAGAAAGCGCATCGTCACTTTTATATCGGGGTCGTTGACGGGGGTGTCGTCTTTGACAATACCCAGTGCGATGCGGTTTGGTCCGACGACGGCTTCGGAAAACGCAAACACCGGTTCGACCCTACTGCTGGAACCACAACCGCCGAGGAAGATAGCACATACAAAAAGTAAAGCGGAGAGACGTATCAATCGACCAGAATTCATACTATGTCCTTTCCTGGCCACATAATAATGGCTGGAGTGATGATTTTGGAATACTATGAGGTGCTATACTCACAACGCATATTTTAATCACATATGGGGCATCAAAATGATCGTTTGGAGTATACCACGAGCCATGCGACTGAGCAACTCTTGACAAGTCTATCAAGCAAGGGTATAATTAGTGTGTATTTAACACTAATTGCTCTGAGGAACGTGAAATGACTGAAAATGCCCAGACCTACGACGCATCCAAATATGAACGCCCCTCGGTCACGGTGGATGTGGTTATCTTCACGCTGCAGACGAACGAACTCCATGTCTTGCTCGTGCAACGCAAAAATTGGCCCTACGAGGGGTGCTGGGCGATCCCTGGTGGGTTTATCAACATGGATGAGACGCTTGAACAGGCAGCCCGCCGCGAATTAGAGGAGGAAACGGGTGTGCGCGATGTGTACCTGGAGCAGTTGTACACCTTTGGCGCACCCCAACGTGATCCACGCACACGGGTGATTAGCGTTGCGTACATTGCGCTGGTCAGTGCCGATATACAGCAACTTCGTGTTTCGGACGAGAGCACCGCGGTGCGCTGGTTTCCGGTGAGCCGTCTCCCCGGTCAGCTCGCGTTTGATCACGACAGTATTCTCGCGATTGCCTTGGATCGCTTGCGTTCCAAAATGGAATATACCACGCTGGCTTTTCAACTCTTGCCAGAGGTTTTTTCCATACTCGAACTCAAAAGTATTTATGAGCAGATTCTGGGGGAAGAACTCGACAAAGGGAACTTCTACCGCAAGATCAAAGATGCCCGTGTTCTCGAAGATACCGGACTCCGCCGCGAAGGTCGTGGCCGCCCGACGGTGCTGTACCGCTTCCGACGCAATCGTGGTGAGGAGCAGTTTGTGTTCCGCTGGCGTGAGTCGCGTGTGGATGCGGTAGAGGAGAGTTAAAATGACGATCTATTTTTATAGCGTTCGTGATGCGTATGGTTGTTTCTCGAACTTTTCACCTCACAGCATAGAACTCAACGGTAAGTGGTGGGCTACCACCGAACATTATTTTCAGGCGCAGAAATTTGTGGGTACTGAGCACGAAGAGCAGACTCGTCTGGCGAAAACGCCCAAGCAGGCTGCCGAGATGGGGCGTAACCGTAGTCGCCCGCTGCGCGCCGACTGGGAGGTGGTCAAAGACGCTGTGATGCGTGAGGCGGTGTTGCAAAAATTTCTCACCCACCACGATATCCAAAGCCTTCTGTTGGAAACCGGAGACGAAGAACTGGTGGAGCAGACGACCTATGACTACTACTGGGGATGTGGTACTGATGGCACTGGCAAGAATATGTTGGGGCAGATCCTGATGGAAGTACGTGCGGAGATTCGCACACACCTTGCTACAACTCTGGAAGAAGATGCCACGCACGCAGGATAATCGTTAGATGGGCCGCTCGTGTGCTATAGAAGAGACCACACCAGATGATAAAATACGAACAGCATGATCATATCATTTATCATGGCGATGCGCTAGCAACCTTACGGTCTACAATTGAGACAGCCTCTGTTGATCTCATCTTTGTCGATCCACCGTACAACATCGGGAAAAAGTTTGCTGACTTCAAGGATCGTTGGCCTTCCGATGCTGTCTACGCGGAATGGGCGTATGCATGGATCGATGAGTGTATCCGGGTCTTGAAGCCGTCCGGTACGATGTACTTGATGACCAGCACGCAAGCCATGCCCTACCTTGATCTCTACATTCGTGAGCGACTGACTATCCTGAGTCGCATTGTGTGGTCGTATGATAGTTCTGGTCTTCAAGCAAAAAAATATTATGGCTCGATGTATGAACCTATGCTGCACTGTGTCAAAGATGCCAAAGCGTATACTTTTAACGTCGACGATATCCGCATTGCAGCGCGCACCGGAGCCGAACGAAAACTGATTGATTATCGTGGCAAAGTTCCCAAACGTTATAGCACCACCAAAGTCCCTGAGAATGTCTGGCATGTGCCACGTGTGCGGTATCGCATGGATGAGTACGAAGACCACCCTGCTCAGAAGCCACAAGCGTTGTTAGAGCGCATCGTTCGGGCCAGTAGTCACGCAGGCGACACCGTGCTGGACCCGTTTGCGGGAACCTTTACAACGGCTGCGGTTGCACAGGCCTTTGGGAGAAAGAGCATCAGCATCGAGTCACAGGCCGCATACCTCAAAATCGGGTTACGGCGCGTGCTGGGCTTTGAGACCTATCAAGGAGAGTGTTTAGCCAGACCAGTAAAGAATACGCGCGTCAGGAATGGTCGAGGATTGAAGAAAGCAGCAACGACAGAAGATTTTTGCAGTGTTACCGATGATGGTGAGCAAAAGGCTCTATCCGGTAACACATTACTATCTGATTGGTAAAACAAAATCGTCTTTTGAGGGAGCAGCACCAGAGTATTGAAAAAATGAACATATGCTCCATTAACGTTAATACACGTAATCAACAAGGAAAAACCCATGCAGATCTCGATTGCTATTGCTCAAACTCGACCTAGAAAAGGTGACTATACCGCCAATCTGGCGCATATGGGCGCAATTTTTGACCAGCTCAACACGCAGGAACAACGCCCCGATGTGCTGGTGTTTCCCGAGACGATCCTGACTGGCTACTTTCTGGAGGGTGGTGTGCGTGAAATCGCCCGTAGCGCTGCGGATGTCGCAACCGATCTCCAGGCCACCTACCGCCAGACGTGTGGGTCCGACGCGCCGTTATTGGACGTGGTGGTAGGCTTCTACGAGCGCTATCGTGACCGTTTCTACAATAGCTCGCTCTACACCACACTGGGCGAGTCAACGCCACACATTCGCCATGTCCATCGTAAGGTCTTTCTGCCAACATATGGCGTGTTTGACGAGGCACGGTTTGTCGAGGCAGGACGACAGGTGGCCGCATTTGACACCAGCTATGGACGGGTGGCCATGCTGATCTGCGAGGATGCCTGGCATGGCGTCAGCGGGACGATTGCGGCACTCGACGGTGCCCAGATTGTGTATGTTGTGAGTGCATCACCTGCGCGTGGCATTCGTAGTACGCGCCCCGATAATGTTGAGCACTGGGAAGACCTGCTTCATCGCATCTCGGATGAGCATGGCGTGTACACGGTGCTTGCGCAGTTAGTCGGGTTTGAGGGTGGCAAAGGTTTCCCCGGTGGCTCTTTTGTGATGGGACCACATGGGGATATGCGAATCACCGGGCCACTCTGGGAAGACGCGCTGCTGCAAGTGACCGTTGACCTTGGTGATCTGCCCTTGGCACGCGCCGATCAGCCGTTGCTCGGTGATCTTGAATTGATGCTGCCACACATGCAAGCCGAACTTGGACGGACACAACGCAACGAACAGGCGCATGTTCAGTGGGAAACTGTGCAGCAAAACCAGCCTGCAAAACCTAGAACAACAACAGTTAAGCAGCAGGCCCGTGTATCTGGTGGTGCTTTGCCACTAGTCATGGCGCCATCCTTTGACACAGAGGCAGACTTGATGCATATGGATGCCACGTTGGTGCAAGACTGGTTGCTGTCCTTCCTGCGTGACGAGGTCCAGCGGCGGCGGGGCTTCCGTGATGTCGTACTGGCGCTCTCAGGCGGTGTCGACTCGGCCCTGACGGCGTTTCTCTGTGCAGAGGCGTTTGGTCCTGAGCATGTGCTGGCTGTACGCATGCCGTATCGCACCTCCAGCCGTGATAGTCTGGACCACGCGCAACTTGTGATCGACAAGCTGGGTATCCGCAGCACCACAGTTGACATTAGCAGCGCGGTCGATGGGTATGCCCAACTCGATCCGGAGATGGATGGGCGGCGCAAAGGCAATGTTATGGCCCGTATACGGATGATTGTGTTGTTCGATCATTCGCAAAAGCTTGGATCGATACCGATTGGCACAGGCAACAAAACCGAGCGTCTCTTTGGCTACTACACCTGGCACGCGGACGACTCGCCGCCCGTCAATCCCATCGGTGATCTCTACAAAACCCAGGTGTGGCAACTCTCCCGACACATGGGCGTACCGGAGGTGATTGTAGACAAGCCGGCCTCGGCAGATCTTATCGTGGGGCAGACCGATGAGGACGATTTTGGCATTACCTATCCCAGAGCTGATCGCATTCTCCACTTCTTGCTACAGGGCTACAGCGTAGAACGTTTGATTCAACTTGGTTTTGATGAGTCCGAAGTAACGTTGGTGAAACGACGGGTCGATAGCACGCACTGGAAGCGACATCTGCCCAGCACCGCCATGCTCTCACCAACAGCTATTAATGAGTATTACCTACGACCCGTGGATTATTGATACAATAATAGTGGTATTGTGAATGTCAGAATACAGGAGGAAAATGATGATTAGAAAGATAAATCTTAAAGATCGGGCACGACCGTTTCTGGCGTATCTGCAAGATTGGTATAATGGCTTGCCGGATATGTCTTGGCCAGAACTCATTGGTGGTGAGCCAGAGCGTGTTGCTGTTATCTCTATTGATGTGATTAATGGCTTTTGCAAGAGTGGTCCGTTGTCGAGTGAGCGGGTTGGAGCGATTGCCCAGCCAGTGGCCGAGGCATTCGAGCGAGCCTATGCGTTGGGTGTTCGCCATTTTGCCTTAACGCAAGACACACACGATCCCGACACACCTGAGTTTCAGTCCTATCCGCCCCACTGTGTCCGTGGCACAGAGGAGAGCGAAGCCGTCGATGAACTGAAAGCACTGCCCTTTTTTAGTGACGTGGCCATCTTCCCCAAGAACTCAATCAACTCGCACATTAGCACTGGTCTGGGAGCCTGGATCTCCGAACGTCCCGAGATCGACCGTTTTGTGATCGTTGGCGATTGTAGCGATCTCTGCACCTATCAGGCAGCGATGCATCTGCGGCTGGAGGCTAACGCCAACAACTTTGATCGACGGGTTGTGGTGCCTGCCGATACTGTCGACACCTATGACACACCTGTATCCACAGCGCGTGAGCTAGGTATCTATGCACACGATGGTGATCTCCACCACATTATGTTTCTGCACCATATGGCCATGAATGGTGTTGAGGTTGTAGGGACACTAAGCTAATTTCATCGTACGACTCCTGGATGATCGAGCGCTAGCTCTCCAATGCCCGTTCAGGAGTCGTGCTCATTGAGGATTGAGGATTATGATTATTTTCTTTGGTACACGTCAGGTCGTCCGCGACGATGATCGGGCTGGTGGTGATGTACAGCAATGTCCGAGTTGTGGGCAGTATGTGGTGTTCAAACCACGGCGTGCTCAGAGCTATATTCATATCTTTTGGATTCCCCTTATTCCGATGGGCAAGTCGCAGGGACTGATTGAGTGTCCGCAATGTCGTGCGCGCTTTGCCGTGTACGCATCATAGGTTCTGGTGATGAACGAAAAACAACGTACTTTGCTTTCGAAATTTCTGGCATTGCTGCTACGCCACCGTGCTGATACGTATGGGTTATCGCTCGACCCCGAAGGCTATGTGCCACTCACAGATTTGCTGACGACGATCAACCGTGAGCGGGGTTGGGAGTGGGTGCAGGTCGAGCATATCAACGAGATTATTACCACGCAGCAGAAGCGCCGCTACGAGATCATTGATGAGGATATCCGTGCGGTCTATGGACATTCACTTGCTGCCGAGGTGCGTTACCCTCAGATTGCCCCGCCAACGGTTTTGTTCCATGGCACAGCACGACGTTTTGTCGATGCCATTCGTCGTGAAGGGCTCAAACCCATGCGGCGTCAGTATGTGCACCTGACTGACGATCCTGATCTGGCGGCGCTCACAGGCCGACGACGGGACCCGCATCCGGCTATTTTGCAACTTGATGCAGCCCGTGCTCATGCAGATGAACACGTCTTCTTTGGTGCCGACAAGGGCGTCTTCCTAATGAAATCGGTGCCACCAGACTACATTTTGCCGGAGCTTTACGAAGAAGCAAACAATGGTTTGTAGCAGCGGTTTAGCACCGCTGTGTGTCCATAGATAGGCAGTGGTGCGCGGATTCGGTCGGCGGCGGCTTGCCGCCGCTACGAGCTATGGCCCGAGATGTAGCAGCGGTTTGGAACCGCTGTGTGTTGATAAATGGGTGGCTATTGGGGACGGTTAGCGGATTTGGTCGGCGGCGGCAAGCCGCCGCTACGGGCTATGGTGCGCGAAGGGAGCAGCGGTTTATAACCGCTTTCTCGATATGATTTTGTATTTGTGTGATGAGGTTATGAACCGGCTCTTCATAACAGTGTGAGACGGAAGGTGAACCACAATGTTCTCACGAGACCAGCTTCGCGGCGTTATCTATGGCCAGGCAGTTGGTGATGCGCTCGGGCTTGGGACCGAATTTCTCTCCAAAAGCGAAGTCGCTGAGTATTACCCGCAGGGCTTGCACCACTATACCGACATTGTGCAGGATGGTCATCGTTCGCGCTGGGTTCGTGGTGATTGGACTGATGACACCGACCAGATGCTGTGCATTTTTGATAGCCTTCTCGAACAGCAGCAACTTGATATCCAGGATATTGCAGGACGTATCTATCAATGGGCAACGCACGGTGGTATGGGTATTGGCATGACTGTGCTGTCGGTGTTGCAAGCGCCACAGTTCCTGCGCGACCCGCATGCCGCTGCTCGATTGGTCTGGAAAAACTCAGGGCGGCGTGGCGCAGCAAATGGTGCAGTTATGCGGACGGCGATCCTGGGTGTGTGGCAGTACGATCAGCCTGAGCAGATTATGTGGCAGGCCGAGCAGGTTTGCAAAATCACTCACTATGATCCGCGTTGTGTGGCTTCGTGTGTTGCTGTCTCGTGGCTGATCAGTGCTTTTCTGCGTGGCCATCGCGATACCAATGCGTTGATGGCAGAGGCATTGGACAAAGTAGCATTGTATGATCTATCGGTGAGTGAGTATGTCGACGCAATTATCGACCAACCGCTCGAAGCACTCGATCTCGACGAGGGACTCAATCCAGGAGAGTCCAATCGGATCGGGTATACACTCACGGCGCTTGGTGCGGGTCTGTGGGCCTTGCGGCATGCCACCTCATTTGCTGATGGCATTACACAGGTAATTCACGAGGGCGGTGATGCGGATACGAATGCGGCAGTGGCTGGGGCGTTGCTTGGTGCGAAGTTTGGATTTGCTGGCATACCAGATGAATGGGTTTCTGAGCTTGCGTACGGTGATGAGTTGGAGCAACGGATTACGCGGTTGGTGTCGTTGTTGTGAGTATATCCGTTGATACTGATAGATTGGTGTAGCAGCGGTTGCAACCTTGACAGGGCGGCGGCAAGCCGCCGCTACGGGCTGTGGTGCGCGAAGGTAGCGGCAGTTTGTAACCGCCGTTCTGTTGTACTGTATGGTATTACTAAGAGAGAATATGTTTCTTCATTACAACAGGATTGTCCTAATCCGCTATGCTCCCACCTGACCAGTAGACGGGATACATGGGACTCAACTTTCGCTCACTATTGTAGAACACCCCAAATTCGGTTCGATAGGGTTTGCCGGTCGCATCTTCTCCCTCCAGAACTAGCACGCGATAACCTACGTACTGGCCCTGGTCAGGAAGGAGATAGGTGTCTACAATCTGGGGTGACTCAGTAGGAGCAGTAGCAATACCACCAACCCTTACAATTGCTCGTTCACATCGTCGTGGGAGATCGGTTAGTGCACATAGGCCCTGAATGTCCCCAGCCTGGGCAAAGGTCTCAGCCTGTGCCAGAATCTGTTGAGCATCAGCCACACTAATAGTGTCGGCTGAGGGGCTTGGGAGGAACGCGCAGCCAGCCAGTATGATAAGCGCAATGATGCTAGCGATACAACGAGTTATAATCATGGGTATCCCTTTATCCGAAGAGTCATGGCCGAGCTTTGTTCAGAACACGATAAAACTATCCTTAATCATCAAATTCCGCTCCTGACCAATACACGGGAAAGGGGGGTATCAATTGTCGATCTCTATACAGAACCCGAAATTCGGTTCGATAGGATGTGCCAGTGGCGTCTTCTCCTTCTAATACCAAGACACGATAGCCTACCACATTACCTTCATCAGGTTGAATATAGCTGTCTACAATCTGTGGTGACTCGATAGGAGCAGTAGCAATACCACCAACAGCATCAAGTTCTCGTTCACACCACCTTGGTACACTTGTCATCGAACACAGACCTTGTGCGTCCCCAGCCTGAGCAAAGGTCTCGGCTTGCTCCAGAATTTGTTCAGCATCAGCCACACTGATGGTATCGGCTGAGGGGCGTGGGAGAAACGCGCAGCCACTACAAAGCATACCAACATATAGAAAAAGAAGAAAATCTTTCATATGAGTCTAGATCCTAGTTACACTCAGCCATAACACACATAAGAAAAGTCATAGCTGAGTGTAAACTTATCTATGTGATTATATTATGTGCTAATGTGCTCTGTACGAGTAGTCAAGGTTCCAAACTGGCCATCCCCCTTCAAGCACAGAGACTTCGTTTGTATATGCAACTTCACGTGCTTGCTGATGTGAGTTCCCATGCCATCTGTTACTGAACTTACCTGCTTCTCCATATTTTGTAATATCCCAGCGCTCACATATTTGGTGTGATGCGGCTATTGTAGCAGGACCATGTGAGATACCCAACTCAATAGTGTCACAGGTATTCACATCAAGATCTGCGCGAGGATTCCAATCAACCCACTCCATACTCGCACTTTGTTGAGGGTCTCTTACCCCCTCGACTGTTGCACTGAGAAGCTGCCATGGCCATTTCGACTGTGTGGTCGAAAAATTTTCCAATTGATAGTAATCATCACGTGAACTAGCATCACCTTCCAACTTGTACACTTTATAGCAGTGATGAATTTCTGCTGTATCTCCATCAAACCAATCACAGTCTTGTGCAACCATATTCCAACTCTGTGATTGAGTTCCGATTGGTTCTTCAGAAATAGCAGAGTCTGGTGGTGCAGCGGCTGTAGATACCTGCATATCCACTGTGACTGTTCCATCCGGTGCTACTGTGGTAGACGCCGACTCAAAAATATTACTATTCGATGTTACTAGAATATCCGGTTCTTCTGCTGTCCCAAGGTTAAGCACCGTTACTTCATCAGGTCGTATTTTCATACCATACTCTGTAGACCATCGTTTGATGGCTTCAGCAGCCTGCCGTTGACCTTCGTCTGTGTTCGTAATATCAAGCGATGGCATATCCTCCGCAGTAATACTTTGTGGTGTCGGTAAATCCTTTGCATCGTCTTCCTGAGCAAATGAAGATGGAACCAGTACGAGCGCCGTGCACATAAAGAACACAAGACCAATCGACTTCGTTCTTCGAAGCATAAATCCCTCCTCCATAAACATTATAAACTAAAAAATCAACAGACCATCACTCACGTTATATTGGTGTCGATATCCCCCCTTTACACCAAAGAGTATGTCGGTTAGCACCATAGGAGATCCAACCGACATTACTGCTTGGAAATAGTAATCGTTAATCGTATCTGACGAATTTCTTATGTAGATTGATGGAGTAAAATGTTGTTTTCGGGTAAAGATTACACCCGAAAATCACGGCTGTCTATAGTTATTTTTCACCATTTTGTTGGGCATGCTGTTGCCAGTGTATCTGTGCAGCCGCGACTCTACTTGAAACACCTAAACACCGCATATATGTTGAACATGATTATGGACGGTGCAGATACTGATAGAAAGGTGCATAGCAATCTCCTTATCGCGATAGCCCTGTGCAATCAGTTCAAGAACCTCTTCTTCGCGCTCTGTGAGCTTTTGTGGTTGAGTCACATTGGTACTCCTTCCAGTACCATCTTCTACACACTTTCTCTGTGAGGGTGGACACTACCAAACTAATCCCCCTTTAGCAGTAAAGGTAGCGATCTCTATTATTTTACTGCGCTTCTATCATATGCATACGTTTCAGAATGCACAAAGGTAACATATGTATGAAAAATTAGAGCAATTGGCTCTGGGTATTGGTGAAATATCTTTGGAATGCCGTGAATCTTCAACTCTTCCGCACAATCTGAAACATGCCTGCGCCGTACAGTGCAGAAGGTCGTGCGATAAAACCGTACTGCTCGTACAAACCCTCAACACCCTTGACACTGAGTAGCGCAACCATCGCGCCATCAGGAGCATGTGCATTGATCCAGTCTATGATGGCATCCATAATGCGTGTGCTATAGCCCTGACCACGATACTCTGTGATGACAATAATGTCCTGAATGTAGAAATAGATATTACCGTCACCTACCACGCGCCCGAAGCCAACTAGCTTCCCTGCCTGTTCGAGACAAACTGCATAGAGGCTGTGTTGTAACCCGGCTTCGGTATACTCATCGGGAATGTTGCCCCAACCGACGTGATCACGCAAACGCTGGTACTCGGCGACGGTCGGGAGTCGTTCGACAAGGGTCGCTTCCATAGCATAGCACTTTCATTGGTGAGATTAGGTGATTAGGCGACTCACTCCTCAGTGAGGGCCAGATCGGATCGTGCATAGACCGTTTCCCCCGGCAGGGCACGCTTGAGCTTCCAATATCTGCGTGCATCCTTGATCGTCTTGTCCGGGTTGTCTGCGAGGAATTCGCGGGTATATCGATTGTACTGATTGTGCGGCGGAATCACCGATTGGTAGTTGGGGTCACGCTTCTGTGCTTCGAGGCGGTGCCATTCTGCAATAGCATCGCGCAGGGTCTTGCCAACATTGTGCTGCATCCAGTCCATAAATGCGATGGAAAAGCGAAACCGTGGCCCGACCTGTTCAATCATAAAACGGCGCATGTTTGGACCATTTCGATAGCTGTCCGTGATCACTGTATCGAGTGATAGGGGCTCTGTGACCCAGTTAAACATAGAGGTCGTTTTGGGGCTCGCCTTGTCACCGGGGTACGCAGTCTGTCCGGTCGACAGGTAGTGCGCGATACGGTCGGCAATGGTGAACTTGCCGCCAGTGGTTTTGATGCCTTTGCTGCGGCAGTAATCGATCAGTTCTTCTTTAAGCCAGTACCACCGCCGAAATTCTTCCGCTAATGTCATAGTTGCCAGTTCGGGTCGTTCCATCATCAGTGCTCCCACACACGTTTATTATCACTAGGTGATACGTTACTATGGTGGGATGGGGTTTTCTTTTTATTCCTCTGGATGAACCATCTCGTGGTATCCATATCTATGTGTAGTTGTATTTATTGTGTGAGAAACTGTAATGCCTGTATCTCTTCGGTTGCTCTGGCTTTCCACCCCTCCGATTGCGTCAGGTCACGGCACACAGCAAAGTTAACAATAGCTTTTTGAACTTCACCGAGTTTTTTATAGCTGAAGCCACGGTTACAGTAGGCATAGTAATATGTTGGATGTGGTGCAATAACATAGTCGTAATCAGCGATGGCTCGATGGTACTCGCGCCGTCGATAGAACACACGCCCACGATGCACAATCGCATCCCGATGATCTGGTTCCAGTTGCAGTGCCATGTCATAATCGGCCAGTGCCTTGTCGAATTCGCCTAACTCGCGGTACGCCATGCCCCGATCTACATACCAATCTGCAATAGAAGGATCGCGGTCAATGGCCCGCGTATATTCTGGGACAGCAGCAAAATTACCTGCCTCAAAGTGGTCTTTGCCACGGTTATGACTGGCCTGGCCACTCATTATATAGCCGATGTGGTCAATCCCAAGCGGGATACCAATAATAAGCGCTGGTATGAGCACCCATCTCACAAATCGTCCCCGCCACCTCCGCTGCCCCTGAATTGTCAATACCTCACGTGGCTCACTATCTGTCAGGAAAGCGCTATACTTGGTGCCCTGACTGTGGGCAATGATGCCTGGAATAATATCATTATTGGGGATCTGTTCAATTGTGAGCACCCTCCATAGCTGTTCACGACCTGCCTGTTTGACGACCATAATGCTCCCGTCTGTGTCAATATCGGACACATCGTTCCAACGGAGCCTCTCACTTTTTATGTGAATCCCATCACGACTGAGTTGAAATTTCCCAAAGGTAACCTGTTCGCCAGCATCATATGTGTGAAGGGCTTTTTCCGGACGACATTCAGAGGTAGCATTAAAGAAACACTCAAAGAGTTCTCATCCCCCAATCTGCCAGATTTCACCAGGCTTAGGTTCCTCTGTATGTTCGTCTGAATTCCATAGTACCGCTCCTGTTCTGTATTTTTGCCCATTACTATAACGTAGATTGATTGAGATATGTACTAGTCCATTATATGAGCCAGCATCGAAATGAACCGTCTCAACATCCTGCCAGAGGATGCTTTTGGTGGGGGTAAGGTAATAGGAGCGCATGCCATTCTCGAACAGGATGATACGTTGTTCGTTGAATAACAAATCAAGTATGCCCAGGACAACGAAAAAAAGAATAAAACCGATAGAAAAAAGGAGTCCCTGAGTATCAGGAGGTGTTTGTTGCATTGACCACCATGCAAAATACCCAAACATTCCAGTAAGTAACAAGAATAAGATCAATGGGCCACGCTTAGGATGCACACACAGCAACAGGGCTCCCCAACAGTGGATCTTCCAATACAAGATGTTCTTGCATGCTGCTTCTCCTGACAACCCTGTGTGTGCATCAAACTGAAGGAATTGGTCTCTCTCATCTGATCTGTCCGATAACGTTATTGTACTACCCAGTGTAGATAAGTGTGAGTGAAGATATCAAAACTGGTAGTAAAGAGTGCACAGGTAGGTGTTTGCTCTGCATATGTGTGTGCAAACTACAAATTTGTAATCCACCTCTATAGCGTACTAGAGATAATAAATGGTACAATTGTTTGTAACCGATATTTTTGCGTTTTTGATCGTTTATGATCATGGCATGAAAAAACAAACCCCATCGTCCTTCTAACGTGGGACATGTGCCTTTCCAAAAACCTGCCGGGTGTGTAAGGATTGCACGGTGATAGAGCCAACTCAGGAAAGCCCACAGCTTATTTCACAAACATCACATCGAGCTTCTGCTGTGGTAGACGATACACAACAGATAAGTGTAGCCCTTGATAATGTCGTGACGACCAGTGCACGTCCGATGTCGCTTGGCCTGGGATTACTCTATACCTTTCTAACGGTCTTGCACGCGCTGGTGCAACAACCACCTGTCGTGCTCCCCATGATGGCCATTGCCGCCGCTTCTGCCATAGGGCTGTTGGCGCTGCATATGGTTATTCGAAAGCGACCAGTTCCCGTACGCTGGGGGAACTGGATTGGTGCAGGCATGGCCACGGTCGTGCTCACCAATAGTCTGGTGCACCTTGCGCTTGCTGGTGATCTCAACCTAACATCAAATATATCGATCTTGCTGATTGGTATTGGTGCATACTTCCTCAAGTGGCGCTGGTTTATGGTGCTCAGTGTGCTTACGCTCGTGAGTTGGGCCGGAGTTGTTGCGTTGGTCCCGATGGAGGGCGATGTGGTGCACTACATGGTCTGGCAGATCGAGTCTCTTCTGGTTGCGACCATCCTCTTCTTTACCCGCTCACGTCTGGTGCAACGCCTTGCGTGTATGCATTTGCAGGATGAACGGCAGAAAGCTGAGTTGGCTGATGCAATGCGTGTTGCCGAGCAACACCGCGATGCTGCTGAAATGGCCAATCGTGCGAAGAGTGTCTTCCTCGCTAATATGAGCCACGAGATGCGGACACCGCTTACGGCGATCCTTGGCTACAATGAGTTGTTACAACTGCAAATGGGTGACGACCCCAATCTGAGCAAAGATCTCCATCAGATTCGTCAGGCCAGTATGCACCTTTTGGCATTGATCGATAATGTGCTGGATATCTCAAAGATCGAAGCTGGCCATGTGAGCTTGCAACTGGAGACCTTTCCCGTTGATCTGTTGATTGATGAAGTCGTTATTACCACGCGTCCGCTGGTAGCTAAAAAGAGCAACATTCTTGAAACGGAATTGGCCGACAATCTTCACTCGATTCACGCCGATCATACTAAGCTACGGCAGATTCTGCTCAATCTGATCAGCAATGCGGCCAAGTTTACCGACCATGGGGTAATTACATTACGAGCGTGGATGGAGTCTGAGACTGATTCTCAATCCGATGAAATGCAGAAGGCAGCACCAATCGCGGTGTTTCAGGTGCATGATACAGGAATTGGTCTCACGTCAGACCAGGTTAATCACCTCTTTGTAGAGTTTCAACAGGGGAATGAAGCACACAACCGTCAGTATGGTGGAGCAGGTCTTGGCCTGGCACTCAGTCGCAAACTCTGTCAGCTTATGGGTGGGGATATCACTGGCACAGGGACGCCGGGTCAGGGGGCGACATTCACCGTGCGCCTTCCTACACAAGTGGTGTCTGCCTCAGATCAGCATTCGCAACTGCAATCCTAACTGTGTGCCTATCGGTGCTGTTATCCTACAGATCGGTGTAAGTATTTAATCATCTTGCGGTGTTGTTCAGAGGTTCAACAGATACGCGTTTTTCTCTGTATCGATAGTGTTCTCTGGCTCATTCTATTTATTTCTCTTTTCATCCTACACAACTTGCTCGTGATAACGATTCTTTATGTATCTTCAAACAAAGTATGATAGATAAGATCGGTCACAGATTGAATCGTTGTGTCCAGATCCAAGGTGTCCGTTCGTGCAATCAGCTCCCAGAACAGTATATTGACCATTGAAGCTATTGCATGACGGTTGATATGTTTTCGTGCGCCAGGTAGGTGTGCGAGCCCTTCTACCAACTGGATCAATCGACTAGCGGTCCAATCCTGAACGTGTTGATCAAGTCTGGCCAGGGCTGTGTCGCCGCGAATCGCCTCGCGCCAGGCACGGTAGACACCGGCATAGTGTGCATCAACGCCAAGGGCCTGATGGACAATGGTTTGGATCTGTGGGCGTATGTCCTCCTCAACCGTAAGTGTCAAATCCAGGGCGTCGATCTCCTCCAGAAAATGCTCCATTAAGACCAATAATAGCTGTTGTTTTGAATGAAAGTATTGATAAAAACTACCCACGGAGGCTCCCGCCGCTCGTGCGATACCCTCGATGGTGGTGGCATCGAACCCATGGTGTGTGAAGGCCTCCAGTGCCGCTGTGAGCAGTGCCTCGCGTCGTTTCCGACTCCGCTCTTGTTGGGGAACGGGAGGCGTTGGCAGATCGGTAAAGAGATTTGGTCGATCTAGATGGTCCGGTAACTCCATTGATGTATAAAATCCCGTATCAATGCGGTCAGCAAAGCTGGCTGATCGAACTGTACAAATGTCCGTGCGTTCGGAATGAGTTTCAATTCGGCATTTGGAAATGCCTGTGTCAGACGAGTGGCATAGCGCTTGGGAAAGATAAAATCATCACTCCCCTAAGCAATCAGCACTGGCTTATGAAAAGCTGAAAATTTAGTCGCTGCCTCAAGTGTATAGCGATTGGAGATGGTCGCAAGGAGTTTGCCTGCATCCCTGCGGATACGAGGCTCACGAACAAACCGCCCGAAGAACATGTCAAGCATGTCGCTGGTTGTTCCGGCTTTTGATAGAAGCTTCATCGTCATGTGTTGAACGACTCTTGGCCGGAATAGTGGAGCCGTGATCGCTGTGCCTCCCGGAATACGCGGAAGCCATTGGAAAATACGGAAGATGGGCGGTAAGAAATTTTCAAACGCATCAACATTAAACAATACTAACCTCTCGATACGCTCTGGGTAGTTGGTGACCATCAATTGTGAAATAGCTCCTCCGGTGTCATTGCCAACCAGGGTTACATTGTGCAGATCGAGCGCTTCAATGAAATCAGCAACAAGTTGCGCCATGCCCGACGGTGATAAATCAGCGTCGGGTGACACAGCCTGCGTGTGTGCTCCCATCGGCAGGTCGGGGGCAATACAGCGAAACTGCTGACTCAACTCCGGCATAATATAACACCATATGTTGCTGTTGACTAATAGACCGTGGACAAAGACAATCGGTGGCCCTGATCCAGACTCTTGATAGAAGATGGTCCCCTGTGGAAGTTCGACAGATTGTTCGGGTTATACGTTCATAGTAGCTTTCCTTTAATTTTTGAATTAGAATACAAATTCATGTTCATGTTGCATGGATTTTTTCGATTGTCAATCTCTGTTTTGTTCGCCAGCATAGCGTGTTACTCACCAATGAGGCGAAATCTCGTCTGTATCAGTCCTTTATCCCTGTTATAATAAAGTTAAATAGTGTTTTCTCATTTTTGTAGTATCAAATGAAGGGATTTATATGGAAGCCAGAGTGAATCGACAATGGCGTCTTGCCGCTCGTCCTGATGGCATGCTCAAAAAGACAGATTTTGCATTGCGCGAGGAGTCTGTGCCCAGCCTTGTAGAAGGTCAGATGCTGTTGCGAAATATCTACCTGTCACTTGATCCCACTAATCGCATGTGGGTCAACGAAACAGCGACGTATTTGCCGCCCGTACAGATTGGCGAAGTGATGCGTGGTGGAACCATTGGTGTTGTCGAGGCATCGCGTAATGCCCAGTATCCCGAGGGCAGCATTGTACAGGGCATGATTGGGTGGCAGGAGTATGCGGTCACCAATGGTGAGGGCTTGACTATTTTGCCAGATCTGCCCGGTATGCCACTCGATGCTCATATGGGGCTCTTTGGGCACATCGGTATGACGGCCTACTTTGGCCTGTTAGACGTTGGCCAACTCAAAGAAGGCGAAACGCTGGTCGTATCGGCAGCGGCGGGTGCAGTAGGATCACTGGTGGGTCAGATTGGTAAAATTTACGGCTGTCGTGTGATTGGTATTGCCGGTACCGATGAGAAGTGTGCGTGGATTACCAAAGACCTCGGTTTCGATGCGGCGATCAATTATAAGACCGAGTCAGTTCCCAAACGCCTGCGGGAGCTTTGCCCCGATGGCATTGACGTATACTTCGACAATGTCGGGGGGGAGATTCTTGACGCAGCGTTGCGCTTCATTAATCTCAGAGCACGTATCGTGATTTGTGGCTTGATTTCGCAGTACAATGAGAAAAAGCCTGCACCTGGGCCATCCAACTTTGCTAATATCTTGTCTCAGCGGGCACGTATGGAAGGTTTTATTGTACTGGACTATTTTAATCGTGCTGGTGAGGCGATGGCCGCGTTAGGGAAGTGGTATGCTGAAGGGAAAATACATTATCAGGTTGATATCGTTGAGGGATTTGAAGCGATTCCTGAAGCAGTGAATAGGCTTTTTACAGGTGCAAACACCGGCAAATTGATTGTTAGACTCTCTAAGGAGCCCGTGCGCGAAGTTCAGGCGTAAATCAGCGAGCGCTTGTGTAGCTGTGTGCCTTCTCATTCCTCAGAGGGGGCGCATTGTTTTTAGTACAGATTAGAGATATTAAACCTTGATTCACGATATCCTTATAAAGGCAAAACCATGAAAACAATCGGATTGCTCGGCGGCATGAGTTGGGAAAGCACCGAACTCTACTATCGCCTGATTAACGAAGGAGTGAAACAACGATTGGGTGGTCTCCACTCAGCATGTATGGCGATGGTCAGCATAGACTTTCACGAGCTTGAAGTGCTTCAGCACCGTGGTGAATGGGAAGGCGCCGGTGTGATGCTAGCTGATGCAGCGGAACGAGTGGAAGCGGCAGGCGCCGATTTTCTCTTGATCTGCACGAATACCATGCACAAAGTTGTGCCACAGATTGAGCAGCGCATTAACATCCCGATTCTGCACATCGTCGACGCAACTGCCCAACGCATCAAAAGCGACGGCATACAAACGGTTGGTTTACTCGGTACCAACTTTACGATGGAGCAAGATTTCTACAAAGGTCGTTTGACCGAGCAGCATCAACTCAACGTGATGGTGCCATCGGAACAGGACCGACAGACCGTCCACCAGATTATCTATGATGAGTTATGTCTTGGTATCGTGAAGGACATATCGCGCCAAAAGTATCTCAACATCATCGAGCAAATGCGTGAAGCCGGTGCAGAAGGCGTTATTGCAGGCTGTACCGAGATCGTTATGTTGGTGCAACAACAGCACACCGATGTTCCCCTGTTCGATACGACTGCAATCCACGCTGAGGTAGCCGTGGGGTTTGCATGTGGTGACCAGACTGTATAGAGTAATCGCCCACAGATAGAAGAGGAAAAGTATTGGATACCCTGGCTGTACAAGTGTACTGACATGAATATATCCCGATTTTGCAGGCGATTGGGCATCACGGTTCACGCAGCCACGGTGACAAAAGTTGTGTTGTCGGCTCCCCTTGTGCTCAATATCAACCATCGTGAGACCGTTTTTGGTGGTAGTGCCTCTGCCGTGGCGATCCTGTCAGCATGGACGTTGCTCCATCTGCGGTTGGACGCTACTGGATTGCCCCATCGGCTGGTCATCCAAGAGAACACCATGAGCTACGACAAACCTATTACAGATGACCTTCGCGCTGTATGTATGTTTGATGAAGAAACGATCTGGGCACGTTTTATAACGATACTGACACGTAAACGTATGGCACGGATACATGTAACAGCGATACTCGAATGTGATGGCGACATCGTAGGGCGGTTTGCAGGTAGCTTCGTTGCATTGGTTCGTCAATCAACTTAATCAACGATATAATATGGCATAGTAACGTTAAAACCTGTAAATGCACTCATACACCCCACTAGAGAGGACTTATATGAAAATTCCTACTATCACCGGTGTGATTGATCGCCGCATCCTGGTAAACTATCGAGTTGATCCACAGGTGCTTGTCAGGATACTTCCAGCACCCTTTGAACCCAAACTCCAGAATGGTTACGGGATGGCAGGAGTGTGCCTTATTCGCCTCAAACACATTCGACCGCGCTTTTTTCCAACTTTTGTCGGTATTCACTCTGAAAATGCTGCTCATCGCATTGCCGTACGCTGGCAGGAACACGGAACGTGGCGTGAAGGTGTTTATGTTCCCCGTCGCGATACCTCATCACCGCTTAACACGCTGTTTGGTGGTCGTATTTTTCCTGGAGTCCATCATCGCTCACAGTTTCATGTCACAGAAGCAAATAATCGATATCGTGTGGAGCTTGTTAGCAATGATGATGCAACACACCTGGTCGTTGACGGAAAACTGGCTGAGAACCTTCCTGATACATCAATTTTTGACTCACTTCAAGCCGCTTCAGATTTTTTCGAGGCCGGGTCACTTGGATACTCTACAACCAGATCACCAGGCCAGTTCGATGGACTGGAACTGCGTAGTTTCAGCTGGAAAGTAGTGCCATTAGACATAACAGTGATTGAGTCAAACTTTTTTCATAACAATCCTCTTTTCCCACAGGGCTCAGTCGCGTTTGACTGTGCGTTGCTTATGCGTGATATTCAACATGAGTGGCATGCACGTCCATTGCTCTATGCTACATAAGCAAAAGGGCTGATGCACAATCCCCAAAGGTACGGTATCATTACCGACGTTGATCGTAATTGTGGTAATACAGTAGGGTTGTGCATACCACAACCCGTAGAGAAGGAATATAAGCATTGTCGCACCCACAAACTTCGGCGGTCCGTTACAGCCGTCTTGTGAATCAGTCACCTATTTTCTACGGCTGGATTATCTTGCTGATCGGCACTTTTGGCGCTATTATGACCACCCCTGGTCAAACGCATGCTGTGTCGATTTTTATCGAATACTTTATTACCGATCTAGGTATTAGCCGTTCACTTGTAAGCAGTTTGTATACGGTTGGGACACTGGTGGGCAGTTTTGCGTTACCGATTGTTGGTCGCCGTATTGACAGGCATGGCCCACGCCGGGTGATGCTGATCATTACGCTGCTGTTTGGTCTTGCCTGCATCTACATGGGCTTTGTTGGTAATGTGATTATGTTGGGTCTCGGTTTCATTTTGATCCGTATGCTTGGTCAGGGAAGTCTGGGGCTGGTAAGCAGCAACATCATTAATCAATGGTGGGTACGCCGACGTGGGACGGTCATGGGAATCTCCGGTCTGTTAATGTCGCTGATTGGCGTGGGTGCTATCCCCAGCCTGCTCAACTGGCTCATCCCAATCTATGGCTGGCGTGCCATGTATATGTTGATGGGTTTGGTGCTCCTGATCGGGCTGGCCCCACTCGTGATATTGTTTGTGCGTGACCAGCCAGAGCAGTATGGTTTGCATCCCGATGGTGACCGTGCAAGCATGACGAGTATCACAAATACCACTGTACAGAACGAAATAAGCTGGACCGTTCAGGAAGCCCAGCGCACACTGGCGTTCTGGATTATGGGTCTGGGTCTGGCGACAGTGGCATTACTGATCACTGGTTTGATGTTTCATATGGTCAGTATTTTCAAGGATAACCAACTCGATGCGACTACAGCAGCCTGGGTCTATGTGCCAATTGCCGCGACAACTGCTACGGTTAATCTGGGCAGCGGCATTCTTGCGGATCGTATTCCTGTGCGTATTTTGCTCGCCATCGCTTTGTTTCTGCAAACAATCGCCCTCTTTATGGCCCAGTATCTGACGGGACCGACCATGGCTTTTACCTATGGTGTAGTGTTGGGTAGTACAATGGGGCTGATGGGCACAGTCAACAGTGTTGGTTGGGCCAAGTATTTTGGGCGCACTCATCTGGGCAGCATCACCGGTATGGCAGCAACCATCCTGATTATTGGATCGTCACTGGGGCCAATGCCCTTTGGTGTTGCACGTGACTGGTTTGGGAGCTATCAACTTGTGTTGACTATTTTTGCTCTTCTACCATTCAGTTTAGCCATTGCAAGTCTATTCGTAGGTCAACCGCAGAAACAAGCATAATGAAGGAATAAGTATGTCTCAGACCACGCCGTCCCCTGTTCCCGTTATCCTCGACACTGATATCGGGAGTGATATCGACGACACCTGGGCGCTGGCGATGCTTCTACGGTCGCCTGAACTCGATGTTAAGCTGATCGTCTCGTCTACGGGTGATACGACTTATCGTGCCAAAATCGTGTGTAAGCTGCTCGAAGTAGCCGGGCGTACGGATATTCCTGTTGCTATTGGTATTCCTGAAGAAGAGGACGAAGACACAGCGAAAAACCAGGCTGTTTGGGTGGCAGACTATGATCTGAACCAGTATCCTGGCAAGCTGTATACCAATGGTATTGTAGCACTGACTGATGCGTTACAAAGTGCTACTGAACCAACAACACTGATGTGTATTGGCCCACTTACCAACATCCCCCCTGTGCTTGAACAGGCGCCTTATGTAGCAAGCAATACGCGTTTTGTCGGCATGCACGGAAGCATCGCAAAGAATTATAATGGGCAAATGGGAGCGATTCCTGAGTACAACGTCCGCCATGATGTCAAGGCGTGTCAGGCTGTTTTTGCTGCTTCGTGGCGAGAAATGATTATCACACCGCTCGATACCTGTGGTATGGTGATGTTACGAGATGCAAAGTATCAAGCGATTGTAGAGAGCAGCGATCCACTTCTCAAAGCAGTGATCGAGAACTATCACATCTGGAATGGTGGTCCCGCAAAACAGAGTAGCATTCTGTTTGATACCGTAGCGATTCATCTGGCCTATTCGAGAGCATTTCTGCGTGTGGGGGAACTGGGCGTACGGATCACTGATGATGGTTACACCATTCTCGAAGATGAAGGACGACCAACTCAGATAGCAATTGATTGGAACGATCTGGATGGCTTTGAGAATGCGCTCGTACAACGACTCACACAGGTGTGAGCTTATAGGAGCTTGTGTGTATGCACTACTACTGTTATGAGTGGGATGAGCCTCGTGTTGATGCGTTTTGTCATTGGGGCGCCAGCACATATTATGTTGAAGTTGACTCACAAGGCACTGTAACCAGGCAACTTGAGGTGTATGCCAATGGGCTACGGCTGGCCTATGACGAATCCCATCCAACCGATGTGTATGGCATGCTTTCCGAAAAGCCTGTTGATGCTGAGATAGCACAACAGTTGATACCGATCACGCAGGACACCTTTGAGCAGGAGTGGCATGTAATCCCTTCTCACAACAGCGATGCCCAGGTGATTGATGTGGAGGCTGACCAGAACGTGACCTACACGATTGAAGGGCAAAATTGTATTTCTTTTGAAGGCTTTATCGCTGAAATCAATGCGGTCCTGTTGAAAGACTATGTATGGGATGGCAATCTGGATGCCTTCAATGACTTGCTCTATGGCGGCTTTGGCGCACTCGATGCAGGGTTTCATCTTGAGTGGCGCAATGCCAGAACTGCGTCGGAGCACCTGGGGTATGCCGCAACCATCCAATGGCTAAGAGACAGGTATACGCTCTGTCATCCCAGCAATAAGTCGTATGTGCTCCAACAGAGCGCAGATGCGGAAAACCAGCGCGGTGCCACACTCTTCGACTGGCTGGTCCAGATTATTGCATCGCATGAGGGTATTCGGCTGACGTTGCGGTAGGTGTTGTGCTCATATCAACCTATTCGATGAAGTCAAAGAGGGAGGGTGTTATATTTCCTGTTGTTTGGTTATTTTCGTATGCGCTATCGGGCGGAAGATGCTTTTCTTGGGCAGCCTGCATAGACAATACATCACAACGTTCGTTTTCTTCATTGCCTGCATGTCCCTTGATCCACACAAACTCAATCTCATGTTGAGCAGCTAAATCGAGTATTTGTGCCCACAAATCTACGTTTGTTGCCTTATCCTTTTTGTTCCGCATCCATCCTTTGTTTCGCCAACTCTCTGCCCAGCCTTTACTCATACCATCAACAACATATCTTGAGTCGCTATACAGGGTTACCTTGAGGCGATATTTGAGGCTTTGCAATGCAATAAATGCTGCCATTAGCTCCATACGATTGTTGGTGGTTTTTCGGTATCCCCCCGATAGTTCTTTCCGATGATTTCTCGAAATGAGCACTACTCCGTACCCTCCTGGACCAGGATTGTCAATACAGGCACCATCAGTATAGATCGTAACATGTCGTAATTCGCTGGATTCGTTTCTGGAAGAGGTTATCTCATTTGGAGATAGCATGGAGTTCTCCTTCACAGGATACGTGGATCGTCGAGGTTTCTCATATGCTTCCGGGCATTCGTCTTTGATGCGCCAAACAATACGAAAGGACTCAGAGTCTCCGCCAGCGGCTAGAACTGGCTTTAATTCAAGAACAGCTTCATCCCAGCATCGCAAATCACAATATGCAGCAGCACGGGAGGTGAGTAGTGCATGGTCGGACAATCGGCGTGCATGCACTGTTGCGTCAAGCGCCGCTTGAGGTAACCCTCGATCACGGAGGATACCACACAGAAGGGCCTGTGCTCCGACATAGTTTGAGTCAAGACTAAGTACTTGTCGAACGAGTTGTTCTGCCTGGAATAGCCGCTTATCTTCACGGTCACGACGTGCCTGATCGAGTAAGTTTGCAGGGTTAAGGATGGCATTACGATAGCTGCCTTCAGCACGCGCAGCGGCTTTGTAGAGTTTCCGGGAGGTAGAGACATCTACACGAAGATGTGTGTTTGTATCGACCCAACCGACTCGTGTCAGGATATATTTCTTCCCATTGAATTCGACTGTCTTCTCTTCAGTCATGGTGTTGGTCCTCATCTCTCAATACTAGAGTAGTACCAGAAGCGTATCACATAATAAATCCTTCTTTCAATAGTCGTATCTTCATGATAGTAAGATCTTTTCACATACTTTGGTACTGGCGACTCTTATGCCTCATTAGCAAAGGCATGCAGATGCTCATCGGCGAAACGGTAGTACACCTTCTCCTGCAGACGTGGCGCACCCAGATAATCGTAGAATGCCAGCGCATTGGGGTTGGTTGTTTCTGCGGTCCAGTCAAAGCGGGAGCATCCGTGCTCAATGGCGTATCTGGCGAGGAATTTCATAAGTGCTTTGCCAGCACCTTTGCCCCTTGCTTCCTCAGTCGTGAAGAGTTCTTTCATAAAAAGTTGCCCGGTTGCGTTGGGGCCAGGGTACATAACGGAGAAGGTGGCAATGCCCAGAGGGGTCGTTCCTGCTCTGGCCAGTACAACCTGCACACCACAATGTGCCTGGAACAGATTGTGCTCAACGTACGTGGCTATGTCGTCTCTTGATAGCGACTCGACGCCGGTGTAGTATTGATAGATTTGGTGAAAGAGGTCGATAATATCTGCAAGGTCTGCTTGGGAGGCCAGCGCGACAGTGATCATTGTGTTTCCTCAACAGTGCTACAATGGTTGAACCCACGCTTTACGCCACGCAGGAGCCTCGTAGTCATCTGGCCAGAATTCTGTTTGGCGTGCAATCAAGCCATCGCGCAGGGTTGAAAATGTGATAACGCGTGCGTGCACGACTCCATCAGTAACGCTCACATCGGACACCACTGTATTCTCTTCAGCAACGAGACTGTTAATCGTAAATTTCCATATTCCGTGGGCCGGATAGTTCGTATTTAGTGCGGCGAAGTTTTCACGCCCGACAATGCGCTCAGAAGACTGTGGCCACAACAGTTCGTAGTCTTCGGTCAGGCACTGGCTGGCAGCTGTAAAATCGTTGCTTCCCATCGTACGCCAGAAATGACGAACGATCTCTCTGGAATCCATAATTATGTTGGTCTCCTTGCACCTGAATAATAGAGTATTTTTTTGAAGTCAAACAGATATTCGTGGATAGTATATGTCAGGCGTCCGGTTGTTGCAAGGTATTACCGCTCATCCCCATCGCCACGAATCTGGTTGCGTTCCAATCGAGAGAACAACTTGGTGAGATTCGCATCTGCGACCTCTTCCAGAGACAGATCCAACTCTGTGCAGATTTGTGTAAGATACCACAGGACATCGCCCAACTCTTGTTTGAGCGCTTCGCGGTCGGTGTCACTGATCACGCCATTCTTGTCGCGAAAAATCTTCTTTATTTTGCCAGCTACTTCCCCCGCTTCGTTGACAAGGCCAAGGGTCGGGTACACAATTGGATGGTCGGTGGGAATTTCGCCCCAGGTCTTGCGTGACTCACGCTGGTAGTCGCTGAAATGTGCGATGTTCATGTGGTGTATTCTTTCTTTAAAATAGATTTTTAATCGTAGGGTTCAATTTTATCTTACTACAAAACCATCTCTGCCAGCTTGTGATAGAACATATGAGGATCGATACGCTCAGGTAACCCAGCTACCTGCCCATCGCCAAGCTCGATGATTAGCCATTCGCCGTTCTGATGTTTAGCAATGTCCATTGTGTAGAAGGTGCTCCGGATGGCGTGCATTTCTTTCGCAAATGCAGCTAGTGGTGGCGTATTGCCTTGGTAATCACCCTCTTCCCAGTATTCTGTCACAGCCAGCGGTGTGCCATTGAACACAAACACGCGAAATTCTTTGGTCAGTGGGAGGTCGCTTTTGGAGTGGGCGGTAAGTGGTTCTAGTTCAACATACTCTCGAAAGATCAGTCCTTCGTTCAAGTCACTACCCTGTAACTCCAGAAAACGCGTAACTGTTTTGTGGACTGCTTCCAGGTCTGATGCGTTGGGGATAAAGCAGGCCTCGTACCAGTAGTGCTTCTGTGATTTCACATAATCTTTAACGATGATGGAGTTGTTGCCAAAGGGTTTGAGCAATGGCATAATCGAGCTAACCTCAAAGCTCTCGTCAATCGGCAACCATACTGAGCGTGGCGTTTTGTGTTTGATGATGTCGTATGATTCGGGGAAATAGTGACAGTGTTGGTAGGCGACTGGATTATTTATTAACCTTATGCCTTTTTGCAATAGCACATCGTACAGACGAGCATAGTCGCCTGGTTTGAGCATCCAGCCACGGTACAGCGCGATTGTTTCCTCTGTGGTTTGTGGCACACGACGCGTGGCTTTAGTGGGGTGGTGTTCGTGCACCAGGGCTTCCAGGTCGATCAGCGCATAGTCGAATCCGGTGTCCTGTGCTGCGGTAGCCTCAGCCTGGTAGATGTCGTCTGGCTGATGTCGGTTGAGTGGGTCTTCACAAAAGATAATGGTTGGCATGGCTGTGGTTTTCTGTAGTGCAGATTTACATACGAAAAGTTCAGGGTGCTTGTATAGGTGTAGGCGTGATTTAATCTTCCCCTAACTCACTAATAAACAGATCGAGTTCCTTCATTGGCCGAGTTTCATCATCAAAGAAACGAATATTACCTACCAACTGTTCCAGTCCGTTTTTGTAGTTGAGGACGGTTTGGAGGATATTAGAGACATCTGTTTTATTGCTCGTATGTCGTACTATAGAATTAGTGATACGCTTTGGTAGTCGCGCAAGTACGACCTCACGTGTCCCCCTATCAGATAAAGAAGGCATTTCCAGTAAAAGATCAACAAGGTCATTTTTCTGATTATTGGATAGATTGGTTATTTGTACAGGTATGGTTGCGTTTTTAAGTGTGTTTGTGGGATTAATCTGGTTTTCGATTTCTTTTATTTTCTTCGTTAAATCTTCTATTTCCATAACAATGTGTGGGGGGGTGTTGATACCAAACTGTGCAGCTTGTAACTCAAGGATTTGAAGCCTGCGTTGATATGTATCCAAAAGTTGTTGGTTATGTTGGTTGGTCATTTTGTCTTTTCCTATTCATTTTGGTTAGAAATATCATACTAAACAGGGTCTTTATTGATAGTAGCCGATAGCAGTTATGTGTCTTTAATCTCAATATTATCAAGAACAGTACCTTCTAAATCTGCTTTTTGAAAGTCTATCTGTATCTGGTTTAGGGCCTTGACTTTTGCCCCCTGAAGATCTGTTCCCCGGAAATCACTCTCTTTCACATTAACATCAACTAATGTAGCTGCCACAAGATTGGCCTGTCTCAAATCTGCTTTTTGGAGGTCTACTTGTGTGAAGTTTACAGCACGTAGATGTGCTCCACGTAAATCTGCTTGTGCTAAACTTACTCCCTGAAACTCAGTTCTTTCAAGATTGGCTTCCCGTAGATCAACACCTTCGAGATTGGCATTGGACAACGTTGCACCAATAAGTTCTATTTGTCGCAGATTTGCACCGTTAAGATTGATGATGGGGTTTTCTTTATTAATAAGGTCAGCTTCATATATAAAACGTAGTAGATATCCCTTATGAGCAGCATCTAGAATATGTAACACAGCTAGTGTTCTTGCCCGTGCGCTTGTTATAGCTCTGTCACTATTGGGTAGGGGCTTATCAGAAAGAAGTAGCTCTGTTATACGATCAAAATAGTTCTGTAGAGCATTTTGGCTCTCTCGCTCTTGGGCAAGGATCCTTTCCAAAGCACGTTGTTCTTCAGATAGATCACGTTCTAACTGTCGCTGCTTTTCTGATACCTCTCGTTCGTTCTGTCTCTGCCACCTATTGAAGAAAAAAGTTACTACAACTAGGCTCAAGGGAATAATAGCTAAATCCATAAGATCCCAAAGGCTTTTACCATCAAATCCAAGCCAATCTGGAAATGAAGGAACCCTGACTAAAATGTACGTTATTAGAAGAAGAATAATGGGGAAAAGATACAGTATCAGCTTAGAATATCCCATGCTACACCTGCCAATATTGGTCATTCACCACATCCACAGCCAAGAAATTTCATAATGTAGTGTGCCATCATGAAGGCTTCTATACAAGATTACATTCACCCAAAATTATATGAGCTTCTCTATAGTTCAACATTGTAGCACAGTGCTGTTGTGGTCATCACCACTCGGTTGTTTCGCGACCACTCTTCACTGCCAATCGAAGGAGTAAGATGGTTACTATACTGTAGCAGAGACTGTAGATTACGCCACTCAGAACTCCTTCTGCAAAGGTCACTGTAGTAGTCTCAAGGGATATATGTGGTCTTAGAGCCCAAAAAGTCCCAACGGTGCTTCTATATATACCTCCGAATGTTGTAACACAGCCAAAGTCATGCGTGTTCTCCCAACAAGCCTCACTGAACCACGGTGGCAAAACAAGCCATGGTGATATCCAGAGAACCAGTATGAAGAGAAGCAGAAAGAGCCAGGTTCAATGATCTCAGGTGTACCAGGTGGATAGATTTCTTCCATGACCGCAATATAGCCACCCAAAGGGGCCCAATACCATGGTGACAACTATCCACCAGAACACTCTATAGACAGATAGAGGGGTATATAAAGTATCTTCTTCTTTCATTACACGTTTATGAAATTCCCATAAAAGCTTCTCTATAGTCTCACATTGTAGTACAGTGCCATCGTTATCATCCATTGGAAACAAATATCATATATTGCAACGTCATGGCTTGTCAAGCCGTATAGTATAGTAGAAACGATGGTTTTTACACCAGACTGAGGAGGGCCTCGTATGGAGTACGAACGTCTACAGGAAGAGAATAGTGCTGTCAATACCTATCTTGCATGTATTCGGCCACGTTTTATCGAGTATGGATTTCTATGGGAAGATGATGTTGCATCTGAGCACGTGGAGGTACGAAGTGTAGCCGCAAGACACTTTGGAACGATAGAGTCGCTTGTCAATTGGAGAGAAGGTATTGGAGGGCAATTTGTTTTTATCTTTACGGCTATTGATACCCTGACAACTTCACTTCTTCATGAGTACACTACTGGCTGTGAGCGCTTTGTATGGTACCAACGCCCACCTCGATCAGGAAGTGTGAGTTATATTATACCAGTCATACTGACGTATGAAATGGCAGTAGAAACACGCAATATAGTATTGGAAAGCAAACCAACGGTGTTGCTGGCCAAGTGGAATTCCCCTGCTATTATTCCTGTTGTATATGATCTCGAAGAACAAACACTCCTGCATACCAATCGACGACGTCGTCTTTACATTGCTATCTGGGGGAGGGTCTATCGTTTTATTCGGCCAATGTTGACGCCATAGAATCTATGAGTGTACTATGGGTCTTGTCGCACAGTTGTTTGGATACAGGATATTGCAAAAGAAAGCAGCAATTTTGGTTAGGTTACTCAATCCCACCACAGCGCAATGCGCCCATCGGAAATGTCAAAGTAGTTGTGATTGAAGACCAACGAATTGCCATTAGCTACCAAAGGTTCTTCATCGCTTTCCCAATTTGGAAACGCCTGCATGATATCAGGACAGAAGTGCAGAAGACTGTTGAGAAAGCGTACACATCTGCGTTCGGTAAGCTGTTGTTGTAAGCGAAACTCGATAGTCCGTTATATGTTGTTGATGCGGTGCCCCCAGTAAGGTGTCGATCTCGGTGAGAAGTTCTAGGGAAAGTAAGGTGTGTTGGTCTGTAGGCATATGCGGTGTTGCTTAACCTTTGCACGGAGGATCGGTACTCGAATACCCAGAAATTGGTCGCCTTCGCCGTATTCTCCCGTCCCAGTTTTGAAGAAACGTTGTGAATGCTCTGCAGTTGCGGTATCTCCCAAACGAAGTAGCATGGTGTGCACATCCTGTGCTGTCATACTCATCAAAACCTCCGCTGATTTGAATGGAACTGCGCCACCAATAGAAACTCGCAGATCCTCCTCATTCTCTACCACACTTCTTCAAATTCCCTTCATAGTGTCTGACTATACTCTCATTGTCGTTAATATATTACTTAATAGGAAGACTTATGCAATCGCAATTAGCCGTACGCAACGCCCTTATGATTATCAGCACATTGCTCACAGGTGTAATGGCCGGATTCTTTTTTGCTTTTAGTTATGATATCGTATTTATGCTTGATGAATTACCAGCGACCCGCTACGCTGAAGTAATGGAGCTGATTAACATCAACGTACGGAATGGCATGTTTGGTGTGTTCTTCTTTGGCGCTGTGGGTGTTTCCGCAGTGACATTGCTCCTAATGCTACCAAAATACCGATCAGCGACGTTTCTGCTTTTTCTGGCCGGCTTTATCGTCTATCTCGCGGGAACATTTCTTGTCACGACCCAGATCAATCTGCCCCTTAACGCCTATATCGAGTCGTGGAACATCCAGATGCCACCAGCAGATTGGGCCGAGGCACGGCAGCAGTGGCAGGATGCCAACTTTATGCGCACGTGGTCTTCAATCGCTGCCTTTCTACTCTACCTATTCGCGCTCATCACAAGCTCGACCCAGCCACAGTCATCAGTAACAGCCACAAGTCGTCCTGCACAGGCATAAACAACACAGATACTCAAACAAAATGTGCGGCATACCACTGCACATTTTTGTTATTTCTGGTATTGTAAAAACACTTATCCCTGGCCATCTTTTTGTGCAATAAGATGTAGAAAACGCGCTAGTAGATAGTATGGATAACGATGCCGTAGCTCCAGTTCGAGTCGTTCCAGATTGGCAAGGAATGCCGGATCAGTTTTACGCTCATTATCTGGAAGGTAATCACAGAGACAGCGAATCCCATACCGCACTATAACAGCGCATTGTGCAGCGCCTAACCATTGTTGCAATTCTTCAGATGTATAGCGACGCACAGTGGCCTGAAATGTCTTGGCATATGAGGTTTTTGTATCGAGTTGGTCATACGCTGCTGCCAGATCAAGTTGCTGGAAGGCGGGGCGATATGCCTCGGAGTCAGGGTTTGGACTGATGATCGAGAGGAGGCCACCAGCTTTGAGGTGTGTACTCAACTGTACTAGCACCTGATCGGCATCGTCGAGATACTGCAAAATGTTATGACACAACATGACATCAAACGCTTTATTCCCCACAGCCTCTGTGAGATGGTGAACATCGGATTGAATATACGTGAATTGTGTGTTGATGTGCGTTTTGGCGGCTTCCCGTTGGGCATGTTCCAGCATGCGAATCGAATAGTCGACCAAAGTGATGGTGTACCCCTGCTGGGCCAGTGGCAAGACATCGAGACCATTCCCACCGCCTACATCGAGAATATGTGCCGGAGGTGGTGGCAGATGATTGGCAAGGTTGGCTTGGGCGATACGGTAACGCAACTGACCTCAGGGGGCCAGTTGCCATGCGTGCCATCCATCCATATGCTCATCGAATGTCTGTGGTGATATCATAATGAAGTTGAATTATCTTTTGGGATAATCGAATGGTAGCGCGTGGATTTAGTAGTGTCCATGACACCCTGGATCGATGTCGAGCGTACGAACCATACCGTGGAAGTAGCGATCTGTGCGCGGGTCCTGCCCGATCACAATCGTATCAGCCTCAGTTTTCATCTGAAAATCTCCAGGATGTCCCAGATCGCCTGCCGCAGGATTCACAATAGGTTTTGATTGGGAGTCTTCAACCCAGTGACCAAGGTGTTCTTCAGGCAATATGTGGAGTAGGAAGTCAGCGCCAATACCCTTAAAGAGCGATTTCATGAAAATAGGCCATCTCATCTGCTTGTTGATCGCCAGAAAGTACTCACCACCATTCCCTATCCACACACGATTGCCATCAGGGTCGCCCTGCCAGTCTGTGGAGCTGAGATCGGTCCCACCCAAACGTAAATGTGTTTGTGCGTAAAGATCGTTGTTGATTGGCAGCGCCAGGCTTATCGCATCTTTTTCTTTGTAAAACAATGGATTGTCGTAGTTGTTGCCGAGTTCCAGACGCACATCAGCAGAAACCCAGAATGGTGCGCCACCAATACGACATTCACATTTGTTAAACTGTGCCTGAATCAGATGTGGAGCCATTTGTGAGACGTCGCTTTTAAAATCAGGTGTATTACACACAATGCGTGTATTGCCATCAAAGATGGCATAATCACCATCAAAGTCGAGATATGGTATCTTGCATTTGTTCGTAATATCATATTCAAGACGATCGAGTACCGTTGCGTCGTGACCGACGAACGAGGTCCACATAATGCGCGGCTGTTGTTGCGAGAAATCCGCGCGTAGGTGCCACGAGGCCCAGGTGGCCTGGCTGGATGCCTGTGTTGAGTTGGTTAGTATGCCCGATGACAGTAGCACAAAGGCAAGGGTCAGCCATAAAACAAGTGTCCGACGCAAGTTTTTCATTAAAACATTCTCCTGTGGTGTAAACGTACGAGTGGATAGATGTACGTGTCAAATGATTTGTCTGAACGGTGTACAATTGAGTTTAGCATAACTCGTCTAGGAAAGTTCCCAGGATTACACATTTTGTTCCAAATACGCTCTTGAAGTCGTTGAGTTTCATGTGGAATTACCAATGGTAAGTGAGGTATAGTGTGTCTGGGGCAGACCAATCAACAAGTATTACATTGAATGCATTTGAAAAGCGGCTCAAGCAGGCGCTCAGGTTATACGATAAACCAGAACGGTTGGGAGCCGATTCGCCGCTCGCCAATACCTACTTTCTTAGTCATACGTTTCGTGATGTACCCCGCCCTATTACACTGCAGGCGCTTGGCAAAGCGTTACGCGATGAGATCTATGCGGCAGCGTCGCAACTCTGGGGTGGGCCACTGCCACGTGATCGGAGTGAGATGCAAACGAAGCTGAGTGAGGTGCGGCAGGAACCGGAAAGTCCGCGGCGTATGTGGTGTTGGAATTACGTTGTTTCAAGCGCTATTTTAACTCCATCGTACGTCCGATATCTGGGAGCAGAGCCATCTGTTGCCTGGCTCAAAGTCACAACATTATCGTGAGTTTGATCTGGCTATCAAATATCTTGCAACGGTGCTGCTTGAACGCGTACGACCAACGATTTATCTTGAGCAACCTATGACGTCTAAGGTGCTGATCGGCTATGATGCAGAGTTTGTGTGGGTTGAGACAGCATTGTCCTGTGGTGAGACGGTAGGGCTGGTGGGGTAGGCAAAACGAGTTTCGGTGCAACGCTCGTCCCACGGTTTGACACGATACCAGTGTTTTGGTATACCCTGCGGCCCGATCTGAATGACAATATCAATAGTCTGTTAGTTGCCCTGGGCTCTTTTCTACGGAATCTGGGTGCCATCCACTTATGGCAATATCTCATTGCCGTGGAAGGCAAAGTCCGCGATCTCAATATTGCCATGGGGCTTCTCCAACAGGATCTCACGTCGCTCACTACCCGACCACTGCTTTGTTTTGATGAATTAGAATACCTGCATGCCGCTGAGTTAGAGCCTTTGCCACCACAGCGGGCACAGATGCGTGAATTGCTGGAGAGCATCCATGATGTGGCTCCCATGCTGCTTATTGGTCAGCGAAGTGCAGCATTTTATCGAACTTGCAGGTCTGAGTGCAGTGCACATTCAGCAACTCTGGCATACTGCGGGTTATCAACTTACTGCGGACGATGCTGACCGTTTGTACACCTTTACGGCTGGGAATTCACGCTTGCTCACACTGTGTCTGGCACTCTGTGCTGATGGTGAGACCATATCGCATATTCTGGACACACTCGCCACCGCGCCGGGGTTGCTACCTATTTTTGATCGACTCTGGCGGCGGCTTAAAACGGAAGAGCGGCGTTTGATGCAACGTCTGGCAATCTTTCGCAGCGCTACTCCCCAGAGCGTTTGGGAAAGTTCCACACTTGATGCACTCACAACACTGCGTGTCGTTGAACATGATATGGCGGGTGGGGTAATGTTGCTCCCAATACTGCGTCAGGCGGTCTATCAGGACATGTCGGTGGAACTACGACAAAAGCTGCACCATGAGGCGGTATCGATTCGTCTTGATGGAGGTGAATACACGGCAGCGGCCTATCATCTCTGGCAGGGTGGTCAGCCCAAACAGGCGGTTCAAATCTGGTTTCCACAACGTACGTTGGAAATTACAAGGGGACACGCGAATGCAGCGCTGGCCTTGTTTGAAGGCATTTCGCGCCATGATTTGGGCCAACAAGAGCGCAAAGCGCTCGATCTCATGCGGGCTGAACTGCGACAATTGGTTGGACAACTACGTCAGGGCTTGAATGAATTAGAGACATTGGATTGGCAGGACGAGAGTGAGACCAGCACCCGTCTGTTAATGCTTCGTGGTGAGTTTCAGGCAGCGCTCGGCTATCCTGATGCGGCGATCAAGAGCTACACTGAGGGTGTACAGGTTATTGCACGGCTCCAGAATCAGTTGGTGCGCTCTTGCAACCGTCAGGGAATGCTGCATCTCCATCAACGTCAAATCGTACAGAGTTGGCAAGGTGTCTATCGTGCTGAGTACGATACCCACATGCTGCGTGGTCATCTCCTTGAAAAAGAGGGCCAGTACGAAGCGGCGCAACAAGCTTTTAAACAAGCTCGAACGCTGGCCGAAAAACTAGAAGATGATACCCATGTAGCTGAAGTTGAACACAATCTGGCGGCACTGGCGGGCCGTCAACAACAACTTGACTCAGCGATTACACATGCCGAACGAGCGATGGTGATTTATGAACGTATAGGGGATCGGGTCAATCTTGAAAAAGTTCGGAGTAATCTGTCGTTTAGCTATGTTCAGGCCGATCAGTTTCGTGCTGCGATTGACGTTGGTGCGGAAGCGTACACGTTTTTTCGCTTGATACGCGAACCGTATCCAGCTTCGGTAACTGCCGCCAATATTGCCGAAGCAGCCTATGGTCTTAATGACTTCACTAAAACTGAACACTACGCAAATGAAGTGCTCAGTTTGAACGAACCTCAAACCTACCCCTATGCTCATTTTACCCTGGGGCAGGTCAAACAGGCGCGTCGTTCATGGCGCGAAGCCTACACCCATTTCGACGAATCACGCCGGGTTGCCCAACAAAATGAGGATGTATATCTCACCGCGTATACGCTTCGTTCACTCGGTGTTCTGTCGGCTCATATGGATAACCTGTCCGATGCTCAGGTGCAACTTGATGAGGCCCTCAAGCTCTTTCAGCAGATGGGTATCGATAGTGAGATCCACGAAACGGAGCAGATCATTGCGAATATCGCTCAGCACCAGATCCCCGATATGTCGCAGGATGGTCGATTGAACGCTGGTTGAAGGCCACTTATTCCTTCCACGTGATTACTAGAACGGTTGCGGCTACAAGCCGCAGCTACATAGTGTTTCCCTGTCGTTCAATCACACAACGCTACCAATTCTGGCGGTATCTTTTGGTTATTTGGGAACAATAATGTTTCTGTGAGAACGTTGTATCTCCTCCAATGGTCGATTTTGGGACCTTTTTTCTATTCCTGGGAATTTTAACCACTTCCACCATGCTAGTCTGAATACATCAAATAACGGACAGGCGCAATGTTCGGAAGAGTGTTGCGTTCACACATCATCACGACTATTCAGTTTCCAGTATACGAAAGGGTATATCAATCAATCTTCAAGAACTCCATCTCGGCCAGGCTGCTCGCATCATTATGCGTACCACGCCTATTTTGCTCGTTCGTCTTGGTGCATATCTCGCATTCTGGTTTGTCGCACTGGTTTATTTTCTGATCGTTGGAGGCATTGCCTACCTTGTTGCACAGGCCATCCCATTGATTGGCTTGATCCTCTTTATCGTTGCTTTCGCTGGCGTCGTGCCACTCTATAGACTGGCCTACCACTATGTCTTTTATTTGCTCAAAGCGGCTCATCTTGCAGTGATTAGTGAGTTGTTGGTCGAAGGCAAACTCCCGGATGGTGTAAACCAACTTTCCTGGGGCAAGGATCAGGTGCAGCAGCGTTTTGGGGAAGTAAATGCCATGCTCGTGGTGGATGAGATCGTCTATGCGGTCGTGCGCCGTTTCACACGAACCGTGTATCGGATGGCCTCATGGCTGCCTGGCGACTCGCTCCGACAGATCGTGGCGATTGCGAATCGGGTGGTGCGTCTGGCCACAATTTATGTCGATGAGGCGATCATGGCGCGGGCATTCTGGACCCGTGGTTCGGTCTGGAGTGTGGCCCAGGACGGCGTAGTGCTCTATGCGATGTGTTGGAAGCCAATGCTCAAGAACGCCATTATGCTCATGCTGTTGAGCTACGTGCCTTTTGTAGCCGCCGTTGTTCTTCTTGCAGCCCCCATCGGCTTTCTCATTGCGCTCATTTCTCCTACGCTCGCAGGCTGGAGTGTGCTCCTCATTCTTTTACTAGCCTTCCTAGTCAAAGTTGCAATTGGCGACAGCTTTGCAATGGCTGCCATTATCACCACGTATCAGCGCGAGATCGAAGGCATGGAGCCCGATCCGGCAATGATGGCGCGGCTAGAGCAGGTGAGCGACAAGTTCAAGGTGCTGCGTGAGCGTGCTGCGGCTGAGGTGCGTACGATGACAAGCTCCAGCCCGACCAAGGCTACATCCCCTGCATTGGAAAGCTAAACCTACATCAGGTTGCATTGTCCGACTAGATGAGTTCGTTCTGTAAGGGTGTATCGTTGAGGTTCTGCTTTGTTGTGCAGAGGGCTCTCAGCGAGTATATCTGCCTTTGTTGGTGAGGTAGCTTCGATAACAACTAATCCTGATTCTCAACGGTTTACTGTCGTGTCATCAGATATCGGCTGCTCACAATCAGCCCTTCAATAGTGCTAGTAGAAGGTCAATTGGCTGTAGTACACTGATGATTACATAGTAACCTCTTGACCCGTTTCGCTAGAAAGGAACCCAATATGCACACCTCGTTCGTGAAGACTATTGCTGCTACGATAGCAGCCCTCGGTATGATTGTCTTTGTTATTACCAGTGTTCGTGCATCGCCCGAACAGAACCCGCCCACAGCGGTCGCTGCTGCACCTATCGCTGTCCCGGTGATCAATTATCAGGGCCGTTTGATCGACCCGACGACGAATGCGCCGATATCAAATGGGAGCTATGCCATGGTCTTTGCACTGTACACAACAGAGACGAGCGGCACTGCGGTGTGGACCGAACGCAAAGATGTGAATGTTGGCAATGGTTTGTTCAGCACACTTTGGCGATACGATGCCGCTTAACGCTGCCGATTTCAACGGTCAGGGATTGTGGCTTGGTATACAGGTCGGTAGCGATCCTGAGATGACCCCGCGCCAACGCATTGGGTATGCGGCGTATGCGATGCATGCGCTGGATGCCGATACACTCGATGGTCAGACGAGTAGCGATTTTGCAGCGACTGACCACTCACACGATGAGTTTAATCTCTTGCCCATTGCCATGGGATTTATTCTTGACTTGTCAGGGAACCCTGCTCCTGTTATCGAAACAGGTACAGGCAATTTTACGGTTGAGTATAACGCAGCCCAAGGACGGTACGAAATCGGTATCACCGATGAGTCGTACTTCTTTCGCCGATACGTAACGCTCATCACCGCCACTGACGATAACGTAACCGTGAGAGAGGGAAGTGCTGGCGGCAAGCTTCTTGTGCAGATACATAACAGTTCTGGCAGCCCTGTGTGCGACAGTGTCCAGTTTGTTGTGTAAAACCGTAAGGAGGCCTGATTATGACTTTACTACGCAAGGTTGTTGTCGTGTGCCTTCTGACGGTGAGCTTGGTAGATCTTCTGGGTGTTTGCCTTTGCTCAAACCACCCTCAATATCGATGGACGTTGGTCTACATTCACCAGTGGTGGGCAGCGGCAATCAGCCAGCTTTGCCTTACAGGATTCATTTGGTTATACGGCAGGCACCGTTTCGACCAACATGGACACAACCCTTGAGGGTGGTTTTGTGGTCGGCATTGTCGCATCAGATGATCCAACGATACCAACTCCATCGCCAACAGCCACCACACCAGGTGGTCCAGATACATCTGTCTATTTACCGCTGATAGTTCGTTAACATCCCATTGTTTGTTTGGACAGTTGGGGCGTTCAAGTTCTACGTTTTAGTTGTAAGAAAGAGGTTACTATGTTTCGTGTCCATCACAGACATCGTTCGTTTCCTATCGTGGTCGGATTTGTCCTATTGTCGTTGTTGTTCACCATGCTTCCTGGTGCAGAACATTCGCTTACTTCAGTAGCATATGCACAAAGTTGTAATGCCGGTTTAAGCGGCTTTCTTGAACAGGATACAAATCTATCAAATGATGTGTATATTACTGGTAATGTTACTGTACGAGGAAATGCCACACTCACGATTGAACCAGGTACACGGGTCATCATGTGTGGCGCATACACACTGGCGATTGGTGCGCTCTTCAATCCTGGACGACTGGTAGCTATCGGGACTCCCGATCAGCCGATCCGGATTGAGGCCACGAACCCAAATACCAAGTGGAACAGTTTGTTCTTTGCCTGGGGTGAGACCGAAGCATCGATTTTGCGTCATGTTATCCTGACCGATGGCGGTGGCAACGATCCAAATGATGCCAATGCTGCCGCCATATCTATCTCCAATGTGCGTGCCATTGATGGCCCGATTTTTGAGCACGTGACAGTTGAGGACAGGGGTGGTATCACCTTTGATCCCTTTTCTGTTGTTGATAGTGTCCTGCGCCATGTGAAACTCCAGAACGGTGGTGGGAATGTTGATGATCGGAGTGCGGTTATTGCCAAATCAGGTAGTGGCCAACTCACCCTCGATCATGTCAAAATCTCGGGGAGTGCGAACGGGGGCTCAACAGCGGAGACGGGAGTGTACGTATCAGCAACAGTCTTATTCAGAATAACCATATTGGTATTGAATTACGCTCTACGCAAGGCATTGTTAATAATAGCCGTATCCAGAATAATGCGGAAGGCGGGTTGATTAACTACTCGAATCGTGAGCCACGCTATTGTACTAACGCAGTAGGGAACTATTGGGGTGCGGCAAATGGTCCGGCTGATACCGAGAACCAGAATGGCTGTGATCGTGCAGCGACGAACAGTGGTAGTGGCAACGCCGTCAGCGATAATGTCCTCTATCGTCCATGGCGCACCACACCTGATGGTAGTGGTCTTGAGAATGCTAGCTCGATTGGTACCCGATGAGTTCTGGGTCGTTGCTGATGATGTTGATCGTACGGAGCTTATTGTGACTGTTCGTGATGCACAGGGCAATCCACTCTCAGGAAAACAGGTTGAATTGGAAACCACGCTGGGGACGCTGGTGCAGCCCAGTCGACCGACCAGCGCCAACGGTGTTACACGCGCTTCGATCAGTTCTGACCAGACGGGTGATGCTATCATCACAGGCCGCAACGTGACCGACAACCAACCGCTGGCAACCATGTCTTCGGTTTTCTTCTGGCAGGGTGGTGGAGATACGGGTGGTCTGGTGGCGACCTCCAGTGCACCATATGTGACTCCAGAGTTGCGAGTGGATTCACCACCATATCAACAGGGTGTGCCACTTGTGTTCAATTTCCCCATGCGGAATACCAATCCGCAACCAGTAGATGTAACTGTCTCCTATGTTGCGACCAGATTGAACATTGGTAGTCGCTTTACTCCTGTGGCTACTGTATCAAAGACACTCCAACTGGGTGAGTCATGGGATGCAGCAGCAAACTGGACACCATCACTCACAGGTCATCAGTGTGTGCAGGTGCAGGTCGAATATCAGTTTGCGGGGCTAAGTCTTAACCAGTCCGGTGGAAACTTTTCCCGTCAGCGTAATCTGGACTTCCCACCGCCTGACGACCCTTGTAAGAAACCAGATGCCACAAAGCTTATCCCACGGAGTGGCGGTCTCAAGGGTGTCAATAAACATACGAAGAATCTGAACAAACAGGCAAACCTGGTCGACCGATGTATTTTCAGTATTGGTTTCTTGTTAACAAACAGCCTGACACCTGCCCAGTCCCGTGATTATCAGACGGTCGCAACCCGTCCCGACTTCATGCCACGGATGTTACCAATAGGTGGTGATGTAACTCAGGCGCAGGCCGATGCTGCCGACGCGCTTGATGCGACGGCTACGGATATTGCCGAACTCAGAACCGTGTTGAGCCTTACATCGCAACGCATTCAGTGCGCTGGTCAGTCGAACGACACCGCAGCTGTGCAATGCCAACTCGTCGCCTATCGTGACTTCAAGCAGCCGTATCGTGAGGCTCAATCGCAGATGGTCGGACAGCTTGATACCTTGTTGCAAGTGACCGAGGGTGCTGGTGTTCCCAACACCATCTTTACTATCGATGATTACGAAGCCCATCTGGCGGAGTTACGTGCCAATGGCTACGATGCCGACACTATCGCTTTCCTCAAAGGCTAAGATCTGAGTGATGCAGAAGTTGAAACTGTCCGTCAACAGGAGATTGAAGCACTTGAAGAGGGTTCTTTTGCGAACACCAGCTTCTACGAAATACTGCGTGCATTGCGTGAAGAGGCGCGTGAAGAGGCCTGGTCTCCAGTAGTGAGTACGACTGTCGGTGGCGTATCACTGGCACAGGCTCAGTTGAGCATCGCTGCTGAACCCGTGACCATGGGGTTCGAGGTTGGCAACCCCACCGAGAGTCGCGCAACCGTGGATCTACAGGTACGCCCGGTTAGTCTGCCGCTGGGCTGGAGCTATGAACTTGATACCACGAGTGTCGAGTTAGACCCCGGTGAGACAACCAACGCAACCATTACGCTCATTCCCGACGGCACGATTACTGAGGGTGTTGAGCCACAGGTCGCTGTTGAAGGGTATATTGGCTCAGAATTCGTTGGCGGCATTCTGTTCCAGGGTGGTATTCCCAGCACCTTGGCCTCTGGTGGTGACGGGACGATCTACTTGCCACTGATTGTGCGTTAGGTCCTCTGAGGGATGTGGCTTCGCTGCATCCCGCTTTCTTTTTAGTAAGTTGCTTTCATTGGTACCGCATCTGCTTTGCTCCTCTGAGAGGACTACAATTTTCCTTTGTTTTGAACATCGTAAAGTACCATACCATACAACGTGTAGTATTTACTTCTTGGTATTCACCTAATGAAGCTTATAAATATAACTATAAGTTTCTATATTCGTAAAATTAAGGGTGTTGTAATTTCATATAGTGTGGAGTAAAATATTAATACAATATAGAAAGCAAGATATTTTAATTAATAAAAATTGAGATACACATGGCACAGACAAACTACCAAGATATCCAGGTTACACAAGAAGGTTTTACAGCAACGATTCACCTGAATCGCCCTGGGGTGCTTAATGCTTTTCGTAAAACGACCTTTGATGAGTTTCAAATGGCTCTTGATGAACTCAGATCATCTGATTGTCGGACTATTATTCTGACAGGGGTGGGGCGAGCTTTTTGTGCCGGGCAAGATTTAGCGGAATTATTAGACCGTAAAAGTGGCAATCTCGATTCTCGTTTAGAAATTGATGCACTTGGTGAGTTAGAGGTTTTTCAACAACTGACGCGTAGTTTGGTATCTCTGCCACAGATTGTGATTGCGGCATTGAATGGGCCGGCGGTGGGTGTCGGGGCAGAGATTGCCCTTGCAGCGGATATTCGTGTCGCTTCGGAGGATGCCTATATTGCCTTTATGGAGGCTAAACGAGGTCTCTTTCAAACGAACGGTGTTATTTATCTTTTGCCTCGTATCATTGGTTATGGTCGTGCAGTTGAACTTCTTTTAACAGGACGTAAAGCCTATGCTCGGGAGTTGTATGAGATGGGATTTGTCACTCAGATTACATCCTCAAATCAACTTATCCCACAAGTACATGATATAGCAACAACCCTCAATACAAATGCCCCTCTATCTCTCCAGCTTATTAAAGAAAATCTGCGTAAGTCGCTAGAACTCACCTTTGAAGAAGTGCTTCATCTAGAGGTCGAGGGTATGTTGCGTTGTCTCAAAAGTGAGGACTTGTGGGAAGGGGTTCGTGCTTTTACAGAGAAGCGATTACCTGTCTATGAAGGAAAGTGAGATGCTTTTTCCAGAATATATGTTATTTCATGAGTATATTGGTCATTGGGCAGCCCAATACCCAGAGCGTGTGGCTCTATATGATGGGGAGATCACTAGTACATATCGTGAATTAGACGAACAGAGTAATCAGTTGTTATGTGGATTACAGGCTTGGGGTATTGTTAAAGGGAATCAGATAGTTACCGTATTACCACCAAGTTATGAATATATTCTTTTACTTGCTGCGGCCAGTAAACTAGGTGCTATTATTGTTCCTTTTGATGTGCGTTACCGTGATGAGGACTTTTCGCGCTTTCTTCCCCTTACTGATCCTACATTAGTTATTACTATGCCTGTAGCAGATGACTATTGCATGGTTGAAACACTGCAGTCACAGCTTGATGCAAGTGTTAGACTGGTTAGCACACAAGATTATGCATCATTACCAGTCTTCTCAGCCTTGTTTGGCGATAGTTCTGCTTACATTCAGGATACGATTGGAATAGATGACCCTCTATTGTTGATTTTTACAGGTGGTACCACAGGTCACCCAAAAGGCGCACTCCTGGCCCATCGTCAAATAATACAGACATCAAGAATGGAATATGAGACTATTCTCAAATACACCACTTATAATGTGGAACAGGGGTCTGCTACGCTTGCAGCATTGCCCCCAAGCCATATTGGTGGGAGTGTAGAGATTATTATAGGTGGTCTTATGGCAGGATTAAGTCTTGTATGTCAGTCATCTTGGCATCCGGTCCATGTTTTAGAAGCCACCGTGAAATATCGTATGCCGATAATAGCAGGTGTTCCTGCCATGTTTCATATATTATTAAGCTTACCACTAGAAACTTTTGATCTTACATCTGTCAAGGTGGTCGTTCTATCGGGAGATAAAGTATCAAGTGCTTTGGTTAGAGAAATACAATCACGTCTTTGTGCTAAAGTTATAGTCAGTTATGGCCTGACAGAAGCAAATGTCCTTACCTTCAGCAGTCCTGATGATCCTGTCGAACTCTTCGATGATGGTTATGCAGGAATACCTATTGCTGATGTTAAAATGAAGATAGATAGCACTGTACAGCCAAATAGTCTTCCTGAAACAGCGCTAGGTGAGTTACTGGTACATAGTCCAAGTATGATCGATTGTTACTACCAATTGCCAGAAGAGACGAACGTGAGTTTTACTGATGGCTATTTTCGGACGGGCGATCTCGGTCGACTGGACTCACAAAACCGTTTGTTTATTGAAGGACGTATCAAACAGATTATTCGGGTTGGTAGTTACACGGTATTACCGTCCGAAATTGAAGATTTTGTGGCAAAACAACCTGGTGTCCTCATGGTGGCTGCGATAGGTATTCCACACAAGGTACTGGGAGAAGCAATTTGTTTAATCGTATCGCTTGCGGCAAACAGTGCTCATACCTCAGAGAGTTTAACCAAGTTGTGTACTGAAAACATGGCTGACTATAAAGTCCCCCGTCACATCTGTATACGTGAAGAAATACCACTTACTCGTATCGGCAAGATCGATAAATATCAGTTGAGACGAGAGATTTTAAGACACTTACCCTCTGATACCTGATCATATATGTATGTTAAACATGACTAGTAAGCTGACTTGATTACTCTAATAATGTATTGGATATACATAGTGCATTTATGTAATGATGCCTATCTAAAGGAGTGTAGATGCGTATTTTCTTAGCTGTAGTCGCTGCGCTTGTTCTGGTTGTGGTGTTATCGTGGCTCCTTCCACGTGTATTCACTCTACACATTCGAGGGTGGCGATATGTACCCTTTGTTACCATTAATTTACTCTTAAGTGTTGCGTTAGTTTTAGCATCAGTGGGCATGTTAGCTTCCTATCCTGGTGAGGAGATAATTCCAGCTAACTTGAGTCGTAACAGTTCTTACTATATTACCATGCGTGATAGTATTGACATTGCTGTTGACGTTTGGCTCCCTGCAAATTTACAACCTGATCAGCGTGTTCCGACTATCATCGAGGCAACGCGGTATGTGCGCGCATATCAACCCGGGATTGGTTTAAATGTACTGGTGGGGCTCAATCTGTCAAATGATCCAAACCTCTCTAGAGAGATTCGTGCGTTCAACGAGGCTGGGTATGCGGTTCTCCTTATGGACTCACGTGGGAGTGGTGCCTCTTTCGGGAGACGGTCTGTTGAATGGTCGCCGGATGAAGTGGCTGATTTTGGGGAGGTAGCTGATTGGATTGTGAGCCAAAGTTGGTCAAATGGTAAGGTTGGTGGATGGGGTATCTCATATACCGGGAATACTGCGGAACTTCTGGCAGTCCCTAATCATCCAGCGGTAAAAGCAGTTGCTCCCTTATACAGTGATTTTGATCCCTTGGCAAATCTCGCAATGCCTGGTGGTGTGTTGAATGAAGGCTTTATTCGTCAGTGGAGTGAGGGAAATAATGCAACAGATCAGAATGACTTTTGTGCGATAGGAGAGATAAATGCTGTTGATTGCTTTTTACAAAACCTCTTAATCACTGGTATCAAACCTGTGGACGGGGAACGACATCGACTCGAGGCTGCTGTGGCAGATCATCATGACAATTATGATGTGTTTGAAGCTCTTTCTCATATGACGTATTTTGATGAGCCCATTCAGGACTCTAACCTTACTCGTGAAGACATTAGCCCTTTTGGCCTCAAAGAGGAAATCGAGTCTTCAGGAGTGGCGATGTATGTACGTGTAGGTTGGCTTGATGCAGCAACGGTGAATTTCGCAATTAGCCGCTATCTGACATTTTCCAACCGACAAGTGCTTGAGATTGGTCCGTGGAATCATGGTGGAGATCATCACATTGACCCTTTTTTACCTGCTGATACGTTGCCTGATCCTCCTGTTGATCAACAACTCACACAACTTATTCGTTTTTTCGATACCTTCTTGAAAACGGATGATCCTCCTGAGTTTCAGTCATACATTAGATACTACACGATGAATGGTGGGGGATGGCAAACAGCAGAGGTGTGGCCACCGACTGGTATCGAGGATCGGCTATTCTATTTTGCCCCTGACAATATGCTAACAAATACTCCACCGACCGACACAAATGCAAGCGATCAGTACACTGTCGATTTTAGTGCAACCACGGGAGATGCGACGCGTTGGGATACTCAGTCAGATGGTAGTGATGTAATCTACCCTGATCGTTCTGAAGAGAGTACAAAATTATTAACATATACCACCGAACCACTGGAGACAGATGTAGAGTTTACGGGCGTGCCGATCGTAACCCTTCAAGTGTCATCAACCGCTACTGATGGTGCATTCTATGCCTATCTCGAAGATGTGGCACCTGATGGTCGTGTGACATATATTACCGAGGGAGTTATGCGAGGATTGCACCGCAAGACATCTTCGGAAACGCCCCCCTACACTGTATTAGGTCCATATCATACGTTTCATAGCGATGATAGTGCTCCATTGGTCCCTGGAGAAGTTACACAGATTGATATCACTCTCTCTGCTACCTCTGTACGACTTGAGGAAGGACACCGCATTCGTATATCGATAGCAGGACATGATAATTCGACATTTGCTCGTATCCCTGCTGATGAGACTCCGACTTTAACAATCCATAGAGATCAAACCCATGCCTCATTCGTCACGTTGCCACTCAAGATACTGCCATAGTGTCAATCGATTAGTATACATATTGGCAACGATGTAGCGATGCAAAGAATATGAAAGAATAATAGAGCATACCTTGTCAGTTCTGGTTATGATACAGCGATAAAAAATAAATGAGCGAAGGTGGGATTATATTGGCACATTTCGCACATCTGTCATCAGTGCTGGCATTGCTTGATGAGCGCAGGCGGTTTCCCGTCACGCTGCTAGCGATTGATTGCCACAGCGCTGCTGGTAAATCATCATTTGCACATGCGTTGCAGCGATCTCGCTCAACTATCACCGTCATCCATACTGATGACTTTTACCGCTCCATGTCTGAAGACATACGCGCACAGTTGGACGCCGCTGGTGGCTATAATCAGTATTATGATTGGCAACGCCTGGAAACACAGGTGCTGCGTCCACTTAATAGTGGTACGGCTGCACGCTATCAGTGCTATGATTGGGCCACGAACGAACTCGGCGAGTGGTGTGAGGTACAACCCAGAGGCGTGGTTGTTATCGAAGGTTGTTACGCCGCACGCCCTGAACTTCGCGCATATTATCAACTAATCCTGCTGGTCACCACATCAGAAGAAGAGCGCTGTGAGCGCCAACTCCAACGAGCCGATGAAGCTGACTGGGTCGCACGCTGGGATGCTGCCGAACGCTATTATATGGAGCATCATCGGCCACACGAATATGCCGACATCATTGTATCTGGTGAGTAATGCATTTGTGATGTTCTACAGATAGTCTCCTGCAAATCTGTCGAGTTCTGCAAACAATTCCTGACGTTTGCCAGCCACTCTGCTATGTGATACGCAATCGACCAGTCAGCTTCCGTTGTATATGGTTGATTGTAGAAATCAACTCCATAGATAATTCCATTTTTAGCCCACTCAATATAGGTTTGTAGAATACGCTCTAATTTGTCTGGCTCCCAATCTGAAAGGAATTGCTGCAGCACGAAATGTGGGATATGGTGCCTGTCCCTGACGTTTTGTTTCTCGAAAGAGTGTAAGAAACGTGGATTGTAAATACTATTTATTTATACGCCTTCGTTAATATTGCAATGTTTTTGATTGTTGACAAATTAATTAAAATTGTGTATTATTAAAAAGGTTATTATATATTTTGTGTATATTTAATATAGTATCAAGTATGTAAAACATATAAGGGTTCATTGGTCTGACTGCAGCAGACTGTGACTATATTGACTAGTTTATGATTCTAAATTAGGAGGTAACATGTCAAACGTTGATATCGTTCGTGCGTGGAAGGATTCGGCGTATCGTGCCAGTCTCACTGAAGAACAGCGTGCCCAGTTGCCACAAAACCCAGCAGGTTTTGTCCAATTAAGCGGTTTTGAGTTGGAGCGTGCTGCTGACGATCATGCCCTCTACACCACTCTCACTGGCACCTGTTGTACCTATTGCACAGCATCACCGACGGGATATGCCTAAAGATACTGTGTTCAATCAAGGGGATGGGCAATACTATTGTCCATCCTTTTGTTTTTACTGGGTAAGTAAAAAAGAAATACCTTTTATCTATATTAAGTGAGGAGTTACCATCTCTGATGTTTTCCTCTTCCAGATGGTCTTATGCGTTAACCTTTCAGGAGCGCCTTGCACTACGTCGCGCAGCCCTGAACAAGCCCGCATATATTGATCCAACAGATGCTGTTGTTCAACGGTTTGAACAGTGGCGTCAATCGTTTCATACTGCCGATCAGTTTACACAACGACTTGCAAGCGATCATTTGTCAGAAGATGAGGCTTTGGCACTTTTTGGCGAAACACCTGAAGGTATGTACCAAAATATATCGCAGACACCAGAGTGGCTACTCGCATTTGAACAGGCATACACCGACTCCGATGAGGCTGATATGACACTTCCTGAAGCTTTTCAAGGTCAGTCAGTCTCGCCATTTCTTGAGATAATTCGCCCATTGATAAGCCAGAGTCGTACACGAATGCAGCGGAGGATCGCGGACTTACCACCGACCGCACATCCACATATATTCAATTCAGAAACCCTTGTTGACATCATGCTCACTACTTTACCATGGAAAACCCTTGTATCGATGGTAGGGCGTACCATGGCATTGGAGTTACAGGTAGCTCGTTTACTTGGTTTATTACAGGGCAATACATCGAAAGAGCGATTCTGGTCATTTATCGAACGCTTACGGCAAGAGGACACCAGGATACGACTATTTGAAGAATACCCCGTATTAGCACGTCAACTGACCCAAACATTTGCTCACTGGGAACAATCGTGTCATGAATTTCTGCAACGCCTCTGTACTGATTGGGAGGTTATTTGTTCAACATTTAGCTCCCATCTTGATCCTGGTCCTATCGTTAGTGTCCACAGCAATCTGAGTGATAGTCACCAACGAGGGCGCATGGTCTTGATCGTTAGTTTTGAGGGGGGAATGCGCCTTGTCTATAAGCCACGATCACTTGCCATAGATGTGCATTTTCAGGAACTACTTATCTGGCTCAACGCTCTGAATGATATTCAATCATTTCGTGTACTACAAGTTCTTGATAGAGATACCCATGGATGGGTTGAATATGTGGAAGCGCAGGAATGTGACTCTCTAGACGAGGTTCACCGCTTCTATGAACGTCAGGGTCAATACCTCGCTCTACTCTATGCGCTCAACGCTACCGATATATTTTATGAAAATATTATTGCTGCCGGGGAACATCCTGTGCTTATCGACCTTGAAACGCTCTTTCATCCGCTGATCGATCCTGGCTACAAAACGAGTCCTGCCACATTTGCCATGCGTGTCATTGATGAAACCGTTTTACGTACTGGGATGCTCCCACGTCGTTTATGGGCAGATGTTGACCGTGATGGAATAGATATCAGCGCACTTGGTATGCAGTCGGGAGGAGTAATGCCTGGTGTGCTTGCCTGGGAGAATCCAGGGACAGATACCATGCAAATTGGTATAGGATCGATACAAATGCCAGCAGGTAAGCATCGCCCACTCTTACAGGGGCATGATGTTGATGTGACAGAGCACATCGATGCTATCGTTGATGGGTTCCAGGTGATGTATCATGTGTTGATAGACCATCGTGATGATCTTTTAGCTCCCGATGGTCCCATTATGCGTTTTGTATCGGATGAGATCCGTGTTATTCTTCGCCCGACTATCACTTATTCTGCGCTTCTCAGGGAAAGCTTCCATCCTGATCTACTACGTGATGCTCTAGATCGTGATTGTTTTTTTGACCAACTCTGGAGTGCTGTTGAGCAACGACCTTTTCTCATCCATGTCATTGCGGCTGAACACGATGATTTATTACACGGCGATATTCCCATTTTTACGACACGTCCTGGCTCTTGTCATATCTGGACTAGTACTGGCAGTCAAATCAATAACTTTTTTACTGAACCAGTGTTTAAGGCAGTACATCAACGTATGTACCATCTTGATGAGAAAGTCCTTTCCCAACAGATCTGGTTTATTCGGGCATCATTAGCAACCACTGGTATTGACGAAGGGATTGGACAATGGAAGCGTTATCAGCTAAATAGGGCTACTCCTGTCACTTCTGATCAACTCATTGCAGAAGCATGTGCGATTGGAAACCGTATTGGAGCGTTGTCCGTGCAACATGGAAGCGATGTTTCGTGGATTGGATTGACACTTGAACGTAATCGCTACTGGACACTTGCACCACTTGGTGTGGATCTATATGCAGGACAAACAGGTATCGTTTTGTTTTTGGCCTATCTTGGTGCTATCACACAAGAGCAGCGTTACACTGATTTGGCTCGCTGTGGCCTTGCAACAACTCAACGACAATTGGCTAGTGTTCAGAGGCTTGATGGTTTCCGGATCGGGATGGATGGATTGGGTGGTATAATCTATACACTTACACATCTTGGCACACTCTGGAATGACCAAACGCTTATTGATGAAGCTATGCGTATAGCCGGTTGTCTTCCTGCTTTGATTGAACAAGATACCTATTTTGATATAGTTAGTGGTGCAGCAGGATGTATCGTATGTCTGATCCCGCTCTACCAGCAAAAACCCACGGAGATTCTTCGTACAACCCTTGTGCAATGTGGTAGTCATATCCTTGCTGGTGCCCACACGATGGATCAGGGCATTGGATGGACTTCTCCTGGTGCATCTGTGCCGCTTGCTGGACTCGCGCATGGATGTGCTGGCATCGCCTGGGCACTCACAGCACTGGCCAAGCTGGTCGGGGAACAGGACTTTGCAGGGGCTGCTCACGATGCACTTGTCTATGAGCGGTCACTGTTTGATCCTGTGATGGAGAATTGGCCTTACATTGATGGTTCCAATGAGACAAGTGGTTGGGATACACGGCTAGTTGCAGCTTGGTGTCATGGTGCGCCAGGTATTGGACTGGCTCGTCTACAGATGCTCTATGAGATGGATGACATATATATTCGTGAGGAAATCAATACGGCGCTTAATACCACGCTTGCTAATGGTTTTGGACTTAATCATTCACTGTGTCACGGCGATCTTGGCAATATTGAGTTATTTATTCAGGCAGGCCAGCACACCGACGAAACGATCTGGCAGTCGTACAGAGATCAGCTTGTATCTGGGATTTTGGATGATATCAAGCACGTTGGTTGGCGTTGTGGTGTCCCTGATACTGTAGAATCGCCCGGGTTGATGACAGGTCTTGCAGGTATTGGTTATGGGTTACTTCGATTATCAGAACCATCGCGTATTCCGTCGGTGTTGACGTTTGCACCACCACCCATTGCAGGTTAGTTTCACACTTGCCGAATGAGTAGGCCATAAGGCCTTTTCATAGCAAAATATGGTATATCTTATCTGCTAACGCATATGCCGTCATATGGCCCTTTCTCTACAAACGGAAATGGCCCTGCTGCGCCAATTGGGTATGACATCAAGGCCATTCCTGTTTCCTCCATCAGGCAGATGTAGTGGTGGTGTATAGTGAGGTTCGATCTCTATGTTGCAATAGGTCCTAAAAGAGAGTAGTGGTGGTGTATAGTGAGGTTCGATCTCTATGTTGCAGTAGGTCCTAAAAGAGAGTAGTGGGGCGCATGACTACTACTCCCTTTCAGAGTCATTCTGGATATATATTAGTATCCACGACATCCTGGGTCAACACTAAGTGTGCGAACCATCCCATGAAAGTACTTACCTGTACTTGGATCTTGACCAATCACAATCGTATCAGCCCTCGTATAGATCGTAAAATCTCCAGGATCTCCCAGATCGCTTGTGGCAGGATTGACAATCCGTTGTGACTGAGAGTTTTCAGCCCAGTGTCCGAGGTTTTCTTCGGGCAACGTATTGAGCAGAAAGTTCAGGCCAACATTCCGAAGAAGCGATGTCATGAACACCAACCATCCCATCTGATCATTAACCTCTTGAAAATACGTACCACCATTCCCTATCCATACACGATTGCCATTAGGATCGACTGTCCAGCCTGTGGAATTGACATCAATATTCCGCCACCTTAAGTGTGTTCGTGCATGATTACTATTATTGATGGGCAACGCGAAACGCATGCCGTCCCCTGTTTTGAAGAAAAGCGGATTAACTTGATTGTTGCCAAGTTCGAGGCGTGCGTCAGCCGCGATCCAGAATGGCCCACCAATAGGACATTCGCAGAAGTCGCCTTGTGCCTGGACCAGATATGGTGCCATTTGACTTACATCATGTCTGAAATCAGGCGTTTGACATTCAATGCGTGTGTTACCATCAAAGACGGCGTAATCACCATCAAAAGTGAGTGGTGGAATAGTACACCAGTTCGTAATATCGTGTTCAATACTATCGAGCACTGTCGTACCGTTACCGACGAACGAGGTCCAGATAATCTCTGGCTGTTGCTGCGAGAAATCCGCGTACAGGTGCCACGCTGCCCAGGTGGCATTGTTGGATGTCTGAGCAATGCTGGTCTGCGGACCTGATGCACCAAGCACTAAGAGAGCCAAACATACAATAAGAAAACGACGCAGGTTGTTCATAGTGGTGTTCTCCTATAATGTAAAAGTAAATTGTAGGTGTAGTGATGTAGATGATTGTGTGTCAAATAACTTGATCAACGATGTACAATTGAGTGTAGCATGGGTTACTTGGTAAAGATCCCAAAATAGTCATTTTTATCCCAAATTTGCTTTGAGGCTCGTTTATGTATATAGATCAACGTTGATAAGTGAGGTATTTCGTGTCTGGGTCAGGCCAATCAGCCAACATTACATTAAATCCCTTTGAAAAGCGGCTCAAACAGGCGCTCAGGTTATACCATAAACCGGAACGGCTGGGCACTGAGTCTCTGCTTGCCAATACCTACTTTCTCAGTCATACCCTGCGTGACCTGCCACGACCGATTACACCACGAACCCTTGGGAAAGCATTACGCGATGAGATACATGCGGCAGCGGTCCAACTCTGGGGAGGACCACTCCCACGCGACCGGAATGAATTAGAAACACTGCTGACGGAAGTGCGGCAGGAACCCGAGAGCCCACGCTATGCGTATATTGTCCTGGAATTACGCTGTTTCAAGCGCTATTTTCACCTGCATCACACCTCCGATATCTGGGAGCAGAGCCACCTGTTGCCCGGCTCAAGATCACAACATTATCGTGAGTTTGATCTGGCTGTCAGATATCTGGCCACTGTGCTCCTCGAACGCGTTCAGCCGACAGTTCATCTGGAACAACCTATTAGCCCGGATGTCTTGATTGGCTACGATACGGAATGTGAGCAAGCGGAACAGGCCCTATCCCGTGGTGAGACGGTGGCACTGGTCGGTACGGGTGGGGTGGGCAAAACAAGTATGGGGGCTGCGCTGGTCCAACGGTTTGATGGAGTACCGGTGTTCTGGTATACCCTGCGGCCCGATCTGAATGACAATATCAATAGCCTGTTAGTTGCCCTGGGCTCTTTCCTCCGTCATCTGGGAGTGCTCCACTTATGGCAATATCTCATTGCCGTGGAAGGCAAAGTACATGATCTCAATATTGCGCTGGGGCTCTTACACCAGGATCTTACCTCGCTCAAGACACGCCCGTTGCTCTGTTTTGATGAATTAGAATACCTGCATGCCGCTGAGTTAGAGCCTTTGCCACCACAGCGGGCACAAATTCGTGAATTATTGGAGAGTATCCCTGCTACTGTACCTATGCTGCTGATTGGTCAGCGTGTGGTGCTGGAAGTCGACCAGCTTATCGAACTGACCGGACTCAGCGCCGCCCAGATCCAACAATTCTTCTGGCATATTGCAGATTATCGTCTGAGCACAGGTGATGCTGATCAGTTGTACACCTTCACGGGTGGGAATCCCCGCCTGCTCTCTCTCTGTCTGGCCCTGTGCAGTGGTGGTGAACCTATCACCCAGATTCTGGCCACACTCGACACGGCACCGGGATGGCTGCCAATTTTTGATCGCCTCTGGCGCCGATTGACCACGGCAGAGCGTCGGTTACTTCAGCGACTGGCTATTTTTCGCAGCGCAACCCCTCAGAGTGTCTGGGACCAGACACCGCTTGCGGCCCTGACTGCACTGCGATTGGTGGAACACGATATGGCTGGTGGGGTGCTGCTGCTGCCGGTGCTGCGGCAGGCCATTTATCAGGACATGTCGGTGGAATTACGCCAGAAGCTCCATCAGGAGGCGGTGGCAGTCCGGCTTGATGGCGGAGAGTATACCGCAGCAGCGTATCATTTGTGGCAGGGTGGTCAACCCAAACAGGCAGTCCAGGTATGGTTTCCCCAGCGTACGCTGGAAATCACGCGAGGACATACCAATGCGGCACTGGTCGTGTTTGAAGGTATTTCGCGAAATGATTTGGGGCAACCCGAGCGGAAAGCCTTGGATCTGATACGAGGCGAGTTACGCCAGTTGGTCGGACAATTACGCCAGGGGTTAAATGAACTTGAAGCACTAGATTGGCAAGGCGAGAGCGAAGTTAGCGCACAGGTGCTAATGCTCCGGGGTGAGTTTCAGGCGGCGCTTGGCTATCCCGATGCCGCGATCAAGAGTTATGCTGAGGGTATACAGGCTATTGTACGATTACAGAATCAACTGGTGCGTTTTCGCAGTCGCCAGGGCAGGCTGTACCTTCATCAACGTGAACTGACTCAGAGTTGGCAAGGTGCCTATCGTGCCGAATACGACTTGCGAATGCTACGCGGTTACCTGCTTGAAGAAGAAGGGTGTTATGACAAAGCCCAACAATCCTTTGAGGAAGCCCTCAAGCTGGCCAAACAACTGCAGGATGATGCAGGTCTGGCTGAGGCTGAACGCAATCTGGCAGCCCTTGCGGGTCGTCAACAGCACCTTGATTCAGCGATTGAGCACGCTGAACGAGCGATGGTGATTTATGAGCGTATGGGTGATCGAGTCAATCTGGAAAAAGCTCGGAGTAATTTGTCGTTTAGCTATGTACAGGCCGGGCAATTTCAGGAAGCGATTGATGTGGGTATCGAAGCCTATACCTTCTTTCGCTTGATTCGCGAACCATATTTTGCTACGGTAACCGCCGCCAACATCGCTGAAGCGGCCTATGGTCTCAATGACCTTACCAAGGCCGAACAGTACGCAAACGAAGTCCTCAGTTTGCAAGAACCCCACACCTATCCCTACGCCCACTTTACGTTGGGGCAAGTCAAACAGGCACGGCGTCTCTGGCAGGACGCCTACACCCATTTCGAGGAATCACGACGGGCTGCCCAACAGAATGAGGATGTGTACCTCATGGCGTATGCGCTGCGGGCGCTGGGGGTGGTTGCTGCCCAGATGGAGAACCTACCTGATGCTCAGGTGCAGCTTGCTGCGGCCCTCAAGCTCTTTCAGCAGATGGGTATCGATAGTGAGATCCACGAAACGGAGCAGATCATTGCCGATCTTGGTCAGCGCAAGCGGCATGAGATGTTTTAGGAAACCTTGACCCTACCTTACTTCGCAACTCTGGGATCTTTTTTCCATTTCTGGGAATCGTAACCATTTCCACATGCTATTCTGAATACGTCATATAGAAAATACTTATGTTGACTAAGGCAGTGTTCAGTGGCAACCATCAATCCTCATAGAGTTAGAGAGCAAAGCTCTGGCGTTTCTCCATTAGCCGTGTTCTACAGAGTACTATATGAAAGCAAGGAAGCGATACTCATGAATCATGATACAACACCACCATTAAAACAGCATGTGGCAGCAACGGTTTTGGATGATACCTTCACACGGCAGGTTAATTATGCTCTCAAGAACTACCATAGTATTCTGATACTGTCAGAATCACCATTGGCACACTCAGTGTTGGTTCATCCAGCATTGATCCGTGATACAACATCGCCGACTGCTGATGAACGTGGCAATGCGCTGCGCGTACTTTTGCAATGGGCAGTAAGTATGCTTGCCCCTGAACCAACCTGCTATCCAATTGGAGAAGCACGTCCCTCGGATGACCCAACCTGGCGCGATCCACGCTGGTGGCGCTACAACATTCTCCGACATCGCTATGTAGAACCGCTGCATCCTGACGAGTTTGTCGAGGGTGGTCGCTACACTGAGACTCTTATTGCATTGACAGGGATTTCAAATGCGGATACTTTTTTTGATGAACGCAACCGTGCTATCAACGACGTGGCAGCATGGTTACAACGACAACTCACTAACAACATAGCGGATGACATAATTGAGCAAATAGCGCTGGACGATGTGCTACGACCGATACACTGTCGAGAGGAAGCCCGAAGCCTGCTAGAAATTGCCGCGACATGCGATGAAATCATTCCGCGAGCCTTAGTGATAGGCATTGCTGAACATGAGCGAGTCACGAGGGTCCGCGAAGCGCTGCTGTATCTTCATCGACAACGACTGATTCTGACAGCTAATTTTGGAGCGGATTTCCGTCTTTCTCCACCTCTACGGGCCTATCTGTACCATCACCAACCATTGGATATCCGTTCCAATCGTCACAGCCAGATTGCACGCTATTATGCTAACCACAATGATATTTTATTAGCAGCAATGCACTGGCAAAAGGCAGGATTCCCAGCAACTGCGGCAAAAATGGTACTGGCAACTGTTGGCACAATCGCTGATGAAGCATCTCAGCATCAGTTGTATTCAATACTACAGCGATTTGAATACACTCAGCTAGAAGCACATCAATGGTATGACATACAGATTCTGTTGTGCGATCTTGCTATGCGATTTGGTAGGCGTGAAGAAGCATTGAAGGCATGTCGCTGTGCACTCAAGGCAGCTGACACGCTCTCGCAGCAGGCACGGATTTATCGACGAATGGGCAAACTCTATGAGCAATATAACCAGACGCTTGCATGCAGTTATTACCATCAAGCCGAAGAGTGTTTTGACAAGAGCGATCCAGAATTACTTATGTTACTCAAAGATCGTGCATGGTTAGCCATGTTACGCCGTGAATGGTCATCTGCCGAGAAAGACTTATCATTAGCTCTCCAGCATGCAACACAAGACCATGCCGATATCTGTTCTGATATCTACGATGCGTTGTCACATAACCATAGCCAACAATCCCAGTTTGAGCAGGCAGTAGTGTTTGCACGACAGGCACTAGCAAAACGAGAGGAGCAGGGTGATCTGGCACGCGTTGCAGACTCATACAATAACTTGGGAATTCTTTATCTTGCTGTGGACGATTATGCTAATGCACTAGCTGCCTTTGGTGAAGCACTTAATTTGTTTCAAGATCTAGGTAATGGAGAACGTCTAGCTGTAGCTCTCCTCAATATTGGGAAAGTTTATTATGATACACATCGCTGGCAAGAAGCCACCAGAGCTTACTACGATTGTCTCGCAATCTGTGAGTCACTTCATTTACGACTGATTATGGTGCGTATTCAATACAATCTTGCGGAAGTCCTTGCTGACATGGGGGAACATACAACAGCACGACAACATTGGCAAGCAGCGTATCAACTCAGTTTAGAGGCAGCTTTTGAAGACGAGACACGTGATCTTGAGCAATTACAAGAGCAGTATCCGGTATTACGAGAGCCTGATACTATATCATCAGCAGGTCTTCAATCTACGAACACACAGCCATTTTGTGAACTTGATATCATTGCCCAACACGCGCTGGCATTAGTCCAACGTGAAGGCCGTGTAACCCCCAGAATGTTAATGGTAAAAGCACATATCAGTAAACCAACCGCCACGCGGCGTCTGACGGGCTTGGTGCAACAAGGATATCTTCGTGTACGGGGCAAGGGTCGTGCAACGGCATATGTTTCGGCACAACAGACGAGTGCATAATCAGTGCATGTCCTTGCCGTTCTCCCTGGCGAATCTGATCGAACGGCTTCTCCAGATGACGAAGACCATAACCACCGAACTGTCAGAGCAGTTGCTCTTTGAACGATTGGGTAGCTGCTGTTTGTGGGCTATCTTGTGCAGGGCCGCCACCAAAATGACAGCATATACGCTCGCACTCTATCTGAACCATCTGCTCAATAGCCCCAAATGATTGTAGATCGATGTGAGCCGATTTAGTTCACATGTGATCCAGTAGTTCCCAGTAAATAACAGATGTGTTGTATATCATCGTTCATAGATACTGGGACATATATGCTTTGTGAGCTATAGGAAGGGACACATAATGATCTTTTTCCACACGAGAAAATATATGAGGGTTATGTATTCAATCCTCATGACACTACTAATCTTGACGTTGATCACACCCGCACAACTTCGGGCTGATTCTACGACTGAGGGACTACAGGCAGCCCATGAGTCCTGTACTCAAGGTGTTGCAGTGCCACCAGAAGAGTGTCTAGCACTGGTCAGACTTTATGAGACTACGGGCGGTCCCCAGTGGACCAATTCGACGGGTTGGCTTACCTTTACCAGCCCGATAGCACCATGTGACTGGTATGGTGTTGTTTGTGCCAACGGACACGTAATTGAGTTGGCTCTCACTGCTAATCGGCTCACCGGAGCATTTCCAGTTATGGTGGCCAATTTGCCCCATTTGGAGCAAACGTTTCTATCTGATAATCATCTGAGTGGGCCTATTCCACCACACATTTGCAGGTTCGCTGGCACTATCGATATAGCCTATAACGCATTATCGGTGAGAAATACCAGCGCACGAGGCTGCTTATCCCGTCTTGATCCTGATTGGTTGATGTCTCAGACTGTTGCACCAATTAATATTACTCCTGTTGTTATCGAGGATGACGCAGTAGAGCTTTCCTGGAAGCCAATTGTCTACACAGATGATGCGGGATACTACGAAATTGGATATGCAACACAACAGGATGGCCCGTATATGGTGCATGGTCACACAGTTGACAAACGCGCGGATCGATATCGAGTCGATGGGCTTACACCGGGTACAACGTATTTCTTTCGCATTCGAACCACTACACTACCCCATGCCGAACACCCGGATGAGATACGCAGTGGCCATTCACCTGCAATGGCTGTAACACAGTCCACAGAACGTATCCTGCTGATGGTCTACTTTGCGGCGGATAATGATCTTTCGCCTTATATAGATTCGATAACTGAGCGTTTGCGCCAGGGTTCACAATTCAACCCGAATGTGCAGATTGTTCTGTTTGTGGATGGCACTGGTGTAAATGATACAAAAGTACTTACGATTGCCAATGGTCAGATGCAAGAAACCAGTGTCGTTGAGCAATATTGGGGAAAGAGTGAATTAAATACAGCTGATCCTGATGTGCTGACCTGGTTTCTAACCTATGCACGTGAAACCTTTCCTGCGGATCGCGCAATGGTCTCATTGATGGGTCATGGCATTGCAATGGCCCCACAGGTTGACTGGCCAACGCTGGCTCCCATAGTATCGGAAGAATCTATACAATCAGAGTCGACGCTCCCACCGTTGGCCAAAAGTATGCCTGCAACTCCAGATGATGTTACTGATCGGGGATTTCTTGGTACGGTTGGCTTAGGACAGGCACTTGCTGCTGCGACTGATAATGGTACTGATCCATTTGACCTTTTATTCTTTGATCAGTGTTTTCAAGGCAACCTGGATACATTGTACGAGGTGCGTAATGCTGCCGACATCTTCATTGCATCACCAAACTACGCCTGGCTTGCTGCGCCCTATGACCAATACATTATGCACCTTGCGCCTGCCAGAAGCACGCAGGATATTGCGGCTGTCATTGTCTCAAACTATCAGCGTAACCTTGATTCAAACCATCCCAATGTGATTTTTAGTCTGAGTCGCACCGCTATCGAAGATATTGCTGTAGCCACGAACAGTCTTGGTGAAGCACTCCAGCGGGCAATACAGGATGGTATAACTACGCCAATCGGTCAGGCTACCAGTAACAGCAAATACGTTGACACGACCCAATGTGGTGAGCAAAACTTCACGCTTGGCCCGCCTGACGAATTGATTGGGTTAGGTACCTTTTCACGCAATCTCTGGCAGGCTTTTCCGGCAAATGAGTCCTATGGAGTGCGTGCAGCCACAGAACAGGTCCGTGTGGCGCTCACCAACGTAAATAAGAGTGTCCGTTCCGGTTCGCCACATATCGCTCCCAGTCAGTTCTGGGATTACGATAACTCGGTGACGATCCTGGCACCGTTGCCACTCACCTCACCTTCCAGTGTTGCATGGCGTTCCAGTATTTACACTGAAACGATGCCTCTCCAGGCAGCGTGGACTATCGATACCACGACGACCGTAATTGTTACAGAAGGCTTTGCTTATGCACGTGATGGGAGTTGGGACGACTTTCTGGCAACCTGGTACGACGGTGCCCTGACACCAACTATCGGCGAATGGTGCCACTATACACCACCAACAATTATCGAAGGTGAGGAAGTTGAGTCGCTTACCCTGAACGCCGAACAAACGCAGACATCCATGGTTCAATTAACGTGGGATGCCAGTACAGATGAGGCGTTAGATGGTTATTGGGTCTACATCAAAAGCGATTTGGAGGTCAGTTGGACAGCCCATGCGATCCTGCGGCCACATCGCATAACAATCACGCTTGAAGATCTTGAATCTGCAACTGAGTATAGCTTTCTCATTATCGCACAGGATGCTACAGGAGTTACGGTTGCACGCTCGAATGAGGCTGCGTTAACACCGCCCTGAGAGATACTTTCCTTTACAATATCGACACCATGAGGCAGGAGCAATGCTCCTGCCTCATGGTGTTCACACGGATGCGTCTGGATACGCGTATTCCAGGGCTTTAGAGAACTTATCCTACATAGAAAAAACTGAGTGAGCAGAGTCTACACAATCCCTTGTCTGAAATTGGATTATAGGTATATTGATTTATCAGATTGATACATCTTATAGCGAATGCAATTGTCAGGCTGCTATGTGTAAGTATTGCCAGTCACACTTCATACAAGTTCAATGCTTGAAGGCACATTATCAACATATTGGCTGGTTTGGGTCAGATTGTTGTGGTCGGCATTGTTGGCAGGGGTTGATGTTTGTCAAACAGGACCCAAAAACATAACACACAGAGCTATGATTTGGCTCTGTGTGCTACGAAGACTCGTATCGTTAGGTATAAAGTTTTATCTTATAAGCCTGTGAATGGCCAATGACCTGGGCTAACAGTTAACGATTACATCGACACCACCACCGCCAATACAAACGTCAGCGCCAGCGCCGCCATCGATGTAGTCATTTCCAGGGCCTCCTACTATGTAATCATCATCATCACCACCATACAATTCATCATCGCCGTCCCCACCCGAAATACGGTCACTGCCGCTGCCACCGTAGATCTTGTCGTTACCACCAAGGCCACGCAATTCATCATGACAATCATAGCCATAAATCTCATCATTGGCGGCCATGCCACTAAGCCGATCATTGTCGGGTGTTCCCAGGATAAGTCCGCTACCTATGAACATGATGCCTGCAGCACAATCCTCCTGTGCCTGGGCCGGGACCGAAACCGTCAGGCTGCCGAGCACCAGTAAGACAATGAAAGAAAGATTAAAGAGATAGCATTTCATCATATGTTCCTTAAAAGATTTTGTATGTAGAGAAGATACGGGTCACGCTGCCGCGCAACAAAACCATCTCATCAGCACAACAGCACACGTTCCTACTTAGTGACGTGATGGTGTGTTATTGTATTTGGACTTCACAACTGACATCAAAGACGTCATTACCAGGACCACCAATACAAACATCATAACCGGGGCCGCCCACCAGATAATCATCACCAGGGCCACCGTTTAAGTAATCATCACCGTCATCGCCAGAAATACGGTCATTGCCACTGCCACCAAACAATTCGTCATTGCCAGCATCACCTCTGATTCTGTCATGGCAGGCGCCACCATCGATAATATCATTTCCGGGAAGACCTCTGATCCTGTCGTTGTCGGGGGTTCCAACAATGTTGTTCGCAAACATATTACCGACAAGCGTTGCCCCCATGCCACAGTCGTCTTGGTCTTGGGCCTGGACGGACATGGACAGGCTACTGAGGGCCAGCAGGACAATAAACGAGAAACTAAAGATATAACGTTTCATCATATGCTCCTTAAGGTGAGAAAGATTCCAGTATATGTAGATATGAGACACGCTGTCGTGCATCAAGATTAATTCTTGAGCACGACAGTGAAAAGGCTTAACCTAATTGACACGGTAGGGTCTTATGGATTTTGGACTTCACAACTGGCATGGAAGGTGTCGTTACCACCATTCCCATTGCAGACATCATACCCATCGCCACCTTCAAGATAGTCCGCACCATCGCCACCGACCAGGGTATCATCACCAGCCCCACCATACAGATCATCGGCACCACTATTGCCGTAGAGGGTATCATTGTTATCACCACCGTAGATTTCGTCTTTGCCATTGTTGCCGTTGAGCGTATCATTGCCAGAGCCACCATAAATCTCATCATCGTTGTCACCACCGCTGATGTCATCATTATCGGGACCACCGTACAGGATGTCAGGACCGTCGTTGCCTTCGATGTCATCATTGCCAGAGCCACCATAAATCACATCAGCGTCAAATCCGCCACTGAGCGTGTCATTACAGTTATACCCACGAATCGTATCATCGCCCCAGTTCCCATTGAGCGTGTCATTGCCTGATGTTCCGTCCATCACATCCGCACCCAAACCATCGGTATCGGTGATACCCAGAGCACAGGCCACCTGAGCATACGCTGGCGTAAACACCCCGAGACCGATCAACAGGGCTACCGTCGCTACAAGCGCACCAAAAATACGTGTTTTCATCATGTTCTCCTTTTGACGAATAAGGCAAATAAGTAGTAAAGAGTAGTTTGCCTGTGTGATTATCATAAAAGGAGAATTTTCTCAAAGCTGGTATTTACAAGCCGTAATCGGCTCAAATCGTCTCATCTTTTATGTGTTTCCTATAGATATGAGATAAGAATGGGAGTGTTATGCGGGGTTAAGTAGTGATACGATTAATGTTTGGTGCCGATAGTAGGTATGGTCGGAAAGCAAGATTAGCATGGAATTTATGTCTGTCTGATGGTATGTTCTGAGGGACGTGGTGCGTTTTCAAGAGCTACTTTTTCCTGAGCATCCTGCACCAGAATGGCCAGCATATCGTGTGCATTATCGTAGCGTGTAGGCCCGACAACACGTCGCCAGAGCCACCTTCGTAGTGCAACAATGGGTTTGCCAACTGTGCTGCTCATCAACAACATCAGTACCCAGCCCAATCCAACACAGAGCAGTGCAGATACAAGTCTGACTTCAAAGGTAGATTGTACGATGACTAAAATGATGAGAAAACTCCATACATAAAGTGCGCGCGCAAAAAAGTTGCCAAAGTAGGGGATGAGAATAAGGAATCCAAACACAAAAGGTGCGCTGCCAAGCGCAACTAATCGTAACACAGTGCCAAGCGAGGGGGTTACTTCAAACAAGAACAGGCCAACCAACCACATGCTCGTTGCCCATATCATAAACTCAATCGCAAAAATAATGCCATTGACAACGAGGCTGATAATAAATCGTCTAGGAGAAACATGGTTGAGAAAGAGAATAACACTTTGCCCTAACAAGAGTGACGCACCTGCCAATATAGCTACGGTGACGATAACATAGGTTGAGCGGAGATCTGTGCCTACGCTCTGTCGCATCTCAGGGTTGAGTTGCAGTGAATTGCGAATAGTCCACCATACATCTGCAAAAAATTGCAGTACGCTGTGTAAGAGTTCAAACATAGGGTTATCTCAAGGCGTTGCTACAACCTGTTGTTCCGATTGATGTGTTTCCATATGATGATGTGTTTCGAGAATCTCCACAATGGTATCGAGTGTTTTGCTGATATGTGTTTGACCATCTGGTAGCATGGCAGACCGACTGAAATAATCTCCATACCCCATGTGTTTCATTGGACCAATACGGATCACCGTAATTTTGTTTTTGGCACGTGTGCGATTCCAGGCAGATTGTGGAAATATACGCCATCGCCCGAGATAGAGGATGTTTCCAATGTGCTGAATATAGTCTTTGCTCCCAGAAAGATGATAGAGGTGATCGACAGCTACAATTCCGGGATCGTCTGTCAGGACACCACCGATCGAAATAACCTGGATTGGTACACGTAAACTGTGGCTCAGGAACGGTGCTGTGCCTACAGAAACCTGTCCACCGCCACTAATCCCTACCAGAATGACCGGTTTGGGTTGACCGAGATGATATCCACAACGCAATAACCCCTCAATAATTTCTTTCGCTACCCCAAAATTATAGATGGGACCATACCGTCGATCTGCCGATACTCCGACTTGCAGAACGTTTCGTATCTGCACGAAACGGAGCAGCAACATATTAAAGCCCCGCCGCTTTAATCCCCCAATCCAGCGCCAGAACCAGGCCATGACTCGTTCATTTGTTAAGGGTCTGTTAGTTACCGAAAAGGGAAAGATGTCACGCACGATCACGGCATGGGGAAGCTGTGTTGCGAGACCATCAAGAAACGCTTGTTCCTTCTCAGTAAGCATATCACCACCAAGCATGCCTACGCCACTTAAATAGACGACATAACATTCGGCTTGTTGTGAAGCGACTATCTGTGAATGGTCCAGGGTCGGTAGTTCGAGGGGCGCCTGCGGACTCGGTTGATCGTGGTCCCATCCAGCCCACCAGCCCAGTGCTTCCAGTGGGGCAAGCATGGCGATAATAAGAAATAATACGAATGTAACAACGATAAGAATAAGAATTTGTGAAACTAACATAGGACTAAATATGAATAAAACAAACAATCGATACGTTAGGATACTAGTAATTTCCCCCCTAATTATACGATGATGGGGTGATATTGAGAAGCTTTACAAGATTTATTTTGATGGTACTCAAGACGATTGTGTCGATGTGATAAATGTTTGTAAAGCGCTATTCACTGCCTCATACTGCTCAATCATAACCATATGTCCAGCATCGGGTATCAATGAGAGGGTTGCGTTGGGCATCTGAGTACGTAATGTGTCACCATATTTAGGCGGAGTCAGTTGATCTTCAGCACCAATGATGATGGCAGATGCCTGATGAATAGCAGGGAGTTTTGTAAGTATATCAAAGTTGTTGCATGCGATAAAGTCACCACGGAAGATTGCTGGATCACAGGCAGCGTAGCTCTCAATACCCTGCTGGATGATAGATTCAGGCGTCGTAGTTACATAGGCATGCTCGACGATAAACTGAATGGTTGCGGCAATCTGATGTTCGTCTGCTAATCCATCCAGAATCTGTGGCAGAACGCGCAACCGACCACCTGTTCCGATTAAACCAAGTGCTGCTACACGTTCAGGGGCTGCGAGTGCTGTCCACATGCTAATAGCGCCGCCCATCGAATGTCCCAGTAATATGACCCGTTCACATTCTAGGGCGTCCATAAAAGCAATAACGGCTTTACTATAATTATCAACACTCATGTGTCCGGGCGGATCTGAACGACCGTGACCTGGCAGATCCAACGCAATGACCTGAGCAGTAGTTGCAAGGTTGCGTAGTTGGTAGCCCCAGTGGAGATGTGAGCCTCCGGCACCGTGAATACAAATGACTGTGGGGCCCTGATCGCCGTGCTTAGTGTAGAACAGTGAGCCGAGCGTTGTGATGATAGTTGGCATAAGTGATGACCTGAGATGCACTCATGGTAAGGCCACAGATGAATCCACACTTCCTTCTATCGAGTGGGTCCTGCCGTGGCCTTAGCCAGATGTCTGGTTGTATCTGCGTTACCAGGCTTCCTCTAATAGTTGCACAATTTCTTCAACTGTTGCCGTGCGTGGGTTCGTGAAAATAGTTCCATCAGTAAGCGCTACCTCGGCGAGTGCTGGCAGGGCTTCTTTGGGGACAGCAACATCACGCAAACGCATCGGCATATTGCAGTCATTGGCGAGTGCCGTAACGGCTGCAATACCGTCTTCAATGACATACTCCTCGGCTCGTCCTCCAGCATTTACCCCCATTGATCGTGCGATACGCGCAAAACGATTTGGGGCAATCTCACTGTTAAAGCGCATTGCATGTGGTAATAAGATGGAATTGGCCGTCCCGTGATGGACAGGATAACTTCCGCCAATAGCATGTGCCATGGCATGCACAATCCCAAGGAAACCACTGGAGAAAGCCATCCCGGCAATGCATGCAGCGACAAGCATCTGGCCACGGGCTTCCATATCATTGCCGGTATGCGTTGCAGCACGCAGATTATTTGAGATGAGGTCGATAGCCTGAAGACCTAAGCTATCACTAATTGGATTGGCTTCAGTTGAGACAAACGACTCGATGGCATGAGTCAACGCATCCATACCGGTTGCGGCTGTCAGACGTGCTGGTAGTGTTTGGGTCATGGTTGGGTCGAGGATAGCAAGTTCAGGTGCCAGAAAAGGGCTGGCGAAGGTCAATTTTACTTCTGCTGCCTCATCACGTATTACTGCAAATGGTGTGACTTCGCTGCCTGTGCCTGCGGTGGTTGGGATAGCAATCATGGGGACCAGCGGCTTATCCAGCAGATTATATCCCTCATAGTCGTGGAGCTTCCCTCCTTCGCTCATCAAAATCCGCATACATTTTGCCGTATCAATCGGCGAACCGCCGCCTACCGCCACAATCACATCGGCATTAATCTCTTTGGCAAAGGCGGCTCCACGTTCAACTGACTCAACCGACGAATTGGCTGGAATGTCACAAAAATCGCCGACGATTTCAATACCACCTGCGAGGCCAGCGTGAACACGATCTAGCATACCGGTCTTTACGACACCATCATCGGCCACAATAATAGCACGGGTGCTTTCCAGACGAGCTATTTCAGGTGCCATCTCATCTACCAGACCTACTTTGAACTGCACGCGTGGCCGCAACTGGAATTCAAAAAAATCAATCATGACATTGCTCCTCAAATAAGAAATCTGCTTTGGTTTATACTTAAGACGAAAGATGTTGTGAAGTCTCTGGCTATACCATATGGGTATGAATGTTTGAGGAGTGAAAGATAGGGATAGCTATTTGACCTCATTGTTCTAATCCTGTACGGACCTTCCGCAACATTGCACGAGCTTCTACGGCATGTGCCGCTAATGAATCGTCACCCTGCGCGCGTGCCTCACCCGATAGGCGCAGTAGCATGTCCTGAGTTATATCTGTCAATAATATGGGGTAGTCGGTTAGTACCTGTATAAGCGTTTCGTCATTTCCTGCTTTGAGGAGAACCTGAATAGCTTGTAGTACAGCGTTCGCTTCCGAGAGCTCGATCCGTAGTTCGTTGAGCAACTCGCGACGCTCCTCGATATCTCCTGCCAGACGTTCATTCCCTTCCTCGAGGGCTGTTTCTACACGCGCAACAAGTGTGTTGTCGGCCCAGGGTTCTAGTAAGGTTGGGTAGTTACGCACGACTTCCATAAGCATTTTGCTTGACATAACATTCATGAGGCTTTGATAGGCCTCATCTGTGAGATTGTCCGAGGGTGGTGGGCTACCCCCATTTTCGTTGGTTGGTTTGGGTGTTGATAGCTGTGGTTCAATGGTTGTTGTTCGCAAATTTGCGAGTGTTTTGCGTGCATCGTGCAGCGCCTCCGCTACATCGCGTTCTCCTTCGTTGTATGCAACCTCTGCGAGTTGAACAAGCGTTACATCCGCTGCATCACTCAACAGCATCGGGTGTTGTTCGACAATAGCCTGAAAGGTTTCTGGGCTGTCGGCAGCGATAAGCTCACGCACGGCCTCTAGAAGAGGCGATACGGCTTCCAGTGATGTTGCGGTAGCGTCTGTTGGTGGTGATGGAGATGTGGTAGGTGGCGATACTATATCTGCCGGTATCGTGGTTTGGCTGGTGGTGTTCGGTTTTCTACCCTGTTTGCGTAACATAGCGCGTCGGACACCCTCGATATCGTTTTCAACCTGTACATCGCTCACATAGGGCAATCGTGCTTCTTCTGGCAGATTTCCAATGAGCAGATATAACAATTCGTGTGCACGATCTCGCCACACATGCTCCTCGACACCTGATGGTGCAGCAAAATACACGCGTCGATGTGTCGGGTCGTGGAAGAGGAGTGGTGCGTCAGCTGTTCCCCGATATGCACAGTGGGGACATGCCACGACATTCAGCGACTCATCCTGCAACCTTTGTGCAAGGTCTGGCCGTTCAGCCGCATCAATAAGCACCCACAACTCAGCCTCGAAAGGCTTGTGACACGATGGACACGTAAGCGCGGTATGTTCGCTGTACGAAATCGACATCTATGACTCCCAATCATTTTTGTGCTACAGCGATATAATACCAGATTTAATGCTATGCGTCACTAGGTATGTGCATCACGTATTTGACTGCTTCTGATGCCTCAGTTACAATCTCTTTTATGGCAGTAACACAAGGGCAACCTGGCGCAGCTCCACGTGTGCAACCCTCGGATATGATGGCCAGGCTACGCAAGCATCAAGTCCTGATGGTTGGTCTAACCTGTTTTATTGTAGCACTGGCAATTCGGGTATATAATCTGGGTGCACAGAGCCTCTGGCTGGATGAAGGCAGCACCTGGTCTGAGGTTACGAGTAAGGGCTGGAGTGTTCTGATTGGTGATCTGATCAGCCCCAATGCAGCCTATCCAATCTATCATCTTGTGCTTAAGGGATGGGTTCCCTTTGCTGGCGATAGTGAGTGGATGTTACGGTTTCCTTCAGCAATTACCGGTGCTGGCGCAGTTGTCGCGATCTATCTCGCTACTATCTGTGCATACCATACCCCGCAGCAAAATACGCGATGGTCAGTGGTTGCTACCATGTTGATAGCGACCTCACCGTTTGCAATCTGGTATGCCCAGGATACGAAGGTGTATAGCCTGTTAGCTCTGATAATGGCCCTACTGCTATGGGCTTCCGTACGTGCACTCAATCGCGAAACATGTTCGGCATGGGCGTTGGTGGTGGGTATTGCTCTGGTATCTCTTTTTGTCCATCGCCTGGCTTTGCTGGCCGTAGCTGGTGGTATTGTGGCCTACGTGATCATCTGGCCACAGCAGCCTTTTGCAGGTATCTCGCGTCGCTGGTCGTGGTTGGTCAGTCGCTGGTCGTTTGCCCTGGCGATGCTCGTCATGGCCGTGGTTGGTGTTTGGGGAACCATTCAGGCAGTCTGGCACGAAAGTCAACGGCTGGGAGATTTTATCACCGCCGGGCCATTGCTGGGTACGTGGACCGCACTCACGCATTTTGGTGTTGATCAGGGTAATGTTGGTGGTTGGTTTGGTGTCCCACTAGTTGTGTGGGCGTTGCCTTCGCTTGCATTGACGCTGTGGGGATTAGTTGCGCTTGGCCGTGCGGCACAGCAACGCGATCCAGTTGCAATTATGTTGCTGTGTATGTTTGTTGTTCCCTTGGTTTTGTTTGCGGTGGCCCTGGCTTTTGTGCCGATCTACGAGGCGCGCTACGCTATGATTGCATTTCCTGCGTGGATTTTGGTAGTCGCGTATCCGTTTAGGCAAGCCATTGTGGAGCACCAGCGTCGTTGGATAGACGCAAGTCTGTGGGGTTTATTCGGTGGTGTATTGCTGGTGAATGGTCTGGTGCTCTTCCAACCGCAGCATGGGCTTTTCTCAGGGGCACCGGTGAAAGAGCAGTGGCGTGAGGCTATCACTGATGTGGCGCGGCGCGTGCATCCCGATGATTTGCTCATCCTACATCCTTACTATGCCCAACCGATGTGGGAATATTATGCACCACGTGTAACGCCTGACCCACTGCCACAGCCAGTCGTTTTTGCAGTGTTTGGTGCTGGCGACCCTTTTGAGGCGCTTGATAGTGTCGATGATATACGCCGGCGTTTTGATCGTATTTACCAGAGAGAGTTTAATCCACAGGCTTTTGGGAAGAAGCGTATGTTACTGCTCATTGCCCCTGATCACGCTCGTTCAGTAGACCCACCACTGTCGGCCCAACAACTTGCCGAGAGCTTCCCTAATCAGGATGTAACGGAAGCAGATCGCTATGGATTGCTCGGCCTGCGATTCCAGTATCCGCAATTTACGTGGCCCTGTGGTGGCACTGGCGATAGCCTGATCGGTGTTGAGGTGATGTGTCAGAGCTTTCCTGAGACATTTAACTCAGATGGGGCTGGCAATATCCCACAGCCAGCTATCCCGCTGGAAGCCACATTTGGGAATGAAATCAAGTTGCGTGGCTACAGTCTCCCGTTTCTAGGAGATACAGCGCGTGTTGGTGGATCTTTGCCGGTGACGTTGTATTGGGAAGCCGTTGCTCAACCATCGAAAAACTACGCGATGTTTCTTCATTTGTGTCAGGACTGTACAATACCACCGCTAGCACAAGCCGATGGTCCGCCGCTGAGTGGCCATGGCGATGCTGGGCTTACCACGAGGTGGATTGTCGGCGATCCGCTGCACGATGAGCGCTCCATCCAGCTACCCCGCGATTTAGCACCGGGACGATACACCCTGTTGTTGGGTGTGTACGAACCAAAGCCAGATGCACGGCCCGAAGATCGTTTGCGTGTGAGTAGTGATATGACTCCTGTCCAGGGCGAAACCCGTTTGGTGCTAGGTGAAGTAGACATAATATCCCCGTAATCAGGAAATCAGTGTAGTTACCTCTGCGAGTCGTGTGATCGTAGCCAATGGTTTGGGTGTATCTTCAGGCAGCGCGAGACCGCGACGATTGATCCAGATACTCTGAATACCTGCTGCATTGGCACCACAGAGATCGTGTTCTGGTGAATCACCCACAAATAAGGCTGCTCCAGGTTGAATATCAAGCTGTTCCAACGTCATATGGAAGATGATCGGGTCTGGCTTAGCAATTCCAACTTCTTCTGAAACAGTAAGCACATCCATATATGCGGCTAACTGAAACTGTTCAATTTTGGCGCGTTGTGTCCAGGAAGGACCATTTGTGACCAGGCCAAGTTTGTAGGTTGGTCGCAGCCACTCTAACAGTGGGATGGCATCCTGATCGAGTTGCATTTTCTCAAACCAGTCATATTCATGTGTTGCACAGGCTGCTGTAATAAGTGCCTCATCATCAACGCCGTGGGTACGCAGGAATGTGGGTAATTGATGGTGGTACACATGGGTATCGATGGCGCGCTGGATCAGGGATGCTGGCTGCAAGTAGGGGTAATGCTCAAATATGTTGGCCAAAGCTAATTGCAGTTGCTCCGTGCGGTAGGTATAAAAATCATAGAGTGTATCATCAAGATCGAACAGGATGGCTTTGTACATAAAAGACGCTATCCTTTGCTAGGCTGCGCGGCGATACCGTATGTGTTCGTGCTGTTCTATCCGTTCAAGTCGACCTAAACGTGCCAGATATTCCAGGTGTGCCAGCGTTTCAGCTAACGCAAAGCGTTTCTGATGCGACGAGAGGCGCTCGATGTCAAAGAGTGAGTGTGCGGCTTCAAAAGCATGGGTCTCTTTGGTGATCGCTGTTTCAAGCAAATGTAGTCGCTCTTCGTGATGTACGTGTAGCTCGTTCAGGCGATCTGCAAAGGCCGTGATAACCGGACCATGTCCGGTGAGCGCGAGGTCGACAGGCAGCATAGCGAGGTATTCCAGTGATTGAAGGAAGTCCTCCAGCGGATTCTCGCGGCTCAGCGGCCAGATGCCAATGTTCGGGGTGATTTTGCTCAAGACGGCATCTCCACAGAGGAGTAAACGCTCTTCGGCACAGTGAAACACCAGGTGTCCATCGCTATGCCCGCGACTTACGTGTGTTTGGAAATCGCGTTGGCCAATCCTGATGTGTGCATCCGGTTCAAGCAGGGTGACCTTTTCCGCCGTTTTAATCATTGCACGCAGGCCAGCCATGTCTTTTTGGATCTGTACAGCCAGATCGTCTGGGAGCCCGTGTCTGCCAAAAAAGGTGATGAAGGCATCATCAGTATAGGTACTATCAATCCAGGCATGTTGTGCAAAATATTGCTCAAGCGACGATAGCAAGATCGGGATATCGTAGGTTTCTGCGAACCATCCTGCCATGCCGTAGTGATCAGGATGGGCGTGGGTCAGAATAATGCGGTTGAGCCCCTCTGGCTGAATACCAAGTTCAGCAAAGGTCATGTTCCACATAGCGTGGCTGGGCGGATAGTTTAAGCCTGTATCGATAATGGTCCAACCAGTACCATCTTTGAGGATATAACAATTGACGATCCTGAGTTCAAACGGGAGTGGTAAGCGAACTTGATAGATATCAGTTGCAACTTGAGAAAGGCCGTCAGGCACAATGCTTTCCTTCCTAATAACGTTCTGTGGTAGCTACACAAACGTGGTGTAACCTTGATACTATACCACGCCTTTTCGGGTACTCGCACGGTCTCATAGCACTTTCTGCAATTCACGGTATACTGGTTTACTCAAGGGGAGCCGTGAGAAGCTATCTAAGCTATAATATGTATGGATGCATACCAGGAGGACATAACAAATTTATGAGCGATATCGATCTCGATGAAATGCGCTCGTGGTCTACAGAAGCGGGTATACTTGCACGACAATATTTCAACCAGGCTCGCAGTTGGCGTAAAGCAGATAACACATGGGTGACTGAAGCGGATGAGGCAGTCGAACAAATGCTTGTTGAACGCATTGCAACGCGATATCCCGATCATGGCATTATTGGCGAAGAGCAAACACGCAGTGGCATCGAGCGTGAATTCTTATGGGCGATTGATCCTATCGATGGGACAGCATCATTTGTCAGTGGTTTAGCATCGTGGGGCATTTCTATTGGGCTGTTACGTGATGGTGTGCCATATCTGGGAGTGATTTATCTACCCATTTTAGGCGATGTGTATTGGTGTGATACAGCAGGACATGCGTTTTGGAACGACCAGCGTATCCATGTTGCACCGCACCATTCGTCATGGAATAATGAGGATTGGCTTTCTATTCCCTCTGATGCCCATCGGTATTTTCAAATTGCATTTCCTGGGAAAACGCGTTCATTAGGGTGTTCGATTGCATCGCTTGCGTACGTGGCACGTGGCAGTGCGATTGGGGCTCTGTTATCACGTGCAGCTATCTGGGATATCGCGGCTGGTCTGGCTATACTGTATGCGGCTGGCGGTCAGGCGATTGATTTAATGGGTCAACCTTTACACGTTGGCTCTATGATCGATGGGAGGAAAATGCCTGCTGCGTGCGTTTTTGCTGAACCAACACAGGTTGAGGCTCTACGCTCAGTGATTACTCCGACGAGAGCGGATTAAACAGCTAGTTACTTACAAAGTCAGTAATGACCTGTGCCAATCGTTGGCCAGGTCATTATCTTTCGATGGTCAATGTGTACATGTCCCTAAGTTCAACACGACAAGCAGCTATACCAGCTTACCGTTTTGTGTATTGTGGTCGCTTGCGGGCGCGCTTCAAACCAGGTTTTTTGCGCTCTTTCATTCGTGGGTCACGCGTAAGCATACCAGCATTTCGCAGGGTTGGTCGCAGTTCAGGATCAAGATCGAGGAGTGCACGTGCGATGCCGTGTCGAATAGCTCCTACTTGACCAGAGACACCGCCCCCACTTACTTTGACCAGTATATTCATATCTTGCGCGTGGCCAGTTAATTCAAGAGGACTGAGCATGTTCTTTTGAAACTTGTCACGTGTGCCAAAGTAATCTGTAGGTTGTCTACCATTGACAACAAACTCTCCCTCACCGGGGAAGAGACGCACCCGCGCTACCGCAGTTTTGCGTCGTCCAGTCCCTTGATAGTAGCGCTTTTCTGTCATCTATTCATCTCCAATCATGATGTGTTTTTAACAAACAATCCGTACCGATTTTTATACTGCCACAAACACAGGCACAGCTTGCCCAGCCTAGCCCCGTGGGCGTGGCTCATGAACTTTTGGTTGTTGTGCCGCGTGTGGATGAGTTGGACCAGCATAAATTTTAAGCTTGACAATCTGCTGACGCCCCAATCGTGTCTTAGGTAACATACCCTTCACGGCCAGGCGAATGATATTTTCTGGTCGTTTGGCTAACATTTGTTTGAATGGGATGCGTTTAATACCACCAGGAAACCCTGAGTGGCGATAATAGACTTTTTGTTCTGCTTTATTTCCCGTTAAGCGTACTTTCTCAGCATTCACCACCACCACAAAGTCACCACCATCAAGGTTGGGACTGAAGGTTGGTTTGTGCTTTCCACGGAGCAGCGTGGCTATTTGTGTTGATAACCGACCAAGTGTTTGATCAGTCGCATCGATCACATACCAATCGCGCTGCACCTCTGATGCCTTTTGCGAGTAGGTTTTCATGTACTTTCTCCCAGATCAAACGTGAGCGGCGATGATATGCTCACGCTATGCGTGTTGTATGTTTTTACACAGCGTCGGTTGGGTAGGTGACCGACATTAAATAGAGACCATGGGCTGGAGCAGTACGCCCCGCTTGGCGACGGTTACGGCTTTGGAGAATACGTGAGATGTCCTCAACACTGTGTTTACCCTCGCCCACCAGCAACACAGTTCCCACAATATTGCGAACCATATGGTGCAGAAATGCGTTTGCTCCCATGTCAATCGCAATAACCTGACGACCAAATATATTCATTCTGTTGCATGTCGCCGTATAGCACGTCCGTACAGTTGATCCATCATGTTGGCCAGCTACAAAAGCAGCAAAATCATGCCTTCCCAGGAACGGCTCTAGTGCCTGAGCCATAGCTGCAATGTCCAACGGCTTGGGGACACGCACAACGTGTCGTCGTAGGAGTGGCGACTCAGTCATATCATCATCGATAAGATAACGATAGTCTCGGCGCACCGCATCATGACGTGCGTGGAAATCGTATGATGCCTCCCACGCATCCAAAACGGCAACATCTTCGGGCAAAATGGCATTTAAGCCGCGTTGAATCGTTGTAATGTCGTGATGGGTGGTGGTGCGAACGTTCGCAACTTGCCCACGTGCGTGCACTCCAGAGTCTGTTCGGCCTGCCAGAATAATACGTTTACGATCCTGTGTCAACTGTTCCCAGGCATCTTCCAGTGCTTGTTGCACTGAGCGACCGTTGTTTTGCCATTGTGAACCAACAAAATCGGTGCCATCATATTCGATACGCAAGCCTATATTTCGTGTTGGTGACGTGGAACTCATCCGTACGTGCGCTTATCTTTTGCTAAACTAACTCGATCAGGGCCATCTCGGCAGCGTCGCCTTTGCGGGGCCCCAGCCGTGTAATGCGTGTAAAGCCTCCAGTTCGCCCTTCGTATTGCTGTGGGGCAAACGAGAAGAGTTTCCGCATTGCTTCCTTGCTGGCCAGTCTTGAGAGGGCCATACGTCGATTATGAGGGGTGTCCTCACGTGCCAGAGCTATCAATCGGTCGAACTCTGGTTGGACGATTTTGGCCTTGGCGAGTGTTGTTTGGATGCGTCGATGCTGGATCAGCGCAATCATCTGATTTCGTAATAGTGCCTTACGATGCTCTGCTGATGTGCCAGGCATCCGCTTATGTTTTCGATGTCGCATACAGCTTTCCTCTTTTTACACCATAGAGCGCCTATCATTGAGCACAAGATGAAACGAGGCGCTCTGTGTTTGGGTGCATACTAACTTTCGACGGGTGTTACAGACAGTTGGCTCGCTGCGGCTGCTAACGCACCAGCACTTTCTTTGGGTATATACCCGCGTTCAATGAGTTTATCACGAATCTCTTCCATTGATTTCTGCCCCAGGTTGCGGACGGACATAAGAGCTTTTTCATCCATTTCCAATACCTGACCAACCTTGGTGATATCCGCTCGCTTGAGACAGTTGTATGTACGTGTCGTCAAATCCAACTCTTCGATAGGTGTATCGTAGATATTGGCGGGAATGGCCAGACCATCTGGTGCAGCGGTTGGTTCTGGTTCCATTGTCAGTCGATTGAAGTCCGCAATTGTTTGACTGTATTGTACGAGGACCTGTGCGGCGTGACTCAATGCATCACCAGGTTTAATCGTTCCATCAGTCCAGATTTCAATAAGAAGTCGATCAAAGTCTGTTGCCTGTTGAACACGGGTATTCTCAACAAGGTAATTTACCTTTGGTACAGGTGTAAAAATGGCATCGACGGGAATCTCACCAATGGGTAACGTATCACGTTGGTCGGCTGGTAAATAACCACGCCCTCGCTCAACCGTCATTTCAATCTCTAAATGCCCTTCTTCACTGTCGAGGGTACAAATATAATGATTAGGGTTCACCAGCTCAACATTGCTTGGTGTATCGATATCTCCAGCACGGACCGGACCTGGCCCTTGCTTGGTCAACAACACTTTCACTGGGCGTTCAGCGTAGGAGCGCATCCGAACACCTTTTACATTCAAGACAATCTCGGTCACGTCTTCGCGAACACCAGCGATTGTCGAGAACTCGTGATATGCGCCATCGATTTTAATTTTGGTAATAGCTGATCCCGGAATTGACGAGATAAGCACGCGCCGCAGAGCATTTCCGAGCGTATTGCCGTATCCAGGATCAAGTGGCTCTATTTTGAAGCGCCCATAGTTCTCTGCCGCTTGAACAACTTCTATTCTGGGCATGGCGATATCTAGCACGGACCGCCTCCTTAGCCATTCGGCTTGTTGTGTGCGCTACAGACAAAACATGTTGTTTCGCACCACATATCAAAACATGTTTACTAACGATTATAAAATTCAACAATCAGTTGCTCATTAATTCCTTCTTCGGCATCTTCGCGACGCGGCATACTGATTACTTCTCCTGAAATGTCGGTACTATTTAAGCGAAGCCAATCAGGAGTCTTGATCTTGTTTATCTCACCACTGTCGACTAAATTCTTAAAATAGTTTCGCCGACGGCTTTCAGGCCGTATCGCGATAACATCACCAACACGCACGGTGAATGATGGGATGTTTGTCTTCCGCCCATTGACAGTAATATGGCCATGTGCTACCAACTGACGTGCCTGTGCACGTGTTTCAGCCAGTCCCAATCGATAGACAGTATTGTCCAAACGCCGCTCAAGCAGGACAAACAAATATGCGCCTGTTTCGCCTGGGTAACGTTGTGCTTTTTCAAATGTGCGTCGGAATTGGCGCTCTAACACTCCATACATGTAGCGGGCTTTTTGCTTTTCCATCAATTGAATACCATAGTCTGAAACCTGGCGTCTACGATTTGATGGTCCACCGTGTTGTCCTGGTGGGAAGGGGCGCTTGTTTAGGATACGCTGCCCCTTGTCGGTAATGCCAATGCCGAGTCTTCGGCTGATTTTTCCTACGGGTCCTCTATAACGAGCCATGCAGCAATCTCCACTTATAGCTAAACACGACGCCGTTTTGGTGGACGGCATCCATTATGCGGTATCGGGGTAATGTCGGTGATCGCGATAACTTGTAAACCATTGGATTGTAAGGACCGAATTGCTGCTTCACGTCCAGAACCGGGGCCTTTGACAAACACCTCTATGCTCCGCATGCCATTTTCAAGGGCACGGCGTGCTGCAGCCTCAGCAGTAATCTGTGCTGCATAAGGTGTACTCTTGCGAGACCCTTTGAAGCCATTCTGGCCTGCACTTGACCAACTTACAACATTTCCCGATGGATCGGTAATCGTAATAATCGTATTATTGAATGTGCTTTGAATATGGGCTTGACCGCGTGGAATGTTTTTCTTTTCGCGTCGCTTGCCGCGCTGTCGACGCCCTGTTGCACTCTTTTGTTGTCGGGCCATGTAATCATAACCTCCAAAATATCAATTGCTGGATGATATGTTCTGCATGGGAGCTTGCCGCTCATGCAGCCAAACTATCTGATACCCAGCAATATAGCATGTTACTTCTTCGTTTTCTTCTTGATACCAATAGCTTGTCCACGGCGACCACGACGAGTGCGTGCATTCGTACGCGTGCGTTGACCACGAAGCGGCATGCCCCTGCGATGGCGCAACCCACGGTAGCACCCAATATCCATCAACCGTTTGATATTGAGTTGAACCTGACGGCGTAAGTCACCTTCGACCTGGTACTCATGGTCGACGACTTCACGGATTCGCCCAATTTCGTCGTCGGTTAGTTCACGGACACGTGTGTCCGGGCTCACTTGCGCTTTGGTAAGAATCTGTGATCCGCTTGAACGACCAATACCATAAACATAGGTAATTGCGGTACCTATTTTTTTATTTCGCGGGATATCTACCCCTGCGATACGTGCCATGTTGTCCTCCAGACATCAGACCCACTGTGTAAGTGGTCATTATACGGCATAGAAGCAAACTGTTATCCCTGGCGTTGCTTATGCTTAGGCGAACGGCTACAGATAACACGTATAATGCCCTTCCGTCGAATGATACGACAGTATTCACAGCGTGGCTTGACCGACGCTTGAACTTTCACAAAAGCCTCCTCTTTGGAATCTTGTCAAATAACGGCTACAATTCCTATTGATCAATAATACACGCACATTTAGGCTCACGTAGTATGCGCAACGAGCGTGTTCATACGGTTTTACTTTTTCTGCTACTTGAATCTATACCGAATACGCCCTCTTGTAAGATCGTATGGCGAAAGTTCTACCAATACACGATCTCCTTTGGCAATACGAATGTAATTCATTCGTATCTTACCCGAGACATGGGCGAGCACCTCGTGACCATTTTCCAGCTGCACTTTAAACATTGCATTTGGAAGCGGTTCAAGAATGGTGCCTTCCATCTCAATAGCATCGCTTTTTTTGGACATACCACTCCTATTCATGTGTAGATAGTTTATCTTGTCTGGTCAACACTTCTGGACCATTGTCTTCGGTAATGGCGATAGTGTGTTCAAAGTGAGCTGCTAAAGTCCCATCAACCGTAACGGCTGTCCATCCATCGTCGCACTCACGTACTGCATGACTTCCCTGAGTCACTATAGGTTCAATCGCCAGAGTCATCCCTTCACGTAACCGGACACCTCTGCCGGCACGGCCATAATTGCGGATTTCTGGTTCCTCATGTAAGGATTTACCAATTCCATGACTGGTGTATTTCCTTACAACACTAAGCCCATGCGATTCCGCAAAATGTTGTATGCTATGTGATATGTCGCCTAAGCGTCCCCCTACCTGTGCAAATGTAAGCGCGTGGTAGAGTGTTTGCTCAGTTGTCTCAAGAAGCTGTCTGGCCTTAAGATCAATAGCTCCTACTGGGTAACTCCATGCGGAGTCTCCATGGTACCCTTGCCATATCACTCCTATATCAACACTGACAATATCGCCTTCCTGAAGAAGTCGCGATCCAGGAATACCATGTACAACTTCCTCATTGACCGATATACATGTTGCAGCAGGATATGGTGTTGGACCAGGATAGCCCAGGAACGATGGAATACCATTCTGTTGTGTAATGTACGTATGTACCAGCTTATCTAATGCTGCGGTTGTAATACCTGGGCGAATAGCTTCACGTAATAAGCAATGACAATCACCAACGATCCGCCCAGCACGGCGCATCTTTTGTAATTCAGACTTGTTTTTCAGCGTTATCGCCATTTATTCCTATTGATTGCAGCATGATATCTGTCACGAGTGAAATTTCACGTTGTCCATCAACTTCGACCATGCTATTTTGTTGTGTATAGTATTCGATGAGTGGCATGGTTTGTGAAAAATAAACCTCTAATCGATGTCGTGCTGTTTCTAAATTATCGTCATTCCGTTGATACAGTTTCCCACGACACAGATCACAAATATCAGGACGTTTTGATGGAAAATAATATATATTATAAGTAGCACCACAGGTTTTGCAAGTTTGACGGCCTGCAATTCGCCGGAGCAACACCTGTTCAGGCACTTTCAAATAGATAACACGATCTATGCGACGATCATGGTGTTGTAATTCTTGTTCAAGTGCCTCTGCTTGTTCAAGTGTCCGGGGAAATCCATCAAAGATGACTCCCATCCTACAGTCTGGTCGACTGATCCGCTCAACAATCATACGAATAACAACTTCGTCTGGAACGAGCTCTCCCCGATCCATGTATGATTTGGCCAGCATGCCCAGCTCTGTCCCCTGTCGCAGGGCGGCCCGGAACAGATCGCCACTTGCTACGTGAACAAGGCCACTTCGCTCTTCTAATACTTTTGCTTGTGTTCCTTTACCAGCTCCTGGCGCTCCTAAAAGAATGATATCCATGCTACGTTTTCTCCGCTCAACGTCGAGCTCATTTTCATAATACAGATATGCTAGGACTTAGCGTCAGCGATTGATAAAGCCTTCGTAGTTACGCATCACCAGTTGTGCTTCCAGTTGACGCATCGTGTCAATTGCAACGCCGACGACAATCAGCAACCCAGTTGCCCCTAATCCAATCTGTAATGACGTAATGAGTTGAGTGATGAATGGTAGTACGGCGATTAATCCCAGGAAAAGGGCGCCTACAAGGGTGATACGATAGACCACCTTTGAGAGGTACTCTTCAGTTCGTTTGCCAGGGCGAATACCGGGTATGAATCCACCATTGCGTTGTAATGAGTCAGGAATGTTCTGTTGATTAAAAATAACCATCGTATAGAAATAGGTAAAACCAACCACCAACAGGAATAACAGTGAGGAATAAATGAATGTTCCCCATCCTTGTACCTGTCCTGCTATCTGTGGGCTAAAGGTACGATAGGTGAAACATGCTACCTCTGCCAAAACACCCTGCCCTGGTTCTGTTTGGCCCGTTGGGCATGCGTAGGATGCCAGCGTTCCCGGGAAAATAATGATGCTTTGAGCAAAGATTAAGGGGATCATACCAGCCATATTGACCTTCAATGGAATGTGACTGGTCTGGCCACCATAGACACGGTTGCCTCGTACACGCTTCGCATACTGAACAGGTATACGCCGTTGCCCCTCGTGAACAAACACGATGCCGACAATCGTGATGAGTGCAATCGTGACGAAGATAACCACACTAATGAGTTGCTCAGACCCTACACCAGCGGTTGTGACCGTTTGACCAATGATACCGGGCAATGTCGAGACAATGCCTGCAAAGATAATCATCGAAATACCATTACCAATACCGTACTGCTGTATTTGCTCACCCATCCAAACCAATATCATCGTTCCGACAACCATAACCGTCAGAATTGTGAAAGTTGGAAAGAAATTCTGGATGATGTCAAACTGGGTACGAAACAACGGTGCTCCACTTGCAATTTCGAGCGCGCGTATTTGTCCATACCCCTGCAAGAAGGCTAGTGGTACTGTCAACCAGTACTGAATACGGTTAAGCTTCATCCGCCCCTGTTCACCTTCTTTTTGTAGTTCAGCCAGAGCAGGGATCAGCGGTTGTAGTAACTGTACAATAATGGTTGCCGTAATGTACGGGTACACGCCCATCGATGCAATTGAGAGTTGCTGTAGTGCACCACCAGCAAACAGGTTCAGCAACTGAGCCAACTGGTTATCCTGTAGCGCCTGTTGCAGACTTGCAAGCTGTAACGGATCGATATTAGGAACTGGTATGTGTGCAATAAAGCGAAAACACAGTAACATCGCAACCGTAAACAGGATGCGGCGACGCAGATCTGGTAATTGTAGGGCTCGTATGACCGACTGTAGCATCGGTGTAATCTCCTTGCCATAATCTCATTATATGTCACCAAATAGCGTAGTTTGATGGTTATGATGAGATACTGCTATTGAAGTTAGCTTTTCTTCGCCTGACGATTACGCATGGCTGGGTTGTAACCATGGCTTCGACTCAAGCGAATTCTTTCCCACGGTACTTCAACTATTGTACCACCAGCTTGCTCAATTTTGTGGCGCGCACTGGTACTGAATTTATGTGCTTGTACCGTTAACTTCTGAGTCATTTCTCCATCACCAAGAATTTTGAGCGGTTTATCCTTATGAATAGCACGTGCTGCGATAAGCTGTTCGAGTGTTACTGCATTCTCATCTGCGAAATGCTCAAGATCTTCAATATTGATAACTTGATATTCAACACGCCAACGATTCTTAAAACCACGCAGGTAGGGCATGCGTTGGACGAGCCGATTCTGACCACCTTCAAAGGTACGGTACGGATTAGGGCCTGAACGCGATTTTTGCCCCATCATACCTTTACCACCAGTCTTGCCTTTGCCAGAGCCCGGACCACGACCAATGCGTTTGCGTGGGCGACGTGATCCTGGTGCTGGTTTTAAATCATGAAGTTTCATGGATTTATCCTCTGATTACGTACATTTGCTCAATGTCTGTAGGATCTCCAGCTATACAGTGCTGTCAGAAATCTCTTCGACATCGACTAAATGTCTAACCTTAAACACCATACCACGAATAGCTGGTGTATCATTCTTTACCACGACACTGTTCAATTTATAAAGACCAAGCGAGCGTACGGTATCTTTTTGATCTTTACTATACCCTATTGAACTTTTCACATAGGTGATGCGTAGTTTTGACATTATTCGTTCACCTCCTGTGTCTTTGCACGAGGTGAACGACGGTGACGTAGCTCCTGTGGGGTCAAATCTCTTCGACGCGCCTGCTCTTCTAACGATGTCAATTCACTCAAAGCTTTGAATGTGGCTTTTACTACATTGACTGCGTTATTACTACCATACCGCTTGGACAGAAGATCTTTAATGCCAGCTAATTCGACCACACGACGTACAGCCGGACCTGCAATGATGCCTGTTCCTGGAGCGGCTGGGAGCAAGCGAACCTTTGATGACAAAAATCGCGTGTCTACCTCGTGCGGAATAGTTGTGTTTACCAATGGTATTTTGATTACATTCTTCCGGGCTGCTTCGGTACCTTTGCGAATGGCTTCTGGCACCTCGCGGGATTTCCCCATACCAATACCGATATGGCCTTGACCATCACCAACCACAACAATAGTACTGAAGCTAAAGGTTCGACCACCCTTGACGACTTTTGCAACGCGATTAATTTGAACAACTCGCTCATCGAGTTCAAGATTTTCTGGGTTAATTCGTTTGCGTATCACGCTACCTCCACTGACGCTATGTCTGCTATAAGCAGAAGCAAGGCCTGTGTATAACTATTTTAGAACTGTAAACCTGCCTCACGCGCTGCATCGGCCAGAGCTTGGACGCGACCATGATATTTGAAGCCACCGCGATCAAAAACGACCTTTGTGATACCAGCTTTTTGTGCACGATCGGCTACGAGTTTCCCAACCGCTTTGGCCTGTTCCATTTTTGTATCACCATTTAATGTGCTTGCGAGTTCGCGATCCGCAGTCGATGCTGCTACAAGAGTATGTCCAACACTATCATCGACCACCTGTGCATAAATATGCACATTACTACGAAAAACACATAGGCGTGGACGCTCTGTTGAGCCCTCCACATATTTTCGAACTCGCTTGTGACGGCGCAGGCGCAGCTCTCGTGGCGTTCGTTTTCCCATCTTATGCTCCTTGCAACAGAGATTATATCCCCTATTGTATTACTGTAAGGAATGGCAGTTAGTAAACTGAGTACGTATTATTTTGTCTTACCAGCTTTGCCAGCTTTGCGACGAATATGTTCTTCCTGGTATTTAATACCATAGCCCTTGTATGGCTCTGGACGACGGAGCTGGCGTATCTTGGCTGCTTGTTCGCCTACCATTTGTTTATGAATACCACTCACAATAACTTGTTGTGGATCATTCGCACTGCGCCGCTCAGGTACTTCAAATGTGATACCTTCTGGTGGATCGATATTGACCGGATGCGAAAAGCCAATTTGTAATACTAATGAATTGCCTTCACGCCGAGCACGGTATCCGACACCATTGAGTTCAAGGACCCGTCGAAAGCCGTCGGTCACCCCTGTAACCATATTGGCCAGAAGCGAACGCGTCAGTCCGTGTAATTCACGATGTTTACGCTGATCTGATGGACGTTGCACCAGAAGGGTACTATCTTCCTGTGTGATGATCATATCTTCTGGTAACTGATCTTCCAACGATCCCTTCGGCCCTTTTATGGTAACAAAGTTACTTTCAGTGATTTTTACCTCTACACCTTTGGGAAGAGGGATTGGCTGTTTACCGATACGTGACATAGTATACCTCTTTCCCTGCTACCAAATGTAACATAATACTTCGCCACCCACGTGTTCTTGCCAGGCTTCGTGCCCTGCCAAAACACCTTTGGGTGTTGAGAGTATGCTTAAGCCCAACCCATTACGTACGCGTGGGATATCAGCGTAGCCAGTATAGATACGCAATCCTGGTCGACTTACACGTCGTAGCCCTGTAATAACAGGTTGTTTATCATTGGTGTATTTTAGTGTGATAACGAGTTTGTTTTGTGGTTGTTGTTGTTGAATCTCGTAGTCACCTACAAAACCTTCACGTTTTAAGATATCAGCTATAGCTAATTTCATTTTTGATGATGGCATACTCACATGAGGGTGACGTGCCATACACGCGTTGCGGATACGTGTTAGCATATCTGCGATTGGATCATTGACAACGCTCACAGCGCTCCTCCTTGGCGACCAGATCGGTCATGGTTTTATATCTAACAAACAGGTAGACGTTATTGCTAACCTTTGACCTGCTGTGCTCAAGAATCATGAGTATTTGCCGCTGCTGTGCGACACACTCAGATTCATGCGAGGTGTGCTAATCGCTGAACGGCATTCCCATACGCTTCAATAGTGCATAGCCCTGTTCATCGTTTGTCGCACTCGTAACAATTGCCACCTCTAATCCGCGGATCTTGTCAACCTTGTCGTATTCTATTTCGGGAAATATAATTTGTTCGCGTAGACCGATGCTATAATTGCCACGGCCATCAAACGAACTCCTGCTAACCCCACGAAAGTCACGAATACGTGGGAGTGATAGGTTCACAAGTCGGTCAACGAAATCGTACATCATTATGCCACGTAGGGTTACCATGGCGCCGATGGCCATACCTTCACGCAGCTTAAACGATGCAATAGATTTCTTCGCACGTGTTACAACAGGGCGTTGACCACTGATTAAACTCAGATCCTCGATTGCTGCATCCAAGGCTTTGGGATTCTGGAGTGCCTCGCCTAGTCCAATGTTCAACACAACTTTTTGCAGGCGTGGAGCCTGCATAACACTTTTGAAATTGAACTCTTGCACAAGCGCTGGAACGATTTCGTTTAAATATACTTCTTTTAGACGCGATGCCATATGTGCTCCTCAAAGATAGAGAAAACCGTATCTGTTGTTTTCTCGGGTCGATTTGCTTAAGCAAATCGACTTCAATATCATTTAACTCACAATCTCCGAGTCGCAAGCTTTACAATAACGTACCTTGCGTGGGCGTCCTTTATGATCTAATTCTTCCAGGAAACGTTGTCCTGTGCGGGTGGCACGCTGGCATTTAGGACAGATGAGCATGACATTTGAAACATGAACAGGTGCCTCAAACTCAATAATACCACCTGGACGCCCTGGTCCTCGTTGCTTTGTATGTCGTTTCACAATATTCAAGCCTTCAACAACGACCCGTTTCGTGCGGGGTTGTGCCTGCTTGATCTTGCCTCGTTTTCCTTTTTCTTTACCCGTAATGATCATTACTTCATCGCCAGTTTTAACGTGCATATCCACCCCTCTTTGTTGGTTGATACTAGCGGGTTACAATTGATGGTTGCTATCAATCATTTGCCCTGGTGTGGTTGACTTTATAAGACTTCCGGTGCTAAGGAAACAATCCGCATAAACGCTTTTTCACGTAATTCGCGTGCAACTGGCCCGAAGATACGTGTGCCACGTGGATTATTTTCTTTGCCGGTTAAAATAACAGCTGCATTATCATCAAAACGTATATGTGAGCCGTCTGAGCGTCCATATTCTTTGGCAGTACGTACGATAACTGCACGCACCACATCGCCTTTTTTGACTGAGCCACCTGGTGCGGCTTCCTTAACTGAGGCGATAATAACATCACCTACACGACCATAACGGACACGCGATCCACCAAGAACTCGGATACACATGATTTCTTTTGCGCCAGTGTTGTCGGCAACTTTCAGCCGAGTTTGTTGTTGTATCATGTCTAGACTTCCTCCATACTCTGAACAACTTCGACAACTTCCCAGCGTTTGGTTTTACTTAATGGGCGTGTTTCGCCGATACGCACAATATCACCCTCACGACATTGGTTGGTTTCATCGTGAGCATGAAACCGATTGGTTTTTCGAATAATCTTGCGATAAAGTCGGTGTGGCTTCAAATAATCTACTGCAACAATTACAGTTTTATTCATTTTATTGCTCACTACACGACCAACTTTATATTGTCGCCGTCCACTGGACATAATTACACTCCTCAGACGAGTAACTTATGGAAACTACTAATGAGTGGAGGAGACAGTACTATTGTATTCCCAACTCACGTTCGCGCAGAATAGTTTTAATACGAGCTATTTCACGCTTTACCGTCTTTGGACGACCACTTGCTGTCATTTTGCCCATGACTTGTTGAAAGCGCAGGTTAAACAATTCCTCGTGACGCTCTTCGATCAGATCGCGTAATTCATCATTCTCCATATTGCGTAATTCTTGGGGAGTCATTCGCTTGCCTCCATTTCTTCACGCGTCAGGATTTTGCATTTGACCGGCATTTTTTGTGCTGCACGACGCAAAGCCTCAAGAGCAAGCTCAGAGCGCACACCACCGAGTTCAAACATAATTCGTCCCGGTTTAACCACCGCAACATAGTGATCAACAGCACCTTTGCCTTTTCCCATACGAGTTTCAGCAGGTTTTCTCGTCATTGGCTTATCAGGAAAGATACGAATCCATACTTTTCCACCACGTCGTATGTAATTGGTAATTGAACGCCGGGCAGCTTCGATCTGCCGACTCGTGACCCACGAGGGCTCAAGGGCCATCAAGGCATACTCACCGTGTACCATGGTGTTTCCACGATGTGCCATTCCACGTATTTTTCCCTTGTGATGCTTGCGATACTTAAACCGCTTGGGCATTAGCATGATCGTTGCTCCTTTTACCCGCGTGAGCGGTTCTGTCCACCACCTCGCCCACCACGTGAACGACGTCGTGATCGTTCTTCATCTTGTGGTGGAGGTGTCACCGTCTTTAACTGAGGAACTCTTGCCTGATCTGGAAAAATCTCCCCTTTGTAAATCCATACTTTTACCCCGATACGCCCATATGTTGTGTGGGCATGTACCTGGGCATAGTCAATGTCAGCGCGTAAAGTGTGACGCGGCACTCGACCATCTTTCTCGATGACTGAGCGACGCATTTCAGCCCCACCTAATCGTCCACTGCATTGAATCATAACGCCCTGAGCACCAAGGCGCATTGCACGCTGTACTGCTTGTTTCATAGCGCGTTTATACGAAATACGCTTGGTGATCTGTTCACCAATACTTTCGCCAACCAATTGAGCGTCAAGTTCTGGCTGATGAATTTCTTGAATGTTCAGCTTGACTTTTTTGCCTGTACGCTTTTGCAAGGTATTCGTCAAATCTTCTACCTTGGTGCCGCGTTTGCCAATTACAATACCTGGTTTGGCTGTGTGAACAGTTACATCAATTTTGTTAGCTGACCGCTCTATCTCGACTCGTGCAACGCCTGCATTAGCAAGTTCACTCATAACGGTATCGCGCAGCACTATATCTTCGTGCAATTGCTCTGCATAATTGCGGTCTGAATACCACTTTGACTGCCAGTCTTTGATATAACCAAGACGGAAGCCTATCGGATGTACTTTACGTCCCATTTAGAGCTCCTCACCATCGTCGACTATCACGGTAATGTGAGTTGTCCGTTTGTTAATTCGGTCGGCCCGTCCACGCGCACGTGGCATAAAACGCTTCAGAATGGGTCCAGCATCAGCATAAATTGCCTTGATTTTGAGATCATCTGGCACCATATCAAAATTGTTTTCCGCATTTGCTGCGGCTGATTTAATTGTTCGTGCAATCTCTCGAGCTGCCTTATGGGGCATATATTCAAGGATTGAAAGCGCTCGATCAACGGGTTTTCCGCGCACAAGATCAAGCACGGGGCGTACTTTTGTCGGTGACATACGTACGTATCTGGTTACAGCTTTGGCTTCCATCGCTATTTCATCTTCCCACGCTTGTCGGCTTTTTTACCACCGTGGCCTCGGAAGAGACGTGTCGGTGCAAACTCGCCGAGTTTATGTCCAACCATATTTTCTGTGACATAGACTGGCACGTGATTTTTTCCGTTGTGAACCGCAATTGTGTGTCCTACCATTTGGGGGAAGATAGTAGACGCACGTGACCATGTCCGTAACGCACGTTTTTCTTTGTTACGATTCATTTCCTCAATACGCTTGAGGAGTTTTACATCTACGTATGGGCCTTTTTTAGATGAACGTGCCATATCGCTTAACGATCCTTCCGTTATTTGGACGAAGGTGAAGGTGAAGCATCAGCCTCTTCCCTTCGGTGAACAGAATGTCCACATCCCATCACTATTTCTTACGCCGGCGAACAATAAATTGGTCAGTGCGGGCATTGTTGCGTGTTCTTACGCCACGGGCTGGCTTACCCCACTTGGTTTTAGGTGTGCTCATTCCCACTGGGGCGCGTCCTTCACCACCACCATGTGGATGATCACGTGGGTTCATAGCTGTACCACGAACGGTTGGCCGACGTCCTTTCCAGCGGTTGCGTCCGGCTTTCCCGACCCGAATATTCTGATGTTCCACATTACCGACCTGGCCAATTGTGGCAGAACACTGTGTGTGTACCATACGTGTCTCGCCAGAGGGCATACGTAGTGTTGCGTAATGCCCCTCTTTGGCGACGAGCTGCGCTGATGCTCCAGCACTACGTACCATCACACCGCCACGGCCTATCTGTAATTCAATATTGTGTACTTGCGTACCAAGCGGTATATTACGTAGTGGTAATGTATTACCGACCCGAATATCGGAACCTGGTCCACTCATTACGGTGTCACCGACCTTCAATCCCACTGGGGCGAGAATATAACGTTTCTCACCATCGGTGTAGTGAAGTAGCGCAATGCGTGCCGTGCGGTTTGGATCGTATTCAATCGCCGCAACTTTTGCTGGAATATCAGCTTTGTTGCGCTTGAAGTCGACAATGCGATAGGCGCGCTTGTGTCCACCACCGCGATGCCGCACAGTAATACGTCCACGGTTGTTCCGTCCAGCTTGTTTGCGAAGCGGCTCAATCAGTGATTTTTCTGGTTTCTTCTTTGTAATTTCCTCGAAGGTTGCGACTGACATGTTTCGGCGACCTGGCGAGGTTGGTTTGTAACGTCGTACAGGCATGACTTATCTCCACAAAAGTAGTAGAAATGCAGTGTAGTACATAATTATTCTACAAACTATCCTTACTACTTAGGTTACATACTCTCGAATAAATCGATACGGTCGCCCTCAATTAATGTGACAATCGCTTTCTTCCAGCTGGATGTGTATCCAACGTTCTTTCCACGTCGACGCATCTTGCCCCGCATGTTCATTGTGTGTACCTTAGTTACATTAACCTTGAAAATGGTCTCAATGGCATGCTTGATTTGTGGTTTTGTTGCGTTGCGATCTACCTCAAATGAGTATTTGTTGTACATCATGAGGTTGGTGTTTTTTTCGGTGATGAGAGGACGAATAATGACTTGATGCGGTAACATAAACTAGACCTCCTCTTTCGAGTCATCGGCGCTATCTGCCGTTTCTTGGTTTGTGATTTGTGTCTCCGCATCAGACTGTTCGGCCACAGTAATCCCATCTACGCTCAAAAAACTACCAATCACATCTACGGCAGGTTGAGCGATCAGGATATTATCAAAGCGCAACAGATCAACAACGTTCAGATAATGTGCAAGCAACATTTTGACCTTAGGTATATTATTAGTCGAACGCTGTACCCGCTCGTCTTTTTGCCCAAGTACAATTAATGTGCTTCCTTCAAGTTCAAGTGAAGCCAGACACGCCAGCATGTCTTTGGTGCGTGGTTGTTCAAATGATAATGTGTCAATAAACCGAATATTATGCGCGGCATATTTCGCCGACAGCGCAGATCGTACCGCTAACCGACGCATTTTACGTGGCATTGACTTGCGATACGAGCGTGGATGTGGTCCATGTGCTACACCCCCACCTTTACGGTGTGGTGCACGAGCAGAACCCTGTCGTGCGCGACCGGTTCCCTTTTGGCGATATAACTTGCGGGTACTTCCAGCGACTTCGCTGCGTGTAAGGGTATCATGCGTTCCCAGACGTGCATTTGCCTGCTGACGTACCATTGCCTGGTGCATGACTGGCACATTTGGTGCGATACCGAAAACTGATGCATCTAGCTGAATAGTACCGACTTGTTCGCCAGACTGATTGTAGAGTGGTGCTTCCATCGTATACCTCTAATTACTCGCTACTCTTTACGGCCCGGCGTACCATAATAAGACTATTCTTTGCACCTGGCACAGAACCACGTACAAGTAGTAGATGCTTGTCCGGAATAATTTCAACAACATCAAGATTTTGAATAGTTACCCGCTGATTACCCATACGTCCGGCCATTCGCGTATTTTTCCAAACACGGCCTGGTGTCGTACCGGCACCAACAGACCCTGGTGCACGTAGTCGGTCACTTTGTCCGTGCGTGCGTGGTCCCCCTCTAAAGCCATGGCGTTTGACCACACCTTGGAAACCACGTCCCTTTGTAACACCAGTTACATCGATTTTCTGCCCTGCTTGAAACAGGTCAACGTCCAGAACCTGCCCCACTTCATACTCTTCAGCGTTGTCAGCTTGAAACTCTCGCAAATGCCGCACAAGCCGTCCTGCACCTGCGAGATGCCCTTGCTCTGGTTTGGTTAAGCTTTTCGATTTAGCATCCCCGAAGCCAATTTGAACTGCTGCATATCCATCACGATCTTGGGTACGGATCTGGGTTACGACGCAAGGGCCAACTTCCAGAACGGTAACAGGAATGACTTCACCTGTTGGGCCAAATATCTGCGTCATGCCAATTTTTCGACCTAGTAGACCTGTAATCACAATACACCTCCACAGCTTACGGACTTATGAAATCTATTCTGCCGCAGCGGCTGCGTCTTCAGCAAAACAAAAGAGCTATAAAAATGTTAAATAATAACATTGCCTCTTCATTTTTGCGCTCAGATTTTCCATACTGCTTTTGTTTAGAGCTTGATTTCAATGTCCACGCCTGCTGGTAGATTAAGCTTCATAAGGGCATTAATCGTTTGCTGGCTTGGGTCAAGCACATCAATGAGCCGTTTATGCGTACGAATTTCGAACTGTTCTTGCGAATCTTTGTCAATGAATGGCCCACGAATGACACTAAACTTCTCGATCTTTGTTGGTAATGGTACTGGACCAGCAACAAGTGCTCCAGTACGCTCAGCCGCCTCAACAATTTGACGTGCTGATTGATCAAGAATCTTATGATCATACGCTTTAAGGCGAATACGCACTTTCTGTTTCGCCATGTTTGCTCCTGTACTACAGCGAACGACATATGAAACGCGAAGTAACTAACTTCGCGTTTCGTATACTTAAATTACTCTGTAATGGTGGTTACGACGCCAGCACCCACTGTGCGGCCCCCTTCGCGAATGGCGAAGCGCAA
>WYDT01000011.1 GCA_013122435.1 Chloroflexi bacterium AL-N1
GCATCCGCAACTATCGTTTTTTGCTCTTGATTGTCATTATCATAACGAGACCAGATCTCACGGTAGACTTCCTCAGGTTTTCCGTCATAAGGTAGGCGATGATACAGGTCAGAGAGTTTGGAAAAATCTGCTTGACGCGAGAAGGATCGCAGCATTAGATGGTGCACCATATCTGACGGTGGTGGTTCAGAGGGATGGATGAGATTGAGTAAGATGTCAAATGTGTCAGGATCATACCATTGATAAGACATAAAGGCTTTGGCCTGATGAAAATACGCTTCAACAGTAAACGGTCCCAATGAACGTACAACAGCCAGCAATTCATCTTTACTAAACCCATATGCATTGATCAATACAAAAGAGAGTGGACCACCCCAAACATCATCCTCAAGGTTGAATACCTGAATTTGATACTTCTGACCAATTCCAGGAATAATACGCACCGACAGGTTATCAACAAGCACGTCTTCTGCTTGATCATCATCATCGGGCGCGAAACTCCAATCGTCGCCACTCACATTACGGATTGTGAGCCACCTGTCTGACCCCATATACAGGACACCGCTTACCAGCGACGAGAAATCCGATGGTTCTTGCACAGTGATCACCATAGCTCTATCAACACCTGATGGCAGTACGCCTGGGAGCCAATTCCGTTGGCCGTTGATAACCTTGTCAGCAGAAGACCGTAGCATATCCTGCTCCAACAGGAGCATTGCTGGCTCTGTAATCGTGGGGCAGGGACGAAAGGATCTGCGGTCAGACCAGACCCGACGAAGATTAAAAGCTTCAATAGCATCATGAGGTTCGGTAAGCCACTCACTTTCGATAAACCACCACGTCGTCCGCATGGTCCGTGTCTGATTTGTGGCGCCTCGCAGTTCCTGCACCTCCATCAACTTCCCACTTTCGACATCAATAGACAGCAGGATGGTAGCGACATTTTCGGTTGGAGCTACTGCATCCGGTGGCAAACCCAATGGACTAAAACCATCAAAGCCAACTATTTCGATAGTCTGCCCTTCCACCGTTCGCTGACGACCCCAACTCTGTAAAGACTCGGCCTGCTGTGCCTGCTGCAGATACACATTCGCAATGCCCCACGCACCACTCTCCAGCCGTGCATCAAACAACTGTTGACGCTGATCTGGATCAATATCCGTCGTAAATCGCAGATTATCTTCCGAGATAAGTTCTTCAGGATAGATCGTTGGGGCATAGCGCTCCGAAACGGCATACCAGAAATCGCCAGCTTGGTCTGACAACAGATATTCGAACGGGTCACCACCACAATGGTGTGTCAGTTGCAACAACCGATGAAGTCCTCCCTGTTCATGCCACAGGTCGGCATACAGTGTTGCAAAAGACAACCCATCAAACTGCCAGCGGATTTCCCAGCGCCCATGCCACACACCCTCACCTGAAGGAGGATCGTATAGTGTATCGAGTGCGCGTTCCACCAGATCCTGTGGCTGCGTAGACACACTGTCGACAGGTGCACTGGCCAGTTGCAAACTGTCTGGACGTGAAAAAACTATTATCAAAACAATAACAAAAGCGGTAGCTGGGACCAATGCCCGACGTGAGCGCATTGCAGAAAGGAACGATGGTCTTTGTAAAGTCGGTGTTGGCGTTGCTGCGTAAATATGCTCCTCAACATGCCCAGGAAATTGGATCGTGTGAGCAAGATTGCGTATGCGATCTGCAACTGCCTCACGCATCGCCTGAACCCAGTGGACGATACTACGACATTCACTGCACACGGCCAGATGTCCACGTATCTCTGTATCGGCAACAGTCGTCTCAATGCCAAACGACACCATCTGGAACGCACGCTGGCACTCAGATATATCATTCACCTCATCGCCGTTGAACAACACATCTAGCTGCTCATTCTCAGGTTGCTCGCTTGTGAGCAGCGGAGCCAATAGACCCAGTGACTGGCGTAATGCCTCGTGGATCTGTGGTACTTCACGATTAAGCAGTGTAGCGATGTGGGACAATGAGACATGAGCAATAGTCGACATACACAACACGAGACGCTGGAAACGAGACAAACGTGCCAGCGCAGACAGCAACGGCTGATCAGGCAGAACCAGTCGCGGTTTGCGTCGCCGCAAAGACCAACGGCGTTGGTGACGTTCTGGGGGGAGTGCCGTAACGAACGATGTCATCAGGGTCATCGTGTCATCTATATGAGCAGATGTAGTAATAAAGTGGTCTATGGCATGCAGTAGCGTTACCTCAGCTTCACGCGTATCCAGCGTCACCAGTAACGCAAGACGATAGAGCAGATCACTGTGGCGGTGAACCAACCGATCCAGATCGGACGTAACCTGTGTCATCATGAGCACCCCATCTTCTGGTACACATCGCGGCAACATCTGAATATGGTTTTGTTGCATGAGACTACCGGGATCACACCATACTCATACTGTTAAGACGCACGAGCAGGGGTGTTTGTTTTTCAAAGAAAGCAAACTCACAGAAAATCTTCATCAACGAGAGGACTTCAGTGATGTATGATTGCAAGAGGAAGGAGATAGTGCGACAGTAAGAAAGGGGCATCTATTTATCATCTGCATAACGCAGTCGATCTACTATTTGTTGTGCCAGTCGATAATGCCGCCCCCCATAAATGCCCCAGACATGTTGGATCACTGCGTGCCGTGACCAGCCCTGCGCCAGTCCAGTCTGCACTGCCTGTCGAACCAACGCAACATCCCTTGCTTCCCATGCCTCCTTTCCATGCTGGTCTCCTACGCGTGTGCGAAGGAGCCGTTGCGCTGCCTGATGTATCTCTGGCATACTGATCAAACGTTCACCGGAAGATTCTATCCTTCCTGACCCCTCTGTATTCCTTCCTGACCTTTCAGGAATAATATAATCACATATAGCGTGAGTCAGAAATGTTTCCATGAGCGCGATTTGTTCTGTGAAAGTCAGCGTGCTTCCTTCCGCCCATAGCACGGCAAAAGTTGTGGTAGGCAGATGTTGTTGTAAGCGATCCATCAACTGTGCAGACACACACCGCTCAACCGGATACAAAGGCACCTGATAGCGCTCACGCAGCGCTACCGACGCACTCAGACACTGCACTGCCACTGTCCAGACACCAACCCTGACTGCCAGTTCGGCCACCCCGTGCAAGGGCTGCACTAACTCAGCCTCGAGCATCAGATCACGCCAGATCGTTACACTGGACCGGAAACACTGTACTGCAACTGTATATTCACCCTGACGGCATGCAGCGGTCCCTTCACCCTCAAACGTATAGGCCAGATACAATGGGCTAAGATGGGTCTGGCTAGATTGCCGTGCCTGTTGAAAAAGTTCTCGTGCCTTAGGATAGCATTCCTGACAGATCGCCACTTCTCCCATCAGGGTTAAGACACTGGCTTCGACATCCAGGAAATAATAATTTTGACATAACTGAAGTGCTTCCTCGAAAAGGCATCTGGCCAACTCATGTTCAGTTTCTGCCAGCGCAATACTGCCTAACATATGTAAACCAACCGCTATACTATGATGCATCTGTAGTGTACGAGCCATTTCGAGTGCTTCGAGCAAATATGGTCTGGCTTCAGTGTAATGTCCTTGAAGAAATAGAGTACTCCCCATATGCATTAAGGCATTTGTCAGGTTGTTCGGAGAATCAAGTTGACGACAGAGAGTAAGATACTCTAAGATATAGTTTTGGGCAGCAGTACAATTGCTACACACCCGTGCCCAGATCCCAGCCTGGCAAAACACATCTGCACGCTGGCTGGGGGCCAGTACTGAAAGATGGTTCAGTATCCGGGTGAACCATTGGTGAGCTTCCGAGAGATACCCACGGATACACCAGAAATGGCAGAGCGCGACGATCAGACGGGCCGCCAGATCGAACGCTTCGGTTGTAAACGCGGTGTGGAGTGCTTCCCGCATATTCGGCTGGTCTGCCTCCAAAAGGATAAACCAGACCTGTTGATCGGGTCCCTGCAACGCGGGCCTGGCTTGTTCAGCCAGAGTCAGATAGTAGTGCACATGACGCTGCTGGAGCTGCGCCAGATTTCCATTGGCGACTAAACACTCTCTGGCATAGTGACGCACCGTTTCCAGCAATGTCAGCCGCAGACTGCCAGTTTCATCAACCTGACCCTGAATAAAGCTCTTATCCAGCAAGCCGCTCACACATTGCTGGTATGTCGACGTAGTATAATCTGTATCACCTACAACGGTTTGGATCGCTTCCATCGTCGCACCACCACGAAATACACCAAATGTAGCAAACACACCCTGTTCTGGTGGTGTGAGCAGACTATAACTCCAGGTCAGTGCCTCTCGTAAGCTGGCATGGCGGACTTCCTGGCAGCGTGTCGGATTGGGCAGATCCAGCAGTTGGTGCTGGAGTAAGCGCACCAACGCTGCCGGATCATACAGGCGACTGTGGGCAGCCACCAGTTCAATTGCCAAGGGCAAGCCATCGAGCATGCGGCAGATTGCGGCAAGTGTGGTGAGATTGTTCGTCGATGCTTCCCACGACACCGCCAATGCATTGGCACGATGCAAAAATAACTGCACGGCAGGATTGGTCAGAATCATTGCTGGAGAATCGGTGATCAGGGGCGGCGGTAAAGGTGGAATACTTACGATCTGTTCTCCCGGCACCCGTAAGAGCGTCCGACTCGTTGCGACCACAGTCAGTTGCCCTACCGCCTGTAACAGATTCATCATGTGGGGAGCGATATCCAGCATGTGCTCACAGTTATCCAGCATCAGCAGCAACTGACGCGCTTGTAAGTGGTGCTGCAAGGCGATGAGGATAGTTGCGGGGTTTGTCACAGAAAGCCCGAACAGATGCGCCAGCAGATCCAGGACTTCCTGGGGATGCTGCAACTTGGTCAGCGAGACCCACCACACTCCATCGTGATAGTAGGGCTGAAGTTCGTGTGCCAGTTGCAGAGCAACACGGGTCTTGCCGACACCAGGTGGCCCTACCAATGTGAGTAATCGCATTTCTGGTGCCTGCGCCAATTGCTGGATGTGCTGTAATAAATCTTCCCGACCAATCAATGGTGTTAAAGAAAGTGGAAGTGCAGAAGGGTGACCCATCAAAGTTGAGTTGGAAAATCCTGAGGGTACCGAAACCACAGGCCTACGTTGTCGTTGAGAATTAATGTGTTGGTAAAGCCATTGTTCCTCTTCACCAGACAAACAAAAATACTTTACCAAACAATAGAGCAACTGACGGGATGGATAGCGCCGACCTGCTTCCAGAGCACGAATGGTTGCTTCTGAATATCCCAGTTGATGTGCCAACTCTGCCTGGGTCAGGTCACGTTGTCGCCGTTGGTGACGCAACCATTGACCAAAAGATGGGTCATTATCAACGAATGATGGTACTGGAGAGGGATGTTTGGTATTCATAGTTACTGCCAGACCGTTTCAATCTCATACTAACTCTGAAATACCAGAGAGAAGTATCATAATGAGTATATTCACCATATTCCCATTTCTTAAAATATTGTAGCACGTTTTGTCACGGTGTCACTCTTGTAAAAAGCCCATGAACTATGATGAAATAACGCTATATAAAAGTATGGAATAGCGATCTGAAAAGGAGGATTACTTTTGTATATATCCAATACGTAACTGTGTTTTATTAATCTAAATCAAAGGGAGAATATAGCTATGTTGATCCGAGGTACCAAGATCGTACTGGTGTTACTATTGTTCGGTTTACTTCTATTACTACTGCCAGCTTCTCATCATCCTTTACAGGCTGCCACATATCATTCTGTTCAATCCTCTTATCATCCTGGTGTAGGAGCAAAACTTCTACGCCTTTATTATCAAGCAGTCTACACAATGGACTGCGGGGGTATCCCACCTGATCGTTGCACTCCTAACGGTAGTAATGATCCTGAAGATCAGGAATATCTATGGCATGAAATACTTGTACCTGCAGGAACTACATTGCACGAGAAGTCACGCACAGAAGGTACTCCTATCGAATCTGATTCATATATGTATTGTGATGCCTTATACAGATGGTGGGTTGGAAGCGAATACACGGTTGTTGATCTTGATGTTAACTTCCCATCAGAAAGCGGCTGGCAATCTTATACGTTTGAGAATGCCATGTATAGAGGTCTTTAGTATTATTACAAAGAGTCCGGTCGTCATTACTGTCCTTACAGTGGTACTACTGTATCCCAAACTATATACTCAGGTCGTTATACTCTGACAGATGCCCCCGACGATGATGGCGATGGGCTCGCTGATCACTGGGATTACTGCCCTTATGATCCTGGTCCAGTTGCAAATGAAGGCTGTCCGGCCCCTACCGCCACCCCAACCAATACCCCACCGCCGACGAATACGCCTGCGCCGACGGCTACCCCCAAACCCACCAATACCCCGGTGCCTACACCTACCCCCAAAGCTGACCTTGCGATTACCAAAACGGTCAATCAACCCCACCCATTTGCGGGTGATAGTATTACCTATACCATTCAGGTCCAGAATAAAGGCCCTGCTTCTGCCAGTGGTGTCATTGTTACTGAGCAAATCCCTGCCGGTCTGGTGAAAGGAGTGGACCCTGTACCTCACCCTTCTCAAGGTACCTACTCGAATGGGACCTGGACGATTGGCTCTCTCGCCAGTGGTGCAAGTACGACATTGACCCTGTCCTTTGGCGTCAAAGAGGATCAAGTCGGCAAGACGATTCAAAATACAGTTACCGTTAGCTCCGCAAGTCCTGTTGATCCGGTTTCCTCCAATAATACAGCGTCAGTCAGCCTGACACCAAAACTGCTCGATACTGATAGCGATAAAGTGAGTGACTTTGATGACCACTGCCCAGACCAGTCAGGGTTAAGCAGTAATAAAGGGTGTCCCTCCGAAGATACTGATGGCGATGGCGTGAAGGATCATGAGGATGCCTGCAGAACGGACCGGGGCCCCAAAGACAACGCTGGCTGTCCAAAACAAGAGTCGCCTTATTGCACGATTGATCCATCTCACCCAAGTTGTAAACCACCGTGTTTACCCGACGAACCATGTGCCAGTCGCCCTACCTGTACCGGATCATCACGCACTATGTTCTCAGCCAATGGCACTGTCTCGTATGGTGTTCCAGTACAAACAGGACCCCCGTGGAATCGACGGACCGAGCAAAATCTGGTCTATACCGCGAATTTGTATGCACGTAGTATTTGTTTCGAAAAGCGCTCGGGGGTATGGTATCCGATTGGGCTGGTGCAATCGGGACCCGATGCTTATATTTACCCTTCCATTGATCGAATTCCCAGGGATGCCATAGGCGCCTATTTTGGTGTTGTGGTTGGTCCACAGGGCAGTTTCGAGCAGACGAATAGTCCTGCTCTTCAGACGTACCTGACTGGAAGTAACGTTGAAGTGCGGCGGGAAGGAGTACAACTACAACTCAAACACGATTGGAACTTTAAGGCATTAGCGGAGGGACAAGCCTATGTTCGCTGGCAACTGGGTCAACAAGTACATAATAGAACCGCTGGCCGTGTTGGAGGTGCCGTTGAATTCACCTATAAACCAAATCACGAACGTACGATGGCACCACAGAATCTCGGGATCGTGGTGGCGCAGAATGCCTGTATTTATCTGCCAGGTGCTGGTCCGGGAGCAGTCAACAAAGTGCAGGGCCGATGTCCGTTAGAGGGACGCTAAAACACTAACATACCAAGAAGTCATACGCAAGTCCCCCATTTCGTATAAGGTGGGGGACCGTTGCTTCTTCTCATTCCTAACGCCCATACGTCGCTGCGACACCTAACATTTCTTGGCCATCCGGTGTGACGTTGTACATCTCAATGCGTAGAGCATCACTGGTTGGGGCAACAACCATGCGCCAGCCCCAGTCGGGATGGCCCTCGACCTTATACGAGCCACGCACCACGATTGCCCCATTCGTATCGACCTGCCCCTCGCACTGCATCATCTGATCGCCCATATGCCACGAGTCGATCCACGCTATGACGACCTGCTCCTCGTTGTAACCAATAACCATCAGGCCATCCTGTGGCTCGCCCTTGAATGCCCAGGTATACGCAATGATACAAAATTTCCCCTTGGCAACCAATGCAACGGTCAGGGCAGACTCGGTCTCACGCGTGGGCTCTCCAGGAAGAAAAAGTTGGTTGGTGCCACTCCATGTACCGACGGCCACTTGCAAGCTTGTTGGTACGCTCATGTGCTTCCTCCTAATTATTGATAACGCACTTTTGTGTGGGTTACATTAACACACATGTGCGACAACGGGTGTCACAATAAGTTGCCCTATGCTACAATACCGCTATCGCAAAACATGGTACAACGAGCATAGAGGAGAACATTGATGAGCATAGCGAAACAACCCCTCCTGGAGATAGACCACATCTACATTATGGTCACGCCAGACGCACCCGAGGCAGCGTACCTGCAATCGTGTGGTCTCTTGCTTTTGGACGACATTATGCATCACGAAGACCAAGGTACGGCTTCTTGTATTTTTCTATTCAAAAATAGATATCTCGAACTTGCGTGGGTCCAGAACCAAGAGATGATGCTCCAGAACTCCACAGAAGCAGGGTTCGAGGTTGTGTCGTCGGAGCCCTGGCGAGCAATCGGCGCATCGCCTTTTGGAGTGGGGTTGCGCTACACAGGTGCTGAGCGAACGTTACCTTTTCCCACCAAGAAGTATCACGCGGAGTGGATGCCGCCCTCCGAGCAGATCAACGTTATCCCTAAAACATCAGCTGCTGAACCAGCCTATTTTATTCTCTCTGATAGTCTCAAACACCTCGAACCACCCGAGGAGGAATCCACCCATCCGCTTGGTATACAAAACCTAACCCATCTCGCTATCACCGTTACCAGTGACACCGTACTCAGCCCAGCGGCAGAGTTTCTTACCACCAATGGCGTGTTACAGATCAAGGAAGGCCCAGCCCCTTTGATGGAGCTTACCTTTGACAATGGTACACAAAAAGAAAGTGTTGATTGTCGACCAACACTACCGCTTATGATCTATTATTAATTGGGAGAAGAAATGAGATGTGGTGGGCGATACTGGACTCGAACCAGTGACCTCATCCGTGTGAAGGATGCGCTCTAGCCAGCTGAGCTAATCGCCCGTGTGCGGTACCGCAGAGAGCACCACGGTGCTGGCAAAGCAGCAACCAGAACCCTGGTGCTACTTTGTCTCACGGTACATTACGTGCTTGCGAAGATGCGGATCGTAACGGCGGAGTTCCAGTCGGTTCGGGTCATTACGGCGATTCTTTGTCGTGACATACATGTGACCGCTCTCGGTACTACGCAACTTGATCACGATGCGATTTCCCTTTTTCGTTGCCATCGATAGTTTCCTCTATACAATACACATTTGGCACAAACTTGATTACGAAGAGGTATTGTAGCAGTAAATGCCGAAAAAGACAAGTTGCTACACGCCGCGCTCGACGGCCTCTTCTGTTTCATCGTGTGCTGTTGTTGCTTTATCGCTGCAGGGCTGTCGGGCATGCTTTTGCTGCTGCAAAGCCGTACCATAAATCTCTTCAAGCTGGGGGCCAATATGATCCCACGAGAGATATCGCTCGGCATAAGAACGACCGATCCTTCCGCGCTCTGCTGCCCATTCACGGTTGTCGAGAGCCATACGCAACTTAGCCGCTAGATCTGAGGCGCTCCCCCAAGCAGCATAGATACCAATATCACCAAGATATTCACGACTAACCGACGTGTCGAAGGTCACGACGGGCAGGCCCATCGCCATGTACTGTGGGATTTTGCCACTCCCCTCAGTCGCACTCATCTTGGGCGCGACAGCCACATCCCCAAGTGCCAGGTATGCGTGCGAGTCTTTGTAGAGAATACGCCCTGGCAATGTCACATGATCAGCAATACCAAGCGCCTCGGCCAGTTCCCGGTAGCTATCGACTCCAGGATAGCCCATCACCAGGAAATGCACATCAGGCGACTCAGCAATAAGCTGTTGGGCAGCCTCAAACAGGACATTGATACCCTGATACTGTGCAAGCAAGCCGAGATACACCACGATACGGCGATTCTCTGGTATGCCCAATTCGCGGCGCAATCGCTGCCGTTCAGCGTCCCACTCGGGGCTGCCATCAAATGGGCGAAAACGACTCGTGTTGATACCATCAATCATGGTGTAAAGACGTTCAGATGGGAAGCCAAAATCACGGAGCAGGAGATTCGCCGCATTATCACTTGAGGTTATCACCGCATCCGCTTGCGTATTGATGAAACGTTCAAGTTGCCACAGCGGCTGATACAACGGGCTATCTTTTCCACTCAGGAAACGATGATCTATCATTTCCGATGTCATACTTCCTTGAAAATCAAAGATGAGGGGGACTTTCAGCAGGCGTTTGATTGGCGCACCAATAAGCGCACCTTCATGTAAATGGGCATGGATAATGCTGGGTCGGATCTGCAACGCAACTTTTAGTGCACGGTAGGACAGGGCTACATCGAGGTAGAGTTTGTGCCGTGACGACCCGACCATGGCACGTTTCAGCCAGGGCACATCCCATGAGCGCCGAATGTCGAGATCGGGCATATCCTCGCCATTGTGATAGGTTGCAATCACCAGACGATGACCACGATCATGCAGCACCTTTGCCTCCTGCCAGATACGAATGTGTGCGCCATAGTCAGCAAAGAAACTGGTGGGTGCGATCATAAGAATCGTGTGGTGCACAGTACAAACCTTCCACTTGTACAGGACGTTGGTTACGTCTTAACACAAACGAGGCGTATTCTATCGCACCGTGTCTGTACGTGCAAATCGACCACCCGGTAGGGTTGTTATATATAACGACCCTATCGGGCTAAGCCCAGATCGTCGTGAAGGATGCGGACCGTATGCTCTAGCTCATCTTCGGGAAGAACAAAGGATACATGGCGTGAGGAAATATTTTGCGACATCTCCAAAATATGTGCACCAGAGCGTCCTAGCGCACGCAAGATACGTGGTGTCAGCGCTTCTCCATTCGGCGTATTGATGACGGCAACCATAGCGACTGAGGCAATCGTGACCACATCCTGCACTAGACCGGCATTGTGTTCATATCCAAAAGTAGTTGCGAGATTGTCGCGAACAAAGGGGGCATCGCTGGCACGAATGGTTAAGGTAATACTGCGCTCACCTCCATTATGGGCAAACATCAACACGTCGACACCAACATCGGCAAGGCGTGCCAATGCTCGTGAGGCCCAGTCAGGAGCCCAATCTTCGCTCTGGACGAGCTTCATTGTCAGCAGGCTTAACCCACGGACTGAGATAATCGCACGGGCGGCATGGGTTGAGGGGCGGGGCGTCGTGACGATGCGGGTTCCCGGTTGAGTAATGTCTAGCGCACTCCGAATACGCAGCACAATTCCCTGCTCCGTGACTGGCACCAGGGTACGAGGGTGCAACACCTCTGCACCAAATGATCCCATTTCTGCCGCTTCATCATAGGATAGTTCGGACAGCGAGTGGGCTTCAGGCACAATCTTTGGATCAGCTGTCAAAATACCATCGACATCCGTCCAGATACAGACTTCGTCTGCTTGCAACACGGCACCGATTAGAGCCGCCGTATAGTCACCACCACCACGACCAAATGTAGTGGTTAGCCCATCACGTGTGGCACCGATATATCCGGTAATGACTGGTACGATCCTGCGCTTCAGGAGTGGCTGAAGACGTGCCTGAACACGATCAGCGGTTTCTTCAGTGAGTGGTTGGGCTACTCCAAAGTTGTTGTCGGTTACAATTAATTCAGTGGCATCAATCACCTGCGCTGCCACCCCACCCTGCCGTAGCACTACCGCGATGAGATGGGTGATAAAGTGCTCACCAAGTGCAGCAACGGCATCGACGCCACGAGGAGACAGATCCCGAAGCGTAGCGATGGAGCGGATCAGGCGATCAAACATTTTGAGGATATTGGCCCATTCCTGATAGAGCGCCTCACGTTCCCAATCATCCTGCACAACTTTTTCTGCCAACGAACGATGACGGTTCCACAAGTCGCGCCGTGCCCTATCACCGAGCGTTTCATCACCACCAGCCGCACGCCGGGCCGCATCGATCAAACTATCGGTAATGCTGGGGATCGTCGTACATACTACAACTTGTGGGGTATCGATTTCAGCCTGTATCAGTCGAACCAGATCGTGGAGGCGGGAAGCTCGATTAACTGATGCTGCTCCAAATTTCATAACACGCATTATGGCACTCCAGACCGAGGTTGAGAGCTGTTATTATATCAATCAGATATTATAAAGATGTGCTCGTATGTATGACTGTTCAGGGGACCATTTATACTATTCTTGTTCTACCTCACAACAAACCACTCACCGATCCACCATCAACTGCAATGGTCGCACCATTGATGTACGAAGCGCGTGTTGAGGCAAGAAATGCAACAAGGGCAGCGAGTTCTTCCGGCTGGCCAATGCGACCTGCTGGTGTCCGCGCTGCTGCCGTCGCAATCACCTCTTCGATGCTCATCGACTCACGAGCTGCGCGTGCAGCGGCAAGTTCTTGCTGGCGTTCAGTCATCGTATAACCCGGCGCAACATTGTTAATAGTAATGCCCTCGTGAGCATGCTGATTGACAAGCGTCTTTGCTAATCCAATCACACCAGGACGAATCGCATTTGAAAGTAAGAGATGATCAATGGGCTGTTTTACGGACACAGATGTAATGTTGATGATACGTCCCCACTGAGCCTTACGCATTCCTGGCAGTGTTGCTCGAATGAGTCTTACTGTACTCATCAACGTTAGCTGGAATGCTTTTTCCCAGTCGTCATCGGTGAATTGCTCAAAATCACCTGCAGGAGGACCACCGGCATTGTTCACCACAATGGTTGGATCACCGAAAGTGTCACGAGTTGTCTCAACAAAGCGTATAATGTCATCTGCCTGTGTTACATCAGCAACAACGGGCAAAACCTGAGTTTCACTTTCTTCACGTATCTGACGTGCGGTGATCGTAAGTTGCTCCTCATCGCGGGCACAAATAGCAACCAGACATCCTTCACGTGCCAGTTCTCGTGCACACGCTTTGCCTAATCCTTTGCTGCCAGCAGCAACCAACGCAACTTTTCCCTGTATTCCAAGATTCATGGTCTCTCCTTTACAATCGAGGTAGACAGATGATGCTTCCTCCGCTGATCTTCTTCAGACACTAATATGTAGATAAACAGAGTAGTGACATAGGTTCGACGTACGCAATTGTAGGTTAGGATATAAGCGCAACAATACATCCCTGAACGTATCATGCGTCAGGAGAGTGCAACGTTACATTGTCGCAGAAAAACGGAGATGCGAGAAATACAAAATATCTCTCACAGAACACTTGTACACGGATGTAAAAATACATTTGTTACCTGTGGCAAGTGTACCACATCGCACACCTGGATGTAAAACATGTTTGGCGATTACACTGCTTCGTAGGTGCTCAAAATTCACTCCATAACAATACTCTATCCCTACTGCTGTACTGTATAATGAAACTATGTCAACGCCCATTTTAGCCACGAAACTCTATAGCCCCCCACTACGGCCTGAAATAGTCCAGCGTCCGCATCTGATCACGCGACTCAATAAAGGTCTGCACCATAAGCTTACACTTATTTCGGCTCCTGCGGGCTTTGGCAAAACCACCCTTGTCAGCGAATGGCTTACTGAGCGTTCACAATCAGCCGCATGGGTGTCACTTGATGCTGGGGATAATGAGCATATCCGCTTCCTCGCGTACCTCGTCGCTGCGATACAAACAATTGCACCACAGGTTGGCACTAGAGTGATGACACTTCTTCACTCTCCACAACCACCATCCATCGAAGCCGTTTTAACAACCCTGCTCAACGATCTTACGACCATCCAAAGACCGTTTATTGTTATTCTGGATGACTACCATGTGATTGATACCCCGGCAATTGATAATACCCTTACCTTTCTGCTGGCGCACCTACCACCCCAGATGCATCTCATCATCATGACCCGGGAAGACCCCGCACTCCCACTGGCCCGCTTCCGCGCTCGTGGCCAGTTGACCGAAGTCCGTGCCAGTGACCTGCGGTTTACGCTCGATGAAGCTACCACTTTTCTTAATCAGGTCATGGGACTCCAACTCTCGACAAACAATATCGCTGCACTAGAGACACGCACCGAAGGTTGGATTGCGGGCCTGCAATTAGCTGCGCTTTCCATGCAGGGCCAGCAAGATGTTAGCAACTTTATCACCTCATTCACTGGCAGCCACCGTTTCGTAATGGATTATCTGGTCGAAGAAGTCCTTCACCAACAACCTGAACACGTGCAGGCGTTCCTGCTATACACTTCTATCCTTGATCGGCTGTGCGGCCCGCTGTGTGATGCGGTGCTACACGACCTCACTAACTCGGGCCAAACAACGCTGACATATCTCGAACGAGCCAACCTGTTCATCATTCCGCTGGACAATGAGCGATGTTGGTATCGTTATCACCATCTCTTTGCTGAGTTGTTGCGCCAACGATTACAGCAGAAAATGACCTCGTCGGCTGGAGGCGAAATAGAAAGCATCACTACGCTACACCAACGGGCAAGTGTATGGTATGAAGAACATGACTTAGAACTTGAAGCATTTCACCACGCCGTAGCTGCCCACGATGTTGAGCATGCCGCACGCCTCGTTGAAGGAACCAGCATGCCTCTGCACTTTCGTGGCGGAGTAGTCCCGATTCTGAACTGGTTGGAATCCTCACCCACATCGGTGCTGGATGGCAGACCGTCGCTATGGGTTATGTATGCCTCAGTATTAATCTTCGTCGGTCAACTGACCAAAGTCGAAGAAAAACTTGAGGCTGCCGAAGCCGCTCTACAATACGTTACATCAGATGAAAAGACTCGCGACCTTATCGGACATATTGCATCGATACGAGCCACATTGGCTGTCGCTCAGGATCAAGTAGAAACCATCATTGAACAATCACATCGCGCTCTAGCACATCTGCATCCTGACAACTTACCTGTTCGCACAGCCACAACCTGGACGTTAGGGGTTGCCCATCAACTTCAGGGAGATCGCGCTGCAGCCAGACAGGCGTATACCAAAGCCCTAGAGATCAGCCATGAGATTGGTCATTTCATCATCAATCTTATGGCAACAATTGGTCTGGCCCAGATACAAGAAGCTGAAAATCGGCTCCATCAGGCAACCCAAACCTATCAAAACAGTCTACAGTTAGCTGGTGACCCGCCACAACCAGTCGCTTGCGAAGCTCATCTTGGACTTGCTCGCATATCCTATGAGTGGAATGATCTGGAGATTGCTCAACAGCATGGATACCAGAGTATCCAACTAGTCGAGCAATTAGAAACCATCGGTAGATTCGTTACCTGTAAAGTGTTCCTCGCTCGTCTGAAAATGAAACAAAGCGATATGGCCGGAGCGACCACACTATTAATGCAGGCTGAACACATTGCGCGACAACACAACTTTACACGTCAGATACCTGAGATTGTTGCCATACAAGTGTTAATGCTCCTGCATCAAGGCAAACTGGATACAGCTACTCATCTAGCACAGAAATACGATCTTCCTATCAGCCAGGCTCGGGTTTATCTGGCTCAGCAAAACCCCTCTGCGGCTCTGGCAGTGCTGGCGCCATGGCATCAATACGTGGAGACGAAGAACTGGGCAGATGAGCGGCTCAAGGTAGTAATTCTCCAGGCACTTGCTCACCAGGCACAAGGCGATCAAGCCAACGCTGTGCAGCTACTGAGTGATGCGCTGGTGCTGGCCAAACCGGGTGGCTTCATCCGCATCTTCGTCGACGAAGGGCCTCCGATGGCACAGTTAGTATCGACAGTCGCTGCTCAGGGAATAATGACAGACTACACTAATACGTTGGTAACTGCATTTCAGGCTGAACAACCGGATGATACTTTGTCTGTATCACATACCACCACACCTATTCAAAAACTGATTGAACCACTGAGTCAACGCGAGTTAGACATCCTTCGACTCATTGCTCAAGGTCTCTCGAACCACGAGATTAGCGAGCGATTGTTCCTCGCCTTGAGTACGGTGAAGGGGCACAACCGCAGAATTTATGGCAAATTACAGGTCCAAAGGCGCACCGAAGCGATCTCCCGCGCTCGCGAGTTGGAGCTTTTGTAGCAGCAACATCAGTTTGTTCGTAAACTTAGTATCAAGAACTGCCCATGAACGATCCTAAAGCTAAAACTGTAGAACTTCCATCCTCTCAGTAATCTCACAACAATACCCCGAACCATACTTTAGTATCTATACGCTCATACCACATTGTCGATACACTACTTGTACGTTATACATGCGGCACAGATGGTGCTGAACGACCATAACAGGTACAGAGGTATGTCACACAACCATAACCCAAACACTGATCCGAGTGACACAATGGTCTACCAAATCAGGCTCGAAGGCCATCTGGGTCATCAATGGACAGACTGGTTTGAGGGGCTGACCATCACCCTGGAAGACAACGGCGATACGCTGTTAACCGGTCTAGTGGCTGATCAGGCGGCGTTACATGGCTTGCTCAAAAAAGTGCGTGATTTAGGCATGCCCTTACTCTCGGTCATGCGCGTTAGAACCGGCCATACAGAAGCATCAGATGTAAAACGATAAATTGAGGCAAGCTACCCTGGAAAGAAATCTGCCTTAAACGCATTGTTAAACGAACTTCATCCCACAGTTCTTTTCAATCAGACAAAGCACTATTGTTCAGCAAAGGGCATAAAAATGAAAGGTTTACATAAAACGGGCAGTGTTGCCGCTCTGATTGAGGCAGTGACATACCTGATCGGCTTTGGGTTGTTCTTCACATTACTGGCACCTACTGAGAACTTCAACCCTACCCAATACGTGGCTTTCCTCGCGGACAACCATACTATTATGTACACATTTATGTGGTATTTGGTATCTTTCTGGTGGTCCTGGCACGAGCGCTCCACGATCGATTGCAGGGCGCTGCACCAGCCCTGATACAGACGGCAACCGCATTCGGGCTGATCTGGGCCAGTCTGGTTATTGCGAGTGGCATGGTTGCAACCATAGGGCTGGGTACAGTTGTTGATCTCTATAGCCAAGACCCAGATCAGGCTACATCAGTTTAGTTGGCGCTTGCTCTTGTGCAAGACGGGCTAGGAGGAGGAAGTGAGATTGTCGGCGGTTTATGTTATGGGTTTTGCTGATAAGTTGGGCAGCATTGCGAACAGGAGGTCTTCCCGAAGCCCCAAACTACCCTGGTCGGGTGATCGGTGTAGCTGGTATCCTCACGACTATCCTGACACTTAGTGATCTAGGGGCTGTTTTTGGGCTGGGTCAAATCGGACGATTCATATGGCTGGACATGGTTATGGTACGTAATAGCCCAGACATACCTGTTCAATAGAGAGGACAAACAACCATATGCATTCGTACCCCACCCCGGATAAGCACCTTTTCTGTTATCGGCAAAAAACGATACACCTCGCGTACATCGCGGATCAGTAGCAAGGAAGGAATAACCATGAAAGCAATTGTTTACACACAATACGGATCGCCTGATGTCCTGCAACTCAAACATATAGCCCAACCAGTACCCAAAGACAATGAAATACTAATACGAATATACGCAACAACCGTAACAGCCACAGAATGCACCTTTCGAAAGGGAGAGCCTTTTTTTTCAAGATTATTCACTGGCTTCATAAGACCAAAAAACACGAGACTAGGGGAAGAGTTAACCGGGGAAATCGAAGCGGTCGGCAAAGCTGTAACATTGTTCAAGGAAGGGGACCAGGTTTTTGGCTCTGCCGGAGCCAGTTTTGGTGCAAATGCCAAGTACATCTGTCTTCCTGAAGACGCGGTGCTGGCTATAAAACCGACCAGTATAACCTATGAGGAAGCTGCCGCAAGTGTTGATGGTTTTTTAACTGCATTGCCTTTCCTGCGAGATAAGGGCAATATTCACAGTGGGCAAAAAGTTCTGATCAACGGCGCTTCGGGAAGTGTCGGTACAGCTGCCGTACAGCTTACCAACTACTTTGGGGCTGAAGTCACCGGGGTGTGTAGTACCACGAATGTGGAGTTGGTGAAATCGCTGGGTGCCGACCAAGTTATTGATTATACACAAGAGGATTTTACCAAAAGCAGCCAGACCTATGACATTATTTTTGACTCGGTAGGAAAGGTCTCGTTTCCACGTTGTAAGGGCGTGCTAAAGCAAAAAGGGGTCTTTCTTGAAGCTGGTATTGGGCTGACAATTCTTCCGCACGTATTATGGACTTCAAAGTTCGGCAGCAAAAAGGCAATGATTGCAGCCACAGGGCTGCGGCCAGCCAGCGAAAGGACAAAAGATCTCAGCTTCCTCAAAGCGCTGATGGAGGCCGACAGCATAAAGCCTGTCATCGATAGGCGCTATTCGTTGGAACAGCTTGCCGAGGCGCACAGATACGTCGATACAAGACACAAAAAGGGCAACGTCGTCTTGACTTTGGAACATCATCACAAAACCTAACGAAAGATTTCTACCAGGTAATACAAGCGCAGTGGCTAATAATCATAACAAAGGAGATTGAATAATGAATCGAGACAGTATGCTCATTGAAGCGGATGAACTGCTAACAAAACTGGATGATGCAAATATTCGCATATACGATGCCACTATCCTGTTTTTCAGAAATGAATCAGAGCCAACTGCTTACGAGCAGTATCTACAAGGTCATATCCCTGGGGCGTCCTTTTTCGACCATCAAAATTTTTCAGACTCAAGTAGCGATTACATGTACATGGTATCGTGTGAAACTGATCTCGCGAGACACATTGGCAACATTGGTATAGCTGAAGGTTCAGAAGTTGTTTTTTATACGTCTGGATATCTTCCCTGTGCAACCCGTGCGTGGTGGATACTCCGTTATGCAGGGCATAACAATGTGCGCGTTCTCAACGGAGGACTGTCTGCCTGGGAGCAGGTCGGAGGGAACATCGAACAAGGAGCTCAACAATATGCAGCAACGACATTTGAGTGTCGTCTCAGACCATATATGTTTGCCAGCAAGGAAGAGGTCCAGGTCGCGCTTGAAGATGGTGGGGTATGTACAGTCAATACATTGACCCTTGAAAGCTATGAAGAAGCGCACATTACTGGCTCTTCGCTGCTTCCCTGTGGAGACTTGATGCACAAAATGACTTCTTTTTTGCCAAACGATCAGATAGTACATCGCCTGAAAGAAGAAGCCCGGCATGATCGCATTATTACCTATTGTGGTGGAGGTATCGCTGCGACGGTTAATGCGATGGCCCATTTAATGGCTGGGAACGAAAACGTCTCGGTGTATGATGGGTCGATGAATGAATGGGTGGGGGAAGGATTACCTACAACGAAAGGTGGTAAGTCATGAAAGCGATTGTTTACCCACACTACGGATCACCTGATGTACTTCAACTCAAAGAAGTGGCCAAACCCACACCCCAAGACAATGAAGTGCTGATAAAAATTCATGCAGCCTCTGCGAATCCCCTTGACTGGCATCGCATGAGAGCCGCCCCCTTCTTCGTTCGCTTAGGGGACGGGCTGCTCAAACCCACAAACCCCAGGCTTGGCGCTGACATAGCCGGGCGGGTTGAAGCGGTAGGCAGCAACGTAACAGAGTTTCAGCCCGGTGATGAAGTCTTTGGGGACATATCTGCGGGTGGGTTTGCCGAGTATGTGTGTGCGCCTACAAATGCCTTGGCGTTGAAACCAATCATTCTATCATTCGAGCAAGCAGCGGCTGTACCAGTAGCGGCACTCACCGCACTGCAAGGTCTGCGCGATAAAGGACAGATCCAGGCTGGACAAAAGATGTTGATCAATGGTGCATCGGGTGGTGTGGGAACGTTTGCCGTACAGCTTGCCAAGGCGTTTGGAGCTGAAGTGACAGGGGTATGTAGCACCAGGAATGTAGAAATGGTGCGCTCGATTGGCGCCGACCATGTCATCGATTACACCCAAGCAGACTTCACCCGAGATGGGCGGCGTTACGATCTGATCTTTGATGCGGTGGGAAATTGTTCGGCTGCAGATTATATGCGCGCCTTAAGTCCCAACGGAATTTGTGTTGTTGCTGGGTTTACAACCATGTCCCGCATGATATTTCAGGTTGCGCTCCTGGGATCATTGGTGTCAAAGACTGGGAATAAGAAAATCGGCGCGATGCTGGCAACTGTGAACAAACAGGATCTGGATTGTCTGAAAGAGTTGCTTGAAGCTGGCAAGGTCGTCCCTGTTATCGATCGATGTTACCCATTACACGAGGTTCCTGAAGCGATGCGGTATCTGGAAGCAGGACACGCCCGCGGAAAAGTTGTCATCACTATGGACCATTCAATACCCAGGTGACGGAGAACTATATCAAGGGACGAAAATGTATGAAAGCAATTGTCTTCACACACTACGGACCACTTGATGTCCTTCAATTTAAAAAAGTCGCCAAACCAACACCCAGAAACAAGGAAGTATTGATCCGTATACATGCGACCACTGTTACAGCAGTAGAATGTACATTTCGGAGAGGTGTCCCATTTCTTTCAAAATTATTTACTGGTCTTACAAAACCAAAAATTACCATTTTTGGAGAAGAAGTCGCTGGGGAGATTAAGGATCGGTCGGGTGCGCGTCCAGCTGCTCCAACACCTACTGGTTGATCATCGGTATTGTTGGAATGATGACGGGTACCTAGGGATCGCCGTGCCGCTCGAAGGGTATAGTGGGTATTGGTGTTCTGCACGGGGCAGATATGCTCTACAGCTAGACATCCCAAGCAGCGCAGATCACACTTCGGGATGAAGGACCACATGTACACGACTGATATACATGACGTAGCGCGGCTCGATGAAGGGTTCGCGGGGAGCTTCACTGCTAGAAGATGTATAACTTTTGATAAGCCACACCATATATGATTTTAGGACGTGTTACATTGAGACTGCGAAAGCGAATATTACGCAACATATCCATTACATTCAAACAGGAGTAAACAATGAGTATGAACAGTAAGACCTATTTAGTGCAAGATAGGAAGACAGTACTTTCGACATTGTGGATATTTGTAATGTTGAACATGATTTTTGCGGACATTTATGGTTTCATGTATCCTGGGTTTCTTCAGGGAATCATGACGGGATATGCAGAGGGACTTGAAATTACAGGGAACCTGCTATTAATCGCTGCGGTTATGACGGAGATTCCCATCGTGATGGTCCTCCTCTCACGCGTATTGAGTCACCCAATCAATCGTTGGGTGAATATCATGGCTAGTGTTATCACCATTGTCTTCGTCATCGGGGGTGGCTCAACCAAGCCACATTATCTGTTTTTCGCATCTATCGAAGTTGCCTGTATGTTGTTCATTATCTGGTATGCATGGACATGGCGCAAGCATGAACAGCAATTCAAGTCTTCATAGCACCCAATATAAAAGTCGAAGGTTTGGTAGAAGATGTCAAAACGTAGCAGTATTTCTCAAAAAAGGAGCATAGAAACATGAAAGCAATTGTCTTCACACACTACGGATCACCTGATGTCCTTCAACTTAAAGCAGTTACCAAACCAACACCCAGAAACAAGGAAGTATTGATCCGTATACATGCGACCACTGTTACAGCAGCAGAGTGTATGATGCGAAAGGGTGAACCATTTTGAGGCAGCATCATTCTTGGCCTCAAAAAACCAACAAGAAGATATGCAACTCCAGGATTAAGTTAGCCGGAGAAATTGAAGCCATCGGTAAAGATGTAACAGACTTAAAGCAAATGATCAGGTGTATGGATTTACCGATTTTGGCGTTGGTGCGAATGCCGAGTACAAATGCATGCCAGAAAAAGGGTCGCTGGCCATAAAACCCGTCAATATGACCTATGAGGAAGCCGCAGCCACTATTGATGGAGCGACAACCGCATTGTTTTTCCTTAGAGACAAGGCACATATTCAAAGTGGACACAAAGTTCTCACTAACGGTGCCTCTGGTAGCATAGGTACTTTTGCCATACAACTGGCTAAATACTTTGGTACAGAAGTGACGGGGTTGTACCACGAGTGTCGCAATGGTACAATCGCTGGGCGCCGATTAAAGTTATTGATTACACCCAAGCAGACTTTACCCAAAGCGGTGAAACCTATGACGTTATTTTTGAAGCGGTCGGCAAGAGTTCGTTTTCAGCCTGCAATAGAGTGCTGAAAGAAAACGGAATCTATTTGAACGTCGTCCTACCGTTCCCAAATCTTGAAATGCTATGGACAACCAGGACCAACAACAAGAAAGTACTGCTTGGGGATAACATCCCCGAAAAGGTGGAATATATCATCTTCCTTAAAGAGCTGGAGGAAGCAGGGAAGCTAAAACCAGTAATTGACAAAAACTATTCACTGGAACAGATTGCTGAGGCGCATCGATATATCGACATAGGACGAAAAAAGGGCAATATCGTCATCATGGTGGCATACCACAACAAAACCTAGCAACGTTTTGGACGAATAGATATGAACGCTATTGAAATGATTGATGTCGATAAATCTTACGGTCCGGTCGCAGTGCTACAGGGAATCGACCTCCACATCGTGCCCGACAATCTCGTAGCTTTCTCAGCACCTAGCGGCGCTGGGAAAGCCACCATCATTCCTTTTTTTGCCATCAGCAGGCCATCCGCCCGCAATTCAGATGAGATACGGGTTGCTGTTCCCATGGCCTGATTTTTTACTTTGACGCAGCCCTTGCAGATCAAGTATTGTGGCTATACCAACAATGTGCCATGGTAGAATAGGTAGACTCATCGCCGTGTATACGATTGCATCAAGGGGATGCACTGATACGCGTTCAGAGAACATACAGTTGATACGGCGGACAGCGGGTGTATGGCCCTATGACACCAGGAGCTAGATCGTCAGTAGTGTACCCCATTTTGAACAGGTGCATGACAGCAATAGAATTGTAGATAGCTTTCCGACATTGCGGCGGTTACAGATAGCAACAATTTGGAGGTTATCTTTAATGACCAAGCTTACTATTCAAAAACCGACGCTGCTTCTGGATCCGGTTAAGATCCAATCCAACATCAACAAGATGGCCGCCAAAGCACAGCAAAGTGGTGTTCGTTTTCGCCCCCACTTCAAAACCCACCAGTCGGCACAGGTTGGGGCATGGTTTAGAGCGCGTGGGGTGGAAGCTATTACCGTCTCATCGATTGATATGGCTGCTTATTTTGCCAGGCATGGATGGCAAGATATAACCATTGCTTTTCCGGTCAACATTCTTGAGATAGAGCACATCAACAAACTGGCGCGGCAAATCAAGTTGGGGTTGCTGGTCGAATCTGCACAGGTGGTGCAATTTTTAGCCGAGCATCTGACAGCGCCGGTTCAAGTCTGGATTGAAGTCGACGCGGGCGACCATAGAGCGGGTATTTCATGGACAGCACCGGATGAATGTGTGGCTTTGGCCCGAGCTATTGAATCCATCACACCATTGTCATTCAAGGGCCTTTTAACCCATTCAGGCCATACGTATGCTGCCCGCTCCAAGACGCAGGTTGAAGCCATGTATCAAGAGACAGTATCAAGAATGCAGCACATCCAGAAGCAACTAACCACAGCCGGGTTTGAACAAACTGAAATCTCCATTGGCGACACCCCTAGTTGCAGCCTGGTCGATGACCTGAGTGCTGTTGATGAAATCCGGCCCGGTAACTTTGTGTTTTATGACATAATGCAGCTTAAGATTGGAAGCTGTACAGAGGAGGAAATCGGGGTAGCCGTGGCCTGCCCGATAGTGGGCAAGCACCCGGAACGAAACGAGCTTATCATATACGGAGGGGCCGTTCACCTCTCAAAAGAGTTTATGGAGGTGAATGGAACATGGCCTGATCAAAATGGATAGCGACACCCTCGACCGTTTCAACATTGGCGACATTGTGGTGGTCTTGCCAATTCATTCTTGTTTGACCGTCAACCTGTTACGCAATTATCTGACCACAAAAGGGGAAGCATATATTCGCTGAAACAAGCAAAGGAGTATATACCTTGCACAAAAATGGTATCGGCTAGCTGATCCGGTTTCTACATACAATTCCCCGCAACCAAGCCATTATCAAAAGCCAGCAACACCATTTTACCCCGCGTTATAACAGTTTTTTAAACAGCAAACAGTACCACACTTACATCGATTGTGATATCAACAACAGGAATAGGAACTAGCATGAATAAGGACAACAGGGAATACAACTTGTATAGTCAATCCAGCAGAGCCAATGTGTATGAGACCTATGCTCAAATGCGCGAGAAAAGTCCCATTCTGGCCGTAGATGGACTCCCGTCCAGCATGTGGTTCGTGACAGGGTTTGAAGAAGCCAAACACATTTTGGCACATCACAAGCAATTTGTGAAAGATTATCGCAAAACCCTTCCTGAAGCAGAAGCACAGCAACTAAATCTGGAAACAGAGTTGTTTAAACTCTTGAACTATAACCTGCTTGGAGTAGATGCACCCGATCACACCCGGCTACGTACCATTGTCAGCAAAGCTTTCACGCATCGTCGAGTTCTGGCATTGCAGCGACGCATTCAGCAAATCACCGACGAGCTCATTGACGCATTCCCGGAGGACGGGGAAATTGATCTGATTGATAGGTTTACCTTTCAGTTACCAATTGTCGTTATCTGCGAATTGCTGGGGGTTCCCGTCGAAGATCGGGATCAGCTTCGGATGTGGTCAAATACCTTTGTCGAGGGTAGTTATAGCTACGCCCAAGAAATGATGGAATTCTTCCGATATATTGCACAATTGGTTGCGGAGCGGCGTGATAAACCACAAGACGATCTCATCTCAGCACTTGTTCAAGCAGAAGAAAATGATGAACGGCTAAACGGGCGAGAACTTTATAGCATGATTGCGTTACTCATTGTCGCAGGGTACCAGACAACTATCAACCTTATCACAAATGGAATGTTAGCACTACTACAACATCCTGATCAGATGCGGCGCTTACAAGAGTCGCCAGACTTAACAGCAACCACCATCGAAGAATTCCTTGCGCTATGATGGACCCGTTGAGCAGGCAAGCCCACGTTATGCGGCAGAAGACATCGAAATTGGCGGGCAATTGATCAGAGGTGGCGAAACAGTTATGGTGGTATTAGATGCTGCGAATCGTGATCTCAACAATTTGCAGATCCCAGCAACCTAAACCCTACACTACAGAATAATAAGCATCTTGGTTTTGGTTATGGCGTTCATTTTTGCCTTGGCGCTCCGTTAGCGCGTCTCGAAGGTCGCATTGCCATCCATACCCTCATTCAATGTATCCCCCATAGGCAACTCGCCGTTCCCGTTGCAAAGTTGACATATCAGAACAGCACCATAATACGTGGGTTACGTCGCTTACCTGTCCAATTAAATACGAACAATAACGCAACTCAAAACGATTAAAATGCTATACCATAATCTCTGAGCAGCTAGTAGGCACGTGGCACGCACTGATGCGCTCAACACTACTTCTTAAAAAGTCTCCCCTCCCCAGCGCAATCCAAACAGAATTGTCACATCTCATGGATCAAGCGAATTAGTATACGATACGAAGTTGTGTCGAAGAAAGAAGGTTGAAGAACAAAATAATCGCAGTCGGAGTAACCACATCGATCTATACTGCAACAGATCAGAACGAGAGGTATATGGCTGGACAAAGCTTTCCGGTTAGAAATTACAGGTCCTCAGAGGGAAGAGGTGGACGTGGTAATAAACCAGCACGCTCTGCCACCATAGGAATCGATTTTGTCCAATCTACTGACATGATGTGAACACCTCGTACTCCTTCAATCGACAGTACTTCCTGAGTCAATTCTGCTGCAATACAAATACCTTCCTGCTCCGCATCATCAGCACTCTCCATGCGCTCCACAAGCCACTCAGGAACCCGCGAGCCTGGGAGATGATCCCGTAAAAAGCGAGCCGACTTCGCCGAGCGAACAACCATAATACCGGCGAGAATGTAGGCTTCTTGATGCAGTCCCAGCGTACGAGCTTCGTGCATCCATTCCTTAAAACGCTCTGCATCAAAGATAATCTGGGTTTGAATAAATTCAGCTCCTGATTGAATCTTGCGCTCCAGGCGTGCAATACGCTCAACGTTAGGATTCGCGACCCCGCCAACGAAAAAGTGTGGCGCTGTCTTTAATGCAATACCAGACTGGAAAGATTGCTCATCACGCAGAGTCCGCATAATCTTAATCAACTGGAATGAGTTCAGATCCAGCACATTCTTTGCTTCGGGATGATCACCAATACGCGGATGGTCCCCGGTCATACATAGGATATTGTTAATACCACACACAGCAGCACTCAACGCATCGGACTGGAGCGCGATGCGATTACGGTGTTGACATGTCATCTGCATAATTGGTTCAAAGCCAAGTTGTCGCATAATAACTCCAGCGCCAAGCGCCGACATACGACCAATCCCACGCTGATTATCAGTTAAATTAATCGCATCAACATTACCTCCCAAACGATGGGCCACACGCTCCAGACCCTCCCGTGAAGCCCCCTTGGGTGGCGCTATCTCACCAGTCACAACTATTTGACCGGCGCGAAGGCGACGCTGAAAATCACTATATATCGTCATTGTATAATCTCCCGCACCGCTGGCTATTACAACAAAAAACCTCTCACCGCACGCGAGATGAGAGGCGTCAAAATACCATCATCATTCTGATGTAATAGCGACGTTTCCGTTTTACACATGCCTACACATTACATCGAGTTTTGGTTGAACTACGGTTATTTTTGAGTATAACATGCACGATATAGCGTGTCAATCACGTAGAAATGCAAACCTACTCAGCTACCGGGCTTGATTGCTCAAGCATACGTTGATGATACACACCCTGATATTGTTCTGGCAGAATGGTAGCAATATGCAACATCATCTCTTCAGTCAACTGATCCATACGATCCTTTGGGAGCGCCGCGTCTTCAGCCTTCGGATAGTATGGCTCACCAAAATGAACATGGATTGGCTTGCGGGAAAGTGCGCCACGCGGCCCATGTTCGGTACCGTGGAGCGCCACTGGCACAATCGGGCAACCACTCGCAATGGCTAAACGCACAGCCCCACCACGACCATGCTGCAAACCACCGGTACGGCTGCGATGACCCTCTGGAAAGATAACGACAACCGCTCCCTGCTTTAAGGCATGAACCGCTTCATCAAGTGCTGCAGTATCACGCTTGCCACGTTGTATCGGAATAACCTGCATCTGGTACAACCACCATTTCACAATCGGATTTCTAAAGATTTCGCTTTTTGCAATCCACGAGGGACGGTAGGCCAATGGTAACGAAGCACCAATCACATGGATATCGGTCCAATCGAGATGATTTGACGCCAGGATCATCCCCATTTGGTGGCGTGGTGGTAAGTTCGACACGCCACTGACGCTCCAGCGAAACCATAGACGACGAGATATAGCGAAGGATACCCAAAGAAACAAGTACATCAATGCGCCCAACATATGTTCTCCATAAATTGATCATGTTTAGCTGTTTGTAAACATGAACGATACATGAGTAGTGTTATATCACATATCAATACCAAGTTTGAGTGAATAAACCAGATGACCACCAAGCCAACCATCGATAGCAATAAGTAATACACCAACACCTAGCCGTACGAGATATGCACGCCGCAGCGCATCATCATCAAGAATAGTAGGATTCCGCCGCCGTAGTTGCCACGCCTGCCAATACACCACCACCACCGCAACCCCAACCGCCGCGTGAGCATTAATCCAACCCAGTGCATCTGTCCGGGGGGTTGCGGTGCCGACCAATTGTCGCCCCGCATCAATAGTACCTGTCAGCAATGCCGGTATTGTTAGTAACAATCCTAGCCACAGACAATGATATGCTGCTGTTTCAAGTGAACGTTCACCCCGTCTGAGATAGAGCACTGTTAAAATGGCATTACCGACCAATAAGCCGATTGGTAGATGAACTGTTACGGGATGGAATGGATACATGTATCTAAAACCAGGATACAGCGACACTTGATGATGTGCCATATCCTGGTTTCCTCGTTTATATGCACTTAATCGTACTTATTATAGCACGACCTCAGGAACACGCTACCGCCCTTTTCCAACAATACTCAACCACCGCTCATGCGGTGCCGGTTGTGATTGAAGATCGACCACAACGGTTTTTTCTTGTTGAAGGGGATCATTACTCAGGATCTGGAATCGGCCACGATAGGTTTCATCTGGCATCATACGCATCCAGCGCAGATCAACCTTGAGATCCTGCTTTTCTCCTGGCTGCAGCACACCTTCAATAGCATCAGTAGACATCCAAACAGTCGTGGCAGGCTGGGGACGCATCTCAATCGCAAGACCATTCGAGATCGGTGTATCACTGCCACAACCAATACTATTTACGTTGTTTGGTGCACGCTGTAAGCCCACACTCAACTGTGAAGGCAGCGGTGCAAGATCACGATACTGGAATACGATACGTCCATCACTATGCAGCAATACCTGGAAGGTGTGTGTGGTTGATCCGGTGTGGAGCGGAACATCTTCATAATTCAGCACAAACATTTTGCCTGTATCTGTCGACACATTGCCATAGCGCACTTTCCCACCACGTGATGGATCAAGATCAGCACGAAATGGCGCAATCGTATAAAAGGTAAACTCCATATCAGGAAGACATTGACTCATCAATCCATCATAGGCAAGTGGTTGATTAAATGCCAGCATACCATCGGCAGAAACCAGTGTTTTTGTCACCTGGTAGCCATAGAATGGGAACTTAATACCCAGTGGCACACTTGCATTAAAACCATTATCCTCAAGTTTGAGTGTTGGTGCACTCGGCGGCAAATCAACCCATTTATAGGTCGGCCCACCTGGTTCATCACTCCGCCAGATGGCAAACTCATCCTTTGGTATTTGTACATTGTAATAAAGAGGACGCGTCCCTGTGTTTGAGATAGGTATCGTAACCTGTGCAGGATCAGCAAGCGAAACACTGCGTGAGAGGTTCAACGCTGCGGGCGTCAAGCGCGGCTGATCGGGGTCCATCACCAGATTGACTTGTTGATCACCCGCAACCACAACCCGTTGCTCTTTCTCCAAAAACGATGGTGCCTTCGCAACAAGGGTGTAGGTGCCGGGTGCGAGTTGCAGGCTGTAAAAACCACGGCTATCGGTAGCAACTGTCGCCCCATTTTTGACCCCGACATCGGCCTGTACTGGCGCACCCGTATCAGAGGTCACCTGACCAGTGATGGTGGCCTGTCCTGCTGCAGCGGTCACACGCATCACAATATCGACTTCCTGTGGCTTTTGGCCCAGGTTTGCACCATAAACTAACAATCGTGCATTGTAGGTTCCGGGGCCAGTAACGCGACTTGCATCCAGTACCACATTGAGTTCTGCATTCGCACGATTAGGCATATTTTGCAGAGAAGTTGGCGCGTCTACCCATGGAACATTCACACGAGCACGTTGTACTGCACCATAGGCATCAACCAGTCCATGACCATAGACATTGTTGGGACCGTCGGCAGGGTCTTCGCAACGATTATCGTTGATACGACGGGAACTCTCACGCAAAATACGATATGTTTCATCATAATCACCAAGCAGCGTTGGATTCGCCGACCAGATGAGCGCAACGACTCCCGAGACTGCTGGTGTTGCCATCGAGGTACCTTGCAGCACCTGATAGGGTGTCTCATCATGCGGCATGGTTGAGAGCACGCCCTGCTGAAAGCTCTCATACGTCCCAGGCGCTACAAAATCGGGCTTCAGATCGCCTGCCTTCGAAGGGCCAAGCAAACTAAATTCGGCAATCTTATTGTTGAAATCGGTTGCCCCCACGGCTACCACATCTGGATAATCACCGGGAGAACCAACCGTACGACAGTTTTGTTGCTTCAAGGCATCAGTGTTCCCAGCAGCAAAGACGGGGAATATGCCAGCGGCACGCCAGGCTGCCGTATAGCCTGCATACCAAGTATCACCACTAGTACCAGCCCAGGAGTTATTGACAATCATGGCGCGGAGTTCGGGCCGTGGTTGGTTACCATCACGGCTGGTTGGTGCCAATAGCCATTGTGCAGACGCGATAAGATCGCCCTCTGTACAGAACGAGCCATTACATCCCTGAGCCGCAATCCATTCTGCGCCCGGAGCCACACCAACCGTAGGACGCTTGGAAGCCACATCGCCAATACCAATCATGGTCCCCATCGTATGCGTACCATGACCGTTATCATCAAACGGTGTTGCTTGCTCTCCTTGTGGATCAAACCAATTGTAGTTGTGCGAGAGACGGCCCGATTCGCCATATCCACGGTATTGTTTAAGCAAGCCTGGATGGTCAAAGCGTACACCCGTGTCGATGTTTGCAATGACCACACCCTTACCATTAATTCCAAAGTCCTGCCACACACGATCCGCATTGATACGTCGAATGTGCCAGCAAACAGGATTATTCGGCTGATCAGGGCTGCAAAGATCGCCACCCTCTGCCTGGGTTGTGTTCGCAATTGATGGTACGGTGGTTGTGCGGTTGGCACGTACCATGGCGACTTCAGCACGTCCAGCCAGATCCTGTGCATCGGATAGGGTGCCATTGACCATAACCGCATTGACGATCCAGAAGGGCTGATACGACAACCCCCGTTCATCGAGTTCTGCCCGGAGATCTCGTTGACTGTCTTCAGCCTTCTTCGCCAATGTCTCATACACATACTGGCCACGCGCCGCCCAATCTTCGATCTGGTAGGCTGCACTAAGATCAGGTTGCTCATCCAGATACACCAGAAAATCTTCAGTCATCGCATCTTCCGATTGAAAGTCCTCCACGAGTTCCTGGTCAAGTTGCGCTGACTGCTCAGGAAGGCTAACCTGTTGGAGTTGGGCTGGAACACTCTGACTCGCAACTGCAGGAGCAGGGGGATAAGCCTCATAGATACTTGGTCGCACGGTACTACCAGAGACATTCGTAAGGGTGATAGCACGCTCGACCTTCTGCCCAAGTGGCACAGATACGGCGATAGAGGAGGAACTGAGTTGCCAATCTTCACCATCCGCACGTGATATGTGAGGAATCGATAATGAACTTAGGCCTAACAGAAATACAAACACAAGTTGAAGTGGTATTCGATGATGCTGGGTCGTCCTTCGATGCATGCAATTGTCGCCTTTCCAAAAGTGAACAGTCGGCAGATTAAATAAATGTACAGAGATACCGATTGTGTGGTCAGGCAAAGAACACATATGCGTGTTCCAATGGCGTTCGGCAGCGCCATGTACTGAGCATAGCATCTTAAGATTAGGGGTGTCAAGTTGTGTGGTTAAGAAGTTATTGAGAAAGCGATGAGAGATATGTAACCGAAAAAATGGCGCCCTAAGCCCATAAAATACATGGCTGTATAAAGCTTTATATAGCGAAGATATAAACTAATATACAGACTTGAAACGATCACGCTATCAGGTTGATCATCAAGTAAAATAATGAAAATGTAGTTGACAAAATATATAAATCGTGTATACTTCAAATAATAAGTAAAAAAATCACACAACTCTTCCAATCACACAACTCTTCCAATCACACAACTCTTCCAATCACACAACTGTGTGTTTCCACTTCGAATAGGATCCGTTTCTATTTATAAGGAAGGAAAAGTTTATGGAACCCATTATTTTTAATGCGGAGATTGGTGGCGAGGTGAATGACATTCCGTTAATAGGTGGTGGTACAGCTCAGTACATTCCCGATCAAAACACAATCATCAGACGCATGAGGTTAAAAAACGCAATACCTACGTTCAATGAGGTACGTATCAGCTCATCTAGTATTATATTTACATCCTGTAGTATGTTCTCGCAAGCCCTAAGTGGAACGATGAATCTCATTAGTGTGTGTGGACCTGAGTTTAGTGGTTCTGCTGGCTTTCGTTTAATGAGTCTTGATGATAGAGCAAATGACAATCTATTGGGTGTCTTTTCTCAGGAATTTGCTGCTGAGGTGGTTAATCCTCTAGAAGTTCAATTCAGGACAATAATCAACGGTTGGTACAATGGTCCTGTTGAGATTGCTGCACATCCATCACCGGGGTACGTTGTACAACTTCGTCAAGTTAAACGTGGCGAAATAGAGGGGGGCTATGGTCAGGTACTTTTTGACGATCAAGGTGGTAGTCAATATGTTTTCTCACGCCGAATATATAGGTACGACAGTAATGAGACTCTACCAGGTGATGAAGTAATGGTTTATCGTGTACTTGAAGTGAATAGACGTGTTGATCACACTGCTGAAGACTACAAGATAACCATTGATTTCCGTAGTCAGGCATACTATGTACCAATGGCACAAGACACATTTGTAAATGTCAATTGATAATGTGTAATTGCCACTAAGACACTTATTGTAAATAATATTTGTTATGGTCCTATCTTAATGATTAGCTAGGACCATAATTTTATTTAACAGTTATGTCACAGGATACGACAGATCATAGTGCCACTCACCGAATGACCTTTTGCTCCTTCCTACGAGCATTGCGAACTCCTTCGTTTGCCCTGCTCTGGAGTGGGCAAACGATTTCAATGCTGGGTGATGATATCTATGGGATTACACTCGCGTGGTGGGTATTGGAACAGACTGGCTCGGCAACAGCTATGAGTACGGTGCTGATCTGTTCGATGGTTCCTACTGTTCTTTTTCTGCTCATTGGTGGCGTAGCAGTAGACCGCTGCCCACGCTTGTATGTCATTTTTGTGGTCGATATACTACGTGCTGTTGTCACCATAGCCGTCGTCATCCTAGCGTTTACCGAGCAATTGCAGATATGGCATGTGTATATGGCCAGTGTGCTCTTTGGTTTTGCCAATGCCTTCTTTCAACCGGTATTTCAGGCTGTCATTCCGGAACTGGTGCCACGTGAGATGCTCCTGAGTGCCAATGCGCTGGCAGGGCTAAGTGGACGGGTTGCCGGGATCGCCGGACCAGCCATTGCAGCAGCAATTGTTGCCCTTGGGGGAACTGCCTTTGCTTTTGCACTTGATGCGGTTACATTTGTGGTTTTCACACTCTGTGTGCTGCCACTCCTGCGCCTGGCTCGACCACCCAATCCTGAATCACGTACAATGAGTATTCTGAGTGGGTTGCGCGAAGGTTTTGCGACAGTCGCACGTACACCCTGTTATGGATCAGCATCGGGATTTTCTCGCTCGTAAACGTGGCGCAAAGTGGCCCTTTCAGCGTTGCCATACCTTTTCTGCTTGAGGAGACGCTCAACGCTGGCGTAGCGGTGCTTGGTCTGATCGCCTCAGCCGCCGCGCTTGGCGCCATGCTTACCTCGATCTGGTTGGGACGGGCAACCCGATTGCGTCGTCGTGGCTGGCTGGCCTATGGTGCCTCCATTATTGGTGGTTTGATGTCTATCGCATTTGGGCTGCCTATCGGTGTGTCTGGGGTTATTATTGTGGCATTCATCTACGGCATCACCATGTCGGTGTTTGACCTCATCTGGACCAATACAATTCAGGAACTGATCCCACGTGAGCAACTGGGACGCGTTATCAGTGTCGATATGCTGGGCTCGTATCTGTTGCTGCCGGTTGGCTTCCTGCTGGCTGGTTGGGCCACCGAACTGGTCGGGCCAGCAACCGTGTTCATAGGTGGTGGAGTGATCACGGTTGGGTTGGTGCTGTTGGGGTTGGCCCATCCCGCAGTCAGAGCGTTGGACTGAGTTTGTCAGACAAAGTCAAGAGCGCCCAAATGGACGCTCATACCACAACAACTCTGTTTATATACTCATTTATGCTAACGATCTTCTGGCACAATCGCCTGGGGATCGAGTGCTGATGGTGCGTCTTTGGTCGCTTCGACCGCCTCCGAAGTCAGTGCGATGTGCAAATCCTTGAGTTGCCGTCCATCCACGGCAGAAGGCGCACTGGTCATGAGATCCGATGCCTGCTGGGTCTTTGGGAAAGCCATAACTTCGCGGATTGTGCTTTCATTGGCCAACAACATCACAATACGATCAATACCAGGCGCAATACCACCATGGGGTGGTGCACCATATTCGAAGGCTTCCAACATGTGACCAAACTGTGCCTGAGCTACCTCCCGACTGATGCCAAGCAGATCGAACAGTTTTTGCTGGACATCGCGGCGGTGAATACGAATAGAACCACCACCAACCTCATAGCCATTCAACACGAGGTCATATGCCTTTGCTCTCACCTTCCCTGGATCGCTGTCCATCAATGGAAGATCTTCATCAAGTGGTGCGGTGAAGGGATGATGGACCGCATCCCAACGCTGTTCATCCTCATTCCAATCAACCAGTGGAAAGTCGACGATCCACGCAAACGACAATACCTCCGGGTCAGCCAGCTCCAGACGATTCGCAAACTCACGTCGTAGTCGGTCGAGCACTGCGGCAACAATCGCGGGTGTATCGGCGACAATCAGCAGGAGATCGCCCTCAGCACCATTCATTTGCGAGATGATCGACGACATCTCTTCGGGAGTGACCTGTTTCCCAAAGCTAGAGCGCGCCTGGTCTGGAGTGGAGCCCTGTTGAAGTGAAGCCCACAAGAGACCTCCCGCACCCATCTGTTTGGCCAGAGCAACGATTTCATCAAGCTGCTTACGTGAGTAATTCCCGGCCCCTGGTATCCGCAGACCCTTGACCTGCCCACCTTTCCCCAAAGCATTCTGGAATACAGCGAACCCGCTCTTTGCAAGCACATTGCTAAGACTGACAAACTCCAATCCGTACCGTAGATCCGGCTTATCTGAACCGTACAAATCCATTGTTTCAGCATAGGTCATGCGCTTGAAAGGTGTGGGAAGCCGCTTATGCGGAGTTACCTCGTGGACCAACTCGGTAAAGAGGCGCTCGATCAGGTTGAGGACATCTTCCTGCTCAACAAAGCTCATTTCCATGTCAAGCTGGGTAAACTCTGGCTGCCGATCCGCCCGTTGATCTTCGTCACGAAAACAACGGGCAATCTGGAAGTATTTGTCATAGCCCGCTACCATTAATAATTGCTTCAGCTGCTGCGGCGATTGTGGGAGGGCGTAGAATTCACCTGGATGCAGGCGACTTGGCACCAGATAGTCACGGGCACCCTCGGGAGTTGATTTGATCAAGATTGGTGTCTCGATCTCAATAAAGGCTTCACGGTCCAGAAAGTCACGCATAAACTTAATGACCCGATGGCGCAGCACCATATTACGTTGCATACGCTCGCGACGCAGATCGAGATAACGATACTTGAGACGTAATGCTTCTTCTTCACCACCTTCTTTGTTGATGTATAACGGTGGGTTATGAGCACTGTTGAGAATGTTCGTTGTGACCGCACGCACTTCGATAGCACCGGTCGGGATGTTCGGGTTCATAGAGTCGTCCGGGCGCATACTCACCAGGCCACGGATTTGTAAGACAAATTCACTCCGTGACTCACTGGCAGATGCATGGGCTTCCGGGGAGGTCGTGGAATCGAAAACAACCTGAGTAATTCCATAACGGTCACGCAAATCAAGAAAGATCAAAGGTCCATGGTCACGGCGGCGATGAACCCAACCGGCAAGTTGTACCTCCTGCCCGGCGTGTTCAGCATTCAGATCACCACAGGTGTGGGTGCGATACATGCAAACTCCTCATACATAACGTGATACATCTATCATTCCGCAGGTCGTAACGTTAAACAACCATATCAGCACAAAAATCGTGACAGATTGTCGTAGCGCCTACTACCAATCGATGTGTCGATTATAATTTCCGCAGTATTATACAAGTATCTGCGTAAGTAGCAAAGCCGTCATTTGACCACCGCATTGCATCATTTTAGAATATCCGACATACAACTGGTTAGAAAGACCCTCAAGTATGCATCATATTACCATTCGCGGTGTGCGTATCGATGATGTTACCTATGCTGACGTCACTGATTGTATTACAGGCTACATTGCTGATGGACACCCTCATCATATTGTGACGGTGAATCCTGAATTTATCATGGAGGCCCAACACAATGAGCCTTTCCGACATGTATTAGAGCAAGCCGATCTGGCGACACCGGATGGCTTTGGGTTGATGCTTGTGTCCCGTTGGCGCAAAACCCCGCTGCGTATGCGCGTGACGGGGGTTGATCTGGTGACACATCTCACCGCAGCGGCTGCCCAGCGGGGCTGGTCGATCTTTTTTCTTGGTGCTGCTCCCGGTGTTGCCGAACAAGCGGCAGCAATCCTTTCACAATCCACCCCCGGATTGAATATAGTTGGTTGCTATGCCGGGTCGCCATATCCCAATGAGGAGCAGCACATCCACACACTTATTAGACAGACCCAGCCGGATATTCTCTTTGTTGCATATGGAACACCCGCACAAGAGTTATGGATCGCACGAAATCGCACGGCATTACATGCTTCGGTGATGATCGGGGTTGGGGGGGCATTTGACTTTATCGCCGGTGTATCACCACGTGCACCATTGTGGGTCCAAAAGATAGGCATGGAGTGGTTGTATCGTTTGATCAAGCAACCATGGCGGTGGCGGCGTATGATGCTGGCAGTACCCCTGTTTTTGTGGTCTGCGCTCCGTGAGCGTACTACATCGGCGCAAGAATAGTCAGAGTAATACATTTGCCTATTTGTAATGTATGAACCAAACATAGTTTTGTATGTAAAGCTCTGTATGGAATTATGGTATACTACACATTAGTAAAGTTTATGCACCTATGACCCCTGATTGGTCATCAATAGCTATGTGTGAGATGGTGTCTGACCCCGATTGGTCATCAATAGCTATGTGTGAGATGGTGTCTGACCCCGATTGGTCATCGTAGATAGAGCAATGTGCTTAATGCTTATATACTTTTTTACTTGCTAGAGTGTAATCATATTGTGCTTCATTAACATAATACGATTATTATAACTCATAGCAAAGTAAGAACTTTGTTTTGTCTTGGGTGGCACTCTAAGTGGTTCTGCGATAGACAACCTCTGTATGTTGTTAGCAAGTAAGCATGTTAGGTGTGATTCACGGAAGATTGTTTGTTTAGTATAATCTGGAGATGGCCACATATCTTTGTGTATTTTTGAGGAGAACAACCATGACTGAAACAGAAAACTTTGCAGCAACTATTCTCCGTAAGCTACCCCAACTTGTCTATGTCCATGATATTGTGAACAGACAAAATATTTTTGCGACTAATGAGATTATAACCCTCTTAGGCTATACCCCCCATGAAGTGCGTGAACTGGAGGATACTATGCAACTACTGCATACCGATGATCTGTCAGAAACAGAAGCATATTTTGCACGAATAGCAGAATCTTCAGATGGCATAGTACACGAAAACGTCTATCGCATGCGTCATAAGGATGGACAGTGGCACTGGCTGCGTAGTCGCGAAACACCATTTGCACGAAACGAGAGCGGTCAGGTAACACAGGTGGTCGGCTCCGTTGAAGATATTACTCAGAATAAGTGGACCGAAAGACTGCTCAACAGTGTTGCTTCGTATATCTATGTCTATAATGTCGTTGAACAAAGAAATGTCTGGTCCAACGCCGATCTTGCAGAACTGCTTGGCTATTCACAGGAAGAAATACGTGAATTGGGAGAAAAACTCTTACCTCATCTGCTCCATCCAGACGATTTACTGCAATTAGCAAACTGGCAAGAACGAATCAAACAATTATCAGATGGTCAGATCTTTGAGTATGAATATCGTATGTATCGAAAAGATGGTACCTTAATCTGGTTTATGGATCGTACTGTTCCCTTCACGCGGAATATAACCGGTCAATTGACTGAATATCTTGGTGCTGTTCAGGATATCACCTCGCTCAAGGAAGCAGAAAGCGAACGGGTTACACTTCAAGAGCGTGTTATCAACGCTCAACGCGATGCCATTCGTGAACTTTCGACGCCGCTGATCCCGATTGCCGAAGGGGTCGTTGTAATGCCGCTCATCGGCATTATGAACAGCGATCGTGCTCAACGCATCTTAGAAACGTTACTAAGTGGTGTTGCTGAATATCAAGCCTACTTAGTCATCATCGATATTACCGGTGTCCGTGATGTTGACACTCAGATAGCACAAGTCTTAGTCCAGGCAGCACAAGCCGTTCGCCTGCTGGGGTCGCGTGTGATGCTGACCGGCATTCAGCCGCAAATCGCCCAAACACTCATCCAACTTGGAGCAGACCTCGGGGGCATACTCACCCAAAGCACATTACAACGTGGTATTGCAACTGCATTGAGCATCCGTGATAGATCTGATAATGACTAAGGAGCACTACATGGACAATCGGAGTTGGGTTATCGCCAAGCGACCGCAGGGAATATTTCAACGGGATGACATAGCGTTAGAGAAGTTTGAGCTACCAGCCACTGGCGATGGTCAGGTATTAGTACGAACTATTTATCTATCGATTGATCCGGCTTATCGAGTGTGGATGAATGAAGCAGATGTAGCATACTTACCTCCCCGCCCGATTGGCGATCAAATGTGGGGTAGTATTGTCGGAGTGGTAGAAGAGTCGCGCAATCCCTCGTTTGCAAAGGGAGACATTGTAGCAGGAATATCACGCCAGGCTGAATATAATTTATCTGATGGCAACGATATTATGAAAGTACCAGCAGGGCTGCCATTGGAGATGTATTATGTTCTCTATGGACATGTAGGAACGACAGCTTACTTTGGCGTAGAGTTAATGAACCCGCAAGCAGGAGAAACATTAGTGGTCTCCTCAGCCGCTGGTGGCGTTGGATCGATTGCTGCACAGATCGGGAGCATTCAAGGGTGTCGTGTAGTTGGTATTGCTGGTAGCGATGATCGATGTCGCTGGTTGACGGAAGAACTAGGTCTCGCAGCGGCGATCAACTATCGTACACAGGATGTTGCCGAACAACTACGCCACACCTGTCCCGACGGTATAGATACCTACTTTGATAATGTAGGTGGCGCAACCCTGGATACGATACTTTTGCAAGCGAACCGTAATGCACGTATTGCCTTGTGTGGCATGGTGTCAACATACAACACCAAGCAGGAATATGAAGCATCAGCAGTACATCACCTGATGCAGGCAGTGCTCAAGAGTATCAAGCTCTATGGCTATATTGTGACGGATTTCTTGGATCGTTATCCTGAAGCATTTGAACAAATTCGTCAATGGGCAGACGCCGGCAAAATAAAAGGTGGTCTTACGATGGTTGATGGCATTGAACAGGTACCAGAAGCGATTGATAACTTGCTTAACAGCAAATACTTTGGCAGAGTAGTGGTACGTGTCTCCGAGGAACCAGCCAAGATAGTTAATAAGTAAAAACAAAGCGCAGCAGTGATTAATCACTGCTGCGCCCCTTCCTTACTGTAACTTCTGCGTTATTTAGTTCACGGCCTCAAACATCCCCGCATCTTTCGTAATATGTACAGCACCGTTTTGTCTAACAAGCTCATCTTCTAAAATACGCATCAGATCCAAGCGTTGAGATTCATTCAGAGGAGTAAATGACTCAATAAACGTGATCAGTGGATTGATATCGGTAACCATGAGAGCATTTTCGTAGCGATGGAGTGCCATATCGGTAAACCAGGGGAGTAGTTGATCTCGCCCGTTATCGAGTGTAAACGAGGTTGCGGGCTGGCCACCCCAGAACGACAACGCTGGATCGATACGACGCAGCAGTTCATACAACTCACAAAGATGCACCTCACCAACCGTCGCGGCATATAAGCGACCTGCGGGCTTTAGTACACGGCGAATCTCTGCCAACGCTATAGAACGATCCGGCACATGATAGAGCATGTTGTTAGCAATCACGACATCAAACATGTTATCTGCAAACGGAATCGTCTGTGCGTCGATCACAGCAAACTGAACATCGTGCGAAATACCAGAAAGCTGTTGCTGTGCCTGCTTGAGCATACCAACAGAGAAATCCGAAAATGTAATCGCCCATCCAGCAGCAACACGATGTTTGTTGGCATCCCACAGATCGCCCGATCCACACCCTAATTCCAAGATACGGCCCAGAGGAGAAATACGAAAACGATCAAAAATCCAAAGTGGAAAATCATACTTATTGACACTATATTGTTTATGGAATTGGATACGGGTCTGTAAATGGGTTTTGTCGTGATATTGCGCCGACTGAAGATACGCTTGATCGGTGAGTCGTGACATATCTGCTCCTCCCTAAAGGTCTCTGTTGAGTATTTGTCACGACAATCTACCATGCTCGTTGTAAGCAAGCAAGTACAGCCGTCGTTAGAATTACGTTGGAGTGTTCGAAAACATATTGAGCACAACCACGCCAGCAATGATGAGTACGATTCCCAGGACACGTGGCATATTCAATGACTCGTTGAAAAACCACACACCAATAAGCGCAATGCCAGCCGTTCCTACACCAGACCAGATCGCATAGACAGTACCCACAGGCAGATGTTCCAGAACTCTGCCAATGAGATAAAAAGAAACACCGTAACCAAGTACCATAATCGCAATAGGTCCAGAACGAGTAAAACCATCTGATGCCTTCAAGGCAGTCGTGGCGATGATTTCACTCCCAATAGCCAGAGACAGAAGCAGCCATATATGCATAGTTTCCTCTTATGTTATGTGGAAAAAGCATCGATACCCAGGTTAATCATTACCAAGATAGCGATAGCATAGACAAACACACTGATGAAAGAAGTTGTCAGAAAAAGTGCCGAGTTCATCTTCAATACTTTTGCCGTGACCGCCATAACCCATACTCCAGTCCAGGGTGTAATCAACAAGATAAACCACGCCCCGTGTTTGTTAATTTGTGCCTCTGCTTTGGTTGAAACAAGCCGCTCAAGCCAGTTGCGGATCTTATCAAACCGCAGCAGTTCTTCGTAGAAAAAATGGATTAGTAGCACAGGAGTGTAATTCCCAAATACCGTCCAGAAGATCACCGACACATCATCAAGATCGGCTGCCATCGCGGCAGGTACCGCAACATAGATTTCCGCAAGCGGGAAAAAACCAACAAACCAGGCACCAAATGCCCGTATGAAATAGTCTAAGATACTCATCAAGTAACTCCAAGATTATGAACGATTTTCTTCAATTAGTCGTAATAGTATTTCCATCATCTCTAAGCGCAATGCAGCATCATCTATTTGCAAACCAAAAGTTTCAGAAAACCAGATACCGTCAGTTGCCTGCATCACCAGCATCGCAGTTTGAGGCGTAATCCCATCTTCTACTGCACGTTGCTGCCAGATAGCGTATTCCTCGCGTGCGATGTGGAGCAATTGAGGTGAGCTGGCTACAGCAGCTAATCCAGCAGTGATAAGTGATACATCCGATGGTTGTTCACTAAAGCAGGCTTTGACATAGGCACGTAGCCAACGGCCTGGTGTGTTATTCTGTTCTTGTTTGAGTAGTAGAGTGAGTCGTACATCAAAATCACTGAAGTATTGCCGCAACATACCTTCGATCAGGGCTTCCTTATGCGGGAAGTGATAAAGTAATCCACCTTTACTGACACCAGCAGTACGTGACACGGCATCAAGTGTGAGTGCCATAACACTGTACTCTTTTATAACCTGACTAGCTGCCTGCAATATTCCACGACGTGTATCTGTAGCTGATTTTGTAGCTGGCATACTTTTTTACCCTTCATTATACATAATTGAGTATACCGTCCAGACGGTATAGTTGTCAAGAGATATTTTTGTTGTTGGACATTACGCTAAAGAGCAGGAGAGAGGCGCGATAGCTTTGGGAGATTAGACACGCGCACTGGCAGATAATACACGTGTCGAGTAGAAACTAACGTTGTATAAGGGGCCGATAAACTGTGTTTCCATCTGTATTTATGTGCCAGAAACCCGCATTGAGCGTGTAAGCTCCACCAGTGATGCGACCAACTGCAGTCTGTCCAGCCGTACTGCTAAGTGCGTAGGCTCCGCCAGTACTGGTGTTCCCACCGGCACCGACGACCCACGAAATAAGCGTGGGACTATTGTCGGCAGCATATATGCCAACCACTCTCAGAATGATAACCAGCGCAAGGAGCATCTGGACAGCGGAGATGCGTATGATTTGCACCATCATTCTGTCTCCTCTACTCTATAGGTAATCAGCACCCTCTTGATCGTTGTGGCTGAAAATTTCCAGGTTTCGCCGCCGGGAATAGATGCAAGCAGGTAATAGTGATATGCTTGATTGTCAACGACAGGTGACGTAATGGTTGTGTCAAGAATGGTTTGTTCACCGCTGTCACCACTACTTGTGGCCGATACCAGCAGCGGCTCTGCTAAAGTGGCATCAGGTGTTTTACGCAACAGACGAGCAGTTACATCCGCAGATGCACTCGTATCCGCGAAGACAAACTCAACACTTGTTACTGTGGCACCATCAGGTAAGTACATCGGCGCACTTAGCAAACTATCTGTGCCACTATTGAACGTGGCAACACCATTCACCAAGCGAAAACTATCACCATTTCTACCAGGAATAAAAACAGCATCTGCGATACGCAGATAGTGGGTGCGTGGCGTTGTATACCGCACCTCAGGAACTGTAAGTGCACCTGTCTGTCATTGTATCGCCACTGCTATTGACATAGCGTGCGTCGCCTTGTAGCGTATTCAAACTATAGGGTAAAGCATTGAGGGTCGTCGTGGTGTGAGGGTAGTGTAGTCCGCATCATCAGGGCATTGGACGGCAACCTCAAGCCAGCGGGCATCACCGACAAAGGCATTGGCACTAAACTCACTGCCACCATTCAATGTGACAAAGAAAATACCATCGACGACTGCAACAGCATTCATCGACTGAGTTGTGCCGATTTGTGTACCATCATCAGGGGCATCCCAGAGACTAAACTGCATAGCACAGGTGTCCGTAATTGCAGATCCGTTAGACTGGAGCTGACCCTGATAGGTGAAGCCATCACCGCTGGTTCGGCAGTTGAGCGCGGCACGGATAGAGAAAACACTACCAACAACGCGCTTGCTTGATACTTTCGAGGAAACCATAAATACATTGTCATATTGACAATTGACACTGCATCATTTATAATAGACTGACTGGTCAGTTTTATAGGAAAGAGCATGTCTCCACGCATAAATGTAAGTGAAGCGCGCAAAAATCAAATCCTCGATGCCGCTGCTATCGTCTTTGCCCGTCAGGGGTTCTACCAGGCTCGTATGGACGATATTGTGGCTGAGTCGGGGTTGAGCAAAGGCACACTTTATTGGTACTTTAAGAGCAAAGACGATATCATCACGGCATTGCTACAGCGAGTCTTTGATGAGGATCTCATTCAACTCCAAAGTGCCCAACACACCGCTGGTTCAGCAGTTGAGCGCGTCATTGGATTGAGTCGCCATATTGCTGCCGATTTCACCGAGATAGCGCGTTTGGTGCCCATCACCTTTGAGTTTTATGCTGTGGCATCACGGCAGGAACATATTCGTATCTTTTTGAAGGAGTATCTCCAAGCTTACCATGCTATTTTACAAAACATCGTCCAACAAGGGATTGATACCCAAGAATTACGTCCTGTTGATGCCAAGGACGTTGCCACCACCATTGTGGCTATATACGAAGGCTTGTTGCTGTTATGGGTCGTCGATGCAGAACACATCGATTGGCACACACAACCGGAAATATCGATCAGATTACTCTTTGATGGCCTAAGGAGATTACTATGATAAACCATCCTCGCAAAGGTCTACGCCGTTTTATGTTCCGTGCACCCATCTGGTTTTATCGAGTGGGGCTGGGGTGGTTGTTTGGTAGTCGCTTTTTGTTGCTGAACCATATTGGTCGCAAGAGTCGCCTGCCACGACAAACAGTGTTGGAGGTGGTACGACATAATCCGGAAACTGATACGTATATTATCGCAGCAGGATGGGGCGAACAGTCTGATTGGCTACGGAATATTCAATACACACCAAACGTAATGGTTATGACCGGAAGACGTCGGTTTGAGGCGACTGCCACACGATTGTATGCTGAAGAAGCCCGGCAGGAAGCCCGTCGATATGCACAGGACCACCCAACTGCTTTTCGTACACTGGCAGGGAAACTGATTGAGCAACCGCTGAGTGGCACAGATGAGGATTATTGGATATTTGCAGAGAAAATCCCGTTTATCGCACTCCATCCACGGTAACGGTTATATTGCGTGTCCAACCATATCGCCTCACAGCGTGTATTTTGCCCACCGTGAGGTAAATGTCAATCTGGGGGGACATCGGGTGGTACGTGACTTGGGTATCTCCGTTAGCGATTTACTGATGCCTCTTAAGACTATGAGTGTGCCGAATAATCAACACAAACGGCACCATAGCATCCTGGTCGACCAATCAGATGGGGATGATCAGGCAGCACGTGGGCTATTGGCTCGATGCCTGTCCAATTGAGATCTACTATCGCAGACTATAACAGTTCAGAGAGATTGAACACGGTCAATTTCACTTGGCAATCATCAGCCCAATGGAATTTCGCTGACGACGCTTGCTTTGGTGCGTCTGGAAGCATATTATTTTCAACAGTGAAGCTCCTCCTTTCAGGTAAAAACAGCCACTATCCGTAATGCTATTCACGCTTATGTAGCGCATCCTATGCTGCTATTTGAGTCAGACGCAAAACTTCTCATTTATATAAGATCGAGCAGATTCGTATACAGATATAGTACTAGGGTATATTTATGGTATACTACTCATGTCTATCAACGTATTCTGACTCCGCGTTGTGTCTTGGTGCTCCTCGGTCTTCACCTGCGCTGCACGTGTACTGAGCCTGCCCTTTACGCTGAAGTCATGTATGTTGTCTGTTCGCGCGCATTAGGAAGTCATTGGGAACAGACTATCAGGCGCATCGGATCTTGAGTTTTTTATAGGCATGATACAGGTTAATCATCTTCATGCCAGGTTGCGGCCATGTCTCATTGGCCGAGGAGGATTAGAATGCTTGTCAAGTTGTTCGTCGGCAATTTAGCGTGGAGTGTGAACGATACCACATTGGAGGATGTCTTCGCTGATCATGGTGAAGTACAAAGCGCGCGAGTCATTACCGATCGTGACACAGGTCGATCACGTGGTTTTGGCTTTGTAGAGCTCGAAACAGAAAATGCCGACGCAGTAATCGATGCGGTTAATGGTCGTGACATTAATGGTCGCCAGGTTCGTGTAAATCGTGCTGAGGATAAAGCACGTAGCGGCGGTGGCGGAGGCGGTGGTGGTGGTGGGCGCGATCGTCGAGGACCACCTCGTGGGCGCTTTTAGACAACCAGTACAGTGATTTCTCGAAGGCATGCAACCGTCACTTGGAAAAGTGGCGGTTGTTACCTATTGTATGCCGGACCTCCATATTTGTTTCTTTCATACCTACGTGTAACTAAAAACGCAAGAAATAAAGGATAAAACGATATGAAACGACAAGGGTATACACAACGTAAAGGGCGCATCTATCGATTTACCGTCAATGGGAAAGACTATGCAGCATTTATCTGGCAAGTTGGCGTACGGTTTCATGGTCGCATCGAAAATCATCCGAACACTCCACAACAAACTGCCTCAACAGCAATAGCAGTACGCGATGCCCTTTCCAACTGGATCAACACCCACGTGGATTAGCAGAATTACTCACTTATATAGCAAAATATAGCCATATCAATCTGTAAATCCTGCATAAGAATAAAGCTAATTACCCTAGCAGGTCACTAGTCATAGTAAGTTGTGTACAATGTAGACCGTTTAAGGTTGAACATAATAGCATCTGGTCATGACCGTATATATGCTGCAATCCCTCTAAATATCAATCGTAAATGATCCCAACATTCTATCTGCATACAAACCTAATGATGTAAGTTTGTAATAGTAATTGTCACCGGCAACATAATAAAATTGATTTGGAGCTAACTGAATGGGCAAACTCACCACATAACCTTGATAATCCCCGACCTCAACCGCATCACGTGTGCTACCAGATAGCGTTACATTGCTATCAATCCACTGTTCAAACGACATGTCAGATGGTACCTCAAAAATGTCAATAGCAAATTGAGGAGGCTGTAAATTAGCGGTCTCACTCTGTGCAAGCATAATGTCTTGAAAATGAAAGCTGTGTGTTATTGACGTAGCCTCATGTGTTGAATTATCTGCTGTGTCGATCACCACATAGGTATTTGGATACTCAATGGAAAAACCAAATGATGGATTAGCATAGGTCAGCCATTCAGTGGGCTGACGGATCATGTCTTCTGAGTTGCGTTCATCGGGGGATTGTGGAGGTGAACTTGGCAGAGAACCTGGAATAATACCTGAGTCATTATAATCAGATGAAGACGTAGTATCGTCTGGTGTGTTCATCGTAATGTCTCCTGTTGGTGTTGTAAGTGGTACCAGTGCTTGAGTTAAAGATGTTGGTGTTGCACGCGCTAATGATTGAGGTGCATCTACATGTACCTGAGCAGATGGTGGGCCTCCACATCCTATTGATACGATTGCAATGAAAATACTACTGGCAAAACAAGCCCCTATACGAAACATGATACGCTCCTGCTAATTAACAAATTCTTGATGGCAATATAAAGCATTGTTTATGTATAAACGAATAACGAGTAGAAGAAGTTCCCAGATCTGGTAGATTCAAAAATATATACTAACTATGTAATGTTAATCTCCACAACACTATCTTAATTATTAATGAGACCAATATCACATACAACACAGGAGTATGCTTCCCCCAAACACTTATTATTACCTACTGGCCATAGAAGGCCAGTAGCAATTTTCCCTGATATTTTCGACAAAGAGATGAGGTACGCAGACCTATCTTGTTAAATTGTATATGTAAATAGATATTGCCAAAAAAAATAATGCATCTTTTTATTTATCTATGTTCATATTATTTACTGTTTTCACATGAAGTGGTAAATTAGTATTAATCACTATTTGAAGTATAAATACTATACCACGTATGTATATAAGTTGTTATGTTTTATTAAACATGAATGAGCAGTTATGTATTGGAGCCCATCTCAACATAATGTCTCATAACCAATATCACATCGCATATATGTGGATGAAGGAGGTAACGAACCCACAGACTCATACTATTTCAAAGGTATAATTTTTGGAACAGTGGTAATTATAGCGTTCGAACTGACTTTGTATTAAAAGATTCTATGTATATGTACAAATAGGAGGAACACACCCTATGCATAAGACACACACTGTACGCTCACTCATGTTCGCTATCATTCTGGTTCTTTCACTTGGTCTGGCCAGTATCACCAATGCGACTGGGAAAGATCGCCCTGATGCCAACAGCGAAGGATTTATCGCATCATCTGACAGTGATGTAACGGTAGTTGCTACACGCGAATGGACAGTTGGAGGAAATGGACAATGCACAACCTATGTCTCCTCCATTAGCAACAGATATGACAACCTTACCAGAGATAACTACCTCAATGCCTACACCAGATGGTCCAGCAGGTAGCATCCCTGGAACCCTTCCCAGTGACGTAACTACAGACGACATTGGGTTGTTAGCGAGTGGTGAAGTCAGTTTCTACAGCAGTTACCCATATAGTGCTGTTGGGAAGATCTTCTTCCAACAAGGTGGTGGAAGCTTTAGCTGCTCGGGCGCTGTCATCAAGAGTAACGAGATCTGGACCGCCGGACATTGTGTACATGCAGGGAATGGTAAGCCCAATGGATGGTCTACCAACATGGTACTTGTGCCACAGTACCGCGACGGAAGCGCACCCTGTGGCCAGTGGAATATTGACAATTTAGTCGCACCGAATGCCTGGGTTAATGGTGGAGATAATGACCAAGATTTTGCGAAAGGGCGTGTTAGCAACCCTAACACTGGATGTACGGGTATGCTCGGGTTTGCTTTTAATCAATCATATAGCCAGAATTTCCTGGCTGTAGGCTACCCTGGCAATATCGGTGGAGGTCAGCGCATGATCTTTTGTAGCAACCCACTCAAACGAACGCTTAGTGGAAATCCATCTCCCTACAGCATCGACTGTCCGATGACGCAGGGCTCCAGTGGTGGCCCATACATTATCAATAACAGTTCGCTTAATGGGAACGTAAGTTTTGGTATACCATCTGTCTTCCCCAATGAGGTATTTTCGCCTTACTTTGGTAATGAAGCTAAAGGTCTTTACGATTTTAGCTTCTAAGTTTAGCATATAGAACGATATCGAACTGCGTGGATATACTCCACGCAGTTTTCCATTCTTCAAAACACGCAATGACAGCAAGAAATATCAGACCTTAACTATCGACCAAACTATTCACTCGGGATTTGGCAAGAAAAGCTAACTCGTAGCTGGGTAACCATTCAAAACCAGCACAACCAATCACTATTTACTGCATTAACACTCCATAGCTGATTTCGCCAACACAATTAAAAAATATCTAGTAACTATCTCCAGGTTATGATCCACACTACCATCTTTGTTACTGAATAAGATCTATAGACAAGAAGCTTCGCTCATAACAAGATGCTTATCAGCAATCAGTTATAGCACTAACCTTATTAGCTATTCTGGCCAAAGAGAATAAGCATACCCATCTATTTTATTAAATTTCCATACACAAAACAGCATGATCAAGGGATATTTTATTGTATACTTTTACACCCATGCAATTTATACAAAATGTACTATTGACTAAATACGGCCAATATAGTAAATTACAATTAATCAGTTAGAAAGTAGAAATACTATATTCGATATATATCTAGAAGTTACTGTGTTTTAGTAAATATGTATGAGTGATTATATCTTGAAGCCCACTCAGGGCAAGCACTCGTAGTTAAAGCACGCCAGATATATGTGGATTAAGGAGGTGATTATTACATAATCATAGCACAGTCTTACTACATGTAATTTTTACAACATTCGATTGTAAAAGTATATCTGGTTATTGTGACTATAGCATCTGGACTGATTTTGCATCGAAGGATTCTATGTATACTTTTGAAATGTACAAATAGGAGGGACACACCCTATGCGTAAGACACACACTGTACGCTCACTCATGTTCGCTATCATTCTGGTTCTTTCACTTGGTCTGGCCAGTATCACCAATGCGACTGGGAAAGATCGCCCTGATGCCAACGACGAAGGATTTATCGCATCATCAGATGATGGTGTAACTACAGCGGCTGTGTTTGAATGGACAGTTGAGGAAATGGAAAATGCGAAGCCTTATCCCGTTCAATCAGTGGTAGGTACGACCACACTCCCAGAGTTAAATGCCCCTGTGCCTGATGGACCAGCAGGCAGTATTGCTGGAACCCTTCCCAGCGACACAGCTACTGACGACATTGGATTACTCTCAAATGGCGAAGTCGGCTCATACGGGAGTTACCCATACAGTGCTGTTGGCAAAATCTTCTTCCGACAAGGTGGTGGAAGCTTTGTTTGCTCGGGCGCTGTCATCAAGAGTAACGAGATCTGGACCGCCGGACATTGTGTACATGCAGGGAATGGTAGTTCCAGTGGATGGTCTACCAACGTGGTATTTGTGCCACAATACCGCAATGGAAGCGCACCCTGTGGCCAGTGGAGCGTCACACAACTGGTTACTTCTTCCGATTGGTATAACAATGGCAACCCGAATGGTTTAGATAACGATTACGCTAAGGGCCGTGTTAGCAACCCTAACACAGGCTGTACAGGAACTCTCGGCTTTGCTTTCAATCAATCATACAGCCAAAACTTCCTGGCTGTAGGCTACCCTGCTGGTTCACCCTACAATGGCGAACGCATGATCTTCTGTAGTGAGCCATTCAAGCGGACATATATTGGAAGTCCAGCTACCTTTAGCATCAACTGTCCCATGACAGGTGGTTCCAGTGGCGGCCCATACATTATCAATAATAATTCGCTTAATGGGAATGTAAGTTTTGGTACCGGATTGTATCCGAATGAATTATTCTCTCCTTACTTTGGTAGCGGCGCCAAAGGACTATACGATTATAGTTTCTAGGTTCCCTGCAGCGTATACGATGAAGAACTGCGTGGAGTATATCCACGCAGTTTTTTCGATCCTTCTGAAAAAGGGAACTAAGTATCAACAGAACTGTACACTCGTGACTTGGCAATGGGGACTGCTATGGTATGTACAGTCACTCTGGAGGAGTTAAGTTGTGGAACATCTGCAGGTACTGCATCAGGCTCATCCTGTTCTTGTGTCTGACCCAAATCATAAGCAACAAGCAATGAGTCAAGCCATAATGCTACCTGTGGCATTCCTCGACGTATAAGCGTATGGTGAATAAGCAAATAGCTTTCTACCGGTAAAGCTGCACAACTCGCGAGCAAGACTGTTAAATCGTGGCAATAACGTAGATGTAATGACGCAGGAATACTGTGCCATGGGGATGAGCGGTCAATATTATAGCCATCGAGCAGCGCGTACAATCGTTGAATGGCTTCTGATGCGCTACGCCATGCCGCAGCAAGTACCTCCAGACAACGTGAAGTCAACACCGTCGTCAGACGAGTCATTGCCTGAATATTGGTCCCATACATCATCGCTGTGGAATCGAAGCCAATTATCAGGATCCAGTTCTGCTGCCACGCAAATCGATATCGCCATCTTTCCGATTGCCCCCAAGGGTGCTGTTGTGCAGCACCGTCAAGGGTAGATACAATATGCTCTAAAGTGGATAAGGGGATGCCCAACCCACTGGGCGACAAAAGATCCGCGAGTGAAACCGAGGAAATGGTTTGATGTACCATGTCCGATTGCACATGCCGCAACATCGTACAGCCGCCTTTCACATCACATAAGATCGGTGAACCCATATCTAATCATTCATAAAACGTGGATTTCATTACATAGTATACTATATACTATCGTAGAGAGCAACTACCTCTTCCTGTTTTCAGCCAATCATCATAGCTTTGTCATGCCTGTCAAAATGTACCATGACTGATAATAATACACACAAAAGATTTAAGATTGCAGGTATAATCGTACATAGAAATATCCACAACAACCTATTGTTTGAAACTGAGGAATATCATTTATGGCTGATCAAACATCAATCGCTTCACCTACTACTATAGATTTCTATTTTGATCCGGTTTGTCCATGGGCATGGCGCACCTCGCTGTGGATACGTGCGGTGATGCAAGTCCGTCCACTTCAGGTGACCTGGCGCTTCCTGAGCTTGCAAGCGGTCAACAAGGGCAAAGAGACTCTCAAGGAATCTCATTTTCGGAGTGCACCCGGATTTCGAACTATGGCCTTATTGCGTCGTCAATACCCCGCACAGGAAGCAAACACATATATTGATCAACTCTATCTAGCACTTGGTCAAGCGGCCCATGATCGCAAAGAAGATATTGGGCAAACCACCATTGTTGAAGCGGCGCTTGAATCAACACAGCTTGACCCATCCTTGGTAAACGCTGCATTAGACGATCCCACAACACTTGACGAAGTCATTCAATCACACGAACAGATTGTGGCTAGGGGTGGTTTTGGAGTACCAACACTCGTCCTGGTTGATGCTACTGGCAAACCGCTTGAAAAACCAGGTTTCGGCCCGGTCCTTGATCAGGTACCACAAGGCGAAGATGCTGGCCAATTATGGGACCGAGTCGTGTGGCTTTTGCAACGGCCTGAATTTTTTGAATTGAAGCGTAGTCGATAAACGGTATCCAGAATCATGAAACAAGAGCACGATCAACAATGGACAGATCTCAAACATCGCTATCCTCTTGGTCATACATCCTGGAGAAAAGCGCTCGATCATAAATCATTTGACACATCTATTTATCGCGATCACAACAAGCAGTTAGGTTTAGGTTGGCTTGGCGAAGTTGCTCACACACAGCCTGTCAGGGATAAGGTCTGCTAGAGCATTCCTTTGGTGCTTGGAATGGCCCCCTCGAGACGATCATCAATCTTTGTGGCCATATCCAACGCACGACCGAAAGCTTTGAACAGTGCCTCAACTTTGTGATGGTCATTACGACCATAGAGCACACGTGCGTGCAGATTGAGACGGCCATGCATGGCAATACTTTCAAACAAATGCTCAATTAGGTCTGTTCCTAATTGGCCCACACGGGGAGTTACAAAGGCGGCGTCTACCACACAATAAGGGCGACCACTGAGATCGACCGCTACAAAACCCAGTGTTTCATCCATCGGTACATAACTATGTGCCGTACGAACCAAACCACGCCGCTCCCCAAGAGCACGATCTAAAGCACTGCCAAGGCAAATACACACATCTTCCGCAGTATGATGCTCATCGATATGAAGATCGCCAACTGCACGAACCTGAAGATCAAAAAGACCATGTTTGGCAAATAAACACAACATATGGTCAAGGAATCCCACACCTGTTGCGACCTCTGCCACACCCGAGCCATCGAGATTAAGTGTAAACGTGATATCCGTTTCTCCAGTTTGACGGGCAATGGTCGCCGTTCGAGACATTACTTTGGGCCTCCACCTAATACGTGTAATGCTTCAAGCAGTTGGGGATCGTCTTCTTCACTATAATGCTTCCAGTTCACATCAATCACGACATCTGGCTGTACCCCCACACCTTCCAGATTTACATCGTTCTGTAAGCGAAAGCCTTCTTGTGCAAGCCACAATCGTGAGCCATCCGATAGGGCGTGTGTATAAATAGTTTCTGTATTCCCTGCCGAAGGTGTACCAACCACATATGCACCTGCTTCATGTTGCAGAATAGCCGCCATCACCTCAGCGTATGAGGCTGTCCCTTCATCAACGACAACAACCATAGGCAGACCTCGTAAATCTGGTCCTGCTGGCGCTGATACGACCAACGGCTGAATTTCATTATTCTGGCTAAAAAATTTCCCGACCTGACCACGCACGAAATGTCCGAGTACACCTGACAGCACATGTCGCCAGCCCCCAGGATTACCACGCAAGTCCAGAATTAAACCATTTAATTCCCCAGCAGCAACCAACTCGGTCAATACACCATTGACCTGTTCGTCCATATCGTTAACCCAGAGCGTCGAGACCCACACATAACCAATCCCGCCAGGGAAAGAACGCGAGTAGGGTACGATACGTCCTTGCACCGCTTTACGTTCCAGCACTACATCACGCGGTTTTTCACCTGGGCGTAACATATTGAGGCGCACAGTCGATCCCTGGGGGCCTTCAAGGTTGCCATGTTCATAATGATATGGCTCACCATCTACCGCAATGATCCGATCACGTGGACGCAATCCAGCTAATGCTGCCGGGCTATCGGGAAACACAAGTTGGATCAATGCTCCATCGGAAGCGGGCATGGTAACAATGCCAATCCCTACCGAGGAATCGTGTCCACTTACCACTTGATCTTCATCAACTGCTTCAGCAGGTGGCAAGAAACGTGAGTGTTGATCATCTAAAAGCCCAACCATCTGAGAAACTTCGGCATAAAACTCAGTATCCTGATTTACATCATCAATCCGTATCGCATATTCAGCATAGACACTGTTCCAATCAACACCATTAAAATCAGCATATAGGTAATTCGATTGAATGATTCCCCACACCTCTGTAAAAACGGCGCGACGCTCTTCAATGGACATCACTTCTGGTGTTGGTGTATATGTCGGCATTGGCGTCACCGTCGGGGTGGGTGGGATCGCCGTCAGCGTGCGAGTTGGTATTGAGTCGCGCTCAGGTGCTGCAGTATGTGTAGGTGCTAATGCGACAACCTGAGTCGTTATGGGGAAGTCGGTAGCAGCTGAAGACGGCCCTACAGAAACCTGTGGGAGATAGATCGTTTTTGGTGTGTTGGCTTCCGTTGATGGTGTTGTGGTAGCAACATCGGCAGAACTATTACGATAGTTAGGGACACAGGCTCCCAGTAAAAAGATCAGTACAAGACAACTTGTACTTGTGCGGATCAATGGTGTGGTTCCTCGTCGTGGAAATATCTTTTTATGTAAATTTGCAGACAGTGGTTTGTCCACATCAATTCTCCAGATTGAATGCAGTAGCGAGTACTTCCCCAGCTAATTGTGCTCCAACTGAAGAGCCTTCACCACCACTTTCAACCATGACAGCTACAGCATAGCGTGGCTCATCCACAGGGGCAAGTGCGATAAACCATGCATGGGGAACAGTTCCAGGGCCATGTTCAGCCGTACCAGACTTACCGGCCACCAAGGCGACATTAGGGTTCACTTGTTGTGCTGCCGTACCAAAACCATATTCAACACCAGCGCGCATATCTGCACGCAGCGTTGCCGCCGTCGCTGACGACATGGCCCGCCGAATGACCCGTGAACCACGTGCGGTGACAAGCGTCCCATCAAAGCGTGTAATGCGCTCAACCAGATACGGTTCAAGCATCACACCATCGTTAGCCACTGCCACAGTCATCATGGCCATTTGCAATGGTGTCACCAACAGTTGGCCTTGCCCATACCCAGTATCAGCCAGAGCCGCTTGACGATTGAGAAAGCCCGGCTCAACATACAGTAGACTCGGTGCAGTTGGAAGATCGGTAAAGCGCTGATAGTTGATCGGTGCTTCTTGTGGCGTATACACATCAAATTTACGAGCCATCTCGATGAATAGATCTGGTCCCAAACGCATCGCATACTCAGCAAATGCTGTATTGCACGAATACGCATAGACGCGTTCCAGATCAGAAGGATCACCGGTAAAGTTTTGCAGATCGTCCAGCGCATTAACAACCGGTGGTGCACCTACTTCTGTGGTTCGTGTGTTAGGGCAATCTATATCATTCGGACTGGCAACATGTGCGTGTTCAAGCACTGCAATAGCTGTAAGCGTTTTGAATATGGACCCAGGTGGATACACACCCTGCGTAGGGCGGTTGAGCAATGGCTGGCCTGCCACATCACCATTGATTTGTGTCCAGTAATCAGCAACACGGGCATTTTCCGCATCACGATCAGGTGCTGATGGATTAAACGCAATTCCACGTGGATCAAACGTAGGAGCGCTTGCCATTGCAAGTATCGCACCTGTTTCTGCATCCAGAACGACGACCGAACCAGGACGACCATTTAAGCTTTGGGTCGCCGCAGCTTGCAAACGTGCATCAATAGTCAGATGGACATTATCACCAATGCGTTGCTGGCCCAAAAGTGCCGATTGGATGTGTCCGTAAATATCCAGTTCACCACTTAGATAATCATGATAGGAGGCTTCGATACCGCTATGACTGAATCGGTGGCTAAAAAACCCTACAACATTACCAAATGCAGATGGATCAAACTGGGCTTCAATAGGGTAGGTTCTCCACGCAAAACCATTAATCATCTGGGTATCTACAATCACAGTAGCATTACGATCGAGAATTTTCCCTCGTTGCACACGCTGAGTCTGCAGGACCGGGCGCACATTCCCGATAGCCTGTCCTGTCTGTTGATCGATATACACATAGTCGTAGAAATCATCAGCACGTACGAATTGCTGCCGCAAGAGTTGTAGGGCCAGTAGCATAAAACTAACCCCCACCACCACGCCTAATTGTTGCACACTCCGCGCCATGCCACGCGGTTGTTGGGGTAAAGACAGACGTACAGCGATAAGTAAAAATGGTGCGGCTAACCAGAGTAATAAGAGCCAACGAATATCCTGCTCAACTGGCTGGATAAGACCATAAGCGATCAGTACGATGACTACAATAATACAGGCAACGCGAGCAAATCGATGCATTGAAATTGGTAACCTTATGTTGTTTCTTTACCAGAAATGCATTATAGCGCAAATGCAGTCCGTTGGAAATAACGAAAGAAAGGAAAAGGTGGAGGTGCTCTGTTACAGATAGCTTCATTCAAGGGGGACCATGACGCGTACACTCACACCTCCGTCCTCTGTCTCAAAAATATCTAGTCGTCCACCAAGCTCTGTAATGCGGTAACGCATCGCTCGTAATGCGTGCAATCCACCGGGACGTTCATAGGTGCCATCGAGCAATCCAATCCCATCATCCTGAATCAGCAGCACAACTGAGTATCCGTCATAATGGAGAGTCAGTTCAATCAGTTCAGCCTGAGCGTGCTGTTGAGCATTGAGCAAGGCTTCCTGTGCCAAACGCACCAGGGCTGTGTGCTGTGAATACTGAACTGTACGTGTTCGTCCTATCAGTGTCAGTTGAGCCTCAGCGCCCGTCTGTTGAGCAAATCGCGTTGCCAGTAGATCCAGTGCTGCTGGTAAATCGATATCTGTTGCTGGGAATGGTTCAAAAAGAACCCGTCGCAATTCCTCAGTACTTGGTTCTGTGATACGAACGGCGGTGGAAGATAAAAATGCTTGTTCGGTTCGCAAATCCCGATCATTTTCTTCACTACTGGACGTCGCCACGAAACGATTCAGGGAACCTTCCCAAGAACTACGGCTATTGACAACATTAGATGACAAAGTGCGTCGTAATCGCTTCGAACGACTCCGATATCCAATGTATGTGCGAACAAAATCCACAATAAAAGGAAAAACCACCCCTAAAACAGGTGGCATCAGCATGGTCATGACTAATGCCCACACACCTGGTTGCCCAAGTTCGATCAGTTCAAGAGGAGGACGTTGCTGAAAAGCCCAGTGTGCCGAGAGATCAAAAGTCACAAATGCGAGCCCAGCCATCACCCCACCACGCCAGCCAAACAACAGAGCAGGTAGTATGAGGCTGCTGGTTGCATAGAACATCAGAGGATTCAGACGTTCAAAATCAGCCACTCCCACCATCACAACTGCAGCGATCAATACATCAAAGGTCATGACTACTGGGTTGCGTTGGGCAATCCGAATGTACGGTCGGGCAAAGATCGTTGCAAGTATACTCACACTTGCAAGCCCCAACAACCACCCTCCATAGGTTGCCAGCTCAGTTTGCATCACTACAATTGCTATTGTTATTACCAAGACAAACCAACGATAAGTATAAAAAATAACGTCGTCGGCGAGCCATGGATGCTGACGTATCTTAGACACGCGTCACCTCAGAAGACATGGTCATGTTATATCAATAACTCTGTCAGTGGTTGGTCACTGATGTAGGTCTAGATACCTGGTGGTACTTCTATTTACTGATACGTTGTTGAAGTTACGAACGTGTTATAGTGTAGCAGAAAGCCAGTCGAACGGCAAGGCTATTTTGCTCGTTTTTGCTCCGTTATACAAAATGTTCAGAATACGCTATGAAACATTGATTATGGTGTTACAGTGGCAGTGTTGGTTGGTGAAGGCGTAGTTGCGGGAACCACATCATCTGGTGTTATCGTTTGGGTGGCAGTTAAGGTGGTAGTCGCTGAAACAGAAGCAGTCGGATCAACACTGAGATCCGCCGACGCATCACCGGAGAGATCGCTCAATCGTTGTAGAAAACGCTCAATACGGGCCGAGCGGCGAGTTAGATCATTGAGGAGTACATCACGATCCGCTTCAGTCGTAGCCATAAGCACTAAATCATCACGCGTCTCTTGAATTTCTGTCAATGCTGTTGCGTTTTTCTGTTCACTGGTAGCAAGCTGATCGCGCATGTCCGACAATTCGATTAGTTGTTGTTCAAGTTCATCTAGCGTTGCCTGTTCCATGGAATCACGCTCACTCAAATCGGCAATTTGTGTTTGCATTGCAACGTTTTGCGTTTGCAGAGAGATATGTTCCGCTTGGAGAGTTGCAACAATTACCCGCAACTGGACAATATTGGTGGGTGTATCGATTGAGAATCCCAACCAGAAGTATGCAGCTACAATAGCAGAAACGGCTAAGGAGGTCGTTATAATAACAACGAGTAGCGCAGCAAAAAAACGTCCCAGACAAGCATATGATCGGCGTTCACCTGATGGTGATGGCTCGCGTCGCAGACGTGGTTTTTCTATCTCACCATCTGTCATTCATTCATCTCCGGCACCCCAAACGCTGTTGCACCACCACGATTCGAGTCTGTAGCAGGATCGCCAGGGTAGAGTGATCGTTCAGCAACAATTGGCTGAGTTGCCCGAACGGTTGCAGCTATAGCCTGCTGATCAGGATACAATTCATGGACTGCCATAGTGTAACGGGACTCACCAGGCATAACCACGCGTCGTGTCTCTTGGGTACCATCAGCCAAAACAAATTCAACTGTTACACGTGCCTGATTTTCATTGGGATTGTTAAAGAGTAGGAACTGTTGGAAATCATTGCTTGTACGCCCATCGGCAAAACGCCACGTAAATGCAGGAACGATAGCACCTGATGATACCGTGCCAACCTGACCATCGCGCCAATACAATGCCCGTTCGACTGCCACGGGACGATCTGCCTCAACAGTGGTAGCCACACCCAGATCCGGTACAACCTCATTCACATCAATAGCGAGGCGTGTGGTTGGTGGAATAGCGTAACGACGAGTCAAAGAAGTACCGTCTGGTGTTTGGAACGTCACGGATACATTCGATGATTGTTCATTTGGGTTAAGTACCAAGACTGACATGTTGAACGGATTCTGGGTGGTTCCCTCGGCAAAGAACCAATCGCGCGACAGGGTGAGGATACCAGGTGATGTGTGAAATCCACCGCTATCAGGTGCATTACCTGGACCAAAAAGCATGGTTCTTTCGGCAACAATTGGTTGCGTAGCTATGACACGCATGCCGAAACCCGCATCAGGCAGGCCATCAGCAACTGTTACTACCGTGCGTTGTAATCCCGGGATACGAACTTCTTGTTCACTTAATGTGCCATCATTCTGGATATAGGTGATAGTGACATTCACCGTGTTGCTTTGCGGATTGAATAATACGAGAAATGTACGCGCATCACCATCCGTTGTCCCCTCCGCAAAATACCAGACGCGTGCAGGCTGTGTGATACCTGGGCTCAAAGATACGTCGGTACCAAAATCCATAAAACGTTCAGCTATAACGGTCTCACTTGCTTCGATGATAGCGGGGACACTTGTTGTATCGCTAAAAATGTTATTGACAACTAAATCAAAACGATCACCTGCATCCACTGTGACCGTGCGGATGACTTCTTCTCCAGGATCACGGAGTAGACGAAAACGCACACTGGACTCATTGGCACTTGTATTCAAAACTGACAGTCGTTCTACATAATCCTGCACATTGCCTTCCGCAAAATACCAGCGTGAACGGACAATGGTTTGATCGGCCTGTCGACGCCACTCCCCCACACGTGCGCGAAATGCCAGCGACGGATCAGTAGCAGCAGGCACCACTTCACTATGAGCCGCGATATTTGGTCGGCGGTCTGAAGTCCCATCAGATGAAACAACAACGTGGTTTTCATCTGGTGCAATGTCATATGCATCACCAAGCCAGGCCAACAAACCAACCAACGAATCACGAGCAACTTCTGAAGGAAGACCGCTTCCAATGACTGCGATATGGATTGCACTATCACCATCGGCCAGGCGAGGAACAGCCGCTGTTGGGCCACCCAAATGACCCTCAAAAATATTACCGGCGTCATCAATTATAAAATGGAAAGCCGTGTCGTTCCAGCCAAGTACCTCTCGATGATATGCAACTAATGCCCGCAAAAAAGCTCGCGGGTCCTCACCGATGGTTCCATCACCGATTTGATGGAGAATGACACCACGTGGCACATGTCGACCAATTTGCTCAGTGGCCCTATCACCATTCCAGTCGACACGTTGAATAATCCGCGGTGACGGGGTGAGGGTTGAAGGTCCGTATGAGGCCGGGACACGTGGAAGCCCTGCCAACTCGGTCGTGCTTGCTGGCGCGTTAAGATAATGGAGTTGGATAACACTCAACACAGGTGAGGCATTATCCACCGTAGATTGAAAAATAGCACGCATTTGTACATAGTTCGTCTCTGGGGGAAACGTTAATACTGACTCGATCGCCAGGGCACCATCATCAGTCTGTGAACGTGCATCGCCTGCAACAAATGATCGCCAATCGCCTAACTGGTCAGGAGCACCACCACCACGAGCTTCGAGTGTCAGGCGCGTCCCAGAGGGAACCTGAGCCTGCCACACCACACCCAAGGCATTAAAGGCAAATGATGTGTTACGCAACTCTGAGACAAAGACACCATCTGTCTCAGAGTTACCAAGGCGTAATTCTCCATCATCGTTGTTGCTAATAATCAAGTTATCAAGTGTACCGCTCTCCCACTCTGAAACTGTGGAGAGTATTACCTCTCCCGTTTGTACTGTCGCGGGACTCTGTGCACCCAGATGTGCAGGAAAGATCGTAACACCAGTACTAACCCATAAAACTAAGCAGCCTAATAGCAGTACACGTTGCATTGTTGCTCCTTCAATCAGTCAGGCGATGTATGTCATCCATCTCAACATCATTGATCCACAGGACGCAATGCGCCTTCGGTGTATGTATTTGCAGAGTCATAGAGCATCCAACCGGCAACCATCCCCGAATCTTCGGCTGCGCGAATCTGTGCACGAACTTCTTCTGGTCCATATTCAACGACGCGTGCACCCTGCCAGGGATCGGTGTGGTCCTGAAGCCATGGTCGCTGCAAAGCCCGTTTGCCTTCACCCTGAAAGAACGCATCACCACTTTCGATGCTACCCAACATAACCTCATATGGATGTGCGGTTGGATTATCAAGACCTAGGAAGCCAGGCCACCACAACGAAGGGTATGGCATTGGAGCGATATAATCAGCATGAGGAGCCATACGCTCGATATCCTGTCCAATCGGCATTGAAGGTGCTACTACCACTCGGCCAAATACATCAATCGAGAAATAGGCACCAGCACCATTCATTTGTTCATGCGCCATTTCCATAAAGTTAACAATGTTATTAAACATAGCATCAGGATCATTGACAGGGTCGGTCGGTTCTGAAAATTCGAGCGCTTCTGCATACTCAGAAAGATCACCATACCAATCAGGATAACGAATGTAGTCATAATTAATTTCATCGAAACCGAGCAGTGCGGCTTCAACACCAAGTTGAATATTGTAATCCCACACATTGCGGTTCCACGGATCAAGCCAGGCATAACGAATATTTGGTCCTGGTAAGTCGGCGAAAACCTCACCTGTTTCACGATCCTGAATGGCCCATTCTGGTCGCGCATCAGCAAGGGCATTATCATGTGAGAACAGTTGAATACGTGCGATGGTATAAATGTCACGACGTTTGGCTTCCTCCAGCATGACACGAATATCCATCAAATCCGCGGAGGTTCCCAGTTCCTGTACAAGTGGTACTTGTGAGTCGTAATAGATCAAACCTAAATTGTCACGGAGATCTGACTTTAAATCAATCACAATAGCATTCAGTTCAGTACGATCAATGAGATCAAGATATTCATTGTACAGCGATGGGCCAGCCGCGCCGACAGCCGCTGTAATATAGAGTGCCCGTACTTCAAACGGCTCCATCTCAATCTGTTCCGGTATACCTTCCGGTTCCAGTTCAATCACCGTTTTCAGGTAACCAGGGGCGAGCACCTGAAGAAATCCCTGTTCTGGAATGCCTTCAAGCATAAAATTCCCATCGGGGCTATCATCGATGCGCACAGATGCTACAGCAGTACTATTCATAGTTGGCGTAGCTATGACTGTTGCATCTTCAACAGGTTCACCCGTTTCACTATCGACAATAACACTGCTGATGATGTCCGGACGCAGCGAGGCATTAATAGATGTGCTCTGCTCAAGTGGCTGCGTAAGTGTCGCATAACCATCAGCCGCAACTTCCAACGTAGCCTCCACCGACACCCCTTCTAAACGATAACGGCCCTCTGCATTAGTGGTCACAGAAACATCCTCGGACACTATCGTTGCGCCTTCAATCGGAGCGCCAGTATAACTATCGGTGACTACACCAGACACCACATTGGGTCGCAAAACAGCGTCAAAACTGGTCTGTTCACTGATTTGTTGCTCCAGTGGTTCATAATCTGGTGCCGTTATTTGCAGCGTGAATTCAGGGGCCAGTTCGGTGAGCGTGTAACGACCTTCTGCATCGGTAGTTGTACTGATAGCATCACTTACCTGTATCTGAGCTCCAGCTAGGGGTGTTTCACTATAGGCATCAAGAACCACACCACTAAGACCATTAGGGCGAATTTGAGCATCTAATGTGACGGCAGGTGGCGTTGGTTCAGCAACCTCTGGCCGCTCTGCAAGCACAATATCTAATGGCTCAAACCCTTCGGCACTGACCTCAAGCGTTGAGCGTGTATTCCAATCTGTTAATTCAAATGTACCATCAGCTGTGGTTGTGGCCTCACTATTTCCTAACCTGACTATCGCAGAGGCGACGGGCTCACCAGTATATGTATTTGTGATGGTACCTGTCAACGGAATGTCTGGGCCACCACAGGCAACCAGCAGTATTATACAAAAAACACCAAAGATAATAAATCGTAACCACATCTGGAAGCGGATGGACATAAATCTCAACTCCTAAACCTAGATAACATACAAGCAATTATGAGAACAATCCATCGATTAATATGCACCACCTGTCACCAGATACAGCGTAGCACGTTCGACAAAGTTGTTTACAAATCGTGCATACCTCGTTATAACACAACGAGTGGATCTAATCATAAACGCTTGACAAAAGGTTGTCAAGCAGTATCCACCATTAGAGCATCTCTATCAGTGCAAAGTACTCGTGATCGACTAAATATGCACTGGTATCGTAAAGTATCAAAATATAGTCAGACACATATTGATAGCGTTGCTTACCAACACACACCCAATTATGTGACATAGTTGTAGGTCGGCTATATAACGACACACGTATACAGTACGCTGGGACGCTATAAGATCGCTAGACTGATCAAATTCACAGGTTTCTCACAGGTGATGCTGATTACCAATCGGGCATTCGTTCACAATCAAAGCACGGATTAAGCAGTACAAAGTTTGACTTTGCCGTTCTGCTCGACTATAATACCGCAGTGATGCCGAAGTGGCGGAATGGCAGACGCGACGGTCTCAAAAACCGTTGAGGGCAACCTCATGTGGGTTCGACTCCCACCTTCGGCACCAATTTATGTATCTTCGGGGCGTGGCTCAGCCTGGTAGAGCGCCGTGTTCGGGACGCGGAGGTCGGAGGTTCAAATCCTCTCGCCCCGACCATGTTAATGATCATGAAAGCCACTATTCGTTTGAATAGTGGCTTTGTGCTACATTGCAACCGTATAGCTGTGGAGCTGTGCAGTCAAACCGCTAGAATGCTTATTCGGAGCGCAGCGCTTGAATCGGGTTGAGACGGGCAGCGCGTAGTGCTGGGAAGAAACCAAAACTAACACCAATAACTGTTGATACTGTTGTAGCAAGAATGATAGAGCTTAGGGTAACAACTGCAGTAGAACCTTCCGCACGGAAGATATTTTCCAGTACATACGTTCCTGCAAACGAGAGCACATACCCAAACATTACCCCCAAAATACCACCGAGAAGACACAAAACGACGGCCTCAATCAGAAACTGCAACAAGATATCGCGCCGCCGCGCTCCCACTGCTTTGCGTAGACCAATTTCTCGGGTACGTTGAGTCACACTTACTAACATAATGTTCATGATACCGATACCACCGACGACAAGTGAGATGCTTGCGATAACAATCAAAAAGGCACTGAGACCACGAATAGTAACATCCGCTTGTTGCGCTTGTTGCTCAGGATTATTGATGGTAAAATCGTTAGGATCTTCTGTAGACAGCTGGTGTTGAAAGCGCAGTAGTTCTGTGACCTGATCAATAGCTACCTGAACCTCTTCACGGCTATGTGCTCGAACCGTAATTTGACCAACATCTACCTGATCTGAGAGTTGATTACGAAAGAGGCGATTACGTGCCGTAGCATACGGAATATAAGCTGCATCGTTGGGGCCAGAAAAACCCTGATCGAGTGCACTGGCATCGATATTCACAATCCCAATAACCTCGAAATTGACACCATTGATCGTCACACGTTTACCAATAGCATCAGAGGTGTTGGCAAAGAGATCTGCAGCAACACTGCCCCCCAAGACGGTAACACGTGATAGCGCTTCCTCATCATCTTGCGTGTAATATCTGCCAGCTAAAAGATCATTATCAACAACCTGAAAATGATTAGGGGTAATACCTGTGATATCGTAGAAGAAGAGATCTCTCCCTGCACTGATAACACCAGTTGTATCATATTGAACAACTACATCAGCCACAGCTGGTGCTGCACCGGGCAAAGCAATAAATTGTGCGTCATCAAAGGTCAATCGAGGTGTTAGATTTTGCTCCAGTTCTGAGCTATCCACCTGCGGGACAATATTAAAGACACCAACACCAAGTTTGTCAAATTCACCTTGAAAAAAAGCCCGTAATCCATTCCCAATCGAAAGCATACCTACTACCGCACCAATACCAATGATAATACCGAGCATTGTTAGTATGGCACGTGCTTTGTTTGCGAGAAGCGCATCCCAGGCAACTCGAAAAGACTCTATCACACTCATAATGTATTCCTGAATAATATACGTTATTCGCTTCGTAGTGCTTCAATTGGATTGAGGCGCGACGCTTGCAGTGCCGGAAAAAACCCAAAGGACACGCCAATAGCCACCGAAATAACCGTTGACAAAGTAAGTGCTCCCATGGTGACACTTGCAGCAGCACCCTCTGCTTCAAACAAGTTTACCAATACAAATGTGCCAAGAAAAGAAAGCAGATATCCCAGCCCAATACCAATCATACAACCGACTATACACAAAACCACGGCCTCAACCAGGAACTGGATCAGAATATCGTGTTGTCGCGCTCCTACTGCTTTGCGTAAGCCAATTTCTCGAGTACGCTCAGTTACATTGACCAGCATAATATTCATAATACCAATACCACCAACTAACAATGATATACCGCCAACTGCGGCAATGAAAGCACTAAAACCATTAAAAATAGTGCTTACTGTTTCTTGGATTTGGTCTAAACTAATGATCGAAAAATCATTATCTTGATAGGTCAAACGATGCTGTTCTCGCAAAATAGTCGTGACTTCGCGAATGGCCTGATCGGACAAATCACGCTCCTGTGCCTGAACTGACATGAGCGATACATCGACACGTGGGGAGACAACATCTCGGAAAAGGCGCGTTTTCCCTGTCTCATAAGGGATAAAGACACCTTCACGAGGGTCACCGAATATTCCACTACCACTTTGATCAGCAGCAAGCAAGCCAATGACTTCAAACCCCATACCTTCAATGGTCAATCGTTGACCAATGACTCCCACCGTACCACCATAAAGTTCTTCAGCTACCCGATCACCGATCACCGCAACTCGTGCAGCGTCTACGTTTTCAGCTTCTGTAAAAAATCGCCCATCCTCTACTTCACTACCGCTAATAGCAAAATGGGGTTGCGAAACAGCACTAATTGAATATGAGAACCGTTCGCCGCCTGCTCGCACGGTTTTTGAATCAATTAACGCAACCGATACAGCCTTCACACTTGGCGCATTCTCCGACTGCATGATAGCCTCGGCATCAGCAGCAGTTAATTGAGCTGATAGTGTCTCATTCACATTACGGCTATCGACAAAAGGACCTACATAGAAAACGCCAACACCAAAGGAAGCAAACTGATCCGTGATAAAATTCTGAAATCCTGTTCCAATGGACAACAAACCAATCACAGAACCAATACCAATAATGATACCGAGCATTGTGAGCAATGAACGCAGTTTGTTCGACAGCAGGGAAAGCCATGCAATACGACTGGCCTCAATAACATTCATTCCACACCCCTACGTTGACGCAACAAATTCAGATAGCGTCAGATTTACTTTGAGTGGCTCATTTACCAGTTCATCACTTGAAATCAACCCATCACGAACGCTAATAATGCGTTGAGCGTGTTGCGCTACTTCTAAGTCGTGGGTAACAATAATAACAGTAATACCCTGTTCTTCATTCAAACGTTGAAAGATACCAATAATCTCATCACCCGTTTTGCTATCCAGTGCTCCTGTTGGTTCGTCCGCCAGGATAATACGGGGTTCATTCACGAGTGCACGTGCAATCGATACACGCTGTTGTTGACCACCAGATAGCTCATTTGGTTTATGATCCGATCGGTCTCCCATCCCTACGGCTTCCAATGCGGTCTGTGCACGCTTGCGTCGATCACTCTTTCCCGCATACAACATAGGTAGTTCGACATTCCGTAAAGCACTGGTACGAGCTAACAACATATACTGCTGAAATACAAAGCCAATCTTTTGGTTACGAATGGCTGCCAATTGACCATCATTCAAGCTCCCGACATCTACGCCATCAAGCGTGTACGTACCATCACTAGGTTGATCCAAGCAACCAATGATGTTCATAAGGGTGCTCTTACCACTTCCCGAAGGTCCCATAATCGCGACCATTTCACCAGTATTAATCGTCAGCGAAACTCCCTGCAGCGCACGCACTTCCACATCGCCCATCTGATATGTTTTTGTTAAGTCACGCACTTCTATCAAAACAGTCATATAATGCTCCCAAAGAACGTATAGTTAAGATGTTTTCGTCCTACAATCTATGTCCAGCGACTAATTATCGACTGGATTAAACGTATTAATGACAGGCTGTACCAAAACTTCTTCCCCTGCCTCAAGGCCATCAGTAATTTCGATAAACTGAGCATTACTTAATCCAATTTCAACCTCGCGTTGCTCACTGGCTGGACGGCCTGTTTGGGGATCAGGTTCACCACCATTGGAAGGCACATACACGTATGTTTCGCCTGCACTGATTTCAACAGCTCGTCGTGGCACCAACACTGCATCATCCTTTACCTCAGTAATAATCTGGACAGAGGCGGTCATACCTGGTTTTACTCCAGCATCACCGGGATCAAATTCAACATCAACCTCATAGGTAGTCGCGCCCTGCTCACTCACTGTGGCAAGTGGGGCAATCTGGTCAATCGTCCCTTCAATTTCGGTCTCAGGAAGTGCATCAAGGGTAATACGAACATCCTGACCTATACGAACCTGTGCAATATCTAACTCATCAACAGAAATGGTGATACGCAAACGACTTAAATCAGCTAACACAACCGCCGCGCCATCCAGATTACTGGTGGTGGTTGTCGAGCCGCTGGGCAGTGAAGATGACGACTCGCCAGTTGTGAGATTAACCTGTGCTATGGTACCCGTGAATGGGGCTTTGAGTTCAGCTTTTGCAAGATCACGTTCGGCCAGTTTTACGGTTGTTTCAGCACTTATGACTGCGGCCTCGGCAGTAGCTAGATCACTCGCTGATGGGTCTGCCTGTAACTTTTCGAGAGCTAGCTGTGCACTGCGAACACCAGCCTGTGACTGTTTTATCGAACCAGCACGATTTGCGCCTGTTAATCTGCTTAACTCAGCACGGGCACTTTCGACCGCAGCTCGTGCCGCAGCCAGTTCTTCCGGCTCTGCACCAGCACGTACATCATCAAGATCCGCCTGTGCTTTACTCAAGGCTTGTTCAGCACTTTGTATGCCGTTAATTTCGGCCTGGCGAGCTTCGTTATAGGTAACTACCGCTTGATCGACTTGTGCTTCAGCGCTACGGAGCGAAGCCTCAGCCTGAACAAATGTATCATAATACTGTTGACGCTGGGTGTTGTTAACTTTATTGGCTTGCTTCTCACCAGTTTCAAAATTTGTCGTATCTGGATTTGAGGGGTCTTTTCCTGTATCATTCACAAAATCCCAGTTACCTTTGGCTGTTGCATAAGTAGACTGCGCCTGTGTCAGTTGGGTTGTGGCTTGTTCAAGCGCAAGTTCAGCATTGGTTTTCGCTGCAGAAAGAGAATCACGTTGTGATCGCAGCTGATTTTCAGCTTCCTGTGCCTGCGATTCCGCTGTACGTAATGTTTCTGATTTTGGGCCAGCCTCAAGTTGTGTGAGAGTGGTTTGAGCTTCCTCAAGCCGTGCCTGTGCCGCTGCAATATCTGCATTGGTAACACTTCCCAGCGTTTGTTCCAAACCACCCTGTGCTGATGCAATCTGTGCTTCGGCTTCAGCAACCTCTTCCGGTGTAGCACCATCAAGCAGCTTTTGATAGTCAGCCTGTGCACGCTTGAGATCTGCCTGTGCAGTCTCTAATTGAAGGCGCAAATCTGTATCATCAATACGCGCAAGGATGGTATCCTGCTCAACATCTTCCCCCTGCACAACAAGAACCTCCACAACCGTGCCTGACACCTCAAAATTCAACTGTGATGTAGATTTTGACTCTACGTTTCCCGTAGCACTGATCGAAGCATCGATAGCACCAGCTTCTGCAGGTACCACTTCCCATCCACCAGCAAGCGCATCACGGCCAGCACTTTGCAACGCGTTGAAAGCAATAATTCCACCACCACCACATACCAACACAACCGCCAGTATGAGGCCACCGATAATGAGAAATCGACGGTTAATCCGTCTTGGTTTGCGAGTTCCATCACCCGTCATGTATATCTACTCCTTATACATAAGTATTTGTATTTTCTTACGCTTAGTATAAACACACGATAATATATTGACATCGGACAACGGTGTGATTGCTATACGCCAAGATGTTCTGATACAGATACTATCGTGTCGGTCATAAGACAGAGAGACTATCATACTTTTGAACGAACTGCGTTGATGTATCATAAAGCCTTATAGATAATACGATAGAATGGCATAATAAGGTGCATTTATTTCAGCTTCCGAAGACGATTCGTCCCAAACTGGGTTATATAATACGTGAAAATAGCATACAAAGACTTCACTCAGACATCTTCAGAGCCCAAAAACTGTCCTAATTCTGTACGAAGATCTCATTTGCACAGGTGTAGACACTTTTCATTGTCATAGAAGAGGTGCAGGGAAACAAAGAGAAAACGCACAAATTGGTGTAATGCGAACTAGCTACCCATTCATACGTAAGGAGCATAGAGGGTTGGCTGTTACACCTGCGACACTGAACAACATCGCATAAGGTGTGCTTGCAAGAGTGCAAAATTGTATTGCTTCTGGAGGTTTCGTAAGCTACAGGCACTGGTGGTCCAGTAACGATGATGACGAAAAAAGCGTATCTGGTGTTCATACCAGTGGGCATCATCCATAACCTGACCAAGCACAGCCATTTCTGCCCGAAGTAAGTTGCTCCGACTCACACAGTCAGCTCGACCAAGCACCTCCAGATCTGCATCGGCTAAAAGTTGCTCCAAAAGATTTTGGGGCGTTTGGGGAATTCTCGTCGCCATAATGATACCGCTGATAACTTGCACCTGGGTCCGGCTGTATCCCCATTGGGGCAACACCTCTGCAGCAATACAAACGCCAACAGCCTCATGCTCTGTACCTTGTTCAACAAACCCAAGATCGTGATAATAGGCTGCTGTCCGCAGAAGGAGTAGCGCCTCGCCATTGACACCTTCCATCATGGCTAATCGCTCAACTGCTGGAACCACCTCATAGCAGGTGTGAGCAAACGAATGATAGCACAGGTGCGAGGATAACTCTTGCCGTAACCGTTCCAACGCATAATACCTGGCACGTTCAAAATCAGGTTGATCCATTGACATATCGTTCCCATAATAAGTTGTATGAGCCATTGCATTGTGTTGAACATACATAGTTATCAAATCTCATCAGAAAGTAGCATTAAGTATCATAAAAATACACACGAACGCGTAGGATAGCTATATAGTATTACTGTTCTATTCTCTACTCATAGTATGAATGATGTGCTTACTCTCCCTACCCCAAAGTTCATATCCAAATTGTATTGATAACTTCAATCGCTTGTTCATATTGACCAAAAGTGTTGTGGGCAATGGAAGAGACATGTGTATCATCTATAGTGTACTTCATATCTGATATATATTCCACCAAACTGGCTTGTGCGTAAGTAAATCATTGCAAAATATTTTAACGTAAAAATAGATCTTTTTTGCGTATTAAAAGATTAAAACATATACACATAACAGCTAAACAATAGTAGTGTTTTTGATTAATGCCCTATACAATAGGACAAACATCACTATCTTGTAATTACTACCTATGGTATTAATTTCGTAATAATCTCTATATCAAGAATGCATATTAGATCTCGCAACCATGTAATATGCTCCTCCCACATACCATGTATTGAAAACTGCATGTGCGGAGCCCGTAACAAGCGATAGAAGATAGCAGCATTCCTGGGTCTTCTCACGGGGGTGTCATGCTAAGCAAGGTGACATTGTGTTGAAAGCCTTCTACCAGACCGTTTCTGCCAGGCTGCGACCTTGCTCACAATGACCGACAGGCACACTACATTCGCTTAATTTGGCATATAAGACCATTCGTTAGTAACTATGAACCTATAAATTACAAGTAGTTATGAAGTCACAAACTCCATAGGTGGTACTAGACAAAATAGGGGGTTACACTGTACTATGCGTATGTTCCCTTATTGTTGATCACAGAGCACCTCAGTGACGCGGTGTTCTAACTATATAATTAATGCGTCACACGGCAACAACTGGGTTTAGAAAGGAGTACACCATGAGTGAAAATGTGTACAAATTAGTTGAACTCGTTGGTTCATCACCTGTGAGTATCGAAGATGCTGTTCAAAACGCCGTTGTCAAAGCAGGAGCAAGTATTCGAAGTATGCGCTGGTTTCAGGTAGTCGAGACACGAGGGACGATTACGGATCAACAAGTTGCGATGTGGCAAGTGACCGTTAAGATAGGCTTTACCGTTGAAGGTGGGGATTAACGAGCGAGATTGATAGACACAATAGATGGTTTATGTACAACGGGAAGTTTGAGCCTGATACGCTTGCTACCCACTTTGTTGATATACAACTAACTAAAATTGTGTAAATACGACACCGAGCACAAACATAAACTATTACTTTTTCGTTACATATGTTGCTTTTCCATAGTATGTTTATGTGGTACATTCAAGCCTACAGCATATTAATCTGACCTACGACACATCGTATCAACCATGTCTACACATTACCCTACGTGTCATTGATAGTACGAAGGAGCAAGTTATGTGCACTTTTCTATTCCACGCACGAGGCGACGACTATGGGCACAGTCCGGTAGAGTAGATGTTGACACAATAATGTAAGAGTCTATTAGGAAAAAAGCTGCTATGTCATATGCATAGCAGCTTTCACATAACTCATACCAAAAAGATTGAAAATTATCACATCAATAAATGCACATACGATAAAACAGGGACCATGTTTGAACAACGAGTAGCCCCAACTATGAAATCCATCCTACAAGCAATTGAATAACGATCGCACCAACACCAGCCGATACAAGCGTCAGAAGTATTTTCGACTGATCTCTCAGATTCATACTTGATTGTACAGCCATATATGCAAAGTAAATATTGAGAACTATTGCAGCTATTGCAACCAGTGGAACCAAGAGAAGGCCAACAATAGTAATTGTTAAAATGAGTACAATCAAAGAGGAAAGCAATGCTAATGGGGCCCAGAACAGGGCAAATGTATACGCAACCTCATCAAACGTACCCGTCCCACCCTGCCTTTGCCCAATATAATATACAAGACCGGTAAACACAAAGAAACCCAACAACGTGCTAATGATTCCTGCAAGAAACCCGCCTAAAGCAGTGGCAAAGTTCTCGAATAATAACGCCGGGAAAAATCCTAGCAGTCCGGTTATAACAGCAACAATCCCCACATAAATGGCCGCACTGGTCACATTTCCCTGGCGTTCGTATTGCTCGAAAGTCGTGACGCTTGGTTTTGTCAAAACTATCTTACTCTGGTTAATCATTTCCGGAATCGAGACACTTGGCAACGTGGACACAGCTTCCTCCTTAGGCTTATTTGGCAAACCCATAAGTACACATCACATATTAATGTGACGTATGATTATACATAGATGTTGCGTATCCCATGCGTGTAGACATATGAGCACTCTTTACGCACGTCCATACACTGGGATAGCAGCACCACTAATGACACGCGCGTGAGGTCCTACAAGAAAACGAATTACCTGGGCAATTTCTGCTGGTTGTACCCACGTACTATAATCTGCCGCAGGATTGGCCAAACGATTGGGCGGAGTATCAATGACACTGGGAAGCACGGCGTTTGCAGTAATGTTATCAGCAAGTAATTCAACTGCTAACGCCTCAGTGAGTCCCATAACAGCGCGTTTAGATGCACCATAGGCTGACACATATGCACCTGACTGCATGACGGTTCTCGTACCAACATTCACAATTGCTCCGCCCCTACGCGCTAACATATGCGGAATAGCAAAACGACACGAAAGCACCACTGTCTTAAGATTCATGTCTAACTGCTGTTGCCAAAGTGACCAGGGAGCCTCATGTACTTTCTGCCCACCACCAAAACCACCAACTATGTTAATCAGTATATCAATACCACCCAACATATTATAGCATTGTTCAACTGACGACTCACTCGTGAGATCAACAACAGCACCACTTAGTTTGGTAGTATCTATGTCAGTAAGTTGTTCACGCAGGCAGTTAAAATCAGCTGCACGTCGATATGGCACAAAGACCTGGGCATCTGCCTGAAGTACGGTGTTAACCACCGCAACACCAAGCCCTCCGGTTCCTCCTGTAATAACAGCTATCTTATTATGAAGTTCGCCCATAGGTATATCCTTACGAATTATAAACTATTCCGATGGACCTGAATAGACTATAACACACGCAAATTCATTTGTAGTACAGATGTATAACCTTTGTAACGAGGGCATATTAGGAGCAACAAGCGAGTACAAAGCAAAGAGCAGAGAGAATGACCCACAAGAAATTCTTTCTTCGCATCATTTCTCTGCTCTATCAGTCAAAATCAAAAGCTACTTCGCATTTTGATAAAGACGCTCGCGAATAGACATTACTTCCTGGCGCAGACGTGAGTCAGTATTAATCTCATCATTCATCTTTTCACAACCATACATAACCGTAGTATGATCACGACCACCAAGCGCTTTACCAATATCAACCAGGCTTGACTCGGTCTCTTCCCGTAACAGGTACATCGCAACCTGACGCGGTACCACAATGTTGCGACTGCGTCCCCGCCCCTGAAGTGCTCGCACATCCACACCATAGAACAGAGCAACCTCATTGATAATCGCATCGGGGGTCACCCGTTTACGATGATTCGTATCTAACAACTCAGTCAGTGCAGACGTAGCACTCTCCGTCGATACAAGCGTATTATTCATCTGAGCGTAGGCCACTACTCGATTGAGACATCCCTCAAGTTCACGAATATTACTCGGAATACGGTGGGCCAGAAAATCAATAACCTCTGCCGGAATCGGAACCAGCATCTGCTCCGCCTTGGCACGCAGAATTGCCGTACGAGTCTCAAGATCTGGCATCTGCACATCTACAATCAGACCCCACTCAAAGCGTGAGCGTAACCGTTCTTCGAGGGTCAGAATCGCCTTGGGTGGCCGATCGGATGAAATAACAATTTGCTTCCCGGCGGAGTGCAACGTATTAAACGTGTGAAAAAACTCGTCCTGTGTACTTTCTTTCCCAGCAATAAACTGAATATCATCGATCAGCAGAATATCGATACTGCGATAACGAATACGAAATTCTTCAGTTTGCTGGCGACGGATGGAATTGATCAGATCGTTCGTAAACTTCTCAGACGAAACATACATCACGTTAATTTCAGGATCACGGTCAAGCGCATGATTTCCAATCGCATGCAGCAAGTGCGTTTTCCCCAGACCCACCCCACCATACAGAAAGAGCGGATTGTAGGCTGCCGCTGGATGTTCCGCAACTGCCATACAAGCGGCACTGGCCAGTCGATTACTTGAACCAACGATAAAACGTTCAAAGGTGTACCGAGCATTCAACATGCCTGAACGCATGACGGATGTGAGATCAAGTTGTTGCATCCCCCGTCGATCATGCCCATTGCTGGACTCAGGCAGCAAATGTGAGCGAAAGCCATTACTCCCATTACTCAAATTGTTTTCATGTGGCGTATTGTGACCAGATGAGCTACCCGGCACATACTCTTCGCTCTGTTGTTCATAATCACGACCTATGGCACGTGCTTCTAAGCGTGTGACCTGATGGGGCACAATGACGACTCGCACCTGTACAGGAAATCCTACCAGGTCACTGATCAATTCACGTAACTGCCCAATGTAACGATTTTCTAGGCCCTCTTTGTAGAACGTGCTTGGTGCACCAACCGTCGCCACACCATTTTCAATCGAAATGAGCGACGCAACACGCAACCAGGTGTTGAACTCTTGGCGTGATGTTTGAACTTGCAAAGTGCCTAGTGCAGTGCTCCAAACCTTGGCAAGATTCACGTGGACCTCCAATAAAAAAGACAAAAATAATACCAGTACGCATGCAACAGCGCACCTCGTTGAACATTATTTACATCCTGGCAGATATGAATAAAACCAGGTACTTAAGGAAATGTGGCTAAAGTGTATGACGTTGATGATCATACTCCATCCGCCCTACATTTTCAAGCAGCATACCCTCCCTTTTCTATCACGATTGCTTATAGTCTAAGAGCTTCGTACACGGGTAGTGATTGCAGGATCAGCGATGTCAGATGCCTAATATGTCTAGCCGTGGTGTCTTAACATGTGGATAACTTTATAAGTATTCACCGGGTTTGTATCAAATAGCCGATTGCAAAGAATAGATCTTCAAATAACAAGCTTGTCAAATGTTATCCACAAGCTTGTGGATAACTATACCCAAATGTGGAGAAATCAGACCTCATTCTCACGTACTGTTAAGGATTCATTTAGCAACTCTGGCCATTCAATTGACGGCAATGCTTCCAGATTCGCTAAACCAAATTGGCGGAGAAACTCCTCTGTTGTTGCATACAACAGGGGACGACCAACTGTTTCAAGACGGCCCACCTCCGCAATAAGTGCACGACTAAGAAGCACACGTACCACACCTGAACTATCAACACCGCGTACTGCTTCAACCTGTGCACGGGTAATCGGTTGACGATACGCCACGATTGCCAATGTCTCCAGTGCAGCCGTGGAAAGGCGTGTACTGGCCTGAATACCTAAAAACCGTTCTATCACCAGGGCTGTTTCAGGGGCAGACACCAATTGGATCCGATCTCCTGAGCGCTGAACCCGAATACCTCGGTCGGCGCAGGCGGTCGATAGGATCTCGAGCGCTGCTTCAACCGCATCAGGCATTACTTCAAGCGTTTTGGCCAAATGTGCAATCGTAACAGACTCACCAGCCACAAACAACACACTTTCAAGCATCTGCACCAACGTTGGATCAGGCAACGGAGGAAGCGAGATCAGTGAAGATTGTTCCATAGTTCACAACTATCAACTTATATTCAAACAACTGAAAAAGATGAGCAGACAGAAACAAGTTCACACTGTTTCTGTCTGTAGACGACGCGGGAATTGTACACGGGCATACATCCAACCGTCAGAGTTTGCTAATTCAAAACTACCTTCCAGATCATCAGTCACCAGCGTGCGAATAATCTGAAGTCCTAATCCGCTGCCCTTGCTGGAAGATTTTTGTCCTTCCTGCGACGGGCCATCATCACGCACTTCAACCGTAATCATTTCGTCATCCTGTGATGTTTCAATGATCACCTGACCACCTTCAATCGCAAGGCCATGGGTAAGTGCGTTTGATACCAGTTCATTGAGGACAATGGCTAGCACGGTGGCATCACGCGAACCGACATTCGCTAACTCACCGGTGATGGCAAAAGAGATCGGTCGTTCGGGATTGACCAGACTCACCTGCGCGCTTTCGACAATTTGTCGCGCAACCGCATCGACGGTTGTCATCCCAATATCTTCACGATACAACAGATTATGGACACCAGCAATCGCCTGAATACGTGCAATACTACCAAGCAATGCTGTAGAACCAACTTCATCGGTTGGCAAACGGCGCAGTTGCATGGTCAGCAACGCTGAGATCGTTTGCAGGTTGTTACGCACACGATGATGCATCTCTTGCAACATAGCCGATTTGACTGCCAATGCGCGCTGGCTCTCATCATACAAACGTGCGTTTTCGATAGCAATGGCGGCTTCATCGGCAAAGATGGTCAGCAAACGAACATTTTCACTATCAAAATAGCGTATTTCACGGGTGTACAAACATATCGCACCGATGGTTCGTCCACGCGCATTGAGTGGCATACAAAACAGCGAAAAAAACCCTTCATATGAAGCTATTTGGGCAAGTTGTGGGAAACGCGAGTCGTTGTAGGCATCTTGTACGGCAAGTTGATGATTATCGCTAATCCAATTGGAGACAAACTGGACGACACCATTACTACTTTCCCCGCCATAACTCGCTGCCAGACTGAGACGATTGTCTTCGTCGTAGCGAAAGATATCTGCCCGATCAACATGTCCAAGATCAACCGCTTTGGCCACAATCAAGCGGAGCACTTCATCAAGATTGAGTTGTTCAGCAATGCGTTTGGAAACCTGTTGTAGTGTTGTCAGTTCGCGTACTCGCTGGTGTAATTGTTCATCAGTTTGTTGGTAAAGTTGAGCATTAGCGATAAATAACGCCAGATCACCAGCGACCGTTTCAACAAAATTAATTTCTTCAGCAGTGAAATCGCGGGGGCCGCGCGTCTGAATACTGATAACACCCTGCAACTTATCTGGTGAACCGATGTTAAAGCGCTCGGCACTAAACAAGACAACTGGCACAGCCAACATCGACAAGAACGGTTCTTCACCAAGCATTGGCTCTTGAATAAAGCGTGGTTCCTGATGGACATCCGGGACAGGAACTGGTTGGCCGTGCTCAGCCGCCCAACCAGTAATACCAACTCCTATAGGAACCCGTATTTGACCAACAAGCGATTTGTTCAGACCAAAGGTAGCCCGCAAAACCAGATCCTGCGTATTGCGCTCAAACAGATACACTGAGCACGCCTCAACCCCAATCACCCCGGCAACCGTTTCGACGACCATATGCATAGACGTATCGAGTTCCAGGGTAGAGTTAGCAGCTGAAATGACCCGGTGTAAACCATCCAGTTCAGCCATCCTCCGACGCAGATTACGTTCCCACTCACGTGTACGCTGCTCTTCACGTGCTGCACCATAGGCCATCAGCAACTCAGAGATAGCCACACCTGGTTCTATATTTGATTGATGTGCCAATACCAGACCAAGCTCAGTAAGCACCTCAGCATCACCACCCTGGCGATACCAGATCGCTCCAAGATTGCGGAGATGGTTACGTCGCTGTTCTAATGGTTGCGGTTCCAAGACTTGATCAATCACCACACCAAATTCTGGTGAAGAGGCCCGTAATTCTTCTACCAGCATCCTTAAAATATCCGACTGTATAGTAAACATACCTTTTACATCAATCCGTTCTGCTAACCAGCGCTGGGTGGTGCGTGTATGCGACTTCACATCATCGTGCGTAATCTTTTTATTCACAGGGTGCTTCATTTATTGTACGCAACCAAGCAATACACAGGATGTCGAAATAATATTATACCAAATGTACAACCTTTTTACTGTACCGCTATGTTGATAACTCTCACCTATTCATTCACCGGAAGCCACATCACGGCATCGGCCCATACACTGCGTTCTTGTTCCTCGACAATATTGCTTAGTGACACTAGTGGGGCATCTTCGGGTATAAAATCATATGTTCCCAGATCGATCCAATCGTTGGCATATATTTCAATATCAGCAATGATTTCCGCTTCACCACCACTATACTGCACCCGATACCGAACCTGCTTGGCATCATCCAGGCCATTATAAAAATAGGGGACATACGCCAGCACACGATAGCGCCCGGCAGAGGGCAAATCGGGGCGATACACGGCCACAACTGGTTTGCTGAGTGGTCGCAATGACCAAGGGCGACTCTGAGCAACACCACGTACCGAAGAGATAAACAACGCATCACCACCATAACCTAATGGCGAGGGTTGCCACGTGTCACCGTTCGTCGAAAAGCCATCCGATTCGGTGTCAACAACAACAGCACCTGCTGGTGGTGGACCACATGGCGACGGGCGATCCATCCACAACCAGCGGCTCTCGGTCCCAAAGAGATGTTGTTGCCAGGGATCTGCCACATCATCGTTACACCAACCATACGGGCTGGTCGAAACACCAAGGTGTTGCACACCCAGATGCAAATGAGGACCAAATGAACATCCGGTATTGCCAATCACCCCTATTGCCTGGCCCTGTTCGACCTGATCACCGATACTCACCGAAACGGAGTCCATATGCCAATAGAGTGTCCGATAGCCATTTTGATGATCAACAACTATAGCACCCGTTTCACAGTTGTCGTCGGCATTGCCAGCAAACACCACCTCACCATCAGCAGCAGCAAGCGCCACATCGGGTGGCGCTAACGCATAATCCCAACCGTCATGGCCATCATAATAGATAAACTCTTCATCGCGCCCCCAGTAGGTCGAAATGGTTCCGTTACGGCCAAGCAACGGCGCATCGTGATCAAAGAATGACGTCACGCGGGCTGTATATTCGGTGGGGCGAATCAAGAATGGCTCTGATGCTGCTGGCCAGTCGGTTGGTGCAATGCGTGGATCACCAAAAAGCGCTGTGTAGGTCTCCAGAAATAGCTGTAACTGTGCATCCAGTTGTTCAGGCGTAGTAGTGGTAGGAGCTAGTACACGTGCAATAAGATATTCACTAAAATCCATATCTGCTGGCGGATTTAGCTCAATCGGTTCGGCAGTTGTCGTTGCTTCGACAGGCGTATCTGTACCCTGATCATCCTCTGTCTCAGCTTCTTCATCCTCAGGGCTTGCAAGCCGAAGTGGGCGCAAATCGGGATAATCACGTTTGCCTGTGTAGATCTGCCCGACGGCCCAGCGAACCTGGGCCCGCAGACCGGCGTGGCGACCTTCATCTCCCTTGTAGCCCATGGCCCAGTTGATCTGTTCGGACGATGTCTCTTCAGAGGACAGCAAACCGCTCTGGACTTCGAGCAGAGTCAGGATCACTTTGGGATTCACACCATAATAAGAGGTTTGGCCAACAATGATCTCAGCAAAGGTGTGTTCACGATTGCGGACAGACAGGTTGGTATTTTTGAGGCGTCCCGGCTGTTCATCGAGAAAAGCCTGGATCTCAGGGACATAATAGTCTGGCTCATAGACCAGACGCTGCGGGTGAAAGAATTCGGTAGTTGGAATCCCAACCAGCTCATCAGCACTGTCTGTGAGTGCTTCGTCAGCCTGTTGACCCGCCCCGCCACGCGCCAATTCGTCCGGTTCGGACAGGTCCGCTGAAGTCATGGATGGCGGCGCAGGCGTTATGTCAATATCAACAACTTCCTCGGGGCGCGGGGGGGCCACCAGACGTTGCACAGATAGACCAAACAGCAATAGGATGACTATTGCACCACCCACAAAAAAGAAGATCGTCCGTCGACGGCGCTCCACCTCACGACGACGGGTATAGTATCGCTGGTGTGGCTTATGGTTCACGGTACTGCATTCCCTTCCGCAAAATCACCGTAGGAAGTATAGCGGACGAACAGCAGATCCGCAAGGGGCAACCAACGAATATGGCCCATTTTGCAGAGATCGACACGACATATCCTCGTAAAGTGTCCAAAACTTCGTTATAGTATGCAAAGATGTAGTTGATGAGATAAGGCAAGCTGGAATGCGATTTGCGATGGAGGCGCACACAGATGCATAGTGCTGATGGGCAGGAAGAATACCTGGCTGAGGAATCAGAACAAACGACAGAAACAACGACAACACAGATGAACAATGATCTCACTTCAAAGCCATTAAAAACCTCACCACTCGATCATGTGGAACGACATCGGAGGTATGCCTGGGACTACTTTCAACTACACTCGTCACAACGAATTGCTACGTTTAATTTTTATATCACCCTCTCGACAGCGATTCTCGTGGGCATTGGTACGGCCCTCCAACACAACATCAATTTACCAGAGATGGCCATGGTTCTTGGGTCTTTGTTAAGCTTGATCTCGTTTATCTTCTGGAAACTTGACCAGCGCAACAAGATGATGATCAAGGGCGTGGAAGAGGCGCTCAAGGAGATCGAGGATCATATCATGCCACGAGAAGAAAACGAAATCCCCAGGATAAGCCTCTTCCTCCGTGACGACGACGCCACCACCAGACGCCGCCGCATAGTTCAGGTCTTTTTTTGGAATGGACACTTTAGCTATACCAATTGCTTCAACTGGCTGTTTTGGACATTTGGGATGCTGGGAGCAGTTGGGATCTTGCTAGGGGTGATTCGTTGGTTTGCGTGAGCACACGAACTACATAATATGCGTAGGTGCGGCTTGTAGCCGCACCTAGGTTTGCGTGAGCATACGAACTACATAATATGCGTAGGTGCGGCTTGTAGCCGCACTCTGTTCTATGCTGCCGTGACCGTTGTTGGCGATATGCTGGTTTGCTCAAGCAGATCGTAGCATTTTGGTTGGAGGGTATCAATCGCCTGAATTAAATCGTCGAAGCAGTTGACAATGGCTAAACGTTGCTGACGCGACTCAGTAGTTTCATCTCGGCAGATGGCACGGAAATAGGAGAGTTTTTGGAGAAGACTATGAGATTGTTCCTGAATGTGGCACAGTAGAGAAAGAAGGGAATAACGATTTACAGAGATGTTGGTTGGAAGTTGATCAGTTTGTCGCAACAATGTACATACAGAAGTAGTTGCTTCGTGTATTTGTCTTACCACTTTTGCCGCACGATCACAATCAACAGGGCGTATGTCTAAAGCTTCATCAAACTGCTGATAAGAAGCCAACATGTCAGGTAGTGATGTAGTGACTTTACCTGTGTGACATTGGATTTGTTGAATCAGCAACCCATCTCCTGCTATCAGGTTTGTTGCTCTAAACATGATTGAATACCTCATTCAAAATCCGTGCTATTATAACTTATAATAAAAAGAACATGTGTTCTCATCTTATCATCATTACTGATGTTTGTCGAGTCCCTGAGTCTATACTCTTTATGGTGTTTCAAGTGGTGTTTCAAGCAAAAGTTGTGCTTCATAAAGGCTTTTTTCGCAGCGACGACAATAATTTTGACACCTTTCAATCTTTGATTCCCCACACATATGCATAGCAAGATTAATTTTATCAATCGCATTGTCAATGTGATTTTCGATTTTTTCTAATGATTGGCTGTTGATAGATGCTTCTGTTCTGCTTCGATATATTTTTACAATCTCCTCGATGATATATTTCAAGTCAGGACGTAAGTCCATCTCTACAAATCTCTTGAATGCATCACTCCAACGATGATCTCTGCGTGTTTCACTTATTGCTGTTTCCATATCTTTCAAAGCTTCCTGAAATATCTGGAATCTCTGTTCAACATTCGCTTTATCAAGATCAATATTCTTTCTTCTAGCTGCCTGAACGACAAATTTACCTGTTGGGTTTGGCAATGCGTTTGGCGATGTCACATTGAGCTTTCTCGTAGTTTGACGAAGTAATATTAATTAGAAGATCATACGTCTTCCATCAAAAGTTGTGCTTCATATAACTTTATTTCTAATTCCCGACATGTCTTTCTATATATCTCATTAAGTTCCTGTTCAGCTTTGGTCTCTATATTAGTGTATAAATATACCATATTGATTTGATCAGTAGTCTCTTCAAAATAATGTAATAGTTTTTCCAAGTCAAAATCAGGAATAAGAACTTCTTCATTTCGATAAAATCCTCTAATCTCTTTGACAATATATATCAAGTCAGTACATACATCTTTTTCCATGAGTCTCTTGAACGCATCACCAAACTTATTTTCGCTTCGCATTTCAGCTATTGCCTCCTCCATACTCACCAGAGCATCATAAAATACTTGAATTTTAGTACTAATCATATTTTTTTCTTTATAACCACACAAACTTTAATCAAAATTTATTTCTGGAATTTTCTCAAGAATTCCAAGACATTTTTCATTGATATCGATTCTTGCTCAAACAATCCTACGCCATTAATCAGTTTGTCTAACCCGCCTTCATAATTACTACACGTTGATACAATTGCCCACACATCTGCTCTAGACATATTATTACGATTAATTGCGTTAGCAATGGCACCTCCGAGTTTATTTACAATAATGTTACGAGTGTCTTTATCCTGCATGCTGGGACACTTGAGCAATAAATCCACCAAGTAAGTAAAATCATCATCTATTAGACGTAGCGACGGGCTTACTTCTAATATTCTCAGATACTATTTGAGAAGTAGATGCTTGCCAACCAAATAAAATATCTCGTAACTCCTCACATTCTTTTTGCAATTGCTTATGCTTCTTCTGCGTCTCAGGAGTAACAGGTCGGCAATCCCTATGAAACTGATTGAGTTGTGTAATCAAATTATTTATGTAGTTATCAATGTCATACCGATCAAACCTCACTTTACGATACAGCTTTTCAAAATGTTCATGTGGGGATTTATTACTATTTAACTCTCGCCAAAGATTATCAACGATTTGTTTTATTTTTTCAAGAAAACTTACTGCTGTACGACAATCTACTGGGTATACATCATATTGATCAAGTATTTCATAAACCCTTTGTATTGAAACACAAGCCTCGTTCACCAATTCGATAATGCTTTGATGCTCAGGTGATGGTGGAGTCTCAGGTGATGGTGGAGGCTTAGGTTGCTCGTCTCCACCGGGAGATTCCTCTGGTTGGGAGGCTAATTTTTCCAGTTTCGGTCGAATCGCCATTAACTCTTTTTTGGGATAATCTCCTAATTCTGGTTCAATCTCTTCACACAGATTGATCAACTCTTTATAACGCTCTGCTTGATATAGAAAATCAACTAGATTAGTGGCAAAATCTTGAACAGACCCACCACTGATAAAACTAAGTGTATTGGGTTCAACTCCAATCCGCCGACACAAAGCTGATCGTGAACCTGTCTCGGCTTTTCTGCTTCCTGCCAGGAAATCGGCCAACTTCTTTCCATCCTTTATTTGCTGGATTCTGTCACGAATTTTATCTAACTCTCGCTTGAGATTATCTCCTAATTCTGGTTCAATCTCTTCACACAGATTGATCAACTCTTTATAACGCTCTGCTTGATATAGAAAATCAACTAGATTAGTGGCAAAATCTTGAACAGACCCACCACTGATAAAACTAAGTGTATTGGGTTCAACTCCAATCCGCCGACACAAAGCTGATCGTGAACCTGTCTCGGCTTTGCCTGTATTGACTAATAGGTTAACCAGTTTATTTCGTTTATCCAGTTCCAATTTCATAAACAAACCTCAAACCTCAAAAAGAATGCCAGAGCATGAGAATAGAATTACTCACGCTCTGTTTGGAAACATGAACATGCTAGCTCACTTGAAGCTTTACTATTTTCTCACGAATTTTATCTAACTCTCGCCTGGGATTATCTCCTAAAGCTGGCTCAATCTCATCACATAATGCTATCAATTCTGTGTAGCGTCGATTTGTATTGAGAAGATTGACTAGTTCAGTCGCAAAGTCCTGATCAGAGCCTCTGGCAACAAAAGATAATCTGCCGGGATCAACATCAATCCGCCGACACAAGGCTGATCGTGAACCTGTCTCGGCTTTGCCCGTATTGACTAATAAATCTGCTAATCTGTTTCGAGCTTTTAATTCTAACTGTTGATTGGCAGGAGAAGGAACTGGCTTACCTTCATCTCGGTCTGACCCGTTATTTCCCCCATCACCAACAGACACCGCTTTCACCGCAGGCACCGCCTCTAGCAAGGCGCGGGTGTATGCTGCTGCGACAATCGCCGCGTAGTTCTGCCATTCATCACCCTTTTTATCATCACAGTAGTCGCAAATACCACGAACCACCAGATAGCCTATGCTATGGTTCCACGCCGCATCTGCAACCCCTGAGCCTTCCATCTCCACCGCTTTCACCCCAAAACGCTGTTGGAGGGCATTACGAACAGTCCGATCCTTCAACAATGTATTGGCAGAAGCAATCGCACCAAAAAACACCTGTGGCTCATTAGGGCGCTTACGATAAGGTGGTGGGATAATCTGCCCTGATTCGTCGTGCAGAATATCTTTGGCAATATCAGGACGATCCCAGATATCATCAGAGTTCTTTAAATTCTCAATCGCCTTCGCAATATAGGGTATCCATGGGCGCCTACCTTCAAGACTTGCCTCTGCTAGAGCATCGATACCCTCGAGTAAAATGGCACTTGGTGCACGCGGCACATGCCGATAGGCTGCGCTACCATCTGCTTCTCGTTTGATAAAATCGTACTGTACCACCCCATACTTATTCGATACAACAATATCCCCGAGTCGAACATGGGTTTCGGCTTTGCTGGGCTCAGGCACTCCCCCGGCAATACCGACCATGATAATAACCTGCACGGTGGGAAAGCGTTCTAGTAGGATCGTGACACGACTAGCTGCCTGATTATTGCCTTGATCAACGCGGGCTAGAATAACGTGATGTATTTTCCCATTGAATGAAGGTATGTCACCTTGTAGATAACGCCATCCAGGTCGCCACTGAGTATCTTTTGGTTCAACAACATTATCGAGCAAACTCTTCATCGCAACATTCTCATGTTTTAGAGCAGTCACAATCCCAATCGTCGGTTGAAATTCTTCAGTTGACACAGGTTTCTCCGTCTGTGGTTGTTCAGCTTCTGGGGATTTCTCCTCGTCGTCAGGATGGTTCTCAACGATCTGGTTCCACCCAAGCAAAGTCTGTTTGATCTTCTTAATGTTTTTGCGTGCCTCCTCAATTCCGTGCACATTACCTGGCGGAGCATATGCTGCCCCCAAGGTGGCACGCTGTTTGAGATGGTGGGCAAGTGTGCGGCGATGGATGGCAAGGAGTTCTCGTTGATGTTCAATGTCTTCTTTGTCTGGCATGGCAGCTCGCTCTCCTGGTGATACAGCGATCTTCAATGGAATCTATGAAATAGTGGCAAACATTGAATGGAGCCATCAGGGCTATTCCAACATAGCCTGATACAGCCACATTCAGCAGCTCAATACTTTTACTCTTAAATTTTCTACAGTTTTAATGGATCTGATTGATGATATTTCCACACCCGCACATCTACTACGTTTTCACGTACCTCATAGTACAATAACGATGGAAGGTGTGAGAATTCGAGCACGTGATCAGGGGAATTTTGAAAATTTATGGAATTTGAAGATAGCCGCTGCCCAGAGTCAGTCCCATCGCGTCGGGGCCATCCCCCGTGACGGCCCATCTCAAGAGGACGATACGGCGGTTGCAAACCGCCGCTACATGCCGCCTTTGACAAGCTCAGGCGGCGTGTTTCTCTGCTCCAATGTTTCTCTTGAGTCACTTTATTGACTCTTCGACTTATAACCCTTTACCCTTCACCTCTACCCCACATCAGACGTGAGGAACCAGCGCCCACCAACACGAATGAGCGGCACTGCACCATCCTCAGTGCCAATGAGGGTATCAAGGCCAGATTCGCCGTCGCAGGTGTCGTCGGCAGTGGCGGCCCCGCTGGTAATAATGACACATACCACTGCGTCCGGGAGGCGAACAAGTGCGCGGTTATCGATGATTTCAGACTCGATGGTTTCCTCATCAAACCGCACTTCGAGCATCATGGTTTCGTTGTTACCGCCTAGCAAGTATTGACCTGTTGAATAGGTCCGAAATGCCTCAGCAAACAGACTACGATGTTCGATCCGTTCGCTCGGGACAAAATAGCTCACGAGTTGGTCGATCCATTGGACACGACGATCTGCATCCTCAAAGATCAATGGGTCATTAAAGGCAAAGTTGAAGTCTTCAAAAAAACTCTGGACGACCGCTTCGGGAGCCAGACTCGCCTGTTGCTCCGGGGGCAGACCAATCTGACTGGGGAGATCGCTGGTGTCGCCCGTGGGAAGCGCACAGGATACCAAAACTGATGCCAACAAACCAATCAACCCCAGACGCACCGCGCAGGAAATACAAGTTAATACAAACGTAAGGTGTAAGCGGCGGTCAGTGAACATAGCGGAGACTTTCTTTTTCAAAACATACGCTCCTGTAATGGAACAGCCACACCACGCACAAGATCACCATCAGGAAGGATATGCCAGACCGTAATACCACGCTCGATCAGGGCTGGCGTCACCAGAACATGACGAGGGCAACGTCGATAGTCGGCTTCGCCACACATGAAGGCAGTGCGCGTCTGCGTGCCCAGGCCAATCAAACGCTCGATGCTACGCGCAAAGGTGGGCGAGGCGGCTATTTTGATGTAATCGGGTGTGTGGCCATCCTCACTGAACAACATCGGGTCTTGAGGTTTGCCACCCAGCGACTCGCCCATAAAACGGTAGATAATATCTTGATCTTGCAGACTCGTGGCCAGATTCTCGCGGTTAAATTGTGGATTGTAACGGCTGTATGGCGCACTCCGCACATCACACACAACACCGATATGGTGCTGCTGGAGTAGCACGATCAGACGCGCTACGGGAACATTTGAATGACCGATTGAAAAGAGTTGTTGGGCTTCCATATGTTATAGAACGAAATATCTAAAAACAACGCAATTGCGACCTCATTGTAACATAATCAACCTGTTATTCGATTGCACAGACCACCAAAAGCTGCTACTATCCCGACTTGTTTACTCGATTTTGCATACACCGGAGGAGCGATGATTTTCCGTTCATTCCAACGATTTTTTGCTTTACTCTGTGTCCTTACAATGATGTTTACCCTGACCAGCACGCATACAGCAACCCCCACTCAGGCTCAGGATGAGCGTCCGGTTATGGCCTTTTACTACCCGTGGTATGAACCAAGTGACTGGTCATACGCACGGATGAGTGATATTGCCGCGCCACAATATCAGGGCGGCGATGAGGACGTTCTTCAGCGCCATATTCAGCAAGCCGACGATGCCGGAATCGATGCGCTAATCTGCACCTGGTATGGCCCCAATGAGGATCGTCTCGATGGGCGTTGTCGGCGGATGTTGCAATTGGTAGAGGAAAGTGGACGTGACCTGAAAATAGCCATCATCCCTGACCAGTCTGCCTCGTTTATCGGATCGATGCGGACGGTTGGTGGTCTAGCGGAGGCAATTGGTGTATTGCGGCGTGATTTCACCAGCAGTCCCGCCTACTTTACATTTGAAGGCAAACCAGCGGTCTTCTGGTTCAATCCTCCGTCGCTTGGCGGCGTAGGCACCTGGGAACAACTCCGCAACCAGGCCGACCCCAACCGGGACCAGTACTGGTTTGGCGGCACAGACAACTTCAACTACCTCGATGTCTATGATGCGCTGTACTATTATGACATCACCTGGGAAAGCACACCCGGTCTGGCGATGAACTCCTACGCTGGTCGGCTGGAAAATTATAATAGTTCACGTGGAACAAATAAGCCATTTATCGCGACAGTGATGACGGGCTACGACGATCTCAGAATTCGCCCGAACGGACATCGACGTAACCGGTCTGGTGGCGAATATTACCGAGGCACCTGGCAAACCGCCATGGATCGCAACGCCGACGCGGTGGTGCTCACCAGCTTTAATGAGTTCTACGAGGGAACCCATATCGAACCGAGTGAACAGTTTGGCGACCTCTACCTACGACTGACACAAGAGTTGAGTGCACAATTCCGCAGCTACCAGCCGCCACCTCCGCCACCTGACGGTGGACCCTGTCGAGCCTTCCCTGAGACAGGCCATCAGGTGTGTGGGCGTATGCTTGAGTTCTGGGAGCAGAATGGTGGATTGCCAGTCTTTGGCTTCCCCATTACCGAACAGTTCGAGGAGCAAATCGAAGGCAAAGCCGTCCAAACCCAGATTTTTGAACGCAACCGTTTAGAACTACATCCCGAGAACGACCGACCGTATGACGTGTTGCTGGGGCGTCTCGGTGTCGACAGCCTGGAAGCACAGGAGCGAGACTGGACGAGTTTTGGTAGGAGCGACCCCAATGCACCAAACTACTTCGCGGAGACAGGGCAGGCCATTGCACCGGAATTCTGGGGCTACTGGTCGAGCAACGGGCTGGAGTTCGATGGGCAAGCGGGCAAGAGCTTTGCGGAGAGTCTGGCTTTGTTTGGGATGCCGATCTCTGCACCAGTGATGGAAGTCAATCCAACCGATGGACAGGAGTATCTGACACAGCATTTTGAGCGAGCCCGCTTTGAGTATCATCCAGAGAACGCCGGGACACCGTATGTGGTGCTATTAGGGCTTTTGGGTCGTGAACTAAATGGTATTGAGTAATTGATAAAGCGTCGGTGGACGGCTAGCCCGTCCACCGGCTAACTGATTGTCGTAGATGAACTATATACGTGAAACGTTGGCGAGCAAACCGCTTTTAATCGTCGGGAGAGGAAAGGCATTGTACGTAAGATCCTGATCCGGTAGCACTTCCCATGTGTATCCTCGCAGTATCAAAGCCATCATCAGGCGCATTTCCACAAGGGCAAAATTTTTCCCCAAACACAGACGTGGACCACCTCCGAAGGCAATAAAACCAAAAGGCTTCCGCTTCTGCTCATTTCGTGGATCAAACCAGCGCTCAGGATCAAACTTCTCCGGTTCTGTCCACACCTCAGAATCATAGTGAGTCACGGGACAGTTAACTGTTACCGCATAGTCCTTGGGGATGCAGTATTCCTGATATTGTGTATTCTCCAGCACCCGCCGAGTCATGGCACGTACTGGAGCAACCATCCGTAGGCTTTCGTGGATCACCGCGTCGAGGTAAGGCATCGCTTTGAGATCATCGAAGCGGATCGGTGCCTTTGCATCAAAAGCCTGTTGCTCCGCACGGGCTTTAGCCAGAACAGCAGGATTTTGGCTGAGATGCAGCATCAAATTAGACATGGCTGTTACCGTGGTGTCATGTCCGGCAAAAAGCAGATTTTGCAACTCATCAACGATAATTGCATCAGTAAGCAAGTTGCCATCTGAGTCCTGCGTCGTCAGGTAGGTGCCCAGAATGTCTTCTTTCTGCTCGCCAGAGGCACGACGTTCTGCTACTAACGTCCCAATCTGATCCTGTAAAATTTCTTTTGCACGCAACGCTCTTCCAAAAGGTGCGTCGGGGCTTTCATCCATATCGACGGCAAACAACCCTCTGGTCCATAACACAAATTCCTGGCTCATATACGCAAGGTCGATCTTGGCGAGATCATCACTAAAGAGAAACACGTTGATGACCTCAAATGCAAATTCCCGCATCTTATCAACAATAGCCACCTGATCTGGTTCCGCCCAACGTGCGAGGTGTTTATGGGCAGATGCTTCAATCGTTGGCACAAACTGCGCCATATGGTCAAAACGGAAGTGGGGCTCGACGATTCGTCGCCGTTCACGGTGGACCGCACCGGTGAGCATGGGGATCGAGTTCTCTCCTAATAACCGACGAAAAGCGATCGGCCATTGACTTGCGACATACTTGTTTTCACCGCGATACACCCACTCGTTTCCATCAGCACCAAGCATGTAAACCGTTGGAACACCAAAGACTCTCGACAGAATTGTGTTGCCAAACTGTGCCTGACGATCACGCAAAAACGTATCAGGCTTCATCATAAACTCTATGGTTTCGTCCAGATCGGGTACACCATCAGTCCCTGGTGGGAGCGTACTGTGTTCAAACGGGCAACCGCTTTTTGTGTTGCTCATGCATACCTCCATGATACAAATACAACAGGTTCACTTTTTGACCCAGGAATAAAACGTGAGATGGATTGTATATTGTGTGAGACGTGTATATGGAGATAGTACGACAAATTGTCCTGAGATTCAAGCGAGCAATATATTTTTTAACTTTATTGTTAAAATCTGTCACTCTCTACTATCCGTCTACTTCTCGATCCTTTTGCAAAATTGCCAGGGCGTCGCTAACAGTCATATCCTTATTATAGATCAGAGTATCAGGCTGCTGCTGTTTACTCTGATGGAGTGTTCCGGTATCAACAGCCCCAAAACCGATCTGCTCGATAAGTTCACTGACCTGATGCTTGGCATCAGCATCATCACCTGCGACAAAAATGACGCGTCGTTCAGCGACTGGTTTAGACAGATCGCCCTGCGTTGCGAGATGACCGTACCAGATGGTATTAAATGCCTTTACCACACGGGCCTTGGTCAGGTTTTGGGTGAAAAATTCACTATCACTGAGTGAGCCAAGCTCAATTTTGCCATCACGGTCTGGATAGTAGTTCGATGCAGTAACAAATATTTTGTCACCGATAGCCTCCACGGGAAGTTGCTGATATGATCCAAATGGAATAGCCTCGATAATGATGTCACCAAAATTGGCAGCTTCTGTCGTCGACATGGCCTGGACCCCATCACCTAGCTCTGCAACCAGCGATTGGAGTGTTGCAGGGCCACGTGAGTTGCTGATAGCGACCTGATGGCCGGCACCTGACAACAACTTTGCCAATGTTTTACCGATATTCCCGGCACCAATAATACCAATGTTCATGATTGACTCCTTTGACTGTTACGCTTGCAACTGTTGCTCTATAATCCTTTACGTGCAAGCCATAGTCAGCAGATGTGCAAGCATATCTTTCTGCTATTGAGAGTCGCTCCCCATGTGATTACTGCGGCCACGTCCCATTCAGATAGGCGACGATGAGTGTAGCGTGCGATAATGGCCGCGACAGGTTGCTGATATCGCCGTTGGTCTCATAATCGAGCAACACCACTGTTTGTAGCTCACCAAGACGCAGCAAAGCATTAAGTTCCTGCTGTAAACAATGTTCCAGAACCCATCGATAAGACGGAAGATAAATCATACGCCGCGCTTCCTCATAGGCAAGCAAACGATCCCCATCAAGACCGGCACGATGGCCGAGCACAGCACCAAAACGCCGTGCTGATCGTTTGATATGCTTCATCGTGGTAATCGCTAACTTCGCCGGATCAACATCTGTAGTTTCAAACACCTTTAATCCCTGCCAGATGCCTTCAACACTCATAGCAGTGTGTTCTGGAGCAAAAGGCACGGGAATATTGCCATGTGGATAGAACGGACTAAACCGAATCCAGGGATCTGGCCCATGTGACGTCACATCGTGAATCAGGACATCACCAAAACGTTTGTAAATGTTTTGTGGCGACATGCGACGGCTTGCGACAAAAAACGGCATCGAAATAACCTCCCAATCAAAGTTCATGCGGAGTGTAATTGCCTGGCAAGCATAGCATCTGGGTGTGACAATGATGATCACAAATAACCCGAAATAAACTCTCAGAGAATTCATCCTTAGATGTAGGGAAAAAATGCTCTCTGCGAGGAATTATCTGGTATACTTAAAAAGCTATTTACTTTTAACTGAGGAAATCTACCATGAAAGTAGCGATTGTTATTCTGGCCGGACTCGACAATCACGACGCGATGGCTCGAGTTGTTAACGCACTGGAAGCAGCAAACGAATGCAAACAAGCTGGTGATACGGTAAAAATGCTGTTTGACGGCGCCGGAACAGAAACACTCGCAAAAATCAGCGAACCCAAACACCAACTCTACCCATTATTCGAAGCAGTAGAAGACACGGTTCACGGCGCGTGCAGTTTCTGCTCACGTGCATTTGGTGTATGGACAACAGTGAAAGAACGCGCTATCCCACTCCTCGACGAATACCACGAGCACCCGAGTCTACGAAAACTCTTGTATGAGCAGTATCAGGTATTGACGTTTTAGGTGATATACGAGCCACACGCCAACACATTTGTAATCAAATGATGACCGGGGCACGCTATCTGCCGCATCGACAACACATATTGTGGTTGGTGCTTGCTCAGGAATATACTGGTGGTACACAGATATCCTTTGGCAGCTTTGCCCAACCAACTAATGTAGACTCACCCATTGTTACAACACCAAAAATGTATACGGACTGACCCAAGGGCAGCCCGCATACAACCTGGTAATGCATGTAGTGTCACAACTTCACATCATGTGCACCACTCTCTGCCTTCCCCGCCGACGTGATACGCACAAATTCGGCCTTTTCCCACAATTCAGGAATGGTTGCGGCACCCGCGTAGCTCAAGCCAGAACGCATACCACCAACGAGCTGATACACAATATCTTTGACAGGGCCACGCACTGGCACCATCGCCTCGACACCCTCAGCTACGACTCGATCCCAATCATCGGGATCGACATCACGCCCTTCGACCTCTTGCCGATCAATGTTGGCAGATAAGGACGCCATGCCCCGCACGATTTTATAACGCTGCCCATTACGGCTGACATTCGCCCCAGGACTTTCGTCAGTTCCGGCCAGCAAACTGCCGAGCATTACCGTGCTTGCGCCTGCTGCCACTGCCTTGGTGATGTCGCCCGAGGTACGAATACCACCATCAGCAATAATTGGCACACCCAACTCACGGCCAACCTCAGCACATTCCGCCACAACGCTTAATTGCGGCACCCCAAAACCAGTTACAACTCGCGTAATACAGATCGATCCTGGCCCCACACCGACCTTAACGGCATCCGCACCAGCCTCGATCATATCGCGGGTACCTTGGGCAGTTGCCACGTTGCCACCAACAATATCGACCTGAGGAAAACGTTCTTTGAGCGCACGTACCATCTCAAGTGCACCGTCTGAATGACCATGGGCGATATCTACCACCAGGGCATCAACCCCAGCATCAACACAGGCCGCTGCACGTTCAAGATCAGAAGAACGGATACCGATAGCTGCGGCCACACGCAAGCGGCCACGCTCATCTTTCGTCGCATCAGGCCACTGCTCCATCTTAACGATATCCTGTGCCGTAATGAGGCCGTGAAGTTGGCCTGCTCCATCAACGACTGGTAACTTCTCCACGCGACTCTTGTGCAATACAGCACGTGCTTCTTCTAGAGATGTGTTTTCGTCGACTGTAATCAATTTCTCGCGTGGTGTCATCACTTCGGTTACAGACCGTTCAACATTGCGTTCAAACATCAAATCACGGGTGGAGACGAGGCCAACAACCTCGTTGTTTGTGCCAAGGACAACCAGACCACCGATACTATGCTCCTCCAGCCGTGCACGTGCATCCTGTACAGTTGCATTTGCCGACAGGCTGTGGGGATGCTCAACTATAAAGCCCTCAGTCCGCTTGACACGCATCACTTCTGCCGCTTGCTGTTCAATTGTCATGAAGCGGTGAATGACACCAAGACCTCCAAGACGGGCCATCGTCTGTGCCATAGTAGCTTCCGTCACTGTATCCATATTCGAGGACACAATTGGTATGGATAAACCGAGTCGACGGCTAAATTGTGTATGGGTATGTACTGCGTGGCGCGAGCGGATTGATGACCGCTGTGGCACCAAAAGCACATCATCAAATGTCAAAGCTATTTCAGGACGCAACTTCATCGAATACTCCTTGTACGAACTATTACTCAATAGTTTGCATCTATCGTAGCACACTCTTCCCACAATTGACATGTATGTTAATATGGGAAAACATGTATAAATATTCATATATACACAACATGTATTTAAAATCAATTAAAACACATCCACGTTTATGGTCGATCAATGCAGGAATTGTGATGGTGGTAACGGATTTGCACGGCAACTGGGATGCCTATCAGCAATATCGCGATTGCTTTATCACACATGCGAGGGCCGGGCAGGCTGACGTTCTCGTTTTTGTCGGCGACTTGATCCACGGTGAGGGACAACCATATCCAGACTGTTCAGTAGACATTCTGATCAATCTGTTGGAGTTGCGGAAACAGTATCCTATTGTATATCTATGTGGGAATCACGAGTTGCCACATATCTATGGGTTTCCGCTTGATAAAGGCGATATCGAATACACGCCTGCCTTTGAAAAAGCACTCAGCCAGAGTGCATATCTGAACCCTATTTTGGGACGCCTAGATGAACTCCCTTTTTTCTCCGCACGACCGCCGATGTAACGATCACCCATGCAGGAGCCACCGCCATCGACCTAGAAGAAGCCCCAGGTCCTCTTCACATGGCAACACCAGGCATTGTTGGACTGGGCCAACCAGCAGCTAGCCCGTGGCAAGGTCGAGCAGTTACGGATGGGATACGCCAGACTCAGCGAGGCTGATTCGTATACTGAACTGGCAGAGCATTATCTTGGCGTTTCAGAACCAGACGATCCACGTTATGATAATCTGCTGCGTGGTTTTCTGACAACTGCTCACCATCATTTTGCACTACTTCGCCTGACCCTGTTTACACGCTGCGAGAGGGAACATGGTGTTGATCATTACGGACATGTTGTAGAGATGTTTCTGGATCACCTTGCCGCAGCCTATCCACCTCAACACTTTCTGGTCGCAGGGCACATGAGTGTCACAGGAGGACATGAAGTAGTAGCGAAACGACACCTACGTCTGGCCAGCGCGACCCACGCAACGCCGCGGGAGGCAGGCCAATATCTTCTGTTTGATGCCGCCCAACCAATAACGACGATGGGAGGTCTCTGTGCAGCACTACAAAGCGTTTTCTAAATCGTATCATTGAGGAAGTGAGAAACCCATGATTGTGGTGTTGAGCGAGGCAGATACGTCTCCAGCTATCGATATCAATACACGCGAACTACACGCAATCACTGAAGCGGCACGGATGTTTGGTTGTCGAGTCTATGCTGTCCCACAGAACTTTAGCACCGCTGGAACAGCCGAAAATGCCCTCGCTTACCTACCAATGTACGCTTCACCCATCCCCGGCGTGTGGGTCGGCTATATTCCATCAGTTGAACGCTATACAGCACTTTGTGACGCTGCCAAAGCAAAAGGGATCTATCTACTCAACACCCCGGCAGAATATCAAATTGCAATGGAGTTCGATCACTTTTATCCACGTTTAGGAGATCTGACGCCTGCTAGTATGATCATAACGAGCCTTGCTGAATGTAAGAAGGTTACGGCACAGCTTGGCTTCCCTGCTTTTGTAAAGGGAGCAGTGAAATCAAATAAATCACAGGGCTGGAGCGCCTGCGTTGCCCATAATGAATTCGAACTTACAACATTAGTGAACGAGCTATTGGTACATACGAATCGCTCTCGTGGTCGTGTTGTAGTGCGTAAACTCGTCAACCTGCGTTATGTTAATAAAACACCTGATGGATTTCCCCTTGGCCGTGAATATCGCGTTTTTGTCTATCACAATAATGTACTTGCGTATGGCTATTATTGGGATGAACAACGCGATCCTTATACACTGACATCAACCGACTCACAAGCTATCGCAGATCTGGCAAGCGAAGCAGCCCAACGGGTCCAGGTACCCTTCCTAGCTGTGGATATAGGTCAGTTGCAATCGGGCGAGTGAATTGTCATTGAGGTTGGTGATGCACAATTCTCTGGATTGAGTCACGTGTCAGTGCTTGAACTGTGGAGCAAAATCAAAGATATTCGCTTTCATCAGAAAATACCAACATAGATTGACCATACTCCTAGATCAAATTGAATTCTCTTCTCTTATGCTATTTTCCCTCCACTGAGAGAGCCAGAAACGCTCACTGTGACATAATCTCACTTCCTGAGACTACCTCAGGGTTTTATGCACCTGATCTCAGGTTCTCCCTGAGTTCCTTTCAGGTTTTTTCTTATAGGCGAGATGCCTCTGCATTGTTACAATATTCGTGAATAAAAGAACGATGTGTATTTACTACCAAAGATATGTACGTGCAAATGTCAAGTGCATTATAGCTATACCGGAATGAAGGAAGGTCTCATGAATCAGTACAACCCCTCCGAAACAATTGACGTACTGACAGAGGGTTTAGGTGATAAGATAGGGGCAGAACAGCGTAACTGGCAGAAATACAATCCACCGAATGAGACAGCAGGAGTTCTGGCGGCCGCACCGAGTGTCACAATTGCCAGCAGTGTTAATGAACTTGTTGAGTTAGCGTGTGGTGCCGATGGACGTGATACCTTTGAAGTCGTGTTTGATACCCCCAACAAAGGACGCATCCTCGAAGCAGAAGTTGCTCGCGTGCGGAATGGCATAGCGGCCAATTATCCAGAGCCCTACATGCGACGACGAGATCCCGATTGTATGGTTATTTCCGACGATCGCCCGACTAATAAACCACGCTTTGCTGAACAATTTGGATATGATTTTAAGGAGTTGCGGACCGAGACATTTGAATGGCTCAAAACACAACCGCTAGCCATCTTTGGTTTCATCGCCGGACAACAAGGGATGGGCGAAGACGCACTGGTGGTTGCTCCCGACAACTGTGGTTTCTTTGCACTGGGCCTGGCATTGCTCCAGGGCATTGTTGCGTATGAAGATATTCCCGATACCTTCAGACCCAAATCCATTATTTATGTAGCACCACCCTTCCGCCACACGCATTTCGACGGAAAACAGATCGTGGTGCATCACCGTGGAATGGAACTGCACGAAATCTTTTCCTACAACCTCTACCCAGGCCCAAGCGCCAAGAAGGGTATTTACGGTGTGCTGATCGGCCAGGGGGAGCGTGAGGGATGGGTGACTGCACACTGCTCGACGGTACAGGTCGTTACACCCTACGACAATATCGTAACCATTATGCACGAGGGCGCAAGTGGTGGTGGCAAGAGCGAAATGCTTGAACAGGCTCATCGTAATAGTGAAGGGCGGCTACTGCTGGGAGAAAACCTCATAACAGGTGAACGTCGCCACTTGGAAATTCCCCGCTCGTGTCGGTTGTTACCTGTAACCGATGATATGGCACTATGTCATCCATCGCTGCAAGATGGCGAACAGAAGATACGTGTGACTGATGCCGAAGATGCATGGTTTGTACGTGTCAACCATATCACTCACTATGGTACTGATGTTCCCCTGGAGCGTATGACTGCACAACCTGGTGAGCCTCTGTTATTTTTAAACATCGATGCAGCGCCCAGCAGCCGCGCACTCATCTGGGAACACATACAGGATTCTCCTGGTGTACCCTGCCCGAACCCACGTGTCATCGTACCCCGCTCGATTGTTCCTGATATAGTCAAGGAACCTGTCACCGTGGACGTTCGCAGCTTTGGGGTACGTACCCCACCCTGCACACGAGAAGCGCCAAGTTATGGCATTATCGGTTTGTTTCACGTATTGCCACCTGCTATGGCATGGCTCTGGCGTCTGGTGGCTCCGCGGGGTCATGCCAACCCAAGCATTGTTGACACGATCGGCATGACGAGTGAAGGGGTCGGATCGTACTGGCCATTTGCGACAGGCCGTCGAGTTGACCAAGCTAACCTGCTCCTCCAGCAGTTCTTGGATCACACCCGCATGCGCTACATTCTCTGTCCTAATCAACATGTCGGGGCATGGAAGGTCGACTTTATGCCACAATGGATCGCCCGAGAGTATCTGGCCCGCCGTGGAAACGCACAGTTTAAGTCCGATCAGGTACGACCGGCACGCTGCCCACTTCTGGGGTATGCCATCTACCAACTTGCGGTAGAAGGACGCTCGATTGCCCGCTGGTTCTTGCAGGTCGATACACAACCAGAGGTCGGTGAAGAAGCATATGATCAGGGTGCACAAATGCTCTACGACTTCTTCCGCACTTGCTTAGCTGATTTTAACGAATCTGATCTGGATCCGCTGGGTCAGCAAATTATCGAGTGCTGCTTCGACGGCGGAACTGTACAAGACTATGAGGCACTGATCCCAAGTCGTTGATACACAACAAGACATCCTCTTGGGAAAAAGAGGATGTCTTGTAACTTTAGCAGGCGGTGCAGTAGAGAGCTTCAGCTATTCAGCTCGACAACTGCAGGGACAACCGCTGGATACGCTGCTGTCACTATTGTCTGCCAACAATGGTGCGGGAGCGTATCCAATCTTTGGCACTGAAGGCAGCGCCAGGGATATCATAACCCTTTGATGATGTAGCGGAAGAAAACTGGCGACGGAGGAATGGCAGGACTTTTCCGGCATCTGTAACATTGGTCAAACTCGATGAGGAGAAGTCAATGCCCGGCATGCTTATTATGCACTATAGCAGTGAACGACCACACCTCGAAGCCAATCTATAAACCGAAGCCCGGTATCGTTCAAAGTCACCGATCCCAAGTCATTAATATACAGCAAATTTTCCTGTTGCTATGCTATACTGCAGTAGAAGTAATGGGAAGCGCTGTAAACTTGGTAGACGTGCAATGTTAATCGATCACTCACAAGCAAGTAGATGGTGGATGAATCTACTTGACTTAATCACTGAGGCGATCATCACAGTCAATGCTGATCAGTTCATTGTGTTCATTAATCACGGTGCAGTTCAGAGCTTTGGTCATTCAGCCCAACAACTGCAGGGACAACCGCTGGATACACTGCTGTCGCTACCGTCTGCCACAGTGATGCGGGAGCGTATCCAATCTTTCGCACTAAAGGCAGTGCCAGGAATGTCACAGCCTCTCGATGACGTAGCAGGAGCATATTGGCGACGGAGAGATGGCACAACTTTTCCGGCATCTGTAACACTGGTCAAACTCAATGAGGAGGAGCCCATGTCCGTTACACTTGTGGTACACGATAGCAGCGACCAACAACACGTCAAAGCCAATCTACAACAGGCCGAAGCCCAGTATCGGTCACTGGTGGACAGTGTGCAAGACTATGCTATTTTTATGCTTGACCCAAACGGACTAGTGACAAGCTGGAATACTGGTGCGGAACGCATCACTGGCTACCAGACTGATGAAATTATTGGACAACATTTCCGTTGTTTTTTTCCTGATGAAGCAGCGCAACAAAACAAACCCGAGTACGAATTACACATCGCCGCAACACAGGGCCGCTATGTCGAAGAAGTCTGGCGGGTGCGTAAAGATGGTTCTCACTTCTGGGCACATGTCGTGCTGACCGTCGTACATGATGAATATGGCCAGTTGCGTGGATTCTCCAAGGTGACCCGTGACGTGACAGAGCAGCAACAAGTTGAAGCAGCACTACGACACTATACTGCGCGGCTCAATGTCCTCTACGAAATTAGCCAGGCCATTCTGACTGCACAATCTCCTGAGGCAATTGCTGAGGCCAGCGTACGCCGTATCCGCCATCTGGTGCCATGCCAGTACGTGAGTATGATAGCCTACGATGATGAGACCGATACCATGCACACACTAGCCATCGAACACGATACCGTACCACAGCATGGGTTGGTGTCATCCACATCCATCTATGATCTGACTATGCTTCGGCAGGGCCAGATACATTACATTCCTGATGTTCAGCTTGCGCTTGCTCCCGATCATCTATCTTACGACTGGCAAACTACGGGTTTACGTTCCTATCTAAGCGTACCACTGCTGGATCGAGGAACACTGATTGGTGTATTGACACTGGCCGCAAGTGCTCCAGGGGCATTTGGACCAGATGTGCTCGATGTGGTGCGCCAGGTCGCTGACCAACTGGCTGTGGCACTACAAAACGCTCGACTGTTTGCTGAAATACATACGGGGCGTGAGCAGTTACAGGGATTGTCCCATCGTCTGATCGAAGTACAAGAGTCAGAGCGACGTGCCATTGCCGGCGAATTGCACGATGAGATTGGCCAGGCACTCACGCTGGTCAAAATGAATCTGCAAGCAGTACAGGAGGCACAGGACAGCACATCTACCGCTCCCAGTCTCTCCGAGAGCATTGGCATTGTCGAGCAGGCGTTACAACAGGTGCGTGATCTCTCACTTGATTTACGCCCTTCGCTGCTTGATGATCTCGGTCTGATCGCCGCACTACGCTGGTACGGCGCACGACAAGCACGGCTTGCTGGTATCTCTTTCCACTTTACCGGCCACTTACCCGAAGAGCGATTGCCCACAATGCTTGAAACGACATGTTTTCGTGTCGCTCAGGAAGCACTGACCAACGTAGTTCGGCACGCACAGGCACAACATGTCTGGGTGCATGTGTACATACAAGATACGGCGCTCCAACTTACCATCCGTGACGATGGTGTGGGATTTGATCCACACACGGCCCAGACTCGTGCCCAGTATGGCAACAGTTTTGGACTACTCGGGATGCGAGAACGGGTAGCCATTGCAGGTGGCACACTGCACATTACATCTGCCTGCGGAGAGGGAACTACTGTTATGGCCCTCTTTCCAATGTACATGATTGATAGGAGAAATAGCATATGAGTGCAATGCGGGTTATGCTTGTCGAAGATCATGCATTAGTACGCGCGGGTATTCGCTCATTGCTCGAAAAGCTCCCCGACTTGGAGGTAGTTGCAGAAGCGGGTGATGGACGGACAGCACTCAGTTTGATTGCCCAGCACCAACCTGATGTGGTGCTCATGGATATCAAAATGGCTGGATTGAACGGTCTGGAAGCCACGTCGCGGATTGTGCGTGATCTGCCCGGCGTGCGGGTCGTTATTCTGTCGATGTATGCCAACGAAGAGTATGTAATTCAGGCATTGCGCGTAGGCGCATCCGGCTATTTGCTCAAAGATGCTGGTACGGCAGAATTGGAAGTTGCGGTACGCGCTGCTGCACGTGGCGAAACCTATCTCAGCCCGGCCATATCACGCCGCATGATTCAGGACTATCTCCAGGTGGTTGGTGGGGAGGGGGGCGCACTGGAACAATTGACACCACGACAGCGTGAGGTGCTGCAACTGGTTGCAGAAGGCCATAGTGTAAAAGAAATCGCCCAGATTTTACAGATTAGCGTCAAAACAGTGGAGACTCACCGCGCACAACTCATGGAGCGGCTGGACATTCACGATGTGGCGGGGTTGGTGCGCTATGCTATTCGGGTGGGACTGGTTGCGTCAGATGAATGATACCAACGCATTCAACCTGTATATATGACGCGTCACAAGGGACAACGCGTTGTGAGATACACACTACCAGATCAGGTAGAGTCATCTGAATACGTTGCCCCATGTGATTTTGAAGTATCACTCTGTGTGTAATATGACGCACCCGTTCTTCTCGTTCACGGCTTACGATACATCAGCCCTCAATTCATTTGGGCCTCCATCTCACGAACCGTCTCGCGTGCGGTATAGATTAATTCCTCCAGCCAACTACGTAACTCTGCACGGTTCAAAGGTGTCACCTCATGCAACCGGCCTGTCGAGACATAGTCGTGAAGTAAATCCAGACGCATGAAAATCTCTTCCATACCTTCAGCACTATAGTCACGGCGAATGCGGTCAAGCAGGGTCAGCTCAAGCATAGTCATTGGCGACACCTCTTTCTTTTTGGTAATGCTTCTTCATCCACAATATGTTGCGACTTCAATTGTACGTTCCCTATGAACCTTTGAAAGCATCCTGGCATATGATAAAAATAATATCGCTTACAGTTTTACCAATCTTGTACACAATAAAATGAGGCGTGAAGCTTCGCTGTGCTTCACGCCTTAGAGGGGTAACATTGATGACTGTCACGCAACCATCATTGCACACCTCCCAGCGTGAAGCGTACCGACTCGCTTGCCGTGATATTCGTACCACACGGCTGCCACAGGTTCCCTGGCAGATGATCTGAATATATGTTTGCCAATCTGTCTAACAACGATTTGTCAGGTTGTTGATAGTAGGGCAACCTTTGGCATATCATCGACGGACTCCGATCTTTGTGTCCTCAAGCATATGCAAAATACTTGAGCCTTTGATAAAAATACGACGAATACTATCAGGGCGACTGGCTTCTAGCTGACCAGCAGTAATCAGCCGTTTGATCGTACTGAGACTGACACCGAGTAACTCTGCGGCTTCTTCACGCGAGTAGATAGCGTCAGCTTGAATCGGTTCACGATGTGTCATGTGCGGACTCCTTCCAAAGGTTCAGGAGCAGAATAGCATGGTCATAAAGAGATGTCAAGAGGTCAGCATACTCTATTTAGAGGTGCAAAGACATTACTGTGCATCACGGAGGGCGCAAAATCCTTGTCACAATGTTGTACATGGAAAGATCTGAACTAAAAGGCGTCAAAATGACTTTGTGATAAAAAGACATATCTCATCTGATTGATAAAAAAGCCTTTTTGTGATTTGAATCACTATATTGCAATTGTAGTTTCAGTATGATATGCTAATTGCACAAGTTTAGCACAGATTATGCACAACTAGCAACAAACTTCACAAAGTCTGTATAGTGTCAAACATTTTGAGATTATTGGTCAGAACTCGAAAGGATCAAGTAATATGCGCATCCACACAACCGCAAAAAGTTCAGCAATGGGTACTGATAAGGATTTCATTTCCCCTTTGCCGGATATTATGGGGCTTGGAGGAGCTCTGGCCGGCGCTGCAGGTGGTCTTGCAATGGCAGGTATTGCAGCACTTATATCGCTTTCGCTTGGTGGCGATATTTGGCTCGAGGCCAAACAAATCTCAGCAATCGTACTTGGTCAGCAAGTTGGACAACAAGCTGGCTTTGCAGCAGGTCCCGTGATTATCGGCTCAATCCTTCATATGGTCATGGCAGTATTGATGGGTGCGGCATACGGTATCCTCAGCCGTCGTGTTTTCAAGCTCCCCACTGAGTTTGGTACCCCTCTCCTTACTGGTCTCATTTATGGAATGTTGACCTGGATGGTAGCCTACTTTATTGTGCTCCCTATCTTCAATCCAGTATTGTTACAAACGTATGCACCAGCATTTATTGTGCAGCATCTAGTCTATGGTTTGGTAACCGGTCTGGTCTACACGGTACTTCGACCACAACCATACATTGAAAATGAGTTCTCGCTGGTATCAGCCATTGCTCCAGAGCGTAATGGTGCAGCAATGAGCATGGATATCGACTAGGCAAAATGTTAGAATGATTTTAAAAGATGTTGTTTATGACAATTTAAGCTAGTGTGCATTTGCAAATTGTCTGGGAAGTCGTATAATCGACTTCCCTTTTGGTATTAGTAGGAGTAATTGATGGAATATCGTGAACTCGGTCGTACTGGTTATCGAGTGTCGGTTGTCAGCTTTGGGGCATGGGCTATCGGTAGTGCCTGGGGTCCTGTTGATGATCAGAGCTCTATGGCTGCATTACATCGCGCACTGGATCTCGGCATCAACTTTTTTGATACCGCAGATGTCTATGGTAATGGCCACAGCGAGCAACTCCTGGCACGACTTGCCCAGGAACGAAGCGAGTCTTTTTATGTGGCAACCAAAGCTGGGCGCGGATTAAACCCGCATACCGCTGCAGGATACAATCAGGGCAATCTCACTGCATTCGTCGAACAGAGTCTGCGAAACTTACACACAGAGGCATTGGATTTACTCCAATTGCACTGCCCGCCTTCTGCGGTATATGCCAGCGACGAGGTGTTTGGCATCCTCGACGACCTGGTTGCTGACGGGAAAATTCGTTTCTACGGTGTCAGTGTTGAGACAGTTGATGAGGCATTACAAGCGCTTCAGCATGCCAATGTACAGACAGTACAAATCATTTTCAATATGTTTCGTCTCAAACCAGCTGAACAGCTCTTTGCGGCTGCCAAAGAACGTCAGGTGGGCATTATTGCACGAGTACCGCTCGCAAGTGGGCTTCTCACGGGCAAAATGCAGCGTAATACACAGTTTGCCGACAACGATCACCGTAAATTCAATCGCTTTGGTGAGGCATTTGATCGCGGGGAAACATTCTCTGGTGTCGATTATGATACTGGGCTAACAGCCGTTGCAGCGCTACGGGAGTATACACCAGCAAATGCCAGTATGGCCCAGTTTGCGCTGCGCTGGATTACGATGTTTCCAGAGGTGAGTTGTACTATTCCTGGTGCGAGAAATCGCGAACAGGTCGAAGATAATGTCGCAGCCGCCGATCTTGCTTCTTTGGATACGTCGACCATGGACGCAATACAGACAATCTATAACCAGTACATTCGATCTCAGGTACATCATTTGTGGTAATACGCCAGAAGTGATAATGTATGTATGATTGCATTATTTGACTCGGGGTTGGGTGGCCTGTCGGTCATGCGCGAGGTTCGTAGCAGGCTACCCCAACACGACCTGCTCTACTTCGCAGATACCGCCTGCTGCCCTTATGGCTTAAAATCGGTCTCCTTTGTCCAACAGCGTTCACTCCAGATCGGGCAGTTTTTGTCAGATTATGGCGCACGTCTACTAGTGGTTGCGTGTAACACCGCCTCATCTGCAGCGCTTGAAGTGTTACGTGCTGAACTAGCCATTCCCATTGTTGGCATGGAGCCGGGACTCAAACCGGCGGTTGCAGCAACCCGCAGTGGGTACATCGGCGTTCTGGCAACGAGTGGAACGCTAGCTGGTGAACGCTTTGCTCGTCTCGTCGAGCGCTTTGCCTGTCAACAAACTGTTATCACTCAACCCTGTCCAGGACTGGTCGAACAGGTTGAGCGTGGCGCTATCGATGCCCCAAGAACTGATGCACTGCTCAAACAATACATCGATCCACTACTCGCACAGGGGGTTGATACATTAGTGCTCGGGTGTACACATTATCCATTTTTGCGTGAGCCAATTGTGCACATGGTCGGTCCAAACATCACCATTATTGATACAGGCCCTGCTGTTGCTCGTCACGTCGTGCATATGGTATCTGAGCATCGTATCACCCCGGGCAACTCAACCACACACTATCTCACCACAGGCAGCGCAGATGATGTTATGTCTACTGCTCAACGTTTACTTCGTGAAGCCATCGTTGTACGCACAACCATAGTCACCTGAACATAAACCATAGCATACTGCCCCAGAATATCGTATCATGGGCGTTATGCTATCCCTAGACATTTATTCGCTGTGAAATATATAAAGGAGTCATACTATGTCGTACGGCGTGAAACTTGATCCGCAACCCATTGCCTCTGGATTAACTATACGTGAGCTTGTGGATCACCATCTCTATGCCTACAACGCCGCCCGGCTGCGCGAAGCCTGTCAGCTTTTTGCACAGAAGATCGCGCAACCAGAGGTTACCATCGGCATCACGCTCTCGGGCGCGCTCACCCCAACCGGATTGGGGACGGCTGCAATAGTACCACTCATTCGTGCGGGCCTCATCGATTGGGTTGTCAGTACAGGTGCAAACCTCTATCATGACATTCACCGTACACTGGGATTTGATTTATGGGGCACAACACCCTTTGCTAATGACCGCGAACTGCGCGAGAAGAAGCTCATCCGTATCTACGACATTCTCTTTGAGCAAGATGTGCTGTTCAAATCCGATCAGTTCCTCTACCAGTGTATGCGTGGGCCAGAATTCCAGCACACGATGGGCACAGCCGAACTCCATTATCTATTAGGGCGTTACACCAAAGCCCGTGAGAAAGCGACCCAAATTGACTATGTCTCTATTCTCACCGCCGCCCACGAAGCCGGTGTGCCCCTCTACACATCGAGTCCAGGCGACTCAACCATCGGCATGAATGTTGCTGCGCTGGCTATGATGGGCAATAAACTCCGCTTCGATGTAGAGCGCGATGTGAATGAGACCACAGCTATTGTTCACGATGCCAAACAGAGTCCCGAGGGGAAAAGTGCGGTCATTGTACTCGGTGGTGGGTCACCCAAGAACTTCATCCTCCAGACTGAGCCACAACTGCAAGAGATTATGGGCATCTCCGAGAAAGGACATGACTACTACATCCAGTTTACAGATGCGCGCCCTGACACTGGCGGGCTGAGTGGCGCCACACCGAGTGAAGCAATGACATGGGGCAAAATCGATCCAGATCAACTCCCCGACACTATCGTGTGCTACTGTGATAGCACCATTGCCCTACCAATTATGGCTGCCTATGTGCTAGACGTGGCTGGCTCACGACCACTCAAGCGTCTCTACGATCGGCGCGACGAGATGATGGATACCCTGCAACAAAGCTACAACGAGGCCCTCAAATCCCACAACACGGCAGACCATTTTGCTGATAGCACCGATAGCACAGAGTAGTCAGAGACAGTGGGCGTCTGTGTGAGACGCCCACCAACCTGTTGTAACAACAACTTAGCGACCCATCCAAATCGGTTTGCGCTTCTCCAGAAAGGCACGAAAACCTTCAAAACCATCCTCACTGGCAAAAATTTCACGCTGGAAGTTGGCTTCACGTGAAAGGGCTTCGGCGAATGTGCCATCCTGAGCAGCGTAGACTGCACGACGGATTCGCATAAGCGAAAGTGGTGCCTGTTCCGCCAGGTACGTAGCATAGGTCGCGACTTCGCGCTCGAAACGCTCAGTCGGGAACACACGGTTGGCCAGGCCAATCGCCAACGCGTCTTTGGCATCCACAGGCTCACCGGTATACATAAGATCAAGTGCGCGCCCCAGACCAATAATGCGTGGTAGCGACCACGTTCCACCACCATCTGGCACCAAACCCACCTGAACAAATAATTCTGCAAAACGTGCATGCTCCGAGACAATTCGCAGATCGCAGGCCAGTGCAACATCACAACCGATACCCGCAGCAACACCATCAACTGCGGCGATGACTGGACAGCGTGCCTCGCGGATGGCTAACAACGCGGGATGGTAGGCATCGGTGAGAATCGCGACCGCCGCCTCAGCCGACAACTCACCCTGTGCTGCCACAGTAAGGTCTGCGCCAGAACAAAATGCACCACCGGAACCTGTAATCACAATCACCCTGGTTTCTTCGCCACAATCAACAATGGCGTCACGCAAGGCCCACATGGTATCTGCATCGACTGCATTGCGTAACTTAGGCCGATTAAGTGTCAATGTGCAAACCGCACCGTCGCGATGTACCAACAATGTTTCGGACATCATTGCCCCCTTTTTATGCCAGATGACTACCTGCTTGCAACCAGATAAAACCAGACTCAATTTGTATTGGATATACTTATTATAATCTAAAGTGGAACGAAGTACATGAACAAATGGTACAATGGGACAAAATGGTACAGAAAGGTTCTGGAATGACCTATGATATATTTCCACCAAACAATTTTCTTGGGTTGGAAGAAGCAAACACGACCTATGACAACAGTGCAGCCCTGATTCTTCCATTACCCTATGAAGGTACCGTCAGCTATGGGCAGGGGACCCGCCTGGGTCCACAAGCTATTATTGAAGCCTCACAACAGGTGGAACTCTACGACCGTGAACTCGACGATGAACCAGCCCTGACCCACGGGATTCATACACTGCCAGCACTTGCCCCGGTTGTGCGTGGCCCTGAACACGTGGTCGATGCTATTGCAGCCTACGCCGAGGAACATCTGCATAGCGGTAAACTCCTGGTCGGTCTGGGCGGTGAACACACCGTTTCGGTCGGCATGGCGCGTGCGGTTAAGGCGATCTATGATGATTTTGTGCTCGTGCAAATCGATGCCCACAGTGATTTCCGTGATAGCTACGAAGGAAGCCCTTACAGCCACGCTAGTATCGGACGCCGCATCTTCGATATGGGTGCGACCATCGTGCAGTTTGGCATTCGCTCGATTTGCCGTGAAGAAATGGAGTTTATCCGTGCAGAAAAGGAGCGTGTCCACGTATTCTTTGCAGAGGATGTTCACGCTGGTCAGCACGTAGCAACCCTACCAGACTTGCTACGCGGACGTACTGTGTTTTTGACTATCGACCTTGATGGTTTTGATCCAGCATATGTACCGGCAACTGGCACACCGGAACCAAACGGGCTTTCGTGGATGCAGGGATTAGAGATCATTCGTGTCGTCACACAACTTAGCCGTGTCATTGCCATCGACTGTGTTGAATTGGCACCGATCCCAGGACAATACGCCAGCAATTTCTTCGCAGCAAAATTGGTATATAAGGCTATTGGATTGACCTTAGCAAAGAGGAATGAAACCTAACATTACGGTGACAGGCGCTCTATCACCCAGACTCCATCCTCGCCACGAAGGTAGCACAATCGGTCGTGGAGGCGACTCGGGCGGCCCTGCCAAAACTCGATCAGATGTGGCACCACACGATAACCACCCCAGTGTGGAGGGCGCGGTATTGGGCGAGTACGATACTCTTCTGTTAATGCCTGTAAACGTTCTTCCAACTCCACCCGACTTTGTATGACACTACTCTGGTGTGAAGCTACCGCCCCCAACTGACTTTCATGTGGGCGGCTGGTAAAATAGGCATCTGACTCCTCGGCTGCGATAGGGTACGCGACGCCTTCAATGCGAACTTGTCGCTCTAACTCTGCCCAATAGAAGATCAACGCAGCGGCTGGATTGTCTGCGAGATTGCTCCCTTTACGACTTTGGTAACTCGTATAGAACACAAAACCTCGTACATCAAAGCCCTTGAGCAACACAATACGTGCAGAAGGTTGTCCCATACCATTCACGGTTGCAAGAGTCATCGCATTCGGTTCAGGCAATTGCGCGGCGACCGCTGCATCAAACCATGTCTGAAACTGCACGAATGGATTCACATCAACATCTGTTTCGCTTAAACCATCACACGTATACTCTTTTCGCAGATCAGCGATGGACATAGTTAATCATCCTCATAATCACGTTTAGGGACGAATCGCGCGAGAAAAATCCCTAACTCATAGAGAATATACATCGGTAATGCGAGTAGTAAGAGGTTAAAAGGATCACCGGTCGGCGTAATGATCGCTGCCACAATAACGACAGCAACGATAGCATAACGGCGTGTGCTTGCCAGCATTTTGGCGGTAACAAGACCAACTCGCGCTAAAACATATACAATCGCAGGCAACTCAAAAATAAGCCCATTCCAGAGCAACAATATCGCAATGGTTGAAAAATAATTATCAATTCTGGGGTTTGACTGTAGCGATTCTGATGTCCCAAAGCTTACCAGAAACTGGATGGCTGCTGGCACGGTAATAAACCAGCCAAATGCTAATCCTGCTAAAAATAGTTCAAACACAAAGGGCAAAGCAATAAAGAGTGCTCGTTTTTCTCTTGGATGTAGAGCTGGAGCCAAAAAAGCGACAACCTGATAGAGAATAATAGGGACAGAAACCGTAATACCAAATACTAACCCGATACGCATAAAACTAACAAAAATCTCAGCAACATCGATCCCCTGTAACTGTACCCCCGGCGAAAAATGCTGTGCGATCAACACAGGCAACTGCTCACCAAAGATCAAATGTCCCCCATACATCAGACTCACACCAACAACCGTCCCCAGCCCAACGGAAAGCAGCACAATAAATAAACGATTACGCAATTCACGCAAGTGAGGAACATTACTATCCCAGAAGTCGCGCAGCGATGAAAACTCAAGCGGCGCATCTTCTTCTTCACCGTCAAATGTAGCACCATCGACTTTGAGGGGAATGAGAATACGCACCAGGACAATTGTGAAAAGTGGTATCAGCAATAGAGTCACAATCACACTGATACCAATAGTCAGTTCAGTGCTCACTACTCGCGCTCCTCCCTTTTGCTACCAGTGAGTACAGAGGTATCATCGGAAACCTGCGATGTGGTAGGCTGCCAATCAGCCTCATCTAACAGACCACGCTGCATCAGTATATCCCGAAGAGATTGCATGTCGGTGGATAACGCTCGTAGTTGTTCACGCAACAAGCGCAGTTCTGCCGAATCTACCTTTTCTTTGGCCCGATCAATAGCTTCTTGAGAATGGGGGAGAACTTCCTCTCGTGCTTCATTCACATCTATGATTGTCTCTCTACTCGAAGCTGGTGCTTCCACAGTCTGATCAGGGGTTTCTTGTGCTGAACCATTCGTATTAGTAAGAGCTATGTCATCACCATCTGTTGGTGCACGAGACGAATGGTCGTCTGACGATTGATCACGGTTATCTGCAACAGTGGAGCTATTCACATCAAGAGGAGGGTTCGCTTCCTCGTTTGTTGCTTTTGATGAAGCCTCAGGTGATGCAATAGTACACTCTACATCATCCGAAACAACCACTGTTGAGCCATCCCGCTGGCGGCCAACTGTACCTGGCGCACTCTTGACTTCGGCAATCGCTTTTTTTGACTCTTCAGCAATACTGTCTTTCAATTTCCCTGCTTCGCCAACAACATCATCTTTGATCGTTTTATTGATCTGTTTGGTGGCAGCAATAACTTCATCTCGTGCACTCTGAACTTCAAGCAGATCAGCTCGTAGACTTTCTAATTCCCGTTCTATCTCTTGACGCGCACGTAACACCATCGCTGCATCAGGCGAACGAAGAATCCAATTACGAACCTGCACGATTGTACGACCCGACTGACTGGCAAACTGAGGAAGTCGTTCTGGCCCGACGACAAGCAACAATATGATTAAGATAAGAAAAAACTCACCAGCACCAATCCCAAACATGCCAATCTCCGGCAAGAAATACACCACAGGAACTCAGGAATTTCCATCGAATACACGACTCATAATTCACGAAGTTTGCTACGGTGTACAATACAGTGGGACCACTAAAAAGTCATAATATAGGTATATTGATCAACTCACGCTGCTTGTGTGTGGGTGTCAATATAATCCATAGCATCTTGTACTGTTAGAATATCCTTAGCATCCTCGTCAGGGATCTCAACACCAAATTCTTCCTCGAGCGACATAATCATTTCAACCAGATCCAGCGAATCAGCATTAAGATCATCAGCAAAGTGAGCCTTAGGGACAATTTGGGTTTCATCAACACCAAGCTGTTCTGCAACAATTTTTTTAAGACGAGACTCCATTTCAGGTGAGGTCATACCAGACTCCTTTCAAGCAAAGGATTTACATGCGATTGTATTCATTGACAAGGCTTACTCATCTATGTCACGCTCAATATAGCGAGTCACGACTGTCCCGAGTACGCCATTCACAAAACGACTTGAGCTATCGCTTCCAAAATGTTTCGCCAGTTCGACCGCTTCATTGATCACAGCTTTCACAGGCGTTTGTTCAATATCATCAACTAAGATTTCGTACAAAGCAATACGAAGTACCGCCTTATCAATACTAGGCATCTGTAAGACAGGCCAGTTAGGGGCAGACTCCTCAATAATCCGATCTATGTAGGATCGATGCTCCCATGCCCCATAGATCAGGCATTTAAGAAACTGAGCACCTTCTTCAGAAAACGCCTCTTCCTCAACACGCCGCAACAAAACGCTGTCTGGCGCGTGGTCAGTCAGATCCAATTCAAACAACGCTTGTAGGGCTGCTATACGAACACGATGACGAAGACTAGCCACGTTTGGCCTCCACATCTTGGATGTAGACATTTACCTCACGTACAACCAGCCCTGTCATATCTTGAATCACCGCAGCCACGGTTGCCTGGAGAGCAACACCAAGCTCAACAAGATGAACACCCAGGAGCGCTACAATATAACAATTAGCGCTGACACCCCTGTCACTCATGCGTATCACAGCACCTTTGCCGGTTGTCACACCTAGTACGCTTGTCTGCGGAACAACACCAACACGTACAACTCCCGGCACCTCCTGGATAGCCAGCAGGATCAGGCGAACAAGGCGATGAGATGAGACACTGACATTACTGACTACATAGGTCACTGCGAACTCAACTTCTTTGATGATCAATAATACGAGGTAAGAAACTCAAATCAATCTCACCTCGCTGAAATGCTGGCTCACTCATAAGAGCTAGCTGAAATGGCATTGTTGTCGTAACACCTGTAATAATACACTCACTTAACGCACGTCGCATGCGTGTTAATGCCTCTGTACGATCTTCTCCCCACGTAATAATTTTCGCGAGGAGCGAGTCGTACATACCAGGTGGCGTATATCCTGAATAGAGATGTGAGTCTACCCGTACACCGAGTCCACCGGGTGGTAAAAAGAACTCAATATCTCCTGCCGAAGGTAAAAAATCCCGCGATGGATCTTCAGCATTTATACGACACTCAATGGCATGCCCACGTATTCTAACGTCTTTCTGACGCACCGTCAAGCGCTCATTTCCAGCGATACGAAGCTGCCATTTAACAAGATCCATATCGGCAATCATTTCGGTGACCGGATGCTCCACCTGAATACGAGTATTCATTTCCATAAAATAAAATTGTCCATCCGGAGCAAGTAGACATTCGATGGTTCCCGCATTTACATAATTGAGTACGTTGACCGCATGCATTGCGGCCTTCCCCATCTGTTCACGTAATTCCGGAGAAACTGCTGGTGAGGGACCTTCTTCGATAATTTTTTGATGTCGCCGCTGGATCGAACAATCACGTTCACCCAGATGAATGGCATTACCATGAGCATCTGCGAGCACTTGTATCTCGACATGGCGCATGCCTGTCAAGTAACGTTCCATATACAGATCACCCTGGCCAAACGCGGCCTCAGCTTCTGCCCGTGCGGTTGGAAACGCGCGTGCCAACTCACTCTCATCTTGTACGACACGCATACCACGGCCACCACCACCCGCCACAGCCTTCAACAACACTGGGTAGTCAATCTCGCGTGCTATTTCATAGGCCTCATCAATATTCTGAAGAGTGCCATCGGAGCCAGGGATGACAGGAAGCCCGGCTTTCTTCATCGTACGACGTGCCATAGATTTATCACCCATCAAACGAATAACTTCAGCCGAAGGGCCAATAAATGTCAGTTTACACTCAGTACAGATCTCGGCAAAATATGGATTTTCGGATAAGAACCCGTAACCCGGATGGATCGAATCACATCCGGTGATCATTGCAGCTGTAATAAGAGTGGAGGGATTAAGGTAGGAGCGTGATGGAGCACTCGGGCCGATACACACCGCTTCATCAGCAAGGCGCACAGCCAGCGAGTCACGATCTGCTTGCGAATATGCAACAACTGCTTGGATGTCTAATTCCTGGCAGGCGCGCACAATGCGTACTGCAATTTCACCACGATTAGCAACTAATACTTTATGTAGCATATCGCAACGATTTCCTTCTCACCAAAAAGACCATACCATAACCAGGATAGCTTCTGACGCTATTGGCATTACGAAACAGAGCATACTAGCGCTACCTGTTACATCACCATTCCGCCATCAACCGTAATGGTCTGCCCTGTTATATATGAGGCCGCATCAGAGGCCAAGAAACAAACCATCTGTGCAATATCGTGGGTCTGACCAAACCGAGCAAGCGGAATTGTCGCAAGAATCGCGTCACGAACCGCATCATCGAGAGTATCAGTCAATTCTGTATCAATGTATCCCGGCGCGACCGCATTAACAGTTACACTTCGCGACGCCATCTCACGCGCAACACTTTTGGTAAAGCCAATAAGTCCCGCTTTGGCAGCCGCATAGTTGGCCTGACCAGCATTACCAGTTAGTCCAACCACTGAGGTGATATTGATGATACGTCCGGTGTGAGCACGGGTCATAGGGCGTAAGGCTGCTTTCGTGGTGAGATACACACCGCGTAAGTTCGTGTTAAGAACAACATCAAAATCATCTGGTTTCATTCGTAACACTAACGTATCACGGGTAATACCGGCATTGTTCACGAGAATATCTAACTTACCATATGTATCCATGGTGGTTGAAAAGAGACGATCAACATCATCGGGATTACTCACATCCGCTTGCACTGCAGTCGCACGGCCTTCCTGTTGAGTGATTTCATCAACAACAGTATCGGCGGCTGCTGCATGACTTTTGTAATTAATCACGACTGATGCCCCTGCTGCGGCCAGCGTTATTGCAATAGCACGTCCGATACCACGCGACCCACCAGTAACAATGGCGACTTTATGATCGAGTCTAATTTGCATGTTGTTGCTCTACCCTACCAAATATTGCACTAGACCAGTATAGTGAAGGACGCATACTACTTTTCCGCAATCTCATACAACGTTGTGCCATCAATAAGCACTATTGGTCGCCCCTTCGCTGATTTAACGGCACTCGATAAAAACTCTGTCGAGGTTACGACAACACCTTTACTACAGTTTTCCCGTTTCATTTCTTGATACAGACCTTCCACAGTCCCTGAAGCAATCTTATCGGCGACAGTTAGCCGTAGATGCCAGGTTTGTTCATTATGCTCCATCCACAAGTCCAGGTGTTTGTCCTTGTCAACAAAACGATAATCTTTGAATTGAAAACCATTCTTTTTGAAAACGTTGTTTACGTATGTGCCAAACTGTGGCAACGATAGTCCACGAATATCGTCAGCATCACGGATGGCACCGGCACGTTCGAGCTGTCCGCCACGCTCTTCTACTTGTTGACGCACAGCACGATTACGTTCTTCGGTACGTCCAGCCATTGCCGCACCAACCCAGCAAAATGTGATGAGTGAAAATGCGGTAAACCCACCCAGTTGGACCAGAATAGATATTGGCGAGATATCTCCCCCTTCAGGAGTTGCCAGACCCAGACTCTGATCAAACGATGTTGCAAAGAGGAGTGAGGCAAATAGGACCAGAGCCACAATGGCACCAACTACACCTGTCATAAAGCCCTGGAACCCATAGTACCCTTTGACACGCCGACCAATCAACAACCCTGCTCCCACCGGAATAATCCCAGCAAAGATAGATAATGTTGGCTGTGTAAAGAGAAACGGCATCAGCAAACCGGAGGCAACGCCAAAGATAAGTATCTTTCCCCACTCCAGATGTTGAAAGCCAGCAACGAACCCGCTCCAATTGAATAGCGGGCGTCGTGGCGCACGCTCGGTCTCTTTTTCAGCATCCTGGTCTGTATTATCAACCTCAACAGGAGATACATTTTCTTCTGATATATCACGCTGCTTTGTAGTATCAATACCCATATATTCAAACACTCCTGTTGAATGTACTCTCTGCATTATAAACGAAATTATTCTGAATGTGATTGTGTATGAACACGCTGTGACTCAGGCTCTAATAATTCATCAACTGCTTCACGCAATTTACCTATATCGGTAAATGAACGATACACCGATGCAAAGCGAATATAGGCAACTTCATCTAATTCACGTAGCTGATACATTATAAGATCACCAATAGCCGATGAAGGCACCTCTTGTTCATCTAACGCCATAAGTGAGGCTTCCACATCATTTGCAATTATGTCAATCTGAGGGACAGCTACGGGACGCCGATAACATGCCGTCCGCACACCACGCATCACTTTCTCACGATCATATGGTTCTCGTTCACCATTCTTCTTCACGACCGTTAAGCTAACAGTCTCTACGCGCTCATACGTAGTAAACCGTTTTCCACACACAGAACAACGACGACGACGACGGATTGTCTCACCGCCTTTCATCTTGCGTGTGTCTATAACATCGGTATCCTGATTTTGACAAAATGGGCATCGCATGTTGCGACCAATTTTTGTGGTTTACTTTTTACTAGGAGATAATGCGTAGCATTATAGCATAGCCATGTCTTCACGCCAAACAACACTCCTTGTGAGACACGCGATAATAATAGTACGGTATAATCTCACAGATGAGCATACATCATAATACTATAGACATAGGTATTGAAAAAAAACGAGGTGGGTTGTGATTAGTCTCGAAATGGCCCAACAACTGCGCGACACCGGACTCGTCTGGCAACCTACCAAGAACGATTTTTTTGCTCTTCCAGAACGTAATCTCGATCAGCACATTTTTGTTGTCAGCGAACTTACTGCCCTGATTGAACACTATAACAGAGAGCTAGTGGTGACTTTTCATGGAAGTTCAGAATGGGCCCTTGATTATGTACTGATTACCGATGCCGTTTGGCTACCAACAGAAACACAACTTCGTCAGGCACTGGCCCAACTTATTGGTGATGACGCACCTTTGCGACTTGAGCGCACAATATCCGGATATTGTTGCCAGATTGCTTCTATAGATCAAATGATTGAATTTCGTGCTCCCGATGGCGAGACAGCGTATGCGCTGGCAATACTATATATCTTGCAACACACCTGAGTTCTGTTAGTCACAACATTTATAATATCTGATCAATTAATATACTCAAGCAAAACAGCAGCAGGATCATCGGCCAAAAAGTTCCTGTTGTAAATAAGAGATAGATACCACCAAACCACAAGAGACCTTTGATATGGGACTTTGAAAGACCAGTATGCTTCTTTGAAATACTCAAATACATCAGAAATAGCAGGACAATCCACCACCACGATACATTCATTATAAAGAACAGAAATAAGGCAACAATCACGAGTATGCCGCCACTTACGGTCTGTGGATTAGCAGGAAATGGTGTGTGCTTTGAAGACACCTTAGCGATTGATTGTGGACTCACCTGCGATGACAGCGGAGAGTATGTTGGATGAGGAAACATGGCTGTCTGAGTTCGTAGTGTATAACCACACACCACACAAAATCGTGCATCAGATGGACTTAGTGCTTGACAGGAAGTACAGGGGACACCTGATAATTTTTCCGTTGGGCCCACAGCCACCTGTGTAAGCACGACCCCACACATAATACAAAACTGTGCATCGTCTGGATTTTGGCTACCACATTGCCTACAACTCACGACTTTTCCCATAACCCTACCTCATCAAAAGTAGTATCACATCACGATTTTGCAATATCTTCATTTTATACTACGTACAAACGTTATTTTAGTTGCATCCAACTCACTTCTGGGCATCAGGCAAATGGGATCTAAAAAGGCATTGACAGTCCCTCTTACAAACTGTATTATACATACCACCCCAGGGTACAAACTTCATTACAGATTTAGATGCGGAGTCACAATGCATCGTACATACCATCGTTGGGATAGCCCTATCCTTGAACGCTCAATGGAATTACTCGTATATGGACATGCTGGCGCACCAGTGCTCGTGTTTCCTACATCACAGGGACGTTTTTATCAGTACGAAGACTCAGGGATGGTTGGCGCGTTATATCATCATTTAACACAGGGGTGGATTCAACTTATTTGTGTTGATGGCGTGGATTCGGAAAGTTGGTATTGTGATTGGGCCCATCCACGAGGGCGTCTTGATCGACACGATCAGTATGAGCACTATATTTTAGACGAAGTGATACCATTTATCCGAACCCAGAATAGCAACCCGTTTTTGATGGCGCATGGTTGTTCATTCGGTGCGAGCCATGCGTTACTTATTGCTTTACGGCACCCAACGTATTTTCGACGTGTACTCGCCTTTGCTGGATACTATGATATGACACATTTCCTCGATGGGTACTACGATCAGGAAGTCTATTTCCATAATCCAATTGACTTTGTTACCGGTTTACAGGAAGGGCAACTTATTCACGATATACGTAAACTTGACATCATCATGGCCATCGGACGTGATGACCAAGCAGCGTGGACAAATCAGCTAGTGTCGACAGCGCTCTGGGACAAAGGCGTATGGCATGCCATGCATTGGTGGGATGGATGGGCACACGATTGGCCATATTGGCATAAAATGATTCAACTTTATATTGGAGGAGCTAACTAAGAGTGTTTTGACGCATGTATGTGTTCTTTCCTCTGACATAAGGAGCTAAATCTGTGACCAAGAAGATTGGTATTATCGTTGGGCGTGAGCAAACCTGGCCAGCAGCTTTTATTGAAACGGTAAATCGACGAAATGAGGGTGTAGTCGCCGAGTTTGTCAAACTTGGTGGTACCCGTATGGCCGAATTATCAGCATATAATGTCATCGTTGACCGTATATCACACGAAATTCCCTACTACCGCACCTTTCTCAAAACTGCCATGATTGGTGGCACTGTGGTGATCAACAATCCATTTTGGTGGAGTGCCGACGACAAGTTTGCTGGCGCAACTATCGCAGCACGCATTGGTGTAGCACATCCACGTAGCGTGGCCCTACCTACACACTCTTATATCGAAGGAGTCATCCCTGAAGAGTCCTTGCGTAATCTGATCTATCCCATCCCATGGAAAGAACACATTGAATATGCCGGCGGATTTCCGCTCATTCTGAAACCTGTCTGGGGTGGCGGGTTTAAGAGTGTGTACAAGGTGTACAATATTGAGCAACTCTGGTCGGCGTACAATGAGACAAGTACCACTTGTATGATGTTACAAGAGTACATCGATTGGGAGAAATATGCTCGCTGTATTTGCGTTGGGAAAGATAATATTTTAGTGACTAAATTTGATATTCATTCGCCCTGGCCACATCGCTATTTTGATGACCCTGATTTTCTCACCCCAGCAGAACATGATCAAGTTGTAAAAGGATCACGCAAACTCTGTCACGCACTTGGATACGATATGAATGCAGTTGAGTTTGCTATCAAAGATGGTATCGCTTATGCTATCGATTTCACTAATCCAGCACCTGATTTTGAGTATTATTCCCTCAAAGACACCTTTTTTAATTGGGTTGTCGAAGCCATGGCCGATCACTGCATTATGCAAGCTAAGGCTGGACGTGTTGAGACAAATGAAATGATTTGGCATCAGTTGATACAATCGCCGTCTCAATTATAGCATCAATACAAATAACAAAACAACTCAAATATAATTGCACTTATCGTAGCTAGATGAATACATAGCATTATATAGGCCCTCTTACAATAAACATACGCACATACTTATAAATCCATGGGTGATTAGCATACGATTACCCTCTTTTCGCTTATTCAGAAATGAATAATCATCCAAAGCACTAAGTGCAGGAGAAACATATGCTTGAACAAGCAATCACACAATATCATCGTATGCTTGACCCCAGTACTGCCCAAATAACATTGAAGCATTTAAATAAACGCCAACAGCAGTACAATTTGTACTTTGGTAATCGTCCGCTTGCAACTGTATTACGCCCACGATTTATAAGTTCTGAGCAAAAGGACTTGTTAGAATCTGCGTGTAAGCTAATTGCGACGGCTGTACGACGCATTGCAGTCGCAGCCCTGGAAGATCAAACGCTACGTATAGAATTGGGATTAACCCCCAGTGAAGAAGTACTGATCAGCATGCATCCTGGTTATACAGAACCCAGTATACACTCACGTATGGATACATTTCTCACTCTTGATAGTTCTTCACTTCAGTTTGTGGAATACAATGCTGAAAGTCCTGCTGCAATTGCCTATCAGGATCTCCTCTCTACCATCTTCTTAGAACTCCCCATAATGCAGCAATTTGCCACCCATTACACCATCCAAGCATTACCAGCACGTAATCGATTAATGGGAGCTATTCTGAACACCTGGCAGACTTTTAATGGCACAAAGGCGCCAAACATTGCCATTCTGGATTGGAATAACGTTCCAACCTATCCTGAGTTTCTGCTTTTTCAACAACATTTCCAAAAACATGGATTACATACCATTATTTGCACTCCTGATGATTTAGCCTATCGCGATGGGACATTATTTGCACATCACTATCAAGCTCAAACAAATCAATCAGCACAAGCATTTCCCATTGATATTGTTTATAAACGCGTTCTTACGTCTGAAATACTAAACCACTATGGAGAAGCAACTTTTATCCATCCACTTATACAAGCCTATGGTGATGGTAAGATCTGCTTAATTAACTCATTTCGTGCAAAACTACTTCATAAGAAAGCGCTTTTTGCTATTCTTACTGATGACTCCTATCAAGATATGTTTACGACTGAAGAGCAAACTGCTATTACGAAACACATTCCTTGGACACGTGTATGCCGTGCTGGAAACACCACCTATAACGGACAACCCATTGAGTTACTCGACTTTGCTCGCACACATAGAGAACACTTACTACTCAAACCCAATGATGAATATGGTGGAAAAGGCATCACCGTCGGATGGGAGACGGACTCAAACACATGGGAAGAGGCACTTGCGGAGACACTCCAATCTCCTTTTGTACTTCAGGAACGAGTCGTAATAGCATACGAGGACTATCCTACCCTCATTGATGGAGGGGTACATATCAGCCAACGCCTGGTTGATAGCGATCCCTTTTTGTTTGGTACCGATGTCGAAGGATGTCTTACCCGACTATCGACTCAGACATTACTTAATGTGACTGCGGGAGGAGGATCAACCGTTCCAACGTTTGTCATTGAAACAACTACTCAATGATAACGTACTCAATCCACACAAAGACTTGTTACTGGCGAATCGTTAAGGAGACCAACAAACATGAGTGTTTACAATCCTACATCACCAGACTTCGCTTTCACTATTGGTATTGAGGAAGAATATCAAGTCGTTGATCCAGAGACACGTGAATTGCGCTCCTATATAACACAAATACTTGATCGCGGTCGGATGATTTTGCGCGAACAAATCAAGCCAGAATTACATCAAAGTATTGTTGAAGTCGGCACACGACCATGCCGAAACATTACAGAGGCGCGTGAAGAAGTTGTGCGGTTACGTGCCACGATTTCCGGGTTAGCCGCAATCCATAATCTTAGAATCGTTGCGGCAGGCACTCATCCTATATCATCGTGGATGAAGCAAGAGATTACCCCATTTGATCGCTATAAAGGTGTCGTTGATGAGATGCAGGATTTAGCGCTCCAGTTACTCATTTTTGGCATGCATGTACATGTTGGAATGCCTAACGATGAAATAGCTATAGAAGTGATGAATGTCGCACGCTATTTTCTCCCACATCTCTTAGCACTCTCGACCTCATCACCTTTCTGGATGGGCCGTAATACCGGGTTCAAGTCATATCGCAGTACTATTTTTACCAATTTCCCACGCACAGGTATTCCTCCTAATTTTAATTCTGCGGCTGAATTTCACCGCTATGTTAATCTCCTTGTAACCACAGGATGTGTTGACGATGGGAAAAAGATTTGGTGGGACATGCGACCGCACCCGGTCTTTGGAACACTCGAATATAGAATCTGCGATGTAGCGACACGTCTTGATGAATGCCTCGCATTAACTGCGCTTAAACAAGCTATAGTTGTCAAGCTCTATCGTATGTTTGAGGAAAACACCACATTTCGGGTATACCAACGTGCACTAATTATGGAAAACAAGTGGCGCGCACAACGATGGGGACTTGACGGAAAATTGATTGACTTCGGTAAGCGCTCTGAAGTTGATACAAAAGCCCTCATGCATGAACTGGTTGCATTTGTTGACGATGTGGTTGACGAACTCGGCAGTCGTCGTGACGTTGAATATATTTTACATATCGTTGAGCATGGCTCTAGCGCAGATCGACAGATCGATATCTTTAAAGAGACGAATGATCTAAATGCAGTGGTTGATAATCTCATCCAAGAAACAATGGAGGGTATACCACAAGTTGAAGTAAATAACCTGACAGACGGCTCAAATTACTCTGCACTCTCATAAGTTGGCATAATTGTAAAACCTATCAGGAATGCACATCATCACTCGTTTTAATAGAGTCAATTTGTCGAACACAGGCAACGACCATACGAACAGCCCGATCTAAAATCATAGTATCAACGATGTGAGATTTGTCACTCATACTCGCATAATGTGGCACATGCCCACTGTCATTAAGGCAGGTGATTGTCAATACACGCCAGCCCAAACGACGAAGAACACCACCATGTGTCAAACCATCATAAAATAAACGTGGCTCAATATCAATAAATGGATCCGCAGAGTCGGCTTTTGCTGCGATGTCAAGTATGAAATGATCTGCTGCACAGTTCTGCATAAAACCTTCTTGTGTAATATATGATAACTCGCCATGTCCGATCCCTTCGAGACTGATAAATAATGTCCGATCAAACTCGAAGGGATAACGCTCTAACAAATCGTTAATACCTGTGCCAGTAGTTGTAGCACCCAAACCAACAAACCAGAGTTCCACATGTTCAGTGTCTGTTAACATCTCTGCACTAGAAAGCAAAACTGCTGTAGCCCCTGCGTGACTTACCGCTCCTGGCGAGGTTGGTGCAAACAATGTATACCCGTCAATAGCAGTAAGGAACAAAATGTATGTTATGAATGGGATTTGGGCATACCACCACACAGGATCAACATAAATCAAATATACTATCATTAGCAGTAAAACAACAATGCAAGCTATTACACGACCCATGAAGGGGCGGTACCCTTGTACAAACCGGCGAAATGGACGATCAATAACAGGAGGAGCGTCAAGAGGCGCCGTCAACACTACGCGCCAGACGGGGCTTTGAGACATCACTCGTGTACCAATTACATTCTGACTTATGCGCTGTTGAACGATAAACGGTTTAGCTAATCGAAATAAACGCCATACAGCAAATGTAAGACACAGAACAATCACACCCAGTGAAACAATAGGCCACCAATAAAAGATAATAACTGCTGAAAGACCAAACAACCCCAATACTATACCGTCCCAACCTACTGACGTGGGGCTTGCAAACGGATCAACTGAGACTTGAAGGCCAGCGCGACGAAACCGTCCAGCAAGAAACGCCGCAGTTTGAGCCTCCTCCAATGATGTTGCAGAACGAGGACCAACCTCACTAACCAAATACCACACAGTATCCGCAGGATCGGTTCGTAAACGTCTTAACAAATGGTGATAATTGGATACATCGGTATTATCTCCTGGAACATCAGTTTGATTTTGATCATCGGGTAAGGATGGCATAAGGCGTATTTACTATGCAATAGTGATACATGTCTGCTTATTTCAATTTGAAACTTTACTGGTACGATTGACATATGTCATTGTACATCACATCTCTTACCAATCTGGCACATATGATATGTTTCTGTTTTACACAACAGTCAACAATTCATATATCTCTACACCAAAAATAATCATTAATAAAAATAGTTTTAGTTCAGTACTAAATTCCTGCAGGACTATCCAGCTATTGAATGAGTTTTGTGCATATGGCATTATGTTGTCGCAATCTTCTAACGATGCAGTTACACAATCCACCTGAAAGGAGGTGCTTAAAATGCTTCGCAGTTTCTTTGCCAAGGAAGAAGGCCAAGGTTTGGTCGAGTACGCCCTCATTCTCGTTCTTATTGCTATTGTTGTTATTGGTATTCTAACCGTACTCGGCGGTCGCGTGAGTGAAGTCTTCTCCGAAATCAACGACGGCCTCAACCCGTAGTCCTCATTCACGACTACACTCTTTTACTAATTGGTCCCTATCGGACCACCCTTACATTCTAATTCAGGAGACATATACAATGCTTCGCAGTTTCTTTGCCAAGGAAGAAGGCCAAGGTTTGGTCGAGTACGCCCTCATTCTCGTTCTTATTGCTATTGTTGTTATTGGTATTCTAACCGTACTCGGCGGTCGCGTGAGTGAAGTCTTCTCCGAAATCAACGACGGCCTCAACCCGTAGTCTATTAGCAGACACTGGCAATCCATTTTACTCAACATTTTAGCCATAACGCCAGTACAAAACGAACACCCTGCTTATATAAATATAAGCAGGGTGTTCGTTTTATTTACATCATTTTTTCGAGGCGAGTATTACGATGGTAAATTTTCCCCATAACGCCACAGATAGTAGTGTCGCCCAACATTTCCCATTTCAACCTGCCATCCTTCAGGATTATCAGGTGAGTAGGTAAGAACACGTCGCTCATATACCTGGATGAGCACATCTCGTTCTTCACCACCGACACGCATAGTTGACCAATAAGGTTCACTTATCGGATAGCCAAGCGTAAATACCCAATCGAAAAGTACATTATTTTGATAATCCCCATTTTCATACACAATTCCCTGAGCATTTAAATAGTCCCAAAAGGCATCTGGGATATTATGCCCTGTTTCTGGAACAAAATGTGCTAGGTGTATCTCTGAAGATTGAGATCCAGTATAGTCACTAATACGGCCTGAGCGATCTATCATTTCGTCAACGGCTTGGCCAGTACGATCTCCTGTTGGCTCAACGATAAGATTTACAAAACTTGCATATGTGGGTGCGTTTGCATCATCTGCATCACCAGCGATTGGAATATCAGCAGGAGCACGATTGACAAAATTATTGTCGCCAATCTGCATTTGACCGCTGACTAACTCAACTACAAGCAAACCAGTTGTCACAAACCAAGAACTATCTTCATCACCTGATGGATTATTAATCTCCATACGGGCCTTGTCAAAGTATTCGACCTGACGCATGCCTGATTGTGATTGCGTATAGTTCTCCGCACGTGCCATTAAGCCGCGTGGCCCCCACATCCAACTCCGTGGCACAATCTGTTCAGCAACTGGGCGATCACTGCGATTCCAAACAGTAGCAAAAGATGGATCTACAAAGCCTTCAACCGCTCCATTAATCATTTCAGATCCCCGTGAACGGATTGAAAATGCGTCATCATCAGGCGTGCTGGTTGGCGTCTCTGACTCAATAGCCGCCTGCGTTTCCGTTTGGACCTCAGCAGTCTCTAGTTCATCATCGAATGATAGATCATCCGTAGGAGTAGGAGTACCATTTTGATCACCTATATTACCGGGGTCATCTGGTTGAACGGTAGGTTGAGGCGGTGCACGTCCACAATCTTCACCAGGCACACAAAGCAACAAGACAAGATCATAGCGAATAAACTGATTGCCTATATCGCCAATATTTTTGACTTGCGCGAAATAGAAGCCATCTACACGTGGGGTAAACTGGATCTCTGAATCCAGAGAACCGGGGATATCATCATTAAATGCTAAAACCGATTGTCCATCACGATCTGTTAGCAACAATGTAGTATCAGCACCCGCTTGTGTATCAGCATTTATGCCATCGCTATATGGACGAGTATCAGTGTATATGTAATAGGTTTTACCTGCACTACCAAAGAAGCGTACCCAATCGGCATCTCCCTCTGGGCAAAGAGCATGGTTCGGCTGGACTTCATTTGAGGTGATAAGTGTTGCCTCCTCAGGAAGGCCATCCTCTTCAAAGAGATCGCGACAGACTGCCGGAACGACAGCCGGTGTAGGTCCATAACTCTCGCCAAAAACACCAATGATATACGTACCATCACGACCACCTAGGTCAAGACTATCACGCACACGAATATAGTAGAGGCCATCAACTGGTGCTCTAAAGGACTGAACGCGGGGGCGAAGATTATTGGGATTTGGTGCATCAGGTGGTTGACTAAAGTCATCATCGTTAACAATGAGTAGATTAAGATCAGGATCATAAATCTCAATAACTAAATCAAGACCAGGATCCATTTCAGTTACTTCAATGGTATATTCCTTACCACCAACCCCGCCAAACTGAAACCAATCAATATCACCTTGTACACAAATACCGTGATCTTCAGGGAGATTAACAAGTAATAAACGTGCACCACCTGAATCCGAACTCGGATCATCTGGATCATTGGGACATACAGGTTGAGGGGTAGGGGTTGGTCCTTCTGTTGGTTCAGGGGTAGGTGTTTCTGTGGGCTCAGCAACTACTTCTACTGATAAGATAGCACGTGTCTGTGTGTTGTTAGAGGCTCGTGTAGCAATAATTTCAATACGATAACGACCTGGGTCAGCGTCATCTGGAACATCGAAGAAGAAGTTAAAACGCACCTCAGCATCTTCGGCAATTGGCACTGATTCGCCAGGAGTAAAAGATGGCTCTGACCAACCATCTGGTAAATCAAATGTTATATTAAATGTATCATCGACACCATCATTTTCTAAATCCGAGGTAAATTCAATTTCATCGCCAGGATTGATATCCGTTTCAGAACTCGAGCCCGGACTCCAAACAAAATTAACTTGCTGAAGTGGTGCAGCCAGAGCAGATTCGTTCTGATACTTTGAGGATGGATTCCATAGTTGATTAGCGAGAAGAATCGCGAATATGATTACAGATGCAACTATAGAATTCTGGGCATGATTAGCACGACGCATAGCAAAATCTCCCCTTTAGAACAGGATAGTACCAAGTGCGTGCATTATAGCATGCCCCATGATCATGTCAAGAAAACGTAAGGGATAGCTTATTCCACAACTCTGCGTTTTAATTTTTTATAGTTAGCATGGTTCACTAAGTGGCTACAATCATAAGAATGCAATAAATCAACCTGATTGTAGCCAGCAAAAATGCCCATCCCCTAAATTACCTCTCGTCCATTGTATGGGACGGGCTTTTCTATCAAGTTACTACTTGTGATGAGTGAACGCCCAATTGCTGAAGCCACTGCATTGATCTGTGGCATAAGTCGATCAAAATTCTCAAATGTCAATGACTGCCCTCCATCAGACTGGGCACGATCTGGATCCGGATGAACTTCAATAATAACGCCATCTGCGCCGGCAGCCAGCGATGCTAATGCCAAGGGGACAACCAAATACCACTTTCCAGTCCCATGTGATGGATCAGAGATTACAGGTAAGTGTGTACGCCGTTTAGCCAACGCAATAGCATTAATATCCATTGTGTTGCGTGTAGCTGTCTCAAATGTTCGAATACCACGCTCACATAAAATAACATTTGGATTGTTCTGGGCAATAATGTATTCTGCGGAAAGGAGCCATTCTTCAAAAGTTGCAGAGAGTCCCCGCTTAAGCATCACTGGCAGTCCACTTCGTCCCACTTCTTCAAGGAGTTGATAGTTTTGCATGTTCCGTGCACCAATTTGTAACACATCGGCGTATCGTGCAACTAACTCTACATCTGTAGGAGTCATGACCTCTGTGACAATTGGAAGACCTGTTTCCTCACGAGCCAGAGCGAGAAGTTGCAATCCTATTTCACCAAGCCCACGAAAAGTGTAGGGGGATGAGCGTGGTTTAAAAGCGCCACCTCGTAACATAGTTGCTCCGGCAGCCTTCACCGAACGTGCGGTTTCAACGATCTGTTGTTCACTTTCAACAGCACATGGTCCAGCCATTACAACACATCCCTTTCCTCCAACAGGAATACCCCGCACCATCACGACAGTATCAAGGGGATGAAATTCACGTGCTGCAAGTTTGTATGGACGTGTGATACGAAGAGCCTGTTGAACACCTTCCATACGCTCCATCTCCTCACACAGTGTGGGTGGTATAGCTGCACCAACAACACCGATAATGGTACGTTCCTCGCCCTGTGAAATATGCCCCGTCAGTTTGTGATCAGACAAACGTGTCAGCACCGTTTGAATGCTTTCTTCGGTGGCGTTACTACGCATAACTACAATCATTGATAAATCCTCCTTTAGTAAAAACATATGGCAATTGATACTGTGAGGTACAAGTTGTAATGGTTGAGTTGTGGAGAGCCTAGCGGGCGAAATAATAACACTCACAACAATATCTCTTTCTTACGAAGAAAAAACGGCGATTTATCAAAAATCGCCGTTCTAAATATCAGCAGATGGTACTTTTTGTGCCTTACTTGATAATAGCAAAGCCCTCTCAGGGCGAAGATGATGGGCTTCACGAATGTATACATGCACGATTTCATCAGCACGACGAGTTGTATTCCAGTGAATGAGAACGCGAATACAGCGCTCCAGACTGTCAGGAACTGCCATTTCATGAGTACACAATAACGCGGTGTCAAGCCATCCAAGTTCACGGGCTGCTACAGCAGGAAATTCTGCAGTAATCTCAGGAGTTGTGCTAAAAATAGCACTGGCAACATCTTCAACACATAGATCGTTTGCTGCAATAATGCGTTCCAACAGATCCCGTGTTGCCTCTAAAATCGCATCACGCGTATTATGTTCTACTGTAGTTGCCCCTCGAATACCTCGACAATAAATGGTCATGATATGGCCTCCTCGGTTGCCGTTGTACGAAACTTATACGTTGCAAACAAAAAAGGCGTGGAGCCGGTTGCTCCACGCCTTTACAATTTCTATACTAGCTTAATCTCTCTCGACGCGAAACAACCTGCCTTTTCTAAAGCTGGCATAAAAGTAATAAAAACTAAAGAAAAAGAAATTGCGATAGGTAGACACGTCGAAAAACTTTCTGACTTGACTAGACTATAGTATTTATACTACAAGAAATATAACATGAGAGAAGTACACGAGTCAATAGGCACGATTATCACAAAACTGTCATATAAAACCTCTCCCCTTACTTTGAGCATTTGAGGAAACAAAAGGGATATTTTGCACCAATTAAGCGACTATGCTATAATCACCAGCCGTATTTGAAACTACTTCTGCTTCTCTGTATGAGTTTGGTTACGCGCAGTACTACTCATCTTCTCAGAGGGGCATCACCAAAGGAGGAATAATGCGCGATCGTCGTCGTGATTACGAACTCATGTTTATCATTTCCCCCCTTCAATCAAGTGAAGAGGACGTTGCAGGAACTATCGAACGAGTCCATCAAGCGGCAATTACAGTCGGAGGAGAGATTCTTAGTACCAACCAATCATCTCCCTGGGGGCGTCGCAGATTAGCTTATCCTATTCGTAAGTACATGGAAGGCGAATCAAGTCGCCGTGTCTTCACCGAGGGATATTATGTTCTCACCTATCTTCGTTTATCAACTTTACAGGTATCAGAGTTTGAGCGCTTACTCAAACTAAATCAATCGCTTCTTCGGTATCTTCTCACACTTGTTGAACAAAAAGGTCATATGTGGTTGACTGACGATGCAGACTCAGCGGGAACAGCCGAATCAAACGATAATGCTCCCAGCGACGAAGCAGCAGATGATACCAGCAAAGTTAAAACGCAAGAGGATGAGCCTGTCGATGGTGAAGAAGATACAACCACAATAGCTACTGATGATGACATTCAAGAAACCGTTAGTAGTGAAGAAGAAGAGCCCGTTGAAGAGACAAAAATTTCATCATAGCGGTAGCATAAAGCGTAACGATGAAAGGGATGAGAAATGGCTCGAGATTTAAACAAAGTCATGGTGATAGGGCGGTTGGGAAGAGATCCGGAAATGCGTTACACACCTGGTGGTAGTCCTGTAACAACGTTTACTGTTGCCGCGAGCCGTCAATGGAAAGATGGACATGGTGAGACGCACGAAGAAACTGAATGGTTTAATGTGGTTTCCTGGAACAAACTTGCGGAAATTTGTAAAGACTATCTTCACAAAGCGAGTCGTGTCTATATTGAAGGCCGCATCCAAACACGACAGTGGCAAGGCCAGGATGGGCAGAATCATTATCGTACCGAAGTTATTGCAACCGATATGATCATGTTAGACAACCGTCCTCATCGAGAACACTCAACCCATGATGATGCTGAACAACGACCATCTGCTTCCTCAGAATCTTACGGAAATACTCCTGATATTACCGACGAGGACATTCCTTTTTAAGAGACGAGGTTATCGCCATTACATCTGTACGATACAATCAGATTTGTTGATAACAATCTATATTTGTATGGGCACTGTTCTAGCCGCTTCATGTTTTGGGTGTCAGATTGTTGTACAAAAAGAACGGTACATCTCTCATTGAATATCTGATACAAATGCTTAATGCATATTGGAGCGGCTATTAGATTTATGAGCACAATATACTATGTCTCAGACACGTAACAAACCTTCGCAGCCTAAACAACCAAAAACGACGCCAAGAAGATCACCGCAGCGGGGAATGTCTCGCTCCATGCGTGAAAGACAACGCCAGAAACGTATCCTCGTTATCGTTGGCATAGCCCTTGGTATTACAGTATTAACGCTTATTGGTGGTGTTTTATTCGATCAATGGTGGGAACCATCACGACCAGTCGTACAAGTAAATGATACCACGTTGACACGGGGTGATTATTGGCTTGAACAAAGACATCAAATTGCTCAACAGATTGCCAGTTCGCTACAACTTCAACTTTTGCTGGGGGATCAATTTAGTGGGCAGGCAGGGGCTCAGCCAAACGATCTCAACAATGCTGTATCAGCAATACGAGGTAGCCCTATCAATGAACAAACTGTTGCCAGCTGGATTGATCGGCAATTGATCATTGCAGGGGCCACTGAGCAGGGTATCGAAGCAACAGATGCAGAAATCGCACAGCAACTCGTCAGTGAAATTGGCCCCACTTTTCCAGCAGAAATTATTACAGATACGACTCCTATAACACCAACAGACATTGTCACCGAGACCGACCAACTTACCACAACGGATGCTGTGACGGAAACTGACTCAACCACTTCAAACGAAACAGAGACTGATGCTACGGTTGAAGTAGAAGCGGCTACGGTAGAGGAAGAAGCGGCTCCAACCACTACGCCGCTACCTACAGCCACACCGTTGCCACCTGATGAGGCAATAGCGGAACAAAGCAGTCTCATTGAGCGTATTTACAGTCGTTATGAAGAGCAATTGTTTGGTTTCGATGCAAACTTGAGTCTTGAAGACTTCCAGGTGGGCCTACAAAACCAATATCAACAACGAGTTCTCACTACGAAGATACAAGAAGAGTTGGTTCCAGAAGAAACATTTGAAGCCACTACAGATCCAAGCTCTATCACCGTGCAACATATTCTTATTGCGGTCGACTCAACAGAAGACGCAACGGAAGAAGAACAGAATGAAGCTTTTGCAGAACGTGAGGCTGATGCAGAGGAAGTGCTAGCACAATTGCGCGATGGAGCTGAATTCGCGGATATGGTGGCCGAGTTTTCCGAAGACCAGGCAACACGCGAAAGTGGTGGAACACTGCCGTCATTTGATAGTGAAGGTGCGACTATTGATGGGTCACAAATCGATCCAGCGATCCTGGAGGCGGCGCTTGCATTAGACGAAGAAGAAGTAAGCGATTTGGTGCGTACACCCTTTGGTTGGCATATCATTCAAGTTACCAATCAAGCTGTTGATGCACCAGAGGATCAATTACAACGTGCGCGTACCGACGCATTTGGTGAATGGTTAGAAGAGCAACGAACACAACAGAGCATTGCACGCTTCCCAGCACAAACACCAGTACCAACACTTGAAGGCGCAGAGGATGTGACCGAGGAAGAGATACCGTTACCAACTGCGGTATTGAATGGGCCTGCACCAGAGCCCATTACAGACACGCAGAACTTAGATGGTGCAGATATATTGACTGATACCTTGCCACAAGAAGAAGAAATCGCAGGACCAGAAGGCACAGAAGAAACGGGAGACGAGACTCCGACTTCTGAGAATGATACAGAAAGCGATGCAGCATCAGAAGAGGTAGTAGAAACACCTGAAACTGTGGATGCAGATACTGAAGAAACTGAGATAGCGCCAACTGCAACACCGTAAAAAATGCGCTCAGGTGTGATTGTTATGCGATACTGGAAACCACAACCATCAATAGGCCGTTGGATTGCAATCCTGTTACTAATTGTTGTTTCAATTGGTGCGGGGTTGCTTGGCCAACAACTTACGCAGTTGCTAGCAGGCGCACCAGAAAACTGGCCTATTAATCTACAACTGTACAGTCAGGTGCTACTCTTTGTAGGGTTAACCGTCTTTGCAGGAACGCTTCTTTATCGTATACTTGCCACATTCACATTGCGATATGTACTTGATCGTAATGGACTCTACGTCACCTGGTTAGGCAATCGTGCCGTAGTCCCCCTTGATCTTATTCAAAGTGTTGATATAGGTATCACAGGATATCAAAAACCACGTCAACTTCTTGGTGGTATTGGATCATACTGGGGACAATCAGACTTGCCTGATGGTAAAAAACTCCATCTTTTCGCAACACAACCACTCAATAAGTGCCTTGTAATCCAAACGGCAGATGATGTATATGTGATATCACCAGCAGATCACGGGGCCTTTGTCCAGGATCTGGAACAACGACGTAACCTGGGGGTAACTAAACCATTATCTGTAGCGGTCGAACCAAGCCGTATATTTCTCTATGCGTTTTGGCATGATCGAACTATTCGCACACTCCTTCTCATTACGTTCGTGATCAATCTTGCGGTGTTGGCGGTGTTAGCCGGTCGTTATCCAAATTTAGATTCGAGCATCGCAATGAGGTTTGATGCAGTTGGTGAAGTGACAGCAATGGAACCACGTCACCAAATTCTTTTCCTACCACTGGCTGCTCTCAGTTTAAGCTTTCTCAACATTATTCTTGGTCTATTTCTCTACCAGAATCAACAATTGGGAGCTCGTCTGCTTCAGGGAGCTTCCGTTATCGTGCAAATTCTCTTTGGTATTGCTATCATCACGATTCTGCGCTAAGTCTCTATCTTTTTCACTACTCTATGTTATAGCATCACAACCGTATCCGCGAGCACAGCACCATATTATCTACAGCCTATCTCTCCGCGTATGATACAATAAAGCGGTTCCCAAATAATTTATCATAAGAGACCCTATGTCTGTCTCTGGGAGGAGCACATATATGGCCAAGCAGACCATTCGTGATATTGACTGGAACGGTAAACGAGCACTCGTACGAGTTGACTTCAATGTCCCACTTGAAAATGGTCGTATTACCGATGACACGCGTATTCGAGCCGCTTTACCAACCATTCAATACCTACTCGATCAGAATGCGTCCGTTGTACTGATGTCGCATCTGGGGCGTCCAAAGAAAAAAGTGGTTGATTCGCTACGATTAGCACCGATTGCCCAACACCTCTCCAATCTTATCGATCAGCCAGTGAAATCAATTCCTGTCACGACCGGCGCTGACGCTACAGCTGCAGTTCAAACGCTTCAGCCAAAAGATGTACTTATTCTTGAAAACACGCGCTTTGATCCTCGCGAAGAGGCCAATGACCAGTCTATGGCACAGGAATTAGCCGAATTGGGAGACGTCTACGTCAACGATGCTTTTGGTGCTGCCCATCGTGCCCATGCTTCAACTGAGGGAGTCGCTCATTTGCTTCCGGCAGTAAGTGGTTTTTTAATGGAAAAAGAGCTTGCTGAACTTGGTAGCTTGCTAGCCGACCCTGAGCGTCCCTTTATTGCAATTATTGGTGGTGCGAAGATCAGCGATAAGATTGGTGTTATCACCAATTTACTTGGGATGGTTGACACATTGTTGATTGGCGGCGGGATGGCCAATACGTTCCTCCTGGCCCAGGGAGTGGCCATTGGCGACTCACTTGCTGAACCAGATGCGGTAAATCAAGTACATGAAATCTTATCCCTGGTGGGCAATTCACGTGCAGAGTTACTCTTACCAACTGATTGTGTAATTGCTGATGCCATGGACGCAAATGCGCGCAAAAATATCGTTAATATACATGCAGTACCAGCAGGTTGGCGTATTCTTGATATCGGACCGGAAACAGTGGCGACATTTGGCAGTAAGATTCATGGCGCAAAGACTGTTCTTTGGAATGGACCTATGGGCTATTTTGAAGCAGCACCGTTTGCTGAGGGAACACGTGGCATCGCTCAAGCACTTGCTGAGAGCACTGCCCGAACGGTAGTTGGTGGCGGAGACTCAGTGGCAGCAATCGAGCAGATGAACCTGGCAGATAAGGTAACACATATCTCAACCGGCGGAGGTGCATCGCTTGAATTGTTGGAAGGAAGAGTATTGCCGGGGGTTGCAGCACTAAACGACAAAAGCTAGGCTCGTTGCGTCTAAAAAGAGCGAAAGACAATGTGTGTTGGTCTTTCGCTCATCTTTGAAGGTTTTACAGATAGCGTGACTACAACCCTTCCCCCTCCAGCCAAGCCGCAACTGCCGCAGCATCGGCAGCTGGGTTCCCTCCAGAGATATAACGGTAGCGTTCGCCATAGCTTTCCATAACAACATTACGAAGTTGTTCATTTTCAGGAGAGGTATCGGTTTCATTAACATAGACAACATTGCCGGTTTGCAAGTCAAAATATGCACTGATAGCAGGGTTGGTCAAAGCCAGTGCAGCACGTATTTGATCGTGATTGTAATTTACTGACACTGAACATCTCCTTGGGCAGATGGCTGCCCCTACATATATATTTCAACACCGTGGTTGTACGTTTAAGAGAGCAAACAGGGCTCCTAAACTACATTGCGTATGGTACACGAAGCGAGAACGTTATGCAAGCGCAGAAAGTTGTCTATTACTACTCTTACAACCTGAAACTTTAGGACATCCTTATGCGTACATCAATCAGTGGAGAAGTCATGATTGAGCAACAATCCGACGAACAGGTGTGGATTGAACAGGCGCTCGATGGGAATCAGACAGCATTTGGTCAGTTAATGCATCAATATGCAGGAGCTGTGTATAATTTAGCCTATCGCATGTTGGGCAATGCACAAGACGCTGAAGATGCTGCACAAGAGATTTTTCTACGAGCCTATACACGTCTAGAGAGTTTTGATCAAACACGTCGATTTTCGACCTGGCTCCTTTCGATCGGCTCAAATTACTGTATTGATCGATTACGCCGTCGTCGATTCGCGTGGTTAACACTCGATGATGTCGCATTCTGGTTGCCTAGTAATGATCGAACACCAGAACACAGTGCACTCGATAGCGATCAGCAAGCTACGGTTCAACGCGCACTTCAGCGGTTGCCGGAAAACTACCGTCTTGTTACAGTATTACGATACTGGCACGACATGTCATATGGTGAGATCGCACAAACGACTGGCTTGACTGAAAGCACCATTAAAACACGACTGCATCGCGCACGACACATGCTTGCCGATGCATTAAATTTCGAAGGATTAACAGCATGGGACGCCGAACAAGTAACCTCATGACGGACGAACAAGCAAATGATTCATTATACCAGGCTCTTGATCAGGCCGGCTATCTACATCCGAAAACACCACCATCAGATCTCGTTACACGAACATTACGTCACCTTCCCCAAGTAGCTCCTGCAACTGCTCAACGAACATCCAAACGACGTCATACATGGCGTGTAGTCACCACTGGTGCAGCAATTGCTGTGGTGCTTTTTGTGGTATTTGCAGGTATGTGGAACACCTTTGGTGTACATTCACCCGTTGTTTTCACATTTGGCGAAGGAGACAGTGGTATAAGTCGCCTACTGCTTACATTGCATCTTATGTCCAAACCCTTAGTCAGAAGTTTGGGAAGCCTGGCGCCCTCACTTTTGTTCATCGGCACATTTATTGCAATAGGTAGTGCATGGTTGTGGTGGTTCTTGATTCAACGTACACCTGTATATGCAATCGCGGAGATACGTAAATGAAATGGCCTGGGAAACAACAACGTCTATTCAGATTATGGAAATGCTGGATAGTATATATATGTCTTTTCTCCTTTAATATCATCACACCATCTCAAGTGGCAGCCCAAGATGATGACCGTCTGATTATTGCTGCCAATGATAGAGTTACTGAAAATATCTCAACTATTTCACAGGATATCGAGGTCTATGGTGAAGTAGATGGTGATGTTACCAGTTGGAACGGCAATATCCTGATTGCTGGTTTCGTGAGTGGTGATGTAGTCAGTTATACAGGCAATATTATTATCACTGACACTGCTCATATTGAAGGACATATTATGTCAATTGATGGGACAGTCGAACGTGCCAGCGATGCTCAAATTGCAGGATTGACGTTTAATAACTCACGTGACAGTGGTGCCTTATCCAGCGTCTTCCACCTTTTTGTTCCTCAATCCGATCTATCAGTAACAGCACTGGATATATTTGCAAGAGCACTGCTTGGTGTAGTACTTGGCATATTTACGTTAGCATTCTGTTTGCTGTGGATCGCTTTATGGCCACAACGCACAATTGCTTCATCACTGACACTACGACAGTTACCATGGAGAGCACTGGCAGTAGGTGGATTAACAACGCTCATTCTGACACTAACACTGCCGCCACTGGTGACTATTTTCTCAGCGACACTTGTTGGACTTCCTCTAACTATTTTTCTGCTATTTGTAGTGCAAATTCCGTATGTATATGGTATTGCAACCCTGGCTCAGACCCTGGGACATTTCCGTACAGATCAACAGTTCATACCCAGTTCAGGGATAGCACGATCTACGATCTTTGTCGCTGCGATTATTGCCTGTATAATTGGCGTATTAACCATTCTTACGCCATCAGGTGGTGTTATCCTGATCTATGCTTTGAGTAGCCCTGGTCTAGGCGCAGTCATTCTCAGTCGTGGAGGTCACGCACTTCCACATCTGACCTGATTGTCGACTTCGCTTCACTGCTGCGTCATCAACTTCATTGTAGCACCACCATAGATCAGTCGTTGTCTTTTCGCAGTCGGTTCCTGCTATGCTTTGGAAAACCGTGTAATATAGCTGGAGGAACGACATGGTTGAAATAATACACTACAGTGATGATTGTCCATTGATCCATACGATGGAGATACAGGTCATCGCTGTAACGATGACCTGATCAATAAGCAAAACAGATCGTTTACAGTAAAATGCACATCAGAAAGTGATAATGACACATCTCCCAAAATACCTTACCGAACGGTCACGACTTCGCACACTTGAAGTACAAGCACCACCATCACCCTGGTATAAAGTTGCAACTTACGCTGTAGGTGGATTGCTGGGAGTAGGGTATGGAGAAGCTACAGACCTACTGTTAGTCATCTCATCACAGGGTCGCAGTGTTTTTGATTCTTACAGGGGAAAAATGGCGCGAAACTACGCTGAACCATACCTGTATTTTGCCGAAGTGAACCTTACTGCACAAGGAATCGGAGTACTTGCCGATGAAATCATTCACACTGCTAGCCTTGATGGTGGTCGGTTGCCACGTGGCAGACACGACAGTTGGAGGCTTGAAGCACTTCCAATTGTTTGACCCCACTATAATAGTGTGTTGCCATACCCACATCAATCCATCTACAGCAATAGCAACAACGCGGTGAAAATTGGTGAAGATGGTGCCTGTGAGCTACGTGCATACGGTTTCTCACAAACTGGCCAAACTTTTATCATTGCTACCAGTTGCGATGTTGCGCTTTTCGCACGTCGCGACAACACATGATCAGTGCGCGAACGCTAACATCTCACGATAGATCGCAGACTGCCCAAAAGTTTCTTCGATCTCAATCTCAATGGCCGTCAGATGTCGAGCATCATCACGTGAACTTAACTCGTCCCGCAATCGTCTGCACAGATATTGTGCAATTGGCTCAACAGTTGTGTTTGTGATGGGTAATATCAGCACATCCTCAAGCGGGAAACGATACCACCGATCATTTGTGCGGACAATAACACCGCCTTGCTGATCTTCTTCAATGCTTACCAATGTACTGTCGCGTGGCAGCAGCATGCGGTGATCGAGTTCATCGGCAATACGTTTGACAATGCGTTTGACTGGCACAAAATTAAACACGTAAGCATTCTCATCGAGTGGACCTTCTAGTGTTACACTCACACGGTAGTTATGGCCATGGAGAGGCTCTACTTGATTACCATCAAATGAAGCAAAGTGTGCTGCTGCAAACATCAGATTATCCTTCGTTACGTGGATTTTATAGGTACTCATATACATCTTCCTTCTAATACCGCGTGACAAAAATACCATTATAAAACGTTCTAGCAGAAAAGCATGGACAGCTATAATTTGCGAAATTGAGCAAAGAATGCTATAATCCTCAACGTCGCTGAGATGACGGCAGTCTTTAACAAAAATATGAGCGGCCCCATCGTCTAGCGGCCTAGGACGTCACCCTCTCAAGGTGAAGATCGTGGGTTCGAATCCCACTGGGGTCACGGGGGCGTGGTGTAGAGGCCTAACATGCAACCCTGTCAAGGTTGAGATCGCGGGTTCGAATCCCGTCGTCCCCGCCAAAACACCAAGAACACTACTCAATTTTGAGTAGTGTTTCTTTATTTCCCATCGTATTACCAGGAAACCAGAAGCAGCGCTGCCAACCCACCAACTAATGAACTGACCAAATTGACCATGTCGTTGTTCATCCAGCGCCACCCTCGAATAAGTTGGTTTGTCTGACCAGTAGAACTCAACCGACGTTCAGTTTCCTCACCGTCTGTGGTCTTGTACATAGTTTGGACAGTTGCGCCTAACACACTATCGCACAGACTACCTATACAACCGCCAAACAAGGTTATCCAGACAAAGGATAGCACAAAGGTACCCGTCTCTAGCCAGAAGACCGCCAGAAGCGTTATCCCAATGATCAATGAACCAGCGAGGGACGCAAGCAAACCTGCCAACGTGACCCCACCTGAAGTACCCGATGGCACGACACGTAATGTCGTGACAAGACGTGGCGGTTGACGACTCAGTACACCAAGTTCTGTTGCCCATGTATCTGCAGTAACCGTAGCCATGACCCCAGCAAAGAGTACCAGCAATACCTCAGGAGCACCCGTGATTCCATAGAGAATAGCCACTATGCTTGCCATACCACCGTTGGCAAGCGCCTGACCTATATCCCGCTTGCCACTCTTTTCAAACTTCTCACCAGCTATACGTTGTTTATGCAGTTGACGAAAACGTGAGAGTAAACTTGAAGTGATAAAAAATACAATAAGGGTCAAACCCCATGCCCATCCACCAAACCCAAAAGTAGCAGTGCCTGTGAGTATGGCGCCTAGCCAGCCACTTCGTGTTAGTGAACCACGCCAATAGGCTATAGCACCGATCAATGCACTCAGCAAAAAGCCCGCCAGAATACGCCAAAAGTCTAACACTATCACTCGCCGTTAATGATGCAAAAAGAAGAAACACCAGGAGTTATACAACCTCCTCCATCGTTTCTACGCGACGAGCCACCTCACTCAGCGCTGTATCAAGATCGGGGATAACCATACCAGTGACCTGTTCTGGTGGAATAAACTTCGCTAAAGGGCCAAGTAACGGTGCCAGATCAAGCGTTAATGCCACATCAACAGTAGTACCAGCACCAGAAGGGCTCAATGTCCAGCGTGACTCGACATATACGGGCTTGTGTGACACAAAGGCGACTTCACGATCAACTTCCCATTGAACAGTACCTTCACTACGCAACTCACCAAAGGGGCCAAGTGCCATGTAGGTGGCAATACGAGCCTGATCTTCATATCCAACCTGTTGCAAGAATTCTACCCGGCTCACACGAGGTAACAAAGTAGGGAGACTCTCTGAGTCAGAAAGTAAGTCGAAGATAGTTGATGGCGACGCATCAATAGTACGTGTACGGTAAACTTTTATCATGGTAGCTCCTTAAGGTTGGTAGGACTAATAACGTATTTGAATGGTGAAAATAGATTGTGCGCCCCAAATACATGAAATGGAGCCCTAACATGACTGCACCTTCACAAGAACCTATCTCAGACAATAGTGAATACGTTGACTTGAACAAATTCGCACAAGAAAGTCAAGTTAACTTGAGAGAAATACGAAATATCTTTGAGTATAGTGACAGATGTATACAGGTTATAATATCTATCAGGTGATACGATGTTTCGAGTATACGTGGATGTTTTGGTGTATAAGCAACGAGATAGCTTAGGAATCACGTAAGATCTTATGGGCGTGAGGAGCTTATAACATACCTTCAATTTCAGTCCTGATATCCATCATATAGGACAGGTTCGTTGACATGCACTCTGGTAAGGCTTTTCAGGGCAAAGTAGTTCTATAGGCAGAATGATCATATTTTCGCAATACTTGCAATACCATGGTATAATAATATCTATCACTAAGTTTAAATAAACAGAATACCTTGTGGTTAGGCGGGACAAAAGGCAGCCCTCGCGGGGAGGGCTGTTATTCTATTATATTAACTAGGGTACAACAGAGCTGAACAGCGATGATCGGGGATCGTACAATTTTAGAGTTTCCTCGTTCAGGCACAACAGTGGTGTCCTTTGGACATGCACATGATGTTCTCTGTTGTATTGCAGCAGGCCCTGGCGGGTACCCGTTGCATATCCTTATTGATACGGGAACAGATCCTTCAGCCATAGATCTACGGTTAGCCCGACGCATCGCATTACAGATGGGTGGCAGTGGTTTTGGGCGTGGGGCTGCAAGCGATATGGTGGAGTTTACTGAAACGGAACTCCCCTGGCTACGCCTCGGCGAACTTACTATTCGTAATCTCTTTGCGCCAGCACTCGATCTCAGCACCATGCCATTCCCAGTTGATGTCGTCTTGGGATACAATGTCATTCGCCAGATCTCATTGCAAATTAACTACCAGCACCATTGGCTGGCTATCACGCATCCTGATGTTACACCAGCACCGATTTCAGAACGTGGCGCAATCCTACCAATGGGCTTTTTTGAACATTTCCCAGCATTGCACACATTGGTAATCGAAGGTCAACACATTCCACTGGTCACCCTTGACACCGGTTCAAACAGTACTTTAACAGTAGGTCCTGACCTTGCCAAACCGTTGGGCTTATTCCCCGGTGCGGCCAATGTCACTGCTGCTTACGGAACAGGTTTCGGCGGGAGTAGCACGGTTTTGCAGCGCTCCTGTCCCGAGATCCACTTAGGGCCTTTCCGCCTGCCAGATGTTGGTTTGGATGCACAACTAGGGTTGGTGGGTGATCTAGCGCGGACTGGACGGGCAAATATTGGGAATGGCTTACTATCACGTTTTGCTCAAGTCTCGATAGATTATGAGCGTGGATGGCTTACACTTGATCCAGGTGAGCAAAACGATATTACATTGATTGGATAGATAGTCATCACGATTAGGATACAATGAAGGCAGCCCCATCAACCGTTACTCCAAACTTACCCTGTCACTGTGTTATTTATAACACATCCACAATCGCATACAAAAAGCAGCACATTGCACGCTCGATACAATGTACTGCTACAGCTTTTGCTGTGGTTCTTAACGACGCTCGTAATTGGGTGCTTCTTTGGTAATCTTGACATCGTGTGGATGGCTTTCGACCAGGCTTGCTCCCGAAATACGGATAAAGCGCCCATTGTGACGCAGCGCTTCAATATCCTGTGCCCCGACATAACCCATACCGGCACGTACTCCACCAATGAGTTGGTGAATAGTATCACCAAGTGGGCCTTTATACGGAACCATACCTTCGATGCCTTCCGCAACCATTTTACTACTGGTCTCTGCCCTTTGGAAGTAACGATCACCACTACCACGCTGCATCGCTCCAATTGATCCCATTCCGCGATAACTCTTGTAACTACGGCCTTCGTACAGAATGGTTTCACCAGGGCTTTCTTCAGTCCCTGCAAAGAGTGAGCCAATCATCACAGTATGTGCCCCTGCTGCCAGAGCTTTCACAATATCGCCACTGTACTTAATGCCGCCATCTGCAATAATCGGAACACCAAAACGTTCCGCCACTCGTGCACAATCAGTAATGGCTGTGATTTGCGGCATGCCTGTTCCAGAGATGACTCGTGTGGTGCAGATACTACCAGGCCCCTGTCCAATCTTGACCGCATCAACCCCACGCTCACAGAGCGCAGCAGTGGCAGAACTGGTCGATACGTTTCCAGCCACAATTTGCACCTCGGGGAATGCTTCACGTAGATGCACTACGGCATCGAGCACCATCTGCGAATGGCCATGGGCCGTATCTATCGTAAGAATATCAACACCAACACGCACAAGTGCATCAGCACGCTGCATTGCATCACCTATAACGCCAATCGCGGCCCCAACACGCAACCGTCCGTGTTCATCTTTACAGGCGTTGGGATACTCGATCTGTTTCATGATATCCTTGACCGTTATCATCCCCGACAATTTCCCCTGACGGTTCACCACCAACAGCTTTTCAATACGATGGGTATGTAAAACCTCTTTGGCCTGTTCGAGTGTTGTCCCCTCCGGGACAGTAACCAGGTTTCGTGATGTCATCAATTCACGAATAGGACGACTACGGTCTGTCTCAAACCGGAGATCGCGGTTCGTAAGAATACCTACCAAATCACCATCATTACATATGATTGGAATACCAGATATGCGATATTCAGACATAAGATCGAGCGCATCACCGACATTTTTATCATCATCCATTGTGATAGGATCAATGATCATCCCGCTTTCAGAACGTTTAACCTTACGTACCATCTCTGCTTGATCGGCGATTGACATGTTCTTGTGAATAAAAGCGACGCCCCCCTCACGTGCGAGTGCGATAGCAAGACGATGTTCGGTCACAGTATCCATCGCCGCACTTGCTATGGGTATATTCATGTGGATACCACGTGTGAGCTGCGTTTGTATGTTTGCTTCAGATGGGATGATGTGTGATTCTGATGGGATGAGTAACACATCATCAAAAGTAAGCCCTTCACGGGCATATTTGTCATCCCAGTTGATCGTCATAAAAACCTCCTTTGTGTAGTAACGATTATTATCATTTTTAATGCTTTGTACTCCATCATTAAGTAGTATCATTTCATATTATGCTTACTTTTCTGCGCTACCACATGTCGTAACAAAAAGCCCCCTGCGATCATCACAGAGGGCTACGTCGGCTTCAATAATGATGAATTGTCGCCAGTATTTTATTAATCGTTTGTACAGTTGGTCTGGTCTTGCCATGTCTCCTATACTATACGTTGAAATAAGTATGCCGTCAATTCATCTGCGAACACAATCACACATTAGTTAGACGATGCTTCTGCTGCTGTAGCCTGTGATGTTGGCTCAGAAGCTGCCGTTTGACCAACTTGTTTTTGCTTTTCTTCTTCGACCAGCACGCGACGGAGTACCTTGCCAACAATGGTTTTTGGCAATTCGTCACGGAACTCGATTTCACGTGGTATCTTGTATGGTGCCAAATGCAGTTTACAAAACTCACGAATTTCTTCTACCGTGACCTGCTCACCTGGTTGCCGTACAATAAACGCCTTCACCGTATCGTCACCACGTGTAGGATGAGGAATACCGGCGACCACAGCTTCAAGTACCTTAGGATGCATGAACAGGACCTCTTCAACATCACGAGGCAGGACTTTAAGGCCAGAGACGTTAATCATGTCCTTCTTACGATCCACGATGAAGAAATAGCCATCTTCGTCAGTTTTACAAATGTCACCAGTATGTAACCAGCCATCTGCATCAATGGTAGCAGCCGTCTCTTCAGGTTGATTCCAGTACCCTTTCATCACCTGTGGCCCCTTAAGCAACAATTCTCCTTCCTGTTCACTGCCTAAAGGCAAATCCTCGCCTTTTTCGAGATCGATGAGTCGCACCTCAACATCGGGGAAAGGAACACCAATTGAACCATTCTTCCGCTTGCCATAGACCGGGTTACAGTGGGTGACGGGGGCGGCCTCAGTCAAACCATAACCTTCAACTAATCGCCCACCTGTAATCTGACCAAAACGTTCCTGTATATCCATCGGCAGCGGCGCTGAACCACTGATACACGCACGTACTGATGTCAAATCATAACTGTTAATTTCAGGATGATTGACAATACCAATGTACATTGCGGGAACACCAGGGAAGACCGTCGCACGCTCGTGCTGGATAATACCCATCACATTATCGATAGGTCGTGGGTTTGGCACAATCACAAGCTCTGCACCCATGTACAGGCCATAAATCATACATACTGTCATTCCATAGACATGGAAGAATGGAATGGCAGCCATGACTTTTTCTTGTCCGGGTTTCCCATCGGTCAACCAGCTCGACACCTGGATGGTATTGGCAACCAGATTGCGATGTGTCAGCGTAGCAGCCTTGGGAAGACCAGTGGTACCACCAGTGTATTGAAACAGTGCCGTGTCATCTGGCTTAATCTCAACAGACGGTGGAGTTGGTGCAGACTGATCCAGCAAATTTTGGAAGAAGAGGATATCACTATCACGAGGGACATCAACCCATTCAGGATCACGACGTTGCTTTGCTTTTACCAAAAGACTTGATGGAAAACTCAATGTGTCAAAAACATGGGCAACAATCACCCGTTTAATGGGTGTTTCTTGCTGGATTTCACGCAATCGAGGCCAAAACAGATTAAGAATAACAATAGTCTCTGAACCGGAATCACTCAATTGGTGCTTAAGTTCACGTGATGTATAGGTTGGATTGTTGTTCACAATAATTGCGCCAAGCCGCATCGCCGCAAAGAACGCAATCACAAAATGCGGAGAGTTTGGCAGCATCAACGCAACTCGATCACCTTTACGAACACCGAGTTGATGCAAAGACGTTGCAAAACGATCAACCAGTTCATTTAATTTTCGATACGTAATTTTTCCACCAACCGTGTAACGACCACCCAACAGATAACTCAAGACAAAATGTGTTGCTGTATTGTACGGATACTTACGTGCACTCTCTGCCAAAAAATCACTCAAAGTTGAGTCGGGGTATGAGAGAGTAGCCGACACCCCTGCTTCATAATTATTTAACCACACGTTTTCCACAGGCAACTCCTTCATTGAGCGAGTTCGGAGACAGACAGACCACACCGTCTCTGTCTCCACATATTTTTTTACCAATTACCTACACGTCTTCCCGCAACCAACCACGCTCACGAGCGATAAACTTAATCGTCGCGTCGTCAGGCGGATACAACCCTGCTGCTTGATAGGCATATGCAAGTAGCGCTGCTCCACCGATAAGTCCAAGTCCAAGTCCAACAATAAACGTCAAAGCGCCAAACGTTGTGCGCATGGTGCGAACTCCCTTTACAATTTCAGATGAGTATGTGGTTGTGCTTTGTGACTCTTCTCTGTATCATACCGCACAGAAGCATCTGGCGTCAACTTTTTATGCACTGAAAGATGCTAATACAAGATGTGTATGGGCTAAATTGATGCAGTGAGCACGACATCATTGCTGGGTGTTTGGGCACCACCATCAGCTTCAACCGTGACCATAACCTCTTGATACACATCAATAGGTTCAGGTGCCTCAATCGATAATTCGATAATGCCATGTTGTTCGACGTTAAATGTGGTAGAGGGAATTTGTCCCTCGTCGGCGGTAGCAAACCAAAACTGGTAGGTTGCACCACTTTCGAGTTGCTGTAGACCATGAAGTACCAGAACAACCCGATTATGGCCGGGCTGTGCATACATTTTCCCCTCAACTCCTGTTATTTCAGATGTCAGCAAATGACCTTCAGTTGCTGAAGAGGCTAGAAAGGCAAAATCCTGTTGTTGGGCTCTTTGTATGTCTACCAGTGTTGTCATTTGCTGACGTAACTGTTCCGTTTCATCGGTCACCGTTTGCAATTCCACCCTTGTTGCATTCAATTGGTCATTCACAGTTTGATAGTCAGCTGTAAGTTGAGCAAATTGGCGATTCGTACTGTGAAGTAGACTGTAGGCATACACGTTCGTGCCCATGAGAACCAGCAAAGCTACTACAACCATGGCGAAGACACCGCGTCCCCAGGAAGCAAAATAGTTGAATGAGGGAGGCGTATGAGACTTATAATTTGTATGTACTGTCTGAGGGAAAGATAGTTCCGCTGTTGCACCTATACGCGCAAACAACTGCCGCTTAACATGTGCAGGCAGTTGTTGTTGTTCTGGTGCATACGATAATAATCCGGCGACCGTACGAAGTTCTGCTACTTCGGCACGTACTTCTTTTGATGTCCGAAGATGTTGTTCTACTAAAAAGACCTCATCGGCATCAAGGGCACCTAATACGAAAGCGGGAAGCAATTCCCTGATGTGTTCGTCCATTGTTCGTGTATTTTGCCGTCAGGCCAGTCGAGCTGAAAACGATGTTGTAATGATTTAGCCTATTCACCCAGATCTTCCAATTGAAAACCCTCATCAAGCAGAATATCGCGCAGTTTCTGTAACCCTAAACGCACACGCGTTTTCACTGTGCCAATGGGATGTTGGAGGCGTTCCGCGATTTCGCTCTGCGATAACCCACCAAAATACGCAAGTTCGATCACCTCACGTTGTTCGGGCGGAATACGTTCCAACGCAGTAACGATTAAACGCCGCTGTTCCTGTTCGACAATAGAGCTGGCGACATTAATATTCTGGTCTTCCATATCACGTAAGACCGGACGATCTTCACGATCATAGACTGGAATTGGTCGCGCTTGCTGTCGACGTAACTCATCAATAGCAAGATTATGTGCAATTCCAAAAATCCAGCCAGATACCCGACCACGTGATGATTGGAACGTCGTACTACGACGCCAGATACGCCAGAATGTCTCTTGAACTACATCCTCAGCAAGCTCTGCGTTGCCTAACATTCGCATTGATAAACTGTAGACAACACGCGCATACCTATCGTACAGACTTTCCAGTGCACGATCATCTCCCGACACAATGCGATCTATTAAAACAAGATCTTCAGGTTGAATATGTTCGTCTGCAACAGAGCGGAGGTCTTTCATAAGCACCTCCCTCCGCTACCATAGCATACAGACTTTATGTTGTTACGTATCGCGCGCATTTCTGGATCTTTAACACACAAGATACCACACAGATCACCTGAAACCCTCTTGTGGTATCTGTGGATTTGGTCTTGTGACACCACACTGACACTACTATTATATCCGAGGCAAGCAAACCAATCTCTTGCGACATTGAGCTAACAGTCATTTGGTCCATCTAATTACCAACAAAACTCCCAAGATCATAGCGACCAATAACGACACGCAAGATCTCAGATGTTCCTTCACCAATAGTCAACAGACGTTGATCTCGATAGAGACGCTCAACAGGAAATTCCTGGCTGTAGCCATAACCACCAAAGACCTGGATCGCATCACGACAGGTTTTTTCACCAATTTCTGAGGCATACAATTTCGCAATAGCAGCTTCTCGCACATAAGGACGCCCCAGATCTTTCAGCCACGCCGCACGATAGACCAATAAGCGTGCGGCATCCAACCCAACGGCCATATCAGCAATCATGTTAGAAACGGACTCATAGGCACCAATTGGTTTACCAAAGGCTTCACGTTCCTTCGCATAGGACTTGGCGGCTTCATAGGCGGCCTGGGCCAGCCCAATAGCCATCGCACCAATACCAATCCGTCCACCATCCAGTACCTGCAAAAACTGTTTAAATCCCGCACCTCGCTCGCCAAGTAGATTTTCGCGCGGGACACGAACATCCTCCAGCGCAATAGCCGTACTTACAGAGCCACGTAAGCCCATCTTTAGCTCATGCTTACCAAACGTCATACCTGGTGTTGCACGCGGCACAATAATAGCGCTGATACCCCGCTTGCCCTTATCAGAGTCAGTTCGGGCCGTGACGATAATATGGCCAGCGACAGGAGCATTAGTAATCCACATTTTAGAACCATTGATAACCCACGAATTCCCTTCGAGCCGCGCTGTGGTACGTGTCGAACCCGCATCAGAACCTGCATGTGGTTCAGTCAAGGCGAAAGCTCCCATATATTCACCTGACGCGGCAGGCTTGAGAAACCGTTGCTTGTGCTCCGCATTACCAAACATCGCAATGGGGGCACATCCAAGCCCCATATGAGCGGAGTATGCCAGTGCGGTTGAGCCACACCCACGGGCCACCTCTTCCACTGCAAGAGCAGCACTCACGCTGTCACCACCAGCACCACCATCCTCCTCAGCAAAGGGGATTCCCATTAATCCCAACTCGCCCATCTTACGAAAGGTGTCGGTTGGAAATTCACCAGTTTCATCAACGTGACGTGCTTTGGGCATGATTTCACGTTCAGTAAACTCACGCACAGCATCACGAATCATCAACTGTTCACGGGTTAAATCAAAATCCATTGTATGCCTCCCAAAGTCGTAGTTAGTAGCGAAACATGCAACCATCAATATTGAGGAGTATACTATATGACTGCATTAGTCAAGCATTGTAAAATACCGTTAAGAATAGCATATTTTTAAGAGTATGATGTGTATTCTATAAAGTAGTTTGTATCGGGGCAACACGAACAAAACTTTCATATAGCTTTTTCTTGCGATATTCGTAGTATACTGCAATCAAACGATGCACACAACTACCGATACCACTTTTTCTGGTCAATCCAAAAAACAGAACATTCCGTGGTAGAATGCAGCTATGTCACAATCGTTACAGTTTATCGACACACATGTACATTTGCATCTTACTCAATTTGATGCAGATCGCGAGACGATCATTGAGCATGCCCATACGGCGGGCGTTCAACGTATGGTTGAAATAGGCTATGATCTGGTATCATCACGCGCTGCGGTGCAACTGGCAGAACAACATACTGAACTTTACGCTGTTGTTGGCATCCAACCACATTATGCGGCAGAGGCGGATGCAAGTTGGCTGGCTGAAATTCAACACCTTGCCCAACATCCCAAAGTTGTCGCCATTGGTGAGATTGGCCTTGATTATTATCATGATCGTGCACCGCATGAGCGGCAAGAACAGCTTTTTCGTGAACAAATTGCCCTTGCACGTGAACTTAATCTCCCTGTTGTCATTCATAGTCGTGATGCACAGGAAGATACTATACGTATTCTCCGCGACGCAGCGTGCAACCAACCTGGTATTATGCATTCTTTTTCAGGCGACTGGGCCTATGCAGAGGCATGTCTTGAGGTAGGGTTTTATCTCTCGTTCAGTGGTCCAGTAACGTTTTCTAAAGCCACTGCACTCCATCACGTCGCTCAACATGCCCCTCTTGACCGCATCTTAACCGAGACGGATAGTCCCTATCTTAGTCCACATCCTTTTCGTGGCAAGCGCAATGAGCCCGCACGCGTACGTCTCGTGACTGAACGTATTGCGAAACTACGTGCTATGACTGTAGCCGATGTGGCAGACACAGTGTGGCAAAATGCCAGTACTATCTTTAGATTAACTGACTGATAACAGGTGTATCTTATGTCTACGGTAGCTACTACACCACAACACACACCTTATATTCCCTGGTATCGACGCTGGGATATTCCCATACTCCTGCCAGCTTTCATTCTGGCAGCCATTATGGTGTGGAGCGTTGTACAGAGTATTGCTTCGGCAAACTGGGCCGAAGGGCTGGATATGCTGATACGGGTGGCCATACCAGCAGTAGTGGTTGGACTCATCTTTGCACGCTTACACTGGTTATCGGGATGGTTAGCCCATCTTCTTAGCGCAATACTTGGTGTCGTATGGACTATCCAAAGTATTCGTCCGCTACTAACCTCTCAGATCAGCGAAGAAATGGGCGCAGAACGAGCGGCATGGCTCTCCAGTTGGGGCGATCAAGCTACCGAAGTCTTGATTCGGGCGATGACACTTGGACGACTCCTGCAGTCAGGAGGGCGTGGCGAAGACACCGTGCTGTTCGTCATTGCGCTCGCCCTCCTCTTCTGGATACTCGCCTATATGACCAGTTGGCTCATCTTTCGATTACACTGGACCTGGTGGGCGGTGATTCTAAATGCCTTCACCATTCTCATTAATTATACGTTCACATTACCGAAACCAACGACGCTTTTCTTCATGTTCCTCGGCGCTGCGCTGTTGTTAGTCGTACATCAACACATTGTCCAACAGCAACAGACCTGGCAATCATCACTGATGGATTATCCCGATTTCATTTCGTGGCGCTTCTTAAGCGCAGCAACCTTTTTTTGCATCATCATCGCTATTGGCACCAGTTTTTTACCCAGCGAGATAAGTAACACACAAGTCGCCCGTGCATGGCAGATCATGAGTTCGCCCTTCACCGCAGCTCGTGAAGGGTGGGAAGTTGCATTCAGTACGATCAACGCACCACCTGGGACCACTGGCGGCGGTTTTTCCACCCAGTCAGTGCGAGTTGGCGGCGGTCGGGCACTTGGTGATGCTGAAGTTATGCGTGTGTATACCGACGAATACGAGTATTGGCGTGCCAACGCATTTGACCAATACACAGGCCGAGGATGGGGCAGCACCGTAGGAGAGCGAGCCCGTGCGTTGGTTGGAGCGCCTACCATTGCCCAGGCGCGTTCACCACTCGATATTGGGATACCAGCACTTAGTTCAGAAGTAGCAGGACGCATACTTGTCACACATACGATTGAACTAACCCAACAGCGTGGTGACAATCTCCTGATGGTCGGTGGGCAGTTTGTCTCTGCCGGTATCCCCGTTATGGTTGAACATGGGTACATAGATGATGGAGAAGGCATAGAACCAAACTATCTTGAAACAACCTCTGTGCTCTCTCAATTGCCACTACAAACCACCCAGGGATATACCGTTACAGCACTGGTCTCAACGGTCGATCAGCAGAGTTTGCGTGATGCAGGAATAAATTATCCCGATTGGTTACGCAATCACTACCTCCAATTGCCTGACACAATCACCCAACGTACACGTGATGAGGCTCGTCGTATTGTCGAGGAAGCTGGCGCCACAAATGCCTATGACCAAACGATTGCTATCCAGGTCTACTTACGGCGCCTCACCTATGATGAAACGCGTACTGTGCCACCAACCAATCAAGACTGGGTCGATTATTTCTTGTTTGAGCGACCAATCGGCTATTGTGATGACTTTGCTACCGCTATGGTGGTCATGCTACGCTCGCTCGGCATACCGGCACGCTGGGTACAGGGCTATGCTGGTGGGACACTTGACCCTGAAACAGGTGCATATGTGGTACGACAGAGTGTTGCACATAGCTGGCCGGAAGTATACTTCCCCGGCTATGGCTGGCAACGCTTCGAACCGACCCCCGCCTCATACACGGACATTCCGACGCGCCCTAGCGTATCTGGGAATGAAGAGAATAATGACACTGTACTAGGTGTACCAGGAGTACCTTCAGATCAACTTAGCAGGCTTGAGCTGGAAGAGGGCGATCTGGGGGTCGAGAGTCCTGATCCTGCTGCGTTCCAACGTCTTCTGGCAGAACGCCGTCGCGAGGAGCTTCAACAGCAATTGCTGATGTACAGTCTTATCATGGCAGCCATTATAGGGGTGGTAGTGCTCATACGAGTGCTGCTTCAACGCGATCTCAAAGGGCTATCACCAACGGCAGCCGTCTACACACGACTTTCTCGCCTGGCTGGATGGACAGGATTGCCGCATCAATCGCATCATACACCACACGAATATGCCAACGAGTTAGCACGTCATCTACCAGAATACCGTCAGTCAATCCATCGAATTGTCGACACCTATGTCAACGAGCGCTATCGACCTGTTGATACACAACGAACCGTAGCATTGGAACGAGAGATGCGTACATTACGCTGGCCGATGATACGTTCTTTCTTTTCGCGGCTGGTACAATCTACACACTCACGGCGACGTAAACGATAATAACGGTCGTGGATGAGTACAGGACAATGAGCAGGCACCAGATTGTTTGTGTTGGTGTCTATTTGTGTTTGCTCCTATACGATACGTCTGCTATACTGAAAAAACCGAGGGGTCGTTACTACCATCTAAATGTGAACCCTCGAAAGTAAGCAGTTCAAACCAAGGAAGTATATACATGGCCCGTGTCTCAGTGTCCATCCACAATGAACAACGTTCTTTTGCTGTCACTGAGCAAGGTATATCGATTGGTCGTGCACTTGATAATGAGATTGTGTTGAACGATGTAACGGTATCCCGCCAACATGCGGTGATTGCATTACGCCAGCACGAAGCATATATTCAGGATCTTGGTAGTCGGAATGGTATCTTTGTCAATCGGTTACGGGTCAAAGAGTCATTACTCAATGATGGTGATACTATCCGAATTGGGCCATTCGACATCCATTTTGAGAATCGCGCAGTACAAAGCGTAGTACTCGACGACAAAAAATATTTCCCACTGGCTGCCGATGTCCGCGAAATTCAGTCGAATGAACTCCCCGAGTTTGCACTTGATCTGAAAGAATTCTACCGGATTAGCAAACGTCTCGATAATTTGCTGAAAGTGAATGATTTGCTGGAAGCAGTGATGGATGAAGTTCTCAAGCTTATACCAGCACACCGTGGTATATTGTTGCTGCGTAGGGGTGGTGAGCTTATTCCAATGATTGTCTATCCCCCCAATCAGAACGATATCACACTCAGTTCAACTATCGCTCACAATGCCCTTGAAGGAAACGAGGCGGTCCTAACACGCGATGCACGGCTTGATTTCGCTGGTTCAGATAGCATTATCAGTGCAAACATCCGTTCCGCCATCTGTGTTCCCCTCATCAGTGAAAGTAAATCAATCGGGCTTATCTATCTTGATTCACCAGGGCGTGATCAATTTACTGAACAACAACGTGATTTGCTTGCAGCGCTCGCCAACCAGGCAGCTATCAATATCCAACGAGCGCGACTAACGGAAGAACTGCATAAACAAGAACAGCTCTTACAGAATCTTGAACGCTTTATGTCACCTAACGTGGCCAAATTAGTTGCTAGCTACTACTCACAACATGGTCAGCTCTGGGAGCCACAAGAACTTATAGTAAGCGTATTGTTTGCCGATGTAAAAGGGTTTAGTACCCTTTCAGAAAATCTTTCACCGCGTGAAGCTCAGGATCTCCTCAACGAATATTTGCACGAAATGACCGAGGTTATTTTTCATCACAGCGGTACACTCGACAAATACATCGGGGATGGTATCATGGCCCTATTCGGTGCACCACGGCTCTCGGATACGGTCGAATCAGATCACAATGCTCTTGCAGCAGTTCAAGCGGCGCTTGATATGATCACAGCACATCAAAAGCTGATGGCAAGACTTGATACACGCAAGCAATTTGAATTTCGCATCGGCATTAACACCGGACCAGTCTATGCTGGATTCTTTGGGACACGGCAACGTTTGGAGTATACTGTCATTGGTGATACCGTCAACACAGCAGCACGTCTAGAGGCCGCCGCAAACCCTAACAGTATCTTGATAGGAGAAGCAACCTATCAGGCTATCAGTAATATATTCAACATTCAAGAAATGGGTGAATTACAACTCAAAGGGAAAACCCAACGTGTACGTGCCTATATGGTCTTGGGACGATCATCTTAAAGCAATAACCCAAACGACTGATTGAACAGTCTTTACTATAATTCAGAGGGTGTGAGATTACATTAAAGACACCATTGATTTTACCGAATAGCTATACACTATCAATTAAGATTGAAGCATTTGTCATGTACATTGCTGACTAAAACCCATGATTTCCTATCTTTCTTGCCCAGTGCGCTCATTCTATCGGTACAAGGTAATCTCCCGCCCATAATGGAGCCATACAATGCCAGTTGTGGTCGGAATACGATTCAAAGATTCAGGAAAAACCTACTTTTTTGACCCGAACAACTATGATACGCTGGAGACGGGTGAACATGTCATTGTCGAAACGATCCGCGGACCAGAGATCGCGAAAGTAGTTCATACTGCGCGGGAAGTAAGCGATGACGAAATCATCGGTGAGCTTAAACCGGTCATGCGACGCGTTGAGACGTCTGATTTTGAACGGCTTCAAACGTTGAACGAAAATCAGGAAGACCTGATTGAACGTTGTAGCGAGAAGATCCGCGATCACGATCTCCCCATGCGTTTGGTCAAAGCAGAATACAGTTTCGATGGCTCACGTCTCACATTCTACTTTACCGCCGAAAAACGGGTCGATTTTCGCATGCTGGTGCGCGATCTTGCCCGTACGTTTCGTACCCGCATCGAGTTACGCCAGATTGGCCCTCGCGATGAAGCCAAATTACTGGGCGGTATCGGCCCCTGTGGACGGCTCCTGTGTTGTGCAACCTTTTTACCCGATTATGCGCGTGTATCTATTAAAATGGCAAAAGACCAGGATCTACCACTCAATCCATCCAAAATCAGCGGTGTGTGTGGACGGCTCTTATGCTGTTTATCATATGAACATGATCAGTATCTGCAGATCAAAGAAGAATTGCCCTCTAAAGGTACATGGGTTCAAACACCAGATGGCCCAGGGGAAGTCGTCGCGGTGAATGTCGTCAAAGAAACCATTACAGTCGCACTGGGAGATAATGGAGTACGAGAGGAATATACACCAGAACAAGTTCAAGAATCAATCGATCGGGTGGGCTCAGAAGCACGTCGTCGCAATGTAGCTGGCATAACACCTTTTGCGAATCGTGAACGCAAGGAAGTCTACACTTCACAGGACGATGAAGGAACTCATGCAAATGAGCGCCATTCCCGACGTGATGAAATTGATAATCCCAACATCCTTGATGCCTTGGCACTACTTGAAGAAGATGTCAGCGAATGGACCTCACCCACCGTATCAGACACTCAGCCACAAATAAAGGCCTCATCCCATGAACAAACACCTCACGAACATACGAACACAGGCACAACAGGAGCACAAAATACACAACGATCATCATCTCGTCACCGTAATCGACGGAACAAATCACCACAAGCACAATCTACTACTACCCAACCATCGACACCTTCTACACCTCAGAATGAAACCTCTTCTCAGACATTTGAGGCAGAGCAAAGTCAATCACGTTCTTCACGCCGTCGTCGTAGACGCAGGGATACGTAATATTGCATCCCTTTTCCTGCCTTCTTCCCTTATTTTATGATTATTTCACGGTAATTTTACGATAGCACAATATAATCATAAACAGTTTTAAAACTGCTGTTAATAAACATCTCGAAGTTGTGGTGTTTATCATGTAACGACGGCTGTTTCACATTGATGTAGTATAAGGAGCAATCTGATGACTCAATTCAAAGTACCAGCACAACTACGTTTTGCAATTCTGTTCATTATTACTAGTATTCTTACCGTAGGTGCCTCTGCAACTATTCCACACGCGAACGCTGCCAAAAGTCCTGCAAGTGTACTAACTGCTCCTGCTAATCAGATGGATGCAGACATCAACCAAACATGTCAGTACAATAAGACCGTCAACACAGAATTCAATTTTATTGACACTGCACAAAATGCGTATGGGTTACGTAACACACACGCGTTCACAATTCAATTTACCAACTTAAACTACTGCTACAATGGTAGCACCATTCAGTGGGCATCAAGACCTGAAGCACGTGCTTATGTAAAAAACTATAATTACTTCTGGGATATTGCTGGTAGAGGCAATTGGTATAACATTCTATCGATGACCTGTGGAGAAAAATTTGATTTTCCTGGCAACGGGAATCAGCCCAATCTCTATCTCACCTGTGAATTAGGTATTTCCAGTAATGATTTTGCAGGACTCAGTGGATTCAAATCCAACCGAGATGTAAATGGTTCATCAGTATTTAATATTCCCGCACGCCTCAATTGGAATTTCTTCGGTACCTTTGGCCCTCCATCAGTAGGTGGTGGCCTTGCATCTGGAGTACAACAGCCACGCTACTACACCCTCCGCATTGGTGCAAATGGACAGGCATGGTTATCTGGTGTTGGGACCCCGTATGCCTTTACACCCTAAAATGAAAAACTCTCTGTAGATAGGTCTCATCTAGACCCACATGGCATAAAAGCCATGCGGGTCTTTTTTTCTAATAGCGTAAAGGTGAATGCCCACAAACCCAGCAATATGCTATGATACATGCCACACTTGGTACCTCGCATTAGTTTATTGGGTTTATGTAGGAGGGTCTATTCATGCTCGATGTGACATCGTACCGAAAGTTATTTCCGATGGTCGAGAAATATGCTTTCTTTAATCATGCGGGCGTCTCTGCGCTTAATACACATGCTGCGGACGCAATGCGTACCTTTGCAGAACAATCGACCACGATCCCCTTTACTGAAGCTGGTCTTGCAGCATTTCATACAATGAACGAGTTACGCGAGCGCTTTGCCACGTTGATCAACGCACGTTCTGTCGATGAAATTGTACTGATGCCCAACACTGCCGCAGGTATTAATACGGCGGCCCTGGGACTGCCCCTTCGCACAGGCGATAATGTGTTGGTCATTGACGGCGATTATCCGGCCAATATCTATCCATGGATGAATCTGGCGCATCGGGGAGTGTTGACAAAATTCGTTCCGACACACAACGGTGGGGTGGATCTGAGTCTACTCGAATCGCGAATCGACAGTCATACGCGGGTGATTGCCATGAGCACCGTCCAGTTTGCCACTGGCTTCCGCAACGATGTTGTCAGTGCTGGCCAACTGTGCCGTGATCGGAATATCTATTTTGCGGTCGATGGCATTCAATCGCTGGGTGCCTTCCCGCTTGATGTGCAAGCTGCCAACATCGATTTTTTATCGTGTGGCTCGCAAAAATGGTTGCTTGGACCAATGGGCGTCGGGTTTATGTATGTGCGGCGAGAGCTACTCGACGATCTCATTCCTGGTCCATATGTTGGTGCCGCGAGCACGGTTGATTGGCTTAACTTCTTAGATTATAACTTTTCTCCCCTGCCAACTGCTGAGCGTTTTGCACTTGGATCGCCCAACTTCATTGGTATGCACGGACTAAATGCCAGCGTTGCGCTCCTTCAGGGGGTAGGCATAGACCACGTGAGTGAACGCATTCTGTCCCTCACCGACGTAGCCATCAACGATCTTCGGGAACGAGGCTATCGCTTGTCTGTCAGTACTGATCGAGCGCATCGTTCTGGTATTGTGATTGTTGAGGTGAATGATCCTGAAGCAACCTGTGACCAACTGACGAAAGCAAACATTATTACGGTGGTGCGCGGGAAGGGTTTCCGTATCGCACCTCATTTTTACAATACCGAAGAAGAAATTCTGCGTGTGGGCGAAGTTCTGGATCAGGTATCGCCCGAATTATAGGGAATATAGCTTAAAAAGTGGCAGATAGCAGTACGTTTTTACAGAAAGGTCTGGGTAGTTATGAAAGTATAACCAGTCGTTCACCAATGTTGATAAAACAAAGGCGTGTGGCAGCTATACTACATCCATCCTAATCGCTAAGTGCACATCATCGGTCGTGGCATGTTGTTTACCTTTCAGCAGCGGTGCCACTTGCTACTGCCGTGTGCCTGGTTATCACTATGGATGTACGTCTCCAAAAGCTCCAGCGGCGTCTTGAAATGGTGCAGGCTCATCATAACTATCGCCAACTCACGACGATCACCCATAGTACTGAGCCATGGTTCACCATCAATGGTCAGCCGTTCCTCAACCTGAGTTCTAACAACTACCTCGGGCTGGCCACACACCCAGATGTGCAACATGCAGCAGCCAATGCAACCACCCATGGGTGCGGTGCCGGAGCATCACGGCTCATCACCGGTACCACACCACTGCACCAGCAATTGGAAGCACGACTCGCACAATTTAAGGGCAGAGAACGGGCACTCTTATTCACGAGCGGCTACACCGCCAACATCGGCGTGATCCCGGCACTCGTAGGATCTGGCGACTTGATATTCAGCGATGCGCTCAACCACGCTAGCCTGATCGATGGATGCCGTTTAAGTCGGGCAACCTGCCATAGCTATCCCCATTGCGATGTGGCAGCCCTCGAGCAACTGCTTTCCCAGTCCGGCCAGACCCATCAAAACCAACAACGCCTAGTCGTCACAGACACCGTGTTCAGCATGGACGGAGATCTTGCACCGCTGGCCGATATCGCACGACTCTGCCAACAGTACGATGCCCTGCTCTTTGTCGATGAGGCACACGCCACCGGCTGTATTGGTCCCGGTGGTCGCGGTCTGGTGGCCCACCTGGGTCTTGAAGAGGAAGTAACCGTAACGATGAGTACCCTAAGTAAGGCTTTGGGCAATATGGGAGCCTTTGTTGCTGGTCCGACAGTTGTGATTGAGTATTTGATCAACTTTGCGCGCAGTTTTATCTTTACTACAGCGCTGCCACCCACCGTCGTCGCTGCAGCTCTCGCTGCCCTTGATACACTGGAGCATACGCCTCAACAGGTGCAACAGGTGCAACAACGCGGGGCATTTTTCCGCCGTGGTCTTCAGGAATTAGGCTTCAATACCCTGGCATCCCAAACCCATATTGTGCCGATCATGGTGGAAGACTCCGCGAAGACCTTGGAAATGGCCGCCGCACTCCGCGAAGAAGGACTCTTTGTTGTCGCGATTCGCCCCCCAACTGTTGCACATGACACTGCACGACTACGTGCATGTGTCATGGCATCACACACAGAAGATGACCTCATCTACGCAGTAGAAGCCTTTGAGCGAGTCGGGCGACGTTTTGGTCTCATTTAAGCTGGATACCGACATGTTTTGTCGGTTCCTGGTGAGGGTATTATGACCTTTGAAAAGCATATCGATATCACACAAACACTAGCAGATGATGACAAACGCTATCTGTGGCATCCCTTTACCCAGCAACAAGCCTGGGAGTCTGAGTCACCCGTCATTATCGAACGCGCAGAGGGAAGCTACCTTATCGATGTCGCAGGCAACCGCTACCTTGATGGCGTTTCATCGCTCTGGGTAAATGTACATGGACATGGTCGCCCCGAAATCAATCAAGCAATTGTCGAGCAACTCAACCGGGTGGCACACTCGACGTTTCTGGGGTTGTCACATCCGCCTGGCATCACCCTGGCTCGCCGTCTGGTGGAACTGTCGCCCGGCCAACTCAACCGGGTATTTTATTCTGATACCGGCGCGGCGGCGGTCGAGATTGCGCTCAAGATGGCCTATCAATACTGGCGCCAATGTCCCACACCACAGCCCAACCGCACCACCTTTCTCACGTTGCGGAATAGCTATCACGGCGACACGGTTGGTGCGATGAGCGTCGGTGGCATCGATCTGTTCTTTCAGATCTATCAGCATCTGTTTTTCCCTACCTACAAAGCACATTATGACCTTAATGAAATCGAGCGTATGGTAATTGCACACAAAGATTCTCTGGTCGCAGTGGTGATGGAGCCACTTGTTCAGGGGGCGGCAGGCATGCTGGTCTATCCGTCTGGCTTCACGCGTGCCATCTGGGAAATCGCCAAACGCCACGATCTGCTCTTTATTGTCGATGAGGTTGCAACCGGCTTTGGGAGAACCGGCACGATGTTTGCATGTGAACACGAAGGGATCGAACCAGACCTGATGGCGCTGGGCAAAGGCATCAGTGGTGGTTATCTCCCACTCGCAGCCACGCTGGCAACCGAGAGGATCTATCAGGCATTTCTGGGACAGGCCCACGAGTTCCGCACGTTCTACCATGGTCACACCTACACAGGCAACCCAGTCGTCTGTGCAGCAGCATTAGCAAGCCTGGATCTGTTTGAGCAAGATCAGACTTTGCGCCACCTCCAACCCAAAATCGCGCAACTCCAGGAAGGGTTACCACACTTCTGGGAACTACCCATTGTTGGGGATATTCGCCAATGTGGCTTTATGGTCGGGATCGAGTTAATGCAGAACCGCGACACACAGGCGGCCTTCGAGATTGAGCAAAAAGCGGCGATCCGTGTCGTGAAAGCAGCCCGTCAGCGTGGTGTCATCGTACGTCCGCTAGGTGACGTGGTTATTCTGATGCCACCGCTGTCTATCACAGCGGCAGAACTCGCTACTTTGCTTGATGTAGTATACGCATCGATAGCAGCCGTCGCACAAGAACTCGACACCGTATCATACCAGAATAGGGAGGAGCAATGAGCAAAGGATTATTTGTCACCGGAACCGACACTGAAGTCGGCAAGACCATAGTCACAGCGCTGCTGGCGGTGGCACTGGTGGAGCGTGGGCTGCGTGTGGGGGTCATGAAGCCAGCAGAGAGTGGCTGTCTGCTCGAAAACGGACGTCTGGCCCCACAAGACGCGCAGTTCCTCAAACATGTCTCGGGTTGTGCTGCACCACTGGAGGTCATCAATCCCTACACATTTGCACCGCCCCTGACCCCGGCCCTGGCTGCCGAACACGCAGGAGTCACGATTAGTCTTGGGCATATTCGCACATGTTATGAGCAATTAGCTGAAAATCATGATGTTGTCCTGGTGGAAGGTGCCGGCGGATTGTTAGCACCTTTGACCGCGACACATTCGATGCGGGATCTCGCAACCATGTTGCAGATACCAGTGCTAGTGGTTGCCGCCAATGTGCTGGGGGTAATCAACCACACCGCGCTCACTGTCACCGTAGCACAACAGGTGACCTCGGTTGTAGGGGTGGTGCTCAACACCCCACAAACCCGTGATGACCTGGCCATCGAGACAAACGCCGAGTCGTTACGCCGCTGGGGAGGGGCACCGCTGCTGGGCAACATACCCCACCTGACAACCTTTGAACCATCAGCACTCAAAACTCATAGCACGTCCATCGATATCACCATGCTGCTGGAAAGTCTTGAATTCGATGTGGGGCTCTCCCCATCTATACAACCAAGGAGCTGAGATGTCCTTTCATACACTGGCTGACCAATCAATCGCTGACATGACCTTATCATACGACGCGTGTCTTGCTGTGCTGCAATGCCCGGACGAGCGCATCCTTGAACTCCTCGATGCGACATACCGGGTACGACGCCATTTTTGTGGCAATCGTGTCCATCTGCATATGCTGATCAATGCCAAAAGTGGGCTTTGTCCCGAGGATTGCCACTACTGCTCCCAATCGAACATATCCACCGCCGAGATCGAGCGCTATCCGCTGGTGGGCATGGAGCAATTGCTAGAGGGCGCCCGCAAAGCCAAAGAAGCCCAGAGTCGTCGTTACTGCATTGCCCTGAGCACCCGTGGCGCAACCGATCACGAAATTGCCAGGTTATCAGCGGCGGTGCGCCAGATCAGAGCAATTGTTGATATCAACATCTGTTGCAGCGTCGGGCTTATCTCCGAGGCACAGGCACAGGCACTCTACGATGCAGGAGTTGAGCAGATCAATCACAACCTGAACACGAGTGAGCGCTACTACCCATCGATCTGCACCACACACACCTATCAGGATCGTCTCAACACCTTGCAGGCCGCTCGACGCGTCGGGTTGACCTTGTGCACTGGCGCTATCTTTGGACAGGGTGAAACCGAAGAAGACATTATCGACGTAGGGCTTGCGCTGCGCGAACTCAACCCGCAATCGATCCCAGTTAACTTCCTGATCGCTATGGAAGGCACACCGCTGGCAGGGATCAACTATTTGAAACCATATGACTGTTTGCGTATTCTATGCCTGATGCGTTTACTCAACCCACGTCAGGAGATTCGCGTGTCTGCTGGGCGGGAAGCCCATATTCGTTCGCTCCAACCATTAGCACTCTATCCGGCAAACTCGGTGTTTGTCTCCGGGTATCTGACCAGTGGTGGGCAAACTTATGAGGAAACACGGACCATGATTACCGATATGGGCTTTGAGATCGAAGAGGCGCCACACACAGACGCACTAGCACACACCGAGGAATTGGTCACAACTGTTGAGAATTATGATGAGCGGGTGTAACTGCGACCTGTGTCCTCGGGTCACAAGCGCACGACGGAAGGCATAGGACGGTGATATAAGCAAAAACTGCGTTAACAACTACCATTTGACGCACATTTTTAATATATGCTATATTGTGTATTCATAACTATACATCGCAAGACGTTATTGTGTTCATGTGTATTTACGCAATCTCCCTTACCGCACATGTCCACGGCGGTATTTCCTTTACACTATGGAAGGAGATGGTATGTCAAAACAAATACGCTTGGTCATTGCTGACGACGAATCGCTCATTCGCATGAACTTAAAAGAGACCCTTACAGGTCTTGGATATATCGTAATTGGTGAAGCGGGGGATGGTGCCTCCGTCATTCATCAGGCCCGTCTTTTGCGACCCGATCTGGTCATTATGGATATTAAGATGCCCAAATTGGATGGCATCCAGGCGGCTAAAATATTGACGGAGGAAAATATTGCACCAGTGCTTCTGCTCACCGCATACGCCGATCAGGAACTGGTAGAGCGTGCGACAGAAGTTGGTGTAGCCAACTACTTGGTTAAGCCTGTCCGTGATTCAGATCTTGTTCCAGCGATCAGGATTGCGTTGAGTCGGTTTGCTGAATTCCAGGATATGACGAATGAGATCAAGGATCTGAAAGAGGCGCTTGAAACCCGTAAGATCGTCGAACGTGCCAAAGGGCTCCTCATGGATACTCAAGGGTTGAAAGAGCGGGAAGCCTATCGGAAGATGCAGCAAACCGCGATGAATACCCGAAAATCGTTGCAAGAAGTGGCCCAGGCCATCCTCCTTGCTGCACAGCTCGATCAAACACTAGAGTCCTAATACACGAACATCGGCAGGTTGGTCTGAATTGTCGCTTAGACCAGCCTGGCGAAAACAGCCTTATTCCTCTGGGTCGAGTACGTGTTCAGCCATAATAAAACGGCGTGTCCCTGTGTCGCTGCGTAACACCAACGACTGTGTCTGTGCGAGATCACCACGATACCGCACCCCCTCAAGCAGCGGGCCATCAGTAATGCCTGTTGCCGCGAAAAATACCCGATCACTGGAAATCAACTGATCACTGGTTAGAATTCGATGTATATCAAAACCAGCTTCCTTTACTGCAAGCTGTTCCACGGCACTCTGTGGTGCCAGACGGCCTAGCATCGCGCCACCAAGTGCTTTCACGCCACATGCAGCAATCAATCCCTCTGGAACGCCCCCAATACCCATGAGAATGTCGACCTTGCTATCAGGCGAGGCTGCCATAAGTGCACCAGCAATATCACCATCAGAACGGAGCATGACGCGTGCACCAGCCAGCCGTATTTCCTTGATCAGTTCAGCATGGCGCGGACGATCCAGCACAAATACAATGAGATCGCGCACAGCTTTCTGCTTGATTCGCGCAATCAAGGCCAGTGTCCAGGCAGCCGGCGCATCCATACACTCGGCTACAAGTGAGTCCCGCGCCTCACGTGCTACTACAATTTTTTCCATGTAGATAGCTGGTTTGGGTGACCATATGGTCCCACGTGGTGCCGCCGCCGCTACTGCGACAGCGCCGGGGCGTCCCTGGAGCAGAAGCTTCCTGCCATCAATAGGGTCAACAACGACATCCATGGCGGGCCCCTGACCAGAGCCCACCTGCCGATTTGTTTCCAGCAACGTGCGGGTCGCCAGTTTTTCTTCCTCGCCAATCACAATGCGACCATCGAACTCGAGCATATCCAGCGCCTGTGCCATTGCTTCAGTCGCTGCTAAATCCGCTTCGTCACGTTTGCCAACACCCATCCAGCGACCAGCCACACATGCGGCGGCTTCAGTTACACGCACCAGATCGAAACCCCAATTGCGAAAGGAAGCGAGTTTACTCATCATTTTCCTCCTGTGTCACATTCGTCAACTGCAGCAAGCAAACCTGCTGACTCCCAGGCCAGCATGCCACCCTGTAAAATCTTGATGTCGGTATAGCCAGTGTCTCGCGCAATCGCAAACACGCGGGCGCTGCGCCGACCACCACGGCAGACAAACACAACGGGACGGCTCCGTGGGATTTGTTGCATGCTCGTAATCACTTCGGTAAACGGCACCAGACGCGACTGTGGGACATGGCCCCGGCGAAACTCACGCGGTTCACGGACATCGATCACGAGCGGCGCATTATCTTCACGCAACCAGTGCCATAAATCGTTGGGGGATATCTCATCGATATCATCTGCTGGTAGTTCGTCATAGAGAGGAATCTCGACCGGGTAGTCCGGGCGCGGTAGATTCTGACACTCACGAAAGACTCGCACATTACTCTCATAAATACAGATGGCCGGATCTAACACGCGATAGAACAGATATTCAATCGCTGTATCCTCATCAAGAACGTGATCATGCCCCAGGAAATCGCAAAATTTTGTGGATTGCATGACCTTCCACACCGGATCACGAATACTAACGAGATACACATCACCACCCTGATCACGATACATACGCACCACATTTTCGAGCATATGAATGCCACTGATGTCACAGTGTTGCACACTCTGCAACCGTAAGAGCAAAAAGCGCTGGCTGCTATTGCGTGCACGATGCCGACAGATCGTTTCCTCGACGTGGCTCACTGCACCAAAATAGAGATCGCCAAGAATGTCGATAATAGCTAACTGCGGACACTCTGGCTTCTGTGGTTGGTGCGTCCAATGACGAAACGCATCATCAGGGACAACCGAGTGCACACGGGGCATACTTGTTTTCATAATGTAGTAGGCCAGTGCCATGATGATACCGATGAGCACTGCAAACTGGAGTGGAAGGAGCAATGTAGCAAACAATGTTACGACCATAATCACGGCATCCCCACGTGCCCCGCGCCAGATACGCACCATTTCTTTGCGATCAATCATGCCAATTGCGATGACAATGAGTACTATCGCCAGGGCTGCACGTGGGACGTACGCGGTCAGAGGAGCCAGGAAGAGCATTCCAATCAATACGACAAGACCAGAGAATACCGCAGCCATCGGTGTTCTGGCACCTGCACGATAATTCAAGGCAGACCGATTGAACGATCCTGAACAGGGATAACCAGAGAGTAACCCACTCGCAATGTTCGCCAACCCTTGACCAATAAACTCCTGATTGCTGTCGATACGCTGACCACTCTGGGCAGCAATTGAGCGAGCGATGGCCGTCGCCTCCACCAGACCAATGGTGGCTAAAGCCAGTGCTCCCATCGAAAGTTCACCAATTAAGGTTAGATCTACCAGCGATATCTGGGCCAGGGTCGGCAAACCACCCGGCAGCGGCCCAAGAATGACAACTCCCTCACGATCCAGATGAAACGCCCACACCACGAATGCTGCCAGTACCAGACCAATCAGCGGGGCTGGTATTTTGGGAATCAACCGCCGCAACGCAATAATTACTCCAATGGTAACAGCGCCAATCGCAAGACTGGGAAGATGAATATCAGGGATATGCAAAGCTACATGCTGCAATGTGCTCAATACTCCGGGACCAGCAGCAGACTCCAGACGCAATAGATGGTTAATCTGTCCAATACAAATCAGAGCACCTGCACCAGCAGTAAACCCGATCACAACAGAGTCGGAGACAAAATTGACCAGTACTCCAAGACGTGCTATGCCCATGATGAGACGGAAGGTACCAACCATCACAGCCAACACACCTGCTGCAGCGATAAAGGTGGGCGTACCAGGTTCTGCAATTGGCAGCAAGGTTGAAAGGACCAGAATCGATGCAGTATTGGTCGGACCACTATGCAGGTGATTTGACGATCCCCATAAACCACCAATGATAGCCACCACCACCGCCGAGTACAAACCCATTTCCGGTGGTAAACCGGCCAGCAGTGCAAAAGCAATCGCCTGTGGAATAAGCACCACACCGACAGTTAAACCGGCAATACTGTCAGCGCGTAGGTTCTCGATCTGATACGAACGCAAGAGATTGACAGGTCGCAACAACACGGATGGAACTGTTTGGAGACTCGTCAACATCATTATTGTTCCTATCTACGAAATAGACACACGAGGATGAGCGGTCAACCCTCCATTATTCTACCACCAATGCTTTATATGCCACATTAAGAGGACAGCGCCATTCGTGTCACATTACTATACAAAAGCGTACAATTTAATCCTCTAGTCAATTTCATCTACAACAAGCCAAGCATTGGTCAACATGAGCCTTTTCTTTTATAATGGGCTATGCCTGCAGAGTAGTAAAGCCATTCGCAACCTGAGTCATCTTCCACCCACACCACTCGACAGGATCTACTGATCTTGTCGTATCAACTACTACGGGTGCAGTTCGTTGGTTTGCAGTTATTGAATGTAGCCCACACCAAAGGTGGTGTGGATAAGGAGATTCATCATGTTAAGGACGCATGCTATCGCAGTCGCCACCCTGGTGACCCTGTTCGCCGTTGCCGCCGTCCCTGGTCACGCCCAACTTCCCACACACATCCCAACCATTGCTCAAACCGAACGCCCTGCCGACGACCTCGACCCGACCTTTGGCACGAACGGGCAGGTCATTTCCGATCTCACCAATAACACGGATGCTGCTGACGCCGTCCTCCTGCCCGATGATCGCATTCTGGTTCTGGGCACCCTCTTCTATCCAGAAGGATCAACAGACGGCGAAGGCAGCGACTTGATGTTGATGCGCTTTACCAGTGATGGGGTACCAGACCCCACCTTTGGGGAGAACGGGATTGCAACAGCAAATGTTGCACAGGGTGATAAGGCACAAAAACTGATAATTCAACCAGATAATAAAATCATTGCTATGGGACAAAACTCTGTCGGGACAGTGGAATTGGCACGCTTTAATCCCGATGGAAGCCTCGACACAACTTTCGGGAATGGTGGTAGTACACAAACATGGTTCAATGCACATCTTTTCAGCTCAGACTACATTGAACTCCAACCTGATAATAATATACTACTCATAGGTGCTATATCTGATTTAGATCTTCAAACCGCACGTTATGGCTTTGCGCGCTATGATCCAGATGGAAACCTTGACACAAATTTCGGGAATAATGGTCTTCTTATTCCAGATGCGAGCAATCTTGTTCAAGCTGTCACCATCAAAGCAGATGGAAAGATACTTATTGCAGGGGAAACCGCACGGTTTGATTCTCGAGACCCAGATATAACAGTAACACGGTATAATCCAGATGGCACCAAAGATACAGAGTTCGGAGACGATGGCATTATTACAATGCTAGCGAATGAAACACTCCAACATCTTCTTTTTCAGGAGAATAATGACCTTCTTGCAGCAATGAGTATATTTCCAGATGGCGGTTCAATCGATAATGATCGTGACATCGCTTTAACCAAATATCGTGCTGATGGTTCGGTTGATCCGGATTTCCGTAGCAACGAAACATCAAGTATTGATGCAGGTAGATTAGAACAAACTGTTGCAATAACTGTATCACCAACCGGTCAAATCATACTCGTAGGAACCACTAGCACAGGCAACTCTGAGTTTTTCGACAATTTTATCGTGCGATATGCGCCAGATGGCAGCATCGAAGGCGCCATTACGACTGATTTAGGCAAGGAAGAAATTCCCTGTCAGGTGCTCATTCAGTCCGACGGGAAATTCGTCGTTGTTGGCACCACACAAGACTTTGCAATAAGTGATGCAGGCGAGTCAGATTTCTTTCTGCTGCGGTATCTCAATTCACCCTTCAACCAGGTCTATCTCCCTTTGACGAGTCGCTAACACCAATACGGTCTGCCGGGCAATGTGGGTGGCGTCGCCCGGTGCCGCATTTCTCCTCCGCCGCATCTGCTATAATACACAATACGTAAACTCACCAACCCACACAAACAACTATGACTACTCAGGAAATCATTGGTCTGATCGTGTCCTATGCATATGCAACAGGGCTGCTCGTTATTGCTGAAGTGTTGCGACGGAAGATTGGGATACCTGCTGAAATCACACGCAAGTTCGTGCATATTGGTGCAGGCATGTGGGTTTTTGGCATTCTGTCGCTCTTCGACCGCTGGCAAATCGGTATCATCCCCTTTGCCACATTTATTGTTGTCAACTTTATTATCTATCGTTATCGCCTCGTGGCAGCGCTCCACGACGACCACAACTCTCCTGGAACCATTTACTTCGCGGCGGTTATTACCCTGTTGTTTGGTTTGTTATGGAGGCCACAGGGAACCGTTGACCATGTGCCTATCGCGGTCGCCGGGATCATGGTACTCACATGGGGCGATGCGCTCGCGGCGCTGGTAGGGCGTCGTTTTGGCCAGCATACCTATCGCATTGGTCAAAGCACACGATCAGTGGAAGGCTCTTTCACACTTTTTATTGTGGCTTGTATAGTCATCTGGGGAACACTCCAATTCCTCCCCGGTTCCTCACTCGCATCGACAGCCGAACCACTCAGCGCCGTGCACGTGATGATCGCAACCACTCTAGGTGCTTTGGCAGCCACCCTCGCCGAAGCGATCTCACCCCACGGCACCGATAACCTGAGTGTCCCACTTGCAGCAACCGGCACAATCTGGCTTATCAGTGCTGTAATGTAGCGCTACTGTGCTCGACGTAGATCTTTGATATTGATCTGGAGTTTGCGATTGCCATTCCACTCATTTGCCTCAAGCGTGTAGGCAATATCGATCCATGGATGCTGCTGAAAATAGCGTGCAAGATGGCCTAGACGAAAAGCGATTGCTTCGTATGATGGACCACCCTCTCCATCGGTGATTCGTAACTTCAAGTGCTGATCCTGAAAGCCCTTCGCCTGAGCACTCGCCACATACACACGCCGACTCATCAGGATCGGTTGGGCATTCGCCTGGCCAAACGGCTCTAATAGTTGTAATTGGTCCAGCAGATCCCAGGTCAGAGTCTCAAGTGGTGTCTCAGCATCAATCTCAAGCATCGACATCAAAAGCTCGTCTGACAGGTGTGTCTCTGCATAATCAAGGAGATATGCTTCTAAATCAGGCAAACGATCCGTCTCAATCGTGAAGCCAGCCGCCGCTGAGTGTCCCCCATAACGCACAAACATCTCGCCACACGATGTCAGTGCCTCAATCATGTTAAAACCGGACACAGAGCGCGCCGATCCGCGTGATGTCTCAGCACCGCGTTCAATCAACAGTACTGGTCGAGCAAACTCATCTACGAGTTTTGAAGCCACCAGACCAACAATCCCTGCTTGATACTGCTCATCATCAAGGACAATGATATGGTTCTTATCTTTCTCCAACTCTTTCACTTTGTTACGGGCATGCTCCTGAATCTCCCTCGTCAATCCCTGACGCTGCCGATTCGCTTCACTCAGGTTTTTGGCCAATGTACGTGCCGCATCGAGATCGTCGGCTAGCAGTAACTTGTAGGAGAGCACTGCATCATCGATACGTCCGGCAGCATTAAGGCGTGGTCCCAGCATAAAGCTGATGTCACTTGCGCGGATCTTGCCTTGCACCAGACCAGCATCGTCGAGAAGCGCACGCAAGCCCGGTCGTTCGGTGGCATTGACAGATTCGAGACCGGCCTTGACCAGAACACGGTTTTCACCATTGAGCGGCCCCATGTCCGTCACCGTTCCCAATGCAACCACATCGAGCAGATCACGCCCACGCAGCGCCATTTTGGCACCACCGCGTACAAGTGCCTGTACCAGCTTAAAGGCAATACCCACCCCGACAAGTTGCTTGTACGGGTACTCACAACCAGGCTGCTTGGGGTTGATAATGGCATATGCTTCTGGCAGTTCCTCTGGCGGCGTATGATGATCAGTGACGATAATATCCAACCCAACGGTGTTCGCGTAAGCAACCTCGGCTGTATTGCTGATACCACAATCCACTGTAATTAGTAAACGAACGCCCTCAGCATTCAAACGGTCGATGGCTTCTGTATTAAGTCCATACCCTTCACGAACCCGGTGGGGGATATACGGTCGGATATCGCCACCCATCGCAGTAATAACCTGGACTAATAGTGTTACTGCCGTTACACCATCAGCATCGAAATCGCCATACACTGCAATGGGTTCGTGTTCGTTGATCGCAGTGATAACCCGTTCGGCAGCACACTGCATGTCTTTCATCAAGAATGGATCATGCAGCCCTACACGATAATCAGCCGTTAGAAAGGCATCTATATCTTTGGGATCTCGCAACCCACGTTGATATAACAGTGTTGCGACAAGTGGTGTATACCGATCCATGGTGGCTAGAAAACCAGATGGTGCCGAATCACGGACAATCCAGCGCTTCTTCCGTGCGGACATGAGCTTTCTCTATCTTGATAGGTAAGGATAATACAATCTCCCGTATGGGAGAGATGAACAATTGCGTCAGTGAGTATAGCATCTGCATTGCAGTGTTGCAAATAGTAGTTGGTAGCCAGAGATAGTACAATCTGTTCCTACTGCGTCTGAAAGCCTAGGCTTTATTTTGCATTATGTTCGTATTATTTTGCAGGCCAAGAACATTTGTGCTATAATAACATCATCACTTTATGTCGAGTTTCGCTTCCTCAATAGATTCTTGCGTTCTCGCCCACTCAACGCTATACTGTGGAACGTCTTATACAGCAAAAAGGGTGTAGAGTGCGATGTCTGTATCAAACGCCAGTTCACGAACTCCAACTACTAACGACGATGCCGCCGTAACCAAGTCCCCATCAGCTGAATCGCGCGAGCTGACCAATTACCGCTTGGGCGATCGTCTCGAACAAGAAGAACTCGCAACGGTTTACCGGGCAACTCATCAAACGCTCGATCGGCCTGTCCAAATCCACATTCTCCGTCGCACAGATTGGGTCTCATCAAGTCGCTTTCAACTCGCTGCGCGTCTGTCTGCCCGTTTCAACCACCCCAATATCTTGCCTGTTATCGACGCGGGCCACGACGAGCGCTATGGCGCGTATATCGTGACACCACATATCGAAGGACGCACACTAGAAGAAGTACTCGCTAATGGACCGCTTGAGTCGATGCTGGCGCTCCGTATCATCACGCAAATTGGCTCAGCACTGGACTATCTGCATGAGCAGAAGGTAGTTCATCGCGATGTACGTCCCGGCAACATCCTCCTCACTCCACAGGGAGTGGCGTATCTCAACAATCTAAGTCTGGCTGCCGCACCAGACACACCGGATTTCTCCAGTATTGAAGATGGCGATTATCTCACCCCGTACTCGGCACCTGAGCAGACCTTTGTAGACAAGGATGCCTCTCCAGCACAAGACTTTTATAGTATCGGCGCACTACTCTACCACATGCTTGGCGGGAATCTCCCACCTGCCCCTGGCGAGAAACTCAAGTCTCTTGGTGAGCGTGATACAGCCATGGCGAATGCAGATCGGGTGGTGCAAAAGCTGATGATGCAAGAACCAGGTCAACGCTTCCAGAATAGTAGCCAGGTGATAGCAGCGCTGCGTCAGGCATTGCGAGACCAGATCGATGATTCCACCGACGATATGGAAGAGTCACGCTGGGAAACGATGGCCGAATGGCTTGAAAACCCATTGGAAACAGTGCTTGGTACACTCATCGAGCAGGACTTTTTGACCAAGAGCCGTTCCCGTGCCGATCATATGCACCGTACTGGTGTGCTTAAGCGACAGATTGACCGCTGGAGTCGTCAGAGTTTTCTACGAAAACCTGATCTTGGTGATATTATTCAACCAGACCAGATCACTAGTTACAATGTGTATTTCTATGAGCTAGAAGCGCACTACGAAACACGCACTCCACCTAAAAAACGAACAGAAATACATAAAGGTGGTGCACTCACTCCTGCGCTTCAACAACCAGAACTCTGGGATGTCAAAGTACCGGAACTTGAGGCATTTGTAGACGCTCCAGCCAAAGAGATCGTGATGCCTGGCTCACAAAAAGTGATCGCCTGTACTGAATGTAACGGCACCACCCAAACTGTTTGTAAAACCTGTAGTGGCAAAGGGTCTATTGAACGTGTGCGGCGGGTGAAGGCCAGTGATGGCACGACACGCAATGAGAAAATCCAGGAGAATTGTCCTGCATGTCGTGGGTATGGCAAAATCCCGTGTTCCGGTTGCGAAGCCACCGGCCAGATGCGTGAAGAGCAAGCCTTTACGTGGTCACGTCATGGCCGTGCGTATTTCAACGAAGACGATATCACAGGGCTCCACAAACCGACACTCGAAGAGCAACTGCAACAGGTCTACAAGGATCGTATCGACCCCTACGAGTCACGTTGGCATCAGGTCGCCCCTCTGCACGAATTGATCGAGGAAGCTATCAAGGGCGGTGGCAATGACACTCGTCTGATTACCGCAGAACTTACCATTCGTGGTGTACCAGTGACTGAAGTAGACTATCAACTTTCAAATGCACCACATAGTCTCACAATTGTTGGCTTCAAAGAAGAGATTCGCGGAGACTGGACCGTCATTGATATAAGCAAACTTGTCCCGTATGCAGTCATTGCCGTACTTGTGCTGATTCTGCTGCTGGTGATAATGTTTTAAGTAGCCCAAAATCGATAAAGCGTTAGAACACAGAACGAGAAGTCAACAACTCCTGCTCTGCGTTCCAACGCTCAGCCGCTCTCGCTAGCCCCTCACCTCTACCAAAGCCTCTGCCGCTGCTGCGATAGTCTGATCAATCAGGGCATCACTGTGCGCCAGCGACATAAATCCCGCCTCAAACTGCGATGGCGCAAGGTACACACCACGATCCAACATTGCGTGGAAGAAACGACCATAGCGCTCCGTATGGGAACGCTTGGCCATCGTGTAATCCAATACGGGTTCTTCATTAAAGAAAAAGCCCCACATACTGCCCGCTCTCCCGACTTGCAACGGAATATTGGCCTCGTGTGCAGCACGAGTGAGACCTTCGCAGAGCTTTGTGGTATATCCCTCAAGCGTTTCGTAGACGCCAGGCTGTCTGATTGCGCGTAGTGTAGCAATACCAGCCACCATCGCCAGTGGGTTGCCCGAGAGTGTGCCAGCCTGATACATGGGCCCTGCCGGAGCAACCAGCTCCATCACATCTCTACGACCACCATAAGCGGCGGCTGGCAACCCACCTCCAACGACCTTGCCCAGACAGGTCAGATCGGGAGTCACACCATAACGCGCCTGTGCACCACCCAGCGCCACCCGAAAGCCAGTCATTACCTCATCGAAGAGCAAGAGCGCTCCGTGTTTATCAGCTAACTGGCGCAACCCTGTGAGGAAACCATCATGTGGCGGGACAAAACCCATATTCCCGACCACCGGCTCAACCGCGATCACCGCGACCTGTTCAGGATGGGCCTCCAGTAATTCCTCAACCGAACCTAAGTCATTAAAGACAGCAGTGAGCGTACCCGCAGTTGCCGCAGACGGCACACCCGGACTATCCGGCAACCCTAGCGTTGCCACACCTGAGCCAGCCTGAACCAGCAGGCTGTCGGCGTGGCCATGGTAGCACCCCGCAAACTTGATGACCTTATCACGTCCAGTGTAGGCACGAGCCAGTCGCAACGCACTCATCGCCGCCTCGGTACCAGAGGAGACAAAGCGCACCAGCTCCATCGCTGGCATGGCCTGCTGCACCAGACGAACAATCTCGCTCTCAAGTGGGGTCGGCGCACCAAAGGTCGTGCCACGCGCCGCCTGCTCAGTGATGGCAGCAACCACATCTGGATGCGCGTGACCCAGAATCAATGGTCCCCATGAGAGCACATAATCGATATAACGATTACCATCGACATCATGGAGATAGGCGCCCTCACCACGCTCGATAAACCGTGGCACACCACCAACACTGCGAAAGGCGCGCACGGGGCTATTGACACCCCCAGGGATAAGCTGTTGTGCTTCTTCAAACAACGCGGTTGAATGTGCAGTATTTGACATAGGTTGTAGTCCTCTTGTTATTATCTAGACTTCTGCCAGCCAACGAGCAACCTCTTTAGCATAGTACGTAATAATCATATCGGCACCGGCACGCTTGATCGCCATCAAACTCTCGATAGCTGCCCGACGCTCATCCAACCACCCATTCTGTACCGCCGCCTTGATCATCGCATACTCACCACTAACCTGATAGGCTGCCAGCGGCAGATCGTAATTGGAACGGACCTCGTGTATCACATCGAGATACGGACCAGCCGGTTTGACCATCAACATATCGGCGCCCTCAACGACATCGAGATCCACCTCTCGCAACGCCTCACGACTATTGGCCGGATCCATCTGGTAAGCGCGGCGGTCACCAAATTGGGGCGTCGACTCGGCGGCCTCGCGGAAAGGCCCGTAAAATGCTGAGGAAAACTTGGCCGCATATGAAAGAATAGGAATCTGGTGGTGGTTACTCTCATCCAGTGCGTGTCGTATCGCACCGACTTGGCCATCCATCATGGCACTTGGCGCTACAATATCCGCACCAGCATCAGCATATGCGACCGCCGCACGCCCCAACAGATCGAGTGTCGGATCATTCAATACATCGCCGTGTCCCGGTTCTGGTGTCAACACGCCACAATGTCCGTGGTCAGTATACTCACACAAACACACATCGGCAATCACCATCAATTCCGGAGCCTGTGCTTTGATCGCACGAATGGCATGAGGAACTGGCCCATCCGAATCCCACGCCTGGCTACCATGACCATCCTTGTGATGGGGGATACCAAACAACAAAACCGATGGGATATTGCGCTCCATCAAGATATCGATCTCATGATGAATCTGGTCCACCGACAACTGTGCGTGACCAGGCATAGAACTGATTGGTTTGGTAATATGCTGGCCTGCTGCAATAAACAGCGGTGCAATCAGATCATCAGTGGTAAGCGTTGTTTCGCGTACCATCCGGCGCAAGTTCGCAGTGCGTCGCAGCCGACGTGGACGTTGAATAAGTGTCATAGAACCCTCCTCGTTCTGTAGCTATGCTCAATAAACGAGTAATTATCAGCTATTATTTTGGATAATACATTAGATTGTTTCGCGTACAACCTTACTACCAACAGATCGCAACATAGCCTGTTTCGATGCCTGAGCAAAGCGCTTCTGAAGTAGGCGTGCGACAGGGAAACCGAGTCGTACCAACAGTTGGTTGGGTTGCGAAAAGGCCAGCAGATCGTACGACACCGTATCATCGTGGCGATTCCACTCAATGAGAAAACGTTCTTCACCACGTTCCGCATGCTCAGGCAAAGTGCCGTAGGCAAACCCATAGCGACGCACCGGACCATCCTCATCAACAAGATACACAATCCGACAGGCATTGAGCGACCAGCAGCCTGGCAAACGCGCTAGCACACCAACGACCGTCCCAACCTCAATAGATGCATCAGGCCAACACAACGAGACCCAGCCAATATCGAACATGGCCCAGCGATGGAGTACGGCAACAGCTCGCGTAAACACATCCTGACCATGGCCGAGTACCACACGATTGTGATCAATGATGTAACCGCGTGGTGGCACACTTTGCGAAGCACCAACTTCTGCGTATGAAAACGGCAGATTCCGTTGTGTTTCCAGAAACTGCCGAAGATTGTCTCGCGTGGGTTGTTTAAAAAGAAACATGTACTTACGTCACTGTAGGATGGCAAAACTGCCGCAATAAGGCGTCCACAAGGCCACCGACCGTATAGGTATGTGCCACAGAATGTACATACAGCTGCTCTTGCTCCGCTGTGGCCGCCGTGACGGGGCCAATACAAATCACCACTATTTCTTGCAACATCTGGCGTGCCTCACTACGACTCACGCCCTGCTGCTCCATCCCATCGAGCAGAAATCGTACCGTTGAGGAGCTTGTAAACGTAATAGCATCAACCTTACGTTCTCGTAACAATGTAATCAATTGCTGCGCCCCTGGACCCGGGATGGTACGATATGCATCAATTGCATCAACAAACGCGCCCTTCTGACGTAGCCCATCAGCAAGCGTTTTACGGGCAATATCTGCACGAGGCAACAACATGTGCTGCCCCAGGACATCGCCAATCTCGTCAAGAATGGCCTCAGCCACATACGCAGATGGTACAAAATCTACATGTAGATTATGTTGTCTCAGCGCATCAGCCGTAGCCGGACCAATTGAACCAACTTTGAAACTCATTGCGTTTGGATCAACACCAAGTTTGTGCATACGTTCAAACACCACCTCAACACCATTCACGCTCGTAAACAGCAACCAATCGTATTCAGAGAGTTGTGTGAGCGCGGTATCAAGCGGGGTGTAGTCGTTCAACGGTACAATTGTGATCGCAGGACAAACGATTGGTATCGTTCCAAGTTCTTCTAACTGTGCCACTAAATCAGAGGCTTGCTCTTCAGCGCGTGTAACAACAATACGTTTATCGAGGATTAATCGTTTATCCATAGTATGATTGCCTCATGAAAGCTATGTGTTATTTAACATTAACAGTGCCCGTCCACCGTTGTCCAATAGCTGATCAGCCAGTGATGAACCCAATGCTACCGGGTCTTCTGTTGAACCCATTTGTTCACCACGCACCACATGCCCATCATTCGCCCCGATCAAGCCAATCAGTGTAATCGTCTCATCCTCAACGCGAGCATACGCACCAATCGGCACCTGACACCCACCACCGATCCGCGCGAGAAATGCCCGTTCTGTGGTGGCCATCAATCGGCTTACTGGATCATCCAGCAGTGCGAGGAAAGCAGCAGTTCGCTCATCATTAGCACGTACTTCAATACCTAACACACCTTGACTTACGGCTGGCACCATGACATCTGGTTCGAGGAACTGGGTAATTTCATCATGTAACCCCAGTCGAATCAGTCCCGCCGCTGCTAATACAATCGCATCGTACTGGCCTTCGTGCAGTTTCCGTAAGCGTGTATCAACATTGCCTCGCAAATCCCTGATCTGCAGATCAGGGCGCAGATGGCGCAACTGACACGCGCGTCGCAGGCTGCTGGTCCCCACCACAGCACCATGTGGCAGTTCACTGAGACTCAAATTATCGCGCGAGAGCAAGGCATCACGCGGATCGGCACGCTTGGGGAAAGCTGCCAAAGCCATATCTGGCGGTAACTCTGAGGGTAAATCTTTGGCGCTATGTACCGCCAGATCGATCTTCTCGTTTCGCATTGCCTCTTCGATCTCAGTCACAAACAGACCCTTGTCACCAATCTCATTGAGCGGGCGATCCAGGATGATATCCCCTTTGGTCGTGATATGTTCAACGGCAACTTGCAACCCCGGATGCGCCTCGCACAGCGCTTCCCGTACCATATCCGTTTGGGCCAGCGCCAATTTGCTGCGACGGGTGCCAATCGTGAGTATGACTGTTGATTGAGGCATGTTGGCTGGTGCGGGCGCATTCTCGTTTACTTGTTGATATCCATTCATTCGTTTGTCTTGTCTATCTACGTTTGTATGAACCACCGATCAGGTATTCGTCACCAGTGCCTGTCCCTTCGCCGAAAGCACCACTGATGCGAGTACTTCAACAAATTCCGGATCAGCATTAGGCATGCGGATGCGATGAAGGGTCATGCCATGTTCTTCAGCCTTTTGTTGTGCCTCATAATCGATATCGTAAAAGATCTCCAGATGCTCGGAAACAAAGCCAAACGGCACACTCAGTATGTAACGCTTGCCTTCCTGCGCCAATTCATCCATGTAGTCGCAAATATCCGGGCCAAGCCAAGGCTCACCAGTTGCTCCGGCACTTTGGAAACAAAAACGCCAGTCTTGCAATCCAAGTAGTTCAGCGATTCCAGCAGCACTTTCGAGCAATTGATCTTGGTAGGGGTCCCCCCAGGTTTTAATGCGTTCTGGCAGGCTGTGGGCGCTAAATAACACTGTCACCTGGCTGCGCGCTTCCGCCGGAAACTGTTGCATGGTTGTCATAATTCGTTCGGCAATCATGCGACGGAAGGCCGCATTTTCCTGCCAGCTTTCAATGACGTAGATGTTTATGGGTGTATCAAGTCGCTCCTGACCTTTCTCAACGTAGTCACGATAGCCCCCAACACTTATCTTTGAGTAGTGTGGCGCCAGTACCAGACCAATCGCATCAGTGATGCCATCCTGCGCCATCTCCTGAAGCACATCTGCAATATACGGATGCCAATACTTCATCCCCAGGTAGACTTTGTACTTGCCAGGGTAGGCCCGTTCGAGGCGATCCTGTAAACCCTGCGCCGTTGATTGCGAGATTTCGAGGAGGGGTGTACGGCCACCGACGAGCGCATACCGTTCACGTAATTCCTCAACCTTCTCTGGTTCTGGCTTACGGCCTTTGCGAACGTTTGTATAATATTCCTCAACATCATCAAGTTTTTCCGGTGTGCCGTAGGCAAGCAGAAAAATACCCAGCGGTGTACGAGAGTCATTCATTTCATTTCTCCACTATTTTGCGAAAACTACACATTGTGTGTGCATGTTGAAACCCTACCCGTCGATAGAGTCCAAGGGCACGCTGATTTTCGGCATTAACTGTCAGGTTAATTTCCTGAACAGTCTCAAATGAAAACATCCACTGCAACGATGCCGCCATAAGTTGACTACCAATACCGCGGCCACGGGCTGCATTGTCAACACCAATAAACTCGATACTCCCATCACCAAAAGCTGGCTCCACTTCGACATACGCATAGCCAAGCAGTTGACCATTGTCGGTAGCAATGAACATACGACGCTGATCGTTCAAACGGTTCAGTATTTCTTGACCAGAGTAGTAGGTTCCAGGGAAAATCTGGTCGTGCAGATTACACACAGCCTCATAGTACAGTTCGGTCAGTACCTCAGCGGTAGTCTCGGAAAGTTGCGCGAGGAGACCTCGATGAAAGTTCCAGATAAAATCGTGGCTGTGTTGGCGAAACCCATGTCGCTCTGCAAAGGCAATACAATTGGCGTGCTGCTCATTACAGAAAAGTTCATGTTCTAGTGTTATCTGCGGCAACAGAGGCTGGAGATTGCTCCACAATCCATCAGCAACCGTCGGCCAGTCCGAATGGTTGGCAAACGGGCCATACAACCATGTGCGGCCAGCATCGAGGTCAATATCAAAGCCAAGCGCTCCCACCAACTCCTGACCTGCGTGTGCAACAATCCATGCCTTGTGCGGCAACACATCAAAATCTTGGATGGATTGGGCAATTTCTGCTGGCTCAGTACCAAGATAGCCAATATGATGCTGTGGTTGCTGGTTCAAATCAGCCAACCAAGCCGCGAGTTGTGTCAGATCTGATGGCTGTCGGGTGAGGCGTGCAAACTGCAACATCATTGCATCCAATCTCAGGACTGATGCACAAAATCGGTCAGTCGTGCCACATGTTCTACAGGCGTTTCGGTTAAGATACCATGACCCAGGTTAAAAATATGGCCGGGTCGACCAGCCGCACGTGCTAGAATATCGGCGGCGCGACGCTCGATCTCGGGCCACGGAGCAAATAATGCCATCGGGTCAAGATTGCCCTGGACAGCAAATCCGGGACCAAGTTGCGCCCATGCCTCATCAAGAGGAATACGCCAATCAACCCCGATCACATCGGCTTCGATATGTCGCAGCGTCGGGAGCATACCGCTGGTGGTTGTGCCAAAGTAAATCACGGGAACACCACGTTCCTTTACCGCAGCCACACAGCGTTGCACATGCGGCAGAACATACTCAGCATAATCACCAGGCGACAGAGAACCTACCCAACTATCAAAGAGTTGGACAGCGCTTGCACCTGCCTCAACCTGAGCCAGTAGGTAACTACTCACGACTGTTGCCAGTTTTTCCATGAGGAGATGCCATGTTTCCGGCTCACGATACATCAGGAGTTTGCTACGGCGGAAGTCGCGCGATGAGCCACCTTCGATAGCATATGTCGCCAGCGTAAAGGGCGCGCCGCTAAAACCAATCAGTGGCACTTTGCCGGCCAATTCCTGAGTCACCAGACCAACGGCTTCAATGGTGTAACCAAGCGATTCATGTGGATCGGTGATACACAATGCTTCAATATCTGACCGGGCACGGAGTGGATTGTGAATAACGGGGCCTTCACCTTGTTCATAAGTCAGGTGCAGACCCATGCCCTCAAGTAGCGGTGGCAGATCAGAGAATATAATCGCCGCGTCGACATCGTAGGCACGGATTGGCTGGAGCGTCACCTCAGTGGCCAGTTCTGGCGTCTTTACGAGACCCAGAAATCCATGTTTCTCACGCAGGGCGCGGTATTCAGACATGTAACGACCTGCCTGACGCATAAACCACACAGGAGTACAATCAACTGGTTCGCGGCGGCAAGCTTTTAGAAAACGACTATCCTGTAATGTCAATGTAGTCCTCATTTCTCACGCCTATCTATGTTGACGTTATTGTACAACATGGCGCCTGAGATATACTAATCAGTGTCTTCGATCAACCATATCAGCACACTATTCACACCACCCAGGCAACTGATGTGTCTGCCACAGTCACGAGGATCTGGAGGATTTCACTATGTGGGCATCCTTGATCAATACAGCGTGAAGTGGTGAAGCGAGATGATCGATTAAGTAGCTAATTTAATCTGAAGACGCAACAATAAGACGTTCGTATACCGTACGGACTTGCATCATTCATCATATTTTGAATTCATAGTATGTCGAGCAGTTATGCGTCAGGGTAACATAGAAGAGAGAAGGCACATCTTCGCATACATTACCCGATCAACGACAACACCTCACGCAATGGTCGATGAATAGCCGTAATAATCGGCGTGTCACGCAGAGTGTATCGACGTGCCTCGGTATTACGAAGATCGGTTACCAATGAGCTAAAGCGCGGTAGATCTTCGGTTTCGTACGCCACGACAAACTCTTGATCGTCGATACCGGTTGTATATAACAACACTTGCCGAATATCCTCATACTCGTGTCCTACACGGATATGCTCGTTCATCATCCCCTGGCGTGCTTCCCGACTCATAAGATACCAGTCAGCCGTTTTGCTAAATGGGTATACAATGAGATATGTTTGACGATCCTCCAGGTCAATAGCCTGTTCTTGTGTCGTCGGACGTTTGGTATATACCGAACGACGCGTAAAACCATAGAGATTGTGCGTCTGCTCAAGATACTGTCCCATACCAGTTTGCAACAAACGACTGGTCATCTCCTGCATGGGAATAGGTGAAAGACCTTTTCGCCATAGCAAAAGATCACTGTCGATTTTCATGCCAATGGCACTGTAGGGATAGGTCCGAATATCTGGATCGGCTTCCTCTACTACACGGGCAAATGCCTCACGACCATCTTCCCGCGCACTGAGTGGCAAACGACGCCAGGCAGGATCAGCCTTAAAACAGGTATATTGGACAAATAAAGGTGGTCGTTCAACATTTTCTCGGTTCGATGACATGTGGTTCCCTCATTGTGTCTAGTTGAAACAGTTGCTGCACTGACTGGGCAAACTGAAGTCCCAGATCAGGATCTTTCATGGTTTTAATAGGTTGATGCAGTAATTTATTGATAATTGACGAACTCAAGGTGCGAATAGCCTCCTGTTCACGAGCTGAGAGTTCTGGCAAGCGTGCCAGCGTACGTTCTATCTCAGCCTCGCAGATGGCCTCAGCACGTTCACGTAGTGCACGGATAGTCGGCACAACCTGCTGAGCATTCCACCAATCCATAAATTTTTGCACTTCGTCCTCTACCAGCAACGCAGCACGTTGTACTTCTGTTGCACGCATAGAACGATTTGTCTCACATATCTCTTGCATCCCGTCAACATCGATCAACGCGACACCGGACAGTTCTTGAATATGTGGATCAACATCACGTGGTACGGCCAGATCGACAATAACAAGCGGTTGTGTGCGTGCATCCACCGCCTCTGCCATAGCGTCATAGCTAATAATATATCCTGGTGCCGAAGTGCAACTGATAATTACATCACTAGACTGCATTGCCACTTCAAGTTGCTCAATGGAAAGTGACTCAACACCATAGCGCGTCGCGACATGTGCGGCACGTGATTCGGTGCGGCTCATTACATGGATCGTTACGTCTTCACCGTGCAGATGTTTGAGGGCAAGTTCACCCATACGTCCTGCACCAATGATAAGAAAACGATGTCCTGTAAGACAACCAAGTGTCTGCTGCACAAAATCAAGACCGACCGAAACAACCGATACATGGCTGCGCGCAAGACCTGTCCGTGTGCGTGCAATTTTACCGGCGGTGAGTGCACTATCTACTAGGCGGCGTAAAACACCACCAAGAATGCCAGCATCCTTTGCTGTCGCCATTGCATGCTTGATTTGATTCACGATTTGTGTTTCGCCAAGCACCATCGAGTCAAGCCCCGCCGCCAGATGAAAGATGTGGCGAATGGCTTCGATGTCTGTGCGTATCTCAATAGAAGGTGCTATCTCATCGAGAGAGATGTTATGCCAATCCGCGAAGAATCGTAAGAGCGCCTGGTCAACACCTTTATGATTGTCATCAAACGCATACACTTCTACCCGATTACAAGTTGAAAGAATAAATCCCTCAGCAACATATGTTTGCAATGTAGCAAGTGCTGCAGGAAGATCGGCATCGCTAAATGTAAGATGTTCACGTACCTCAACAGATACATTTCTTTGATGGAGACTTATACAGACAAGTTGCACAGATAGCCTGACCTCTCTGTTAAAACAATTTCAATCAACAATACACATGTGAACAGGTGACACAAGCACCTAAAACGACTCACGAAGCATAAACACTAGAGTGCAATGTGCCCCGTTTCATAGCCAGTAATCACACCCAGTAGAACCGCATCCATAAACTGTCCAATCCGAGCATGGAGTTCGGCAGCTTCAACCAGATCGGTTGGTTGAGCAATGCCGGGAAGAGGCATGGCGAGTTGAGAAAAGGAACGGCGAAAGAACAAAAACGCCTCAACAGTATCATGCATGCTAACATCGGCTTGCTGCGTTTCATGCCCGTAGTGCTCACCAATGATACGTGCTTCATCGAGAAAACGTTCATCATCTTCACGTCGGTTAATGTACTGAATAAGCAATCCCAGTAACTGTTGGCCCAAGCCACGCATCCGACTGGCATCTGAGCGAGCCGCAAGACGTGTATGCCATTCTTGTCGCGCAAGTTCATGCTCATTCACACCCCAGTTAGTTGACTTCGATCGGGGTGCAGTCCGCGACGGGAGGCGTGATTGATCCGAATGTATCAGTTGCTCTACCGCAATACGCGAAAAACGCCGATGCCCACCAAGCGTTTTTTTCATCGGCACACGTCCACTGTCACCCCAGCGCCGCAGGGTGGAGGCAGCTACTCCGAGCAAACTACTGGCCTCTTGGAGCGAGAGCCACTGCTCATTCATTTCGTCTACACTTGTGTTATGAGATTTCATATAAAATGTTTCAAAACTACCAAATATACCAAAAATGCCAAATTTACTATAGATCATGAGAAGTAGTCTCGTCAATAACAGACCGATTACAAATACGATACAACTACTGAGCAAATTACCAATTCTAGATACTAACAGGAAATCGTTCTTGTATGTGTGCAATAGCTTGTGCAGCTGCATCTTTACCCTGCTTGACACAATCAGGGATACCAACGCCATGATAGGCGCTACCACTCAGGTAGAAACCTGCCGGGCATAATGCCGCAAGCTGTGTCATGTGGTCAAGATGTCCAACATCGTATTGGGGTTGGGCATCAGGCCAACGATAGATACGACTAAAGATGGGATCTGCGTCAATTTTAAGCATAGATCGGAGTTCTTCGCGCACAATGTTCAGCATTTCTGCATCATCGCGTTGCATCATCTCAGGTGTGCGTGAGCCACCAACGAAGACACGTACGAGTGCATGATCATCTGGTGCGCGATGGGCAAATTTGCGTGACGTCATAGTACAGGCATTGATGCGACGTCGCTCTGTGCGCGGAATGACCAGCCCAAAGCCCTTGAGTGGTTCACCGACATCACTATGTCGATAGGCTAATGAGACAGTGGCTGTCGAGACATAGCGAATGCGACGAAGCCCCTCAGCAAGTGCTGGTTGGAATTTCTCGACCAGATCGGCAGTAATGTAGGACGGAGTCGTTACGACGACGGCGTCGGCCTGGAGTGTCTCACGATTATCAAGAGTGATATGGTAGGCTGCCTCAGCATTATCAGGCGTATGAACAAGGGCTGTAACACCGCAACCAGTGAGCACATCGCATTGCACCTGGGTTTTGAGTGCCTGCACCAGCTCTTCAATACCACCACGTAACGACACAAAAGGACTGGTAGCTGCCTGAGGCTTACCCTGTGACTGTTTCCTTTGGCGACGCATCGCCAGCATACCACGGGTAAGGCTTCCATACTTTTCTTCCATGGTACGAAAACGGGGGAATGTTGCCAGTAAACTTTGTCGTTCAGCTGCCGAACTATGGATACCTGACAGCAACGGCTCACCAATTCTATCTAGGGCTTCATTTCCTAAACGACGCCGCATAAATTCTGCCAGTGTTTCATCGGCACCATCACGTTTGGGAGGAATGAAGAGATCCATGGCCATTCGCAATTTACCCAGAGGTGAAATCATTGGCGAGAGTGCAAATGGCAGAATTTTCGTCGGAACAATCAACTGAAGGCCATCGGGCATAGCGCACAGTTTACCCTTGAGTAAGACATAGACTTTTTGTTGTTCACGATTGGGCATCATCAGTTGATCTGACAGACCCAGATCATGAACCAGCTCGACACCCCAGGGTTTCTGTGCAACAAACGAGTCAGGTCCACCCTCAATAAGAAACCCCCCATGCTGATCGATCTTTTCAGTGAGGATTTTGCCCCCAAGCCGATCACTACGCTCAATCAATGTGCATGTAACTGCTACACCTTGCGTTTTCGCCATGCGTTCAAGGTAAAATGCAGTACTTAAACCTGTGATACCACCACCTATGATAACAATGCGAGAGGAATGAGAGGTACTGGTGAGATCATCGAGTGTGGCAACAGCACTCATAAACGATCCAATTCTATCAAAACTGTCATAACTCTTAGGGTCCTAGTATATCGGATTAGAAACACTGTGTCAACGTTCACAAAGTTACGACAAATGGTGTGCAATCCCTGGATGGTTGACGTAAGTAGTAGCTACAACGAAAAGCGAGCAGACCTGATGCTGCTCGCCTGATCTACGCTATAACCTGTTCTTCCCTTTTCTAATGGTTACTCTCTTAACGAGTCCCATGGTCGTTTGCCTCCTGGCCATGTCTATTCACACCAATCTATTAAATCATCAAGTACGTCAGAATTGACACCATTTTCGCGGAGACGTGGAATGACTCGATAGAAATTATCGGCATGCCAGTTGGCAGGGATCTCAAAAATACGCCCCTGCCCATGTGGAACATCCATAGGGCGATAATTGGGTGATTCGATACAATACCAGGTGGATATATTCTTTATATTATGGTCACAACGTACCCATTCATCTTGTGGAATCGCTGTAGTTACTTCGAGAAATTCACGCAACATCAAACTCACAACACGCACTCGCAAACCAGGTTCATAGGCATTAAGTTCATCCATTATGCTGGTATCGCCATGCGGTGTGCTATAGAGCCCCCATGGATGGGTGATCCGTAACTGCCATCTGTCAAGTTTTGGACCGACACCATTGTTTCGATTTTGATACCCTTTGATCAAACTTTGGATATATCGTAGTGGATGCTCAACACCTGATACATCTGATAGTTCGTAGATATGAAGAAATTGGCAGGGCCAATCTTGTGGTTGAACATTTACCTCTTGACGTTGGCCACTGTTGATCGTCATCTGTAATTGATACCAAACCGAGGATTGATACTTTCCAACAACCAGTGGTTGACCCCCTGATGTTTTGATATCACCGGCCACAATATGGTGAACAAGTGGATGTACCGACTGTGCATACATCGGCCACGCACGGCTTTCGCCTGCTGGTAAGACCTGTGGAGATTTGTCTTCCAGGTTATACTCCTGCACGATTTCCCATTGTTTTGTAGCACTCCACTTAGCGAGGTTCAGTTTGGCCTGTTCGCGTGCAGTACGTTCACTCACAGATGATCGACGGTTTTGAATGACATGTTTTAACACTGTACTGTCTAAAGAGCGCCATTGTGAACCACCCAATGAGGAGTCTATCCGGCCTTCAGCCAGGAAACCACGACTCTTCTGATTGATCTCACTAGTAAGGTACATAAACCGATTTGGTTGTTCCGGAAGTTACTCAACGCCCTTTTCCTCAAACTCCTGCTGCGTTTCAAGATAGGCTTGCTGTGGGGAAGGCCCATTAACACCGCCGACAAATATATCGCCCCATAAATCAAGTGGATGGACCTCTGGTAACCATGCATTGCAGTCTGGGAACTGCATAGCGACCGGGATTTCACGTATATTCAAAGTGCCTTTGGTATCTGCAACCTGATGAATTGCCTGTGGTGTAGTTCCGTCAGGGAACACATAGGCAAGCATCTGCATCTCGCTCAAGTACCACATTGATACCAGCTCACGCTGCCCACATCTGCACAGGTTGGCTATCCAGCCCTGGGCCAGGTTGATATGGAGGATTCCACGGACGTCCAGGGTTAGGAACATCGAACGGATATAGCTGGCAATTTGCTGGCCCTGCTTCTCACTCAGACCATGAAACTGGCTACGAGCTACGATTGACCATTTTGAGTAATTGAAATACTTCAAATCTCGACCATCCTGAGCATGACAACGGGCACAACGCGCTTTGATAGCACGATTCGGAGCGAGGGGCGACTCGATCAATTGGGCCTCTTCCCACAACTGTTTCCCTTCAGCAATATCTGCAGGGTTGTTTAATGGAGGGTGTCAATTTGCGACCTTTTCTTGCTCACAGGCACTATCTGGCAGCACAAAGTTACCGTCCCGCAAGAAATTCAGGCCAATGACGCGATAACCAGAGGTAGCACCATCCGTTCCGTTAAAACAAAACATAAGCGTATTCGCACCGCTTTCTAGTCCGGTGATGGGAACGCGCATGCGAACAGTATAAAAGCCACCACCAATACCACCATAGTTTTTTTCAGGGCCAATGACTGTTACCGTATCGTTATTGAGATTAATCCATGTACCGTCATTGATACACGCTGGCTTTATCTCCTCCCCCATCAGTATACCCCGGGCGATGGACACGTAACCATAACTGATCGATCTTGTCAGGGTTATCGAAATGAATGCTAACTGACTTGGTATACCCGTCTGATCCCAGCACTTCAATCGGCAAATGGATCGTCTCTGCACCGATCTGGTCTGCCTTAACCTTCCCTGTCTGGATCATAGGCAAAAGGTATTGGCCATCTCCACATTATTACTGAGTTGCTGTGTCTGAGCATACAGATGATGACCAGATGATTGGGCTGGTGTACGCGCAGTAACTATGGTCAGAAGTGTCACACATATGATTGTAGTACTGATAATAATGGCACGTTGCATAGATTTTCCCTTCCACAAAAAAGTTGGGTATACAAGATTTTCAGTAAGCCCTTACAAAACCTATTTCACCCTTTTGTTTACCAAAATAAATAGCAATACTGTGACGAACGCTCATATGCAAGCGCACAATCTTAATAAACAAAAACTATTCTGGCATACGTTACTAACAATAAGAGTGCTTTTGTGACCGCATACGCAGATCGCCCCACCACATCAGATTATTATCATTGCACTTTATGACACCATCCGTTAATCTACGCCAGGCATTGTACTCCCAAACAGACCCTGCATGTCTGAAGAGATAGAAGAAGATGTTTGTCAGCACAGTGATCGCCCACAACACATCTTTGAGGATCTTACATGGATGAATTGTTTTCTGTTATGACGACGGATCGTCTCGCATGGGTAGAAGTTGATGAAAACGCAATTGAACAGAACACCCAACTTTTATGTCAGTACATCGGATCTGATGTCGCTCTTTTTGGCGTCGTGAAAGCTGATGCCTATGGCCATGGTGCCTTGATCGCGACACAAGCGATGCTGGCTGGTGGTGCAACCGGATTAGCGGTTGCCACTGTTGGCGAGGGGCGTCGTTTGCGTGAAGCCGAGATTAACGCTCCCATTCTGGTTTTGGAATATATCCCACCAGAACAAGTCGAAGAGGCACTCCGCTACGATCTGACCCTTACGATCAGCGCGCCCGAAACCTTTTACGCTGCTGCATATGTCGGACGCGTATCAGGTCGACCGGTGAAAGCACACCTTAAAATCGAGACAGGTATGCATCGCGTTGGCTTCCTCCCGGGTGAGGTTGTTGCATTTCTCGACAGGGTACAGGCTGTGGATGGGGTTATCTGGGAGGGTATCTACACTCACTTTGCAACCGCAGATGAGCCGCTACGCCCTGAGACAGATCAACAGATCAGCCAGTTTCAGGCAGTTTTGGAGACTCTCGATACAAGAGGATGGCGATTTCCTATTATCCACTCGTGCAACAGTGCTGGAACACTCTGTTTCCCACCGTATCACTATAATGCCGTACGCGCTGGCATTGCGCTCTACGGTGCTGCCCCCAGTGATGAAGTTAGTCTCCCTTCAGGATTTCGACCGGCGCTTTCCTTTCATGCGCGCGTAGTGCGCGTTGCTACAGTCCCTGATGGCAGCCCCATCTCTTATGGTGGTCGCTATATCACCCAGGGTACCACTCGCATCGCAACCATTGCCGCAGGATACGCCGATGGTGTTCGGCGCAGCCCTCCGTGGCGTGAGGTACTAGTCCATGGTCAACGTGCGCCCATCGTTGGTCGCATCTGCATGGACTATGCAATGGTAGATGTAACTCACATCCCAGAAACAGTGGCAGGGGATGTTGTTATCCTGTTAGGTGAGCAAGATGGTGCAACGATTACGGCAGAGGAAGTGGGGCAGTGGCTCGATACCAGTGCATACGAGGTACTGACCACTATTGCCCCAGGTGAGCCACGTATATACAAACTCAAATAGTGCTTACATATCCAGTTGACGCGGCATAATCGATAAATTATCGATCCGTACCGAGGATGGCAGTGTGCAGGTCCACAACACCGTCTCCGCCACATCCTGCGCCGACATCAGTTGACGACGAATTTCATCACTCGGATTGAGTGGGTAAATATCCGTATTGATCAGGCCAGGGAAAACAGTAGTCACATAGATGTTGTATGGCCGCAACTCGAGACTGAGCGATTGCGAAAGGCCATCAAGCGCAAATTTTGCTGCACAGAACGGCGCAATATTTGCAACGCCTTCCTTACCGACTCGTGAACTAATGTTGATAATCGTACCACTTCGCTGCTGTTTCATGTAGGGGATAACGGCACGCGTCATATAGAAACAACCACTCAGATTCGTATCAATAACCGTATGGAACTCCGTATCGCTAAACTGTTCTAGGGGTGCCACTTTTAACATAACACCCACACTATTCACCAGAATATCGATACGACCCAACAAGTTTTGAACACTTTCCACCAGTCGTTCTACCTGAACAGGATCAGTAACATCGGTTGGTAATGCCAGTGCATGTCCACCACTATGGGCAATCTCACTTACTAACTCCTCCAGCTTATCTGGTCGACGTGCTGCCGCAGCAACTGATGCTCCTTCACGGGCTAACAAACGTGCCGTCTCATAGCCAACACCACTGGATGCCCCTGTCACAATTGCCACTCGCCCTTGTAACTTCATGGTAATCCTCGTTTTCACTCTTATAAAGCGCTTTACGCGCACTTTCAGGGAAATATTTTGCTGCTCTGCTGGATTATACCACTCCTTGCTTGCCGATCAAATGCCATCACCATAGATCAAGATTATAATTGTATGTGCAAAATAGCGTAAAAAAGGGTATAATCTATGAGCTTTCACGAAAAATCACGGATTGATGTAGTCATAGCAGACAAACAGTACTGCAGTAACTGCCTCTAACATTTTCGAGAAGTTTCGTTTTATATTGCCCAATGATCGTGCAAGTATTTAGCTTGTACGTTGTTATTTGCCTTGCTCATTATTAAGGATTGTATACTGTGATAACACGTTTTGATCAGTTTGACTTGAGTGAACCAACACTGCGTGCCATTCAAGAACTTAACTACAAAGAACCAACACCGATTCAGGCACGTACCATTGGTCCGCTTATGGACCATAAAGATGTGATCGCCCAAGCGCAAACTGGTACCGGCAAAACTGCCGCTTTTGCCCTCCCAATAATCGAATCGCTGAAACCAGAGACGCAACACCCCCAAGCCCTGGTACTCACACCAACCCGCGAACTTGCGATGCAGGTGGCTGAGGCCTTTCGATCCTATGGTAAATATCAACATCTTTCTATTGTGCCTGTGTATGGTGGACAACCTATTACGCGCCAATTTCGTGCTCTGAAACAAGGTGTGCAAGTTGTGGTAGGCACACCTGGGCGCATTCTTGACCATATCAATCGCGGTACACTCAAACTGGAACATGTGCAGATGGTCGTACTCGATGAAGCCGACGAAATGCTTGACATGGGTTTTATCGAGGATATCGAGTCAATTCTCCGCGAAACGCCTGATGAGCGACAGACTGCGCTGTTCTCTGCCACGATGCCCGCCCCCATTATTAAGCTAGCCAAACGCTACATGCATACCCCTGAACACATTAAGGTCGAAACCCAGCAAGTCACGGTGCCGCAAGTTCGCCAGATTTATCTTGATGTAGGGCCACGCGCTAAACTCGATGTGCTCATACGCATCCTCGATTTTGAACAACCGGAGTCAGCGATTATTTTCTGTCGTACCAAAAGTGAGGTCGACTCACTTGGCGAACGCTTGGTTGCACGTGCATTTGCCGCTGAAACCCTCCATGGCGATCTGAGTCAGATTCAACGAGATCGCGTGATGGGGCGCTTTCGGACTAGTCAGGTAAAGCTGTTAATCGCTACTGATGTCGCCGCACGTGGCCTTGATATCGATCATGTGTCGCATGTTGTCAACTATGATATTCCGCTTTCGCCTGATGTGTACGTGCATCGTATCGGGCGTACCGGACGAGCAGGTCGTATTGGGTCTGCTGTCACCTTGATCTATCCACGTGAACGACGATCACTGAAGTCCATTGAGCGTATGATTGGAGCACCCATTGAGCGCTTAAAGCTTCCCACGTTGGCTGATATTGCGGCCAAACGACAGGAGCGTTTCAAAACAACCCTCGAGTCGACCATAGCAGACGAGGATCTTGATCCATATATGCGAATGGCCGAGGCGTTAATTGAGCAGCACGATCCGGTCAAAGTAGCCGCAGCCGCATTCAAGATACTTCTGGGCAATAGTTTGGAAGAAGGGGAAGATATACTTGCAGCACAGGAGCCCAAGCTAAGAGAAGAATACATCAATGAGTCACCTAAGAATCACCACCGACGCAAGCCCAGTGTTGACTCTGGTATGACCCGCCTCTTTCTCGATGTAGGCAGCAATGATGGCGTCCGTCCAGGTGATATTGTTGGTGCAATTGCAAATGAAGCTGGTATTCCAGGCCGTGCGATTGGCGAGATTGAGCTATTTGAACGTTTTTCATTTGTGGATGTGCCGACCAAGCAATCGAAAAAGATCCTGCGCGCCTTAAGCAAAACCCGTGTACGTGGTAATAAAATCGCACCCAGTGTGGCCAAACCTAAACGCTAGTATGTCTTGTTGAAGGAGACAGCGATGACTACACCACAACCTCCCAATCTTGGCATTATGTTTCGATGCCAATTACCACCGGAAACACTCGTTGAGCATGCGCGTCGTGCTGAGGCTGCCGGTTTTGGGGAACTATGGATTGTGGAAGACTGTTTTTTTGCCGGCGGCATTGCATCAGTTGCTACTGCCTTAAGTACCACAACGACCATCAGGATTGGGTTGGGTATCGTCCCGGCGGTAGTACGAAACTCAGCGTTTGCCGCTATGGAGCTTGCCACACTGGCACGCCTGTATCCGGGACGCCTGATTGCCGGGTTTGGTCATGGTGTGGCCGACTGGATGCGGCAAGTGGGTGCTTTCCCACCCTCACAACTTGCTGCGCTTCAAGAAGTTACCACAACTGTTCGGCAGTTGTTACATGGCGAAGAGGTGACCTTCCATGGCTCGTATGTCCATCTCGATCACGTACAGTTGGAGTTTCCACCACAGCAGCCACCACCGATTGTGCTGGGTGTGCGTGGGCCACGATCACTGACACTGGCCGGGCAAGTCGCCGATGGAACCATCCTTGCAGAACATTCCTCACCCGCTTACATCACCTGGGTTCGCCAACACATTGCACGAGGGCAGCGAGAAGCTGGCCGCACAGACCATCATCAGCTCATTGTGTATACACATTGTTGCATCGATGCTGACCCAGCAGCCGCACGCCAACGCCTCCGCAAGGAAATCGCATCGGTCATGGCCTCCGGGGCAATCAACGTCCAGCTTGCACCAATGGGCATTCTCCCAGAAGTCGAGGCGATGGTTTTGCAGGGTGGCGCAGACTATCTGGCAGAGGCTATGCCCGATGAGTGGCTTGATCAACTGGCAGTGGTTGGCACACCCGATGATGCACGTGCCAGCATCGAGCGACTGGCTGCGGCTGGTGTCGACTCGGTCGTGCTTGTGCCACTTCTTGACGAGCAGGATATTCCCTTTGAGCAGTGGGCAGGGTTGATTGGGTAGACCCTACCGATGTCTATTCGTGTAGCGGCGGCTTGCAGCCGCCCCTCTGCGGTTCCAAACCGCAGCTACTCAGTAAAGAGAGCTTGCCCATTCAGCGGCGGCTGCAAGCCGCCGCTACAGATAGACTGTCTTTCATTTCATTGCCCCTTCACGTTGTAATCTCAACAATCGTTAGTCCCTCGTGGGGCATAGGTGGCTCAAACAGCGGTGCAAAACGGAGCAACTCTGCCTCGCTGATAACGTGCGTGCCTGATGGCTGCTCATGGTTGCGTTGGCGGAGGCGCTCCTGTAACACCGCCAACGAATGAGGGAAGCAGTAGAGGCGATGCGGATACCCCGCTGCGTCAATGCGATCCTTCCATTGCTTTCGTCGTTGGGCACTCCACAGACTCCAGTCAAGAATGACCTCTACACCACAGGCCAGTAGCTGAAGCGCAACAGACCAGATCTGCTCCTGGCAGCGTACTGCATACTGGCCGTACTCAGGATCATAGATGGTGTAATCATAGAGATTGAGCATCCATTCATCGAGCGTAAAACAGATCGCCTGTCGTTCGGTAGCTATCCGACGTGCAAAGGTCGTCTTGCCTGACGTGGGCAACCCACACATCAGATGGACTATCGGTTGGGTTGTATCAGTGTTCATTACAACGACACCTAACTATGCTCGCTCCAATGCCAGAATGTGAATAAAGCCAATATCGTTCTCAAGATGTGCCCAGCGTGTATCTCCAAATGCCTCTTCACCACGCACAATCCTATCCACAAGCACCTCTGTCCCGCCCGGTAGTCGGGTCAGATTGCGTGATCGGCCACCGAGCGCCTCGGGAAAGCTCGTCCCAGGACCCTCGCGCACAATCGCAAGTGAATCAGGAATAACCACAAATCGCTGTAGGCCATTATTGCGTGGTGGTTGCTCCCCCGCAGCACGGCGGGCCCACTCCTCCATCTGAACCACCGAAAGATCGGTGGGGTCACTTCGACGCGTGGGGTCGATATCAGCGTGTCGAACGACGGGCAGTGGACCGTGAATGCGTCGCCACTCATTGATCTGCCAACCCATCGACAGAAGCTGTGCCTCGGTATAGGGATCTTGTCCGTCTTGAAGATTCTCTAACTCAAACCCGAGCGTTGACTGATTGGCGTTGATTTGACACGTTCGGCAGAAGGTCTGCCCATTGATCGTTAGGGTACTAAATCCAACATGATTAGCACCAACCGAGTCCGGCAGGTAGACATAGCGCTTCCCAGCTTTGTCAAACAACACATGAATGGATACGCGTCGATCACTACCATCCGGCAAATCACCACCGCGTCGCAGAAAATCAATGCTGTTTGTTCCCACGGTCGCATGGGCCACTATCGCCACGATTGGTGCTCCTGCACGTGGCGTGGATCAGTTAGCGCTGAGAAATGTTGTTGCTGGGGCTTGCATAGCGAACCTCCATTATGGTGTGGTACCTGCATGCATATGCATGACAGATATTATGCTCCTATTATAGTACGACAACACTTTCATTTCCGACGCATCGATCCCGCTCCAATGCGTAACGCACGATAGCTAATGCACGAAGCGTACCATCGAATACGACGACGGGGTGCCTGAGCCTGTTGAAGGCAGTAGGGTGGCGCAGAACAGGATTTGCGTTCTGTACTGACGCGGAATATCTCGATTAACTATCGTGCCTGATATTGCTTTCCCTCGAAAAGTGATCTATGATAGACAGATTGTTCATAATTTCACAAAATAAAGGGGAGGACTGTATGTGGCGATTCATACGTGCGATGTTCGATGGACTCTTTCTACGCTGCCCATCCTGTCATAAAGGAGCTATGTTTCGTTCGTTTTCCGAGATGAATCAACAATGCGCCCATTGCGGCAACTGGTTCGAGCGATCTTCGGGGGAGATTACCGGAGGCATGGGGATCAACATTGTGGTGACGCTGCTGCTCGTCATTATGGCCTCGGCCATTGTCGGATTCTCAACGCTGCCTGTACTGCCATCCATCCTTACGCTGGGAGTGGCCACCATTCTCTTCCCAATCCTGTTCTACCCGATATCACGCGGACTCTGGGCCAGCCTGATCTACCTGACCGGCGATAACGAGGAACCTGATGAGGGTATGTACTAGTTCGTTGATATCATTTTATTTCAGAGAGCCTGGTGGTTATGTGTGGCCACTAGGCTTTCTTTTTTCTCAAGACCTTCGTCAAATCCTTCACGTACGCTGCGGAGCTTAACAAGGCATCACAAATGAATGGCTGGCATATAGCACAGACCAGCCATTCTGTATTTTTATTTTTACTTTTACGTACTTTATCGATATAAACGACTTCTCTGGATAGCATCAAGCAGCGATTGCCGAAGACTCTCGATCAATGTATGTTCGTCAGGGAGATACGTCTCACTTACTGACAGACCCCAGGCAAAATAATCCCGTGCTTTGGTCGTATCACCAGACTGTAGAGCCAGCAGACCTAACATACGAAGATTTGCCACAATCGTCTCCACATCAACGTTTGGCGTAATCGAGTCGATGCTGCCCAGCGCGTCCCACAGGACCGATGTCGCAGAACTATGGCCAAGGAGAGCCAATACTTGCCCATGCAAACTCATCGACAGGAAGGCAAGATTGGTCCCTTCAACAGCGGTCACAAACTGTTCCAGTTGCGGAAGTAGCGTTCGCAAGGTAGTACCGTCCTGAACATCCAACGCGTGCCTGATACTGTACAGTAACGTATTAGCCGATGTGTAGGGAGAGGTCATGCATACCTCCTAGGTTATGGGTTGGAGTCTACGCTAATTCGCTCAATAAAAGTATCACCAAGTTCCAACCACATCACGTAGCAATATGTGTTCCTACATGTATATACGCAACATCTATGCGTTTGGGTTGTCCATGTGAGAGACAATTTGCTCATATTAAGATATTCTTATACTCTTCTGGACTAAATAAACTGTGAGGGTTATCAATATACAAACACGCCACCAAACAAGTTGGCAGCGTGGAGATTCGGTGTACTGAATTGTTTTCAAATATCTTTAACCAACAAAATTTTCGTTTACCGATCTCGAATCTCAAGATACCCATAATCACCCGCAGAGTTGACAATTTCAGCTGCTTCACCACCACCCACTTTGATAAATGTTAGTGGATTGCACACACGGCTTGGACAGGTGGGATTAGCTCTCAAATCGTAGATCACATAATAGGTCGAGTAGACAAAATCAGCATCGTAGAGAATGCCTTGATTCTTGAGGTCAACCGTCGTTTGTCCCTGCGTAAGCACTGCATAAGTACTAGGACCATTCTGACCATCACCAACCACACCAATTTGATACGATGAATTGTTCTCAATATATCCTGAGATACAGATCTGGGTAAAAGGCACACAATATGAGCCAGCATGGGCGGCGGGCGCCACCGCAAAACCAAGCATAATCACACCAACAACAACAATGATCAGACGTGCAAGGTGTTTTAACATCAAAGGCCTCCTTGTCTGGATAAGCAAAATGATTTATCAACAATCTATGACAACTATAGCCACTCATCGTAAAAATATTGCAAAAACAGCGTGAAATCACAATACCGTTTTGATCCTCTCAGACAGGATAAATGTGTAATATGGTGAAGTCATGTGGGACAGGTGAACAAGCCCATAACGCTTTGCATATGTGTATCTTAAAGCGAAGGGTGAAGCCATTGCCACGAAACAGCATCAAAAAGCGGTGAGTGAAAGACATCGGAAGAACATATACGATAAGCACGTGGGACCAAGCTGTGCTGAAGAAAACAACTTGTTACACTATAGATCCATCTTGACCTGGATTGCTTACCTGCATTGTTTTCCCACCAACGAGCGGAGATCCTATGGTCTTGTGGCGTGATGTCTCTCGGTCAAACAAACGATCCTGTGCTTGCCCATAGCTGATGCCCATGAGCGAGGTACATAGGGATACACCATGGGTCTGAGCGTGTAAAAATCTGCCTGTCTTTCACTCACCGAATAGGTTTGTGTGTAGACCAAGCCATTAGTTTTCGTACCCATTCCCCGCTGGTCCAAGTTCTGCGGTCTGTCTGTCATAATCCTCTTTCATATGACGGTAGTCCATATAGGAGATTTCGCCATCTTTCCGAGTTAAGAAGTCAGCAATCATATAGCTTGGGAAATTATTATACAGAAAGAGCCGACGACGGTGATTTCACTCACGGTTATCGGCTCTGCATCTAAGCGTCCGGCTCTTTGATAACTGACATATTCAGTTGTTTTACACTGATGATCGTTTGCTGTTTACACTTGGGACAAAATAGCGGGAGGTTTTCAAGCATCGTATCACCCCGTATCTTGACCCGTGTTTTGTTGCCACAGACTGGGCATACTGCTCGTCTTTACACACGCGACCATCCCTTTCCTTGATATTTTTGTTGATCACTGTCATTTTAATGCCTACAACCATTAAGCTGCTTTCCGTTTATATACGCGCATCGCAAATAGATAGGCGACGATCAGTATCCCGAAGCACCATGTGAGCGCAATCCAAATATCATTACCAACAGGCTCACCTGACAGCAACGCACGGATGGATTCTACAACCGAAGTCATCGGCTGGTTTTCGGCAAAGGCACGAACAGGGCCCGGCATCGATTCGGTTGGTACAAATGCTGAGCTAATTAGTGGCAGGACGTGAATCGGATAAGCAACCACAATCGCGCCATCCACCGCTTTTGCCAATGAGCCCCGGAATGACCGCGATCCAGGTCAGCGCCAGCGTCAACAGCGCGAGGATACCAGCCACGGCAAGCCATGACCACACACCTGCTGGTGAGCGGAAGCCCATAATGAGCGCCACGAGAATGACGACGACAGCTGACATAACCTTGGACACCAACGAAGTCAGCACATGTCCCCACAGCGGAGCCGAACGCGCAATCGGCATGGAGTTAAAACGCTCAAATATTCCCCGTTGTACATCGGTAAACAAGCGGAAAGACACGTAGCCGATGCTATTTGCGATGGTGATCAACAGAATACCGGGCAACAAATAATTCACATAGTTGTCCGTGTCGGTTTGAATCGCACCGCCGAACACATAGACGAACAGCAGCATGATCATAATCGGCATGATGCAAGCCGTGACAATATTGTCCACGCTGCGGAACACATGACGCATGGAGCGTCCAAGCATGACGCTCATGTCGCTAAAAAAGTGTCTCTGTGTCGCTTCCATTTACTTTTCCTTCTTCTGGCTGATGATTGCGAGGAATATCTCCTCCAATGATGGTTGTTTTTCCACATATTCCACCTTTGCAGGCGGGAACAGCTCCTTCAATTCCGCGAGTGTGCCGTTGGCGATGATTTTCCCCTCGTGTAGGATGGCGATTCGATCAGCAAGCTGCTCAGCCTCGTCCAAATATTGCGTGGTCAGGAACACGGTCGTACCGCTGTTAGCCAGCTCTTCGACCATCTTCCACACCGCGAGGCGCGCCTCCGGGTCAAGCCCAGTGGTCGGCTCGTCGAGGAAAATAAGCTGCGTTTTTCCCACAAGGCTCAGGGCGATGTCGAGTCTGCGGCGCATACCACCCGAATAGGTGGAAACCCTGCGGTCTGCGGCGTCGGTCAGACCAAAGTGATTCAGTAGATCATCCGCGACCTGACGCGGATTTTTGAGGTGTCGCAGCCTAGCGATCATGATCATGTTCTCCCGCCCGGTCAATATCTCGTCCACGGCGGCAAATTGCCCGGTCAGGCTGATTGACTGACGCACACTGTTGGGCTTTGACGCAACATCGAATCCGTTGACGACGACGGAACCGCCGTCCTGTTTAAGCAGTGTGGTGAGGATTTTGACAATCGTCGTCTTGCCTGTACCATTGGAGCCAAGTAGTGCAAAAATGCTGCCTCGCTCCACTTCAAAATCCACGCCTTTCAGAACTTCAAGATTCTTGTAAGACTTTTGCAGTCCTTTTACTTGAATTGCCTGGTTTTGCATATTCATTCCTTCTGGAAATTAAATAACGGTGACGTTTGACAGATTAGCCCCCATGCCCTTGAGGGCGTTGTAGCTCAGCTTATCAATGAATGCACCGTCAAACCGAATGGTCTTAATAACATTGTAGTATTTCCTGGACAGGGAAAACGGCGGTGTAAAGGATACATTTTTAAGTGTCGCGCCCTTGAAAGTGACCTCTTTCAGCGACGCTTTGCCAAAATCGATGCCGATAAAGGTCTGCTCATCAAGGCGCACACCCCCCAGATCGGAAGACGTAAAAATCACACCGTTGAAGATACATCTTTCAAAGATCGTTTTTTTCAGGTCGCACATAGTTAGGTTGACGTCGGTCAGCTTTACATTGATGAACCTTGCCCCTGCCAGCCCTGACGTGCTAAAATTGGTACGCACAAGGATTGATTGATGAAAGCTCGCACCTGTAAGATCAAGAGTTGAAAAGTTGCAATCGGTCAGATTTGCCCTGTCGAAATTCGCTTCACGCACATCGCTATTCTTAAACAAACTACCAGTCAAGTCCGTACCCGCAAAGTTGGAGCCGCGCAATGCACTATTTTCGAATTTCCCTTCATGCACGGTAACGCCTGCGAAGTCGCTCTGTGGCAGGTTGCTCCCGCTGAAGTTCGTTAGAATCTGGCGTTCCAGCGAACGTGAGAGATTAGCGACCTCTTGTATCGTGTGCTCAATGTCACCAATACTGTCGATGGTCAGCTTGAAAGCCGTTTCGTCGTCATTGCCCTCTGCTTTCAGGTCGCGGAAGCGCTCTTGCAAATCGGAGCGCAGGTCTGCCTTTAGTTCGGTGACGCTTTTCACCCCATCGTAGGGTGCAAAAACGCCATTCAAATAGTTTATTAGTTTTTCATTCATAAGATCAAATCTCCTTACAATAATGTATCGAGGACATGCTTTGCATACTCCCAATTGCCTTTGTTGCTGGCATAAGTGGCCCTACCCTTTGCAGTAATCCGAAAATACTTACGCCGTCCACCCTGGGATTCATCGCCCCAATACCACTCGATAGCGCCGTCCGCCTCAAGTCGCCGGACACTGGAATACATCGTGGCTTCCTTTAACTCATACTCGCCGCCTGAGCGCTCGGCAATCAACTTGACAATCTCATACCCATAACGATCTGCTTCGGATAAGAGCCGTAAAATCATCGTATCAGTATGCCCACGCAACAGGTCGGATGTGATTTTGTTCTTACTCATAGTGTCATCTCACATTTATATTATAATCATATTACCATGACTGTCAAGGTAATATAGCAAAAATGGTAATCATACCAAAAAGGACTAAGGGGCATGCGAATAGGAAAGTATGGGGTGCGCGTCGTACTCTATCGATGTGCGATCCGATCACACCGTCAAGGCGTGATCCCTAGGTGCTTGGAAAGCTACTTCTCAAATCCACGAACAAAAGCAAGCTGCTCCTCAGAAAGCAAAATGCACTGGACTCTTGTGCGGCGAATCTGTGCCTTTGCCTCTTCGAAGGTATACCCACGTTCGAGGTAATACAGATGCAGAATTGTTCCCGTTCGCCCCACCCCAGCATGGCAGTGTATCAGCAGTGGTCGCTTCTTTGCGGTTGCCTGAGCAACAATCTGGCTGATTGCGTGTGCCTGATCAGAGGTTGGAGGGTGCTGGTCAGGCACAGGAACGTGAAAATAGGCCATGTCAAGATCGGTAAGTAAGGCAGGAGTGATTTCGCGTTGTGTAAAAAGCGGTTGTTCAGTGAGCGAGAGCAGCACCCGAATGCCCTGTTGATAGAGCGAATGCATGTCCTTTGCATCGAGCGGAATACCGCTAGCCGCCAGCAGGTCCGGTTCAATCCATGAAATTTTCATCCTATTCATTCCCATCTAATATACAGGAGGAGTACTTGAAAATGCACCAACTCTATTTCCTGACCCAACGCTCCAATACTCTAACGTTCCAATGCTCCAACGCCCAACTGGTAAACAGATTGTTCCCTTCTATGGCGATCTCTTAATCCATGCTTATCCATTCTATCACTATGATAAAGGGTGAATGTCTTATGGTACAATGCCATATCATCCACATAACAAGATCCATACGCCAATGATGGTGTAGTTAGCGCGCATGAAAGGAGGGGCACACCTCCCTACTATGTATACAGGTAGTAGCCTATGTGTGTCAAAGTCTTATGGATGCAGTATCACCTAATGGTGCTCACTTATCGGAAGAACAACGCGAACGTTTGTTAGCAGAGTTCTCTGCTTCCTCATATGAAGAGTGGCGTCAGGTCGCTGAAAAAGGCTTGAAAGGTGCTCCATTTGAGAAAAAACTCATCACCCGCATGTACGAAGATATCGCTTTACAACCACTGTACTGGCCACACGATGTTGAGGGACTAGCGCATCTCGATGCCTTACCGGGAACATCGCCATATGTGCGTGGCGCAACTGCGGCTGGTGCTCAGGCGCACCCCCGAGAGATAGCGCAAACGTTGCTGTATGGTGACCCTGTGGAGTGGAACAAGGCTCTACAACACGATCTTGCACACGGACAAACAGCGATTGAACTTACACCCGACACCGCCACTCGTACTGGACGCGATCCTGATCAGGCACACGTTAACGAGGTAGGCATCAATGGTCTCTCGTTTGCAACTGTCGCTGATCTCGAACAGGCGCTCGAAGGCATTGATACAACGCAAACACCACTCTTTATTGACACAGGAGCCACATCACTCGCTATCACCGCATTGCTGATCGCCCTGACACGTCAGCGTGGGCAAACCGCCGCGAACCTGCGTGGGGGTGTAACAGCCGATCCACTGGGAATGTTGGCCACCACGGGAACACTCCCACTCGCATTGGAAGCTGCGTACCACGATATGGCACAAGTGACCAAATGGGCCAGCACACACGCACCGCAACTGTTCACTATTGGCGTACACAGCCATCCCTACCATGAAGGCGGAGGCAGTGCCGTACAAGAATTAGCCTTTGTACTGTCCACAGCAGTTGAGTACCTGCGAGCAATGCAACATCGGGATCTCACCGTTGATGTGGTTGCACCACGGATGCGTTTTGGCTTCTCAGTCAGTGGACACGTCTTTATGGAGGTTGCCAAATTACGTGCGGCACGGCTCCTTTGGTCGAAGATTATTGAGGCGTTTGGTGGTGATACCCCAGCACAACCCATGACTACCCACGTCAAAACGGCACTCCGCAACAAGACGATCTACGATCCTTATGTCAACATGTTACGTACTACGATGGAAGCCTTTGCAGGAACTATTGGCGGATGTACCAGCCTGCAAGTTGGCTGCTTTGATGAAGTGGTACGTCCCCCGGATGAGTTTGCACGACGTATGGCTCGTAACACCCAGCTTATTTTGCGTGATGAGAGCCACCTTGATCAGGTCATCGATCCGGCAGGCGGTTCGTGGTATATCGAGGCGCTGACCGATGCCGTTGCCCGCAAGTCATGGGCGTTGTTCCAGGATGTTGAACGGTATGGTGGCATGGCCAAAGCCCTTCAGGATGGCTTCCCACAAGAGCAGATCGTTGAAGTAGTCACACGCCGCGATGCAAACCTGGCCACCCGCAAAGATGTCCTGGTAGGCACGAATATGTACGCCAACCCTAGCGAAAAGCCACTGGAAGCACATCCCATCGATGCCAATGCCGTTTACCAGCGACGGCGTGATGCTATCGTCGATTATCGCGCCAACAATCGTGTTGATATAACCAATAAGTTGTCGCAACTCATCAACGCAACTGCCGAACACCGTTGGGAGGCTGCAGTTGTGGCAGCGTGGTCGGGCGCGACTATTGGTGAACTGAGCCAGGCATTGTCTCCCAACACCGACACACTGCCCTCCATCAGTCCACTACATCCTTATCGCATTGCCCAACCATTCGAGGAGTTACGTGATGCGGTCGAGGCGTACACCAGCAATACCGGCGCCCGACCAAAGGCATTTCTCGCCAACATGGGGCCGGTTGGTCAGCACAAAGCCCGTGCCGATTTTGCGACCGGGTTCCTGCAAGTCGCCGGGATCGATGTCGTCACCAATCTGGGTTTTGCCAGCGTTGACGAAGCGGCACAGGCAGCTATCGAGTCCGGTGCGCCTATCGTAGTGTTGTGCTCAACTGATGAAAACTACCCTGAGATTGTGCCTTCACTAGTACCACAGATCAAATCTGCCCGACCACATACCGCTGTTCTTCTCGCGGGATACCCAGTTGAGCAGATCGAACATTATCAAGCTGTTGGCGTCGACGAGTTTATCCATTTGCGAGCTAATGCCCGCCAGATACTGGCTCGCCTATTAGAGCTGATCGGGGTAGCCACATGAGCACAAATCCTGATTTCACAACCATGAATTATGAAGCGGCTGCTGCTGATGCAGATATCCAAACCTGGCGCACACAATTTGAGCGCGAAACAGGGCAATCGTTTGATACGTTTATCTGGAATACCATGGAGCAGATCGACGTACAACCACTGTACACTGCAGACAATCTACAGGGATTGGAGCATCTCGCATATACGGCTGGTATTCCACCTTTTTTGCGTGGCCCTTACCCAACCATGTATGTCACACGCCCGTGGACGGTGCGGCAGTACGCTGGTTTTTCGACGGCGGAAGAGAGCAACGCCTTCTATCGGCGCAACCTGGCCGGTGGGCAAAAAGGACTGTCAGTCGCATTTGATCTGGCTACCCATCGCGGGTATGACTCCGACCATCCACGAGTCGTCGGCGATGTCGGCAAAGCTGGTGTGGCCATTGACTCAATCCTCGATATGAAAATTCTGTTTGATGGTATTCCACTCGACCAGATGTCGGTCTCGATGACCATGAACGGTGCTGTCGTTCCAGTGATGGCCTTCTATATCGTGGCCGCCGAGGAACAGGGCGTCAAACAAGAGCAACTGACTGGCACCATCCAGAACGATATCCTCAAAGAGTACATGGTACGAAACACCTATATCTATCCGCCGGAACCATCGATGCGGATTATTAGTGATATCTTTCAGTACACGGCGCAACATATGCCCAAGTTCAACAGCATCAGCATCTCTGGCTACCATATGCAGGAAGCCGGAGCCACCGCCGATCTCGAACTGGGCTATACGCTTGCGGATGGCCTGGAGTATGTTCGCACGGGTGTTAACTCAGGACTCGACATCGATGGCTTTGCACCACGACTCTCGTTCTTCTGGGCGATTGGCATGAACTACTTTATGGAGATCGCTAAGATGCGCGCTGGCCGTCTGCTCTGGTCGAAGATTATCAAGCAGTTCAACCCGAGCAATCCCAAATCGATGGCGCTCCGCACGCACTGCCAAACGTCGGGGTGGAGCCTCACCGAGCAGGATCCGTTTAACAACGTCGTACGAACCTGTATCGAGGCGATGGCTTCCGCACTTGGTCACACGCAATCGCTCCATACCAACTCACTTGACGAAGCAATTGCGCTCCCAACCGACTTCTCGGCACGGATCGCCCGTAACACACAGCTCTTTTTGCAAGACGAGACAGGCATCTGTCAGGTCATCGATCCCTGGGGCGGCTCCTACTATGTCGAGAAACTCACTGACTCACTGATGCGTCGTGCATGGGCACACATCGAGGAGATCGAGTCACTCGGTGGTATGGCCAAAGCTATTGAAACCGGCTTGCCAAAATTGCGTATCGAAGAGGCCGCCGCCCGTCGCCAGGCCCATATCGACGCCAAAAAGGAAACTATTATCGGTGTCAACCAATATCGGCTGGACCATGAAGACCCGATTGATATTCTCGAAGTCAACAACACTGCTGTCCGTGAGTCGCAGTTACAACGGCTAGCACAATTGCGCGCTGACCGCGACGAGACTCGCGTGAAGTCAGCGCTTGGTGCACTGGCCGAGGCGGCACAAACAGGTACGGGTAATATCCTGGAACTATCCATCGAGGCTGCCCGATCCCGCGCATCGCTCGGCGAAATCTCCGATGCTATGGAACAGACATTTGGCCGACACAAAGCGGTTATTCGCTCAATCTCAGGGGTGTACAGCGGTGAGTTTGGCGATGATGAAGAAATCACGACTGTCCGTTCAATGACCGATGAGTTTGAGTTACGTGAAGGCCGTCGCCCACGTATTGTGATTGCGAAAATGGGGCAGGATGGCCACGACCGTGGGGCTAAAGTCATCGCGACGGCATTTGCAGATCTTGGTTTTGATGTCGACATTGGTCCATTGTTCCAGACACCCGAAGAAGTTGCCCAACAGGCGATTGAGAACGATGTCCACATCATTGGCATGAGCTCGCTGGCAGCAGGCCATAAGACTTTGCTACCCCAACTGGTGGACGCACTCGCAGCACTTGGTCGCGATGATATTATGGTTGTGATCGGTGGCGTTATTCCAGCACAGGATTACGCGTTCCTGAAGGAACATGGCGCAGCAGCGATCTTTGGACCAGGCACCGTCATTCCGGTCGCGGCCCAAAAGGTTTTGGAAGCACTCAACGAACGTCTCGTTGATGAAACGGTATGAATGGGAACCTATGGCTGATCAATCACACCGTCCTGAATGGGTTCCCGCAGAAGGTGGCGACGCTTTCGCAACACAGGTAACACCGGGTGTTGAAGGTGGACACGATGGTATGTCAACCAAATCACGTCGTACGGCAGGGGGGGCATCCCGCCCCCGTCGCCGCCGCCTGACGAACGACGAGTATGTGCATGGTGTGCTTGAGGGCAACCGCACCATTCTGGCACGTACGATTACCCTGGTAGAAAGCAATGCACAGGCACATGTTGAGCAGGGGCAGGAAGTACTCCGCCAATTGATGCCCCACACAGGACGCTCGATCCGGGTCGGCATCACGGGCGTACCTGGCGTCGGCAAGAGTACCTTTATCGAGGCACTGGGCTGCCTGCTCTGTGATCGCGGTCATCGAGTCGCCGTATTAGCGGTCGACCCGAGCAGCAGTGTGACCCGTGGCAGCATCCTGGGTGACAAAACCCGCATGGAGCAACTCGCCCGTCGCCCCGAGGCTTTTATACGCCCATCGCCGTCGGCAGGCACACTAGGTGGTGTTGCACGCAAAAGCCGCGAAACCATACTGGTGTGTGAAGCGGCTGGATTCGATGTCATTCTGGTTGAGACCATGGGGGTTGGCCAGAGCGAAATCACAGTACGCTCGATGGTCGATTTTTTTATGTTGTTGATGCTAACCGGTGCCGGTGATGAGCTTCAGGGCATCAAAAAAGGTGTGATCGAAATGGCAGACGCGTTGCTGATCAACAAAGCCGATGGCGATAATAAGCTGCGTGCCCAGGCTGCGAAGGCTGATTATATGCAAGCACTCCACTATCTTGCATCGACAACCCAAGGATGGCGACCACAGGTAGAGACCTGTTCTGCGCTTACAGGTGAAGGCATCGCCGCAGCCTGGAAACTGGTTGAGCAGTTTTGCCAGATAACGACGGAATCAGGTGGATTTGCAGAGCGCCGTCGCTCACAGACGCTCGATTGGGTTAATACCCTGATCGAAGAATATCTGCGAACCAGTTTTTTTCAGCATCCGGCTATCGTCGAGCAGATACCGCAGATCAAAGCAGCGGTTGCGGATGGGACAATGCCCGCCACGGCAGCAGCGCAGGCGTTGGTGCGCGTCTTTGAATCACGATAAAAGAAGCAGCCTGTGTAGGTTCAAACAGGCTGCTCCAAATTGAAAGAGAGCATGATGTTCGTTTACAAGCTCCAGGGCCATGGGAACGGGAATAGGCTATATTGCCAGTACTGCCAGATCCACGACTTTGGCTTAAGATAGTACCATCAATCTTGACCGTAGCTTCGTAGCTATAGTCACCGTCAATGATTTTGGTCACAGTCAAAGTACCACCAGCCTGTGTAGTGGTTTCACCGTTGATGGTTACGATAAGTTCCACACGGCCTCACATCCTTCGGCGGAAGCAGTCACACTGACTTCATTGTTGGAGGTAGACGAGAATGTATCGGTTGAGCAGAATGACTGAGTTGCCGGAGCAGCAGAACCAAAACCAAGTGTAAAAGCGATGGCAATCATACCGATAATTGAAAAAATCTTTTTCATACAAAACCTCCTCTTTGTGATGATTTGGTTCGAAGAAGCCCGAAGAGGTCATAGCTTATAACATTAGGTATTCACATTAGTTACGAGAGGAACAGGTCATGGTTGGATCTGTTACATTGTCACGGCCCATTAACATCGTTTTGTTAGGGCCACCCGGCTCCGGGAAGAGCACGGTTTCAGAAGCATTGGCGGCACATCATAATCTTGTTACTATTGCAACGGGGCAGCGACTCCGCGCAGAGATAGCTGCTCGTAGTGTCTTGGGACGTTCGATTTCTGGCTATCTTGATCATGGCCAACTCATTCCCGATTCACTGATGGATCGTTTATTACGAACCTATCTTGACTCGTTAGATCCCGAACGTGGTTTTTTGCTGGACGGTTATCCCCGTACGATTGCACAAGCCACCGGCTTGATTGGCATTATGGCCGATTACCAACACATTCTGGATGCTGTTGTCGCACTAGAGGTTGATGACGAAGAGATTGTACGTCGCTTGAGTGGTCGGCGTATTTGTGAAGGAGCAGGCGAACAATTTCCTATTCACATCGACGATCTCACGAGTATTATTCGGTGTCGGGAGCGTGGTGGCCATCCGGTACAACGCGATGATGATCGCCCTGAGGTGGTACGTCAACGCATTGCAGTGTATCATGATCAAACACACCCGCTGCTTGAGTTTTATGAGCAGCAAGAACTCTTGTTGCGTGTCAATGCGGTAGGGTCATCAGCGGAAGTATTTCGTCGGATCGAAACGGCTTTAGAGGAACGTATTGCCACCCTTGGATAACGTCTTTAGTTATACAAAAGAACATAACCTATGACAAACGCCCCACTGAATATTTTGATGATGTCGGCTGAGATGGTGCCATTTGCGAAAACAGGGGGAATGGCTGATGTAGTTGGTGTATTGCCGAAGGTACTCAAGGCACAGGGGCATGATGTGCGTATTACATTACCAGGGTACCGTCGTATTCACCGCGGGGGCTTCGATTGGTCGCCCCCGCTTGCCACCTATACGGTTCCTATGGATGGAAATCCAGCACAGGCAGCTATTATCCAGACCACTATTCCAACACCTGCAGGAAATGTTCCGGTTTATCTGATCGAAAACGACCATTACTATAACCGTGATGGCATCTATATGTATGAAGATGATGCAGATCGATTTATCTTCTTCTGCCGTGCAGTACTCGAAGGCATGAAAGAACTTGATTGGTATCCCGACATCATCCATTGTCACGACTGGCAAACCGCGATTGTCCCGAACTGGCTGAAGACGATTTACAAGGATGATCCCTTCTACACACAGACCGCCTGTATCTATACCATTCACAATCTCGCCTACCAGGGTATCTTTGGACATCGTGTTTTGGAGATCGCCGGTGTCGATGAGTATGGCTTTATTGCCCATCCCGATCTTCCCCATCTCAATGATGTTGTCGATTTTATGGGTCGTGGTATTTTCTACGCCGATATCGTGAATACCGTAAGTGAAACCTATGCCCGTGAGATTCTGGAACCAGAGTTTGGCGAGGGATTGGACCCTATTCTCCGTGATCGGCGGGATCGTTTGTATGGCATTTTGAACGGGATTGATGTTGAGTTGTACAATCCAAAACACGACGAGTATATCGCCGATTCCTATGATATCGTTGACATTGCACCCAAGATGGCGTGTAAGGTTGATTTACAACGCGCAGCCCAGCTTCCACAACGGCCTCATATTCCCCTTATTGGTATCATTTCACGACTTACCGACCCCAAAGGTTTCGATCTTATCAGCAGCATTATCGAGTCATTACTCCAGAATCACGATGTACAGATGGTGGTGCTGGGAACCGGTGAGCAACGGTATCACGATCAATTCAATACCATCCAGGCACGTTTTTCGCAGAAGATGAAGCTTTTCTTCACCTTTAATGCCGCGCTGGCACATAAGATCTATGCTGGTTCAGATATGTTTTTAATGCCATCACGTTTTGAGCCCTGTGGTCTTGGTCAGATGATTGCACTACGCTATGGTTCGATTCCGATTGTACGCGAGACAGGTGGGCTGGCCGATACCGTGACCAACTTCGATCCTGCAACCGACATCGGTAACGGATTCTCGTTCCAACCCTACGACTCAATGGCACTCTATGCCACGCTGGTCCGTGCGCTGGAGACCTACCGCCATCCACGCGTGTGGAAACAACTGGTGCTCCGTGCCATGTCGGCTGATCATTCCTGGCAAACCTCAGCGCGACGGTACGAAGATTTGTATCGCCGGGCTATGGCCGTGCGGAGTGGGCAAACAGCACAGGAGACCTATCAGGAAGATCAGGACATACGGTAGGTGGGTGAGCCATCCACCTACCGGCTATGATGCTTGGCTTCCCGACATGTTAATATTGAATGACCATTGATATGTGGTTATACCTATTTATTGCCGAGGACCTTTACCTTCATAGGTTGGATCAACTGCCTCTGCACACTGGCGAGGTTCTCCATCCTGACGTACACACTGCAAATACGCATTCGTCAATTCCTCAGCTATCGCTAGCTCCTCTGCCAGATCACGTCCCTGTATGGCCCGATCAACCGCACGGTAGAGCCAGAAAGGATCAAAGAACGGTGTATTGAAAAGGTCCTGTCCTGACAAGGCCCTGAGATCATTCAAGCGAGGGAGATAATCTTCGTACAGTTCGGCTGCGCCTGGTGCTGCTTGTGACAGGAATGTCGGGGATTGTGCCAACGACTGACGTGCTGGAAAAGAGAGTGGGTTAATCGATGTTGAATGCTGGCTCAGAAATTTCATCCACTCCCAGCAGGCTTCTGGATGCTCACTTTGCGGGGAGATGTACATGCCTTCTACAATGATATCACTTAGCCCGACAGTAGCGATGTTACGGGGTAGCGGTACTATATGGGGATCAATTATAGTAGCGTAGCCAGACTCAAGTGAAAGTAACCCATTGGAACCATACGTCATCCACATTGCCCCCTCACCTGTACTGATGTAATCAATCATAATACCGCCATCGTATCCAGGCAGGTCGCCATGGGGTGAGTATTGGCGCAACAAATCTACGTAATACATTAATGCACGTACCGCAGTCGGATCAGTGAAGTTTGGCACAGGACCTTGTGCACTGTTCTGACTGAGCGGCGCATCAAACTGTTCGAGAAAGAACCAGAGATCGCGTGGTTCACCAAATGGTAACGCATAACCATATTTCTGCTTATCGCCATCACGACGGGTCATTTGTTGTGCGAGTGACAAAAACTCATCAAGCGAAATATCAGATTGTGGTGGCGTTACACCCGCAGATTCAAACTGTGTTGCACTGTAAGCAAGCGCACGCACCTGAAAACTCAATGGGAGGCCATACATACCACCTTCTCGTTCAAAATAACCCAGTAAAGCCGATGGATAATCATCACGTGGAAACGCCGTATCACCTTCAATAAAAGAACGCAAATCAAGCGTTTCTGTCAGTACATTGTTCGGTGCCCCTGTATGCCATGAGAAACAGTCTACATCATCTATCGTTCGTGAAAAATAAGACGAGATTTCTTCTGCGGTCGAATTATCTATATAAGTTGGTTCGATGTAGATATCAGGATGTTCTTCCGAAAAACGAAGTGTTAAAGTTTTCAATTCTGGAGTTGTCATGGATGTACCAAACTCAATCACACTGATTCCCTCGGCAAGAATGGCAGGTGTGGCTACAACAACTGGATCAGATAGGGTATCAGGCTCTTCATGTTCCTGGCTGATTTCGGCCTGTGCCATTTGCAGCAGCATAGCGATAGGCTCATCACCTTGCACTGTGTCATCCCACAGGTTACGTAGTGCCTGCCACACCACTGGATCAATAGCAGGATCAATGTTCGAAGGGCGTTCCAGTGCCAACCGAAAGGCCTTGATGTAGTCTTCAGGCTGGTTACGCCATACCGGATTCTGTTCGGCTACAGATCGTCGTGCTGGCGCTTCACTCACCTGATAGCCTTCCTAGGGGCATATAGTTAACAAGAAAGGACAGCCAGCGCCAGGCTGCCTGGGGATGTAGCGTACCACTACTCATCACATAGCCTTCCTGATCCGGCAGGTAATGAGGAAGAGACATCGTTGGTTCAGGTATATAACCAATTTCGAAGGGCAATGCCCCACTATTTGATGAAGGAAAAAAGTAGAGAGCGTCCCAAAAGGCAATACGCTGATCCCGAGCCAATTCAGACAATGTGTCGGGTACCGATACAATAAATCCCTCCTCTTCGCTGAAAAGACTTGGCTGCCTTTTGGGGTGCCAGAGAACACCTGCTGCAAGCATCGCCTGGGTTGCTTCTACAGCATCAGCATATACGGGTTGCTCCAGATTCAGTTGTTCCCTTGGTGTGGCAAATGGATCAATGCCCGCTTGCTCTAACTGAGCCAAAAGGGAGACCAGTCCCAGATCGCCGGTCATCAAGCCATATGTTTCGATGGTTGATCCCTCACGTTGTGTTAGTGTCCTTGCTATCTCATGCAGATCACTCCAACTCAGTTCAGCAGGAACCTCAATGCCAGCTTGCTCGACTAACGTTTTGTTGTAAGCTATCAGCGGTGCCTCGGCAATCGTTGGCAACACATAGAGACCGCCATCGGTACTGAGTGGCACAAATGCACTTGGATAGTAGTCATCGATATCAAAAGCAGCATCGGCATCAATAAACGGCTTGAGATCCAAAAGATAATCTTTGGCTATATCTTCCGATGACACATAGGTAAAAGCAGTATCTGCCGCACTAACTACTGCGCGAAGTGGATCTTCACTTGCTACTTGTGGCTCTACCGTATCACCCAGATCAACAAAAATAACCTGAATATCTTCATTTTCAGCGTTGAAATGTCTTATTAATGGCTCAAAATAGTCTCGATGCTGATCATAGGCGCCAAAAGTAATGCTTGTCACCGATGTATCGTTGGCAACAGCGGGAAGAGGGGTAGTATTTTGGGGTACATCAGAAATAACAGGTGCACAGGCAAACAGCACCATCGATAAAAGTAATAATAGATTAGAATAACGTAGCATAGATAGTCTTCTTCCTTATCAAGATATACGATCATGAAAACCCAAGGCAAAATCCTTGGGACATATGAATGCATCTTTGTTTGATGTTTGTCATAATTAGGATGTATCTTCAGTCCCGATATAATCCTAAACTTCGTATGTATTACAGGACAATTTCTCATGCAAGGAAGTAGAAGCATAACTGTGATGCCTCTACTTCCTTACTTCAGCTAAACTTCCAGAGAGATCATAGCACTAACGGCTTTGGGCTGACTCAGCATCATTATCAAAAAAAAGAGGTACCTACCCAATCATCACAAAATCTTGGAAAAGGATTGGGGCCAGTAAAGAGAACATACATTGAGTTTGACAGATTTGTATTACGATAAATGGTTGCGTCATAGATACCGCTTCCAACACGAAGAGAGCTATGAATATTCCTACTGGTTCCAAAATCGGATATGGTAACACCTGGATTTACCGCAAAAACAGAACCACTTGCACAATTACCGTTTTCAAAAAGCGCTAAAGAACCAGTCGAAGTAGCTGCCTGTGTATTCGTGGGCACAGAGAGGGAAAGTGTAATCAGTACAGCAAACGTAACCAGAGCAATAGAACGAACAAATAAAATCCTCATCGACGTATTCTCCTTAAGTTGTTCTAAAAATACACCTCAGTTATGGATAAATCAAACAAAACACAAGCAGTCAATTGCTACCGTACTTACTTACCCAGCGTTCTAAATGCTGCAGCATTACTCACAGTTATGATGGTCTTGGAGCTCCTGTTCACATATCACATGATAGGTAATCATTACCACAATGTCACCAGCCACATGGAGGGTCCATGTGGCTGGTACTCCTATACATTCTAGATAACACCTAGCCATGGAGCGGGATACTGGCAGGATTTTTGTACACCGCATGTTTTCAAAGACGTTACTCGCTATTATTCAAAGATATGTATAGATTGCACATACTGCACTGCAGACATACGATTACGAACACCTAATTTAGCGTATACATTTCCAAGATACCATTTAACCGTGGTATGGCTGATAGTCAAACTTCTGGCTATTTCCTTGTTGGTCATACCCTGAGCAACCAGACGCAAAATCTCAATTTCGCGCCAATTCAAGCCAATATGTCCTGTTCTGTTGCTTTGCTCGCTATCATGCGCTGTGCCATCATTTTGCACCTCGTATAGGGGCATGTTGAGATCAGTTTCGCTAGAACGACTGCCCATGTTACGGTGTGACAGTGCATGCTTTAGATTGATGACTGTTTCTTCGAGATGCGTTGCTCGCGTCACGTCACGTGCAACACCAACAACTCCACTAACCTCACCATTTGCCTTATACAATGGTTCATATCGTACTTCGAAGATTACGGCATTTACCTCGACCATAGCCGTAAAGCGCTGACCGCGTAAAGCACAGCGGATGTAATACATAACTTCGGCGGCAGAAATAACATCAGTTACAGTTTTTCCAACTAAGTCGTGTGATGAAAGACTCAAAAGCTTCAAACCCTTACCAGTTGCATGAGTGAAGACCTCGTTAGAGTCAATCGTAAACAAAACGAGTGGCTGGTGTGCAACAAGAGAACTCAGGTAATGTTCTGCGAGTTCGTTAGTTACTGTCATTTGTGATGTGTGAAAACTTGTTTCCTGCATTCGTGTAATAAAACCAGTAGTACAGGCACTCAAGAAAGTGGAGATATGTAATTGTAAAAGGAGAGCAGTTTCTGTAGCAAGATGTGCAACAAGTGTTTGTGATATGACCAATTGCACCTCACCCAGAAGCGTTGGTTGACCAGTACATATATCAAATAACTGCTCACCAAACTCTTGTGCACTATCATAATCAAATGGCTCTGTACAAAGTAGTATGATGATAGAATCAATCAACTCATAAAGTTGACCAGAAGACATCAGTGCAGGATTCGCGGACATAAAAACCGATTGACAGGCAGAGGCAAACACAGGACGTTGACTCCATAATGATTGACGCAGAGATATGAGTATCTCACTTTCACTATCACCTGCAAAACAACCTGTGTCCATAACAACTCCTTTCATAAAAAGAACCGTAAGACGGTACTTTCTGACCTCTATCTTTAATATAGGTTCTCTTCTGAGATATTGATGAGATAAAATATCCTACATATATACTTCATATAGTATGACGTTTAACTACGTATAAACGTAACGCATGAAAAGTAAACTCATTCTATAGCTAGTGCAGCCATCGTTCTTGCGTGGTATGATTTATGTGGAAGCTATGCTGCGTTCGAGGAGAATCATCAATAACGTATTGACACTATCTCAACAGCGATGACACAAGAAATTCCTCTTGATTACCCTGATCAGGGGTTTCGCTACAAACTCTATACACCTACTCCGGCACTTACGCCCTTTGTCGGGTGTTACTGGACACTGCAATCGGCGCGACAGCCGCTCACACAGGAGTTGATGATCCCAGACGGTTATGTGGATATCATCTTCAACTATGGCAATACGTACCGGCGTACCGAATTGGGTCCATTTCAACGTACCCATTGGATCAACGAGAGCCATATTGTAGGTGAGCGAACCACCTCTGTCGTGCTTGATCATACGGCACACCTGAACCTCGTCGGTATCAAACTCAAAGCATATGGGCTATGGGCTTTAACTCAGCTACCGTCACGCGATTTTGCCGGACAGATCGTCCCCATCGATGTGGCGATGAATGCACTGGTTTCACTGGAGCATCAAATTCACGAAGCCTCCAATGATGCTGGCAAAATCCAGATCATCGAGCAGTTCTTGCTTCAACACCTCCTTACCTTTGCGGAGCACCATCGAGACATGCAATTTGGCACACAGCTTGTCCTTCAGACGCACGGGAATATTCGCATCAAGGATCTGGCTGCGACGCTGAATATGTCGTACCGACAGCTTGAACGTTCCTTCCAACATTTCGTTGGTCTTTCTCCCAAATCTTTCGCCAGAGTCGTGCGTTTTAAGAAGATGATGCAGACCATCAAACGCAATCAGCTGATCAACCACGACCATCTGTATCTTGATTTTGGCTATTATGACCAGAACCACTTTATCAAAGAGTTTAAGCATTTTATGGGCGGCACTCCTTCCGATTATTTCAACAACCAGTTTCATTCCGAGGATATCTTTTTTAGCCTTGGTATTCACAATAATGTTACTGCGTGGTTATCTGGACAATCCAGCGACGAGTAGGTGCTGCCTCGCATAACACCTATATACCCCTCCGCTTTTGTTATGTCAATAACCAGAAGATACACCTGCGCGGCGGCTGGTGCTGCGCCATTTGTTCTGGAAGCATTCGCTATGCGACTGCCTGGAGCCAACATCACGTTGCTGGAACAACGAAACCGTCCTGAAAAGCGTATCATTGTGATGCTGTGTGGTGGAGAAAATGGGCAGGCACAAACATGCTGAATACGGGTAAGCCGCATAATGGCTTGCGTTACCTGCAGGTGGGCGGGACGAGAGAACACTACATGCCCCCGCCGTCTGCTGCAGCAACTGGTTCGGCGTCTGCTGCAGCAACTGGTTCGGCGTCTGGTGCCCGCTACGGCCCGACCAGCCCGGTACTGGCCAGTAACCTCCACCACTTTGCCGTCCCGACCTGCTACCGACGGGACACGATTCTGCCCTCCGAGCGGTCGCTGTAGACGTAGTCCAGCCCCTTGCGGTCGAGGAACTCGGCGTTGGTGCTGCGGGAGCAGGTGAAGCCCTCCCGCTCCATGAACCGCTGGGCGTCCGCGACCGGGGTGTCGACCGGGACTCGATCGAGGACGACCTCGACCATCTGCGGCGGCTCCTCGATGCCGTGAGTGACGGCCCGCACCCCGGCGCAACCGACGACGGATGCCAACAGCAATGCCACAACTGCGACTCGTATTCGATGTACCCTCCTCCGCCTAACGCTGAGCTAACGGACACAAACGCTGCGCCGCTTCGCTATTATGGCGCAGCGTTTGTGTCCCAGTGACCAAAGGGAACGAGTTAAGCATTTTGTTAGACGATTTTTTAAACAACAACCCATGCTGACCTTCGCTATCTTTTTTGAAACCAAGTCTATTGAATAATGCCTGTGACCTTGTATTTTGTGCATCGATATCAGCGGAAACCTTTTTTATACTAAGTGTTCTTGCATGAGAAAACAGAATTCCAAGCGCTTCAAACATTATGCCCTGCCCCCAAAACCGCCGATTAAGCAAGCAGCCGACTTTGCAGGAACCTCTGGATTTAGAAAAAGAATGGAGCTCGCAGGTTCCAATGAGTTTATCGGATACAGTACCCACAACACCCCATTCAAATGATTCTTTAGTGTGTTTAAGATGTTTCACACTTTTAAGCATTTGAAAAACTGTTTTCAGCGATGAAAATGGAGGGTCTGAAGCGAATTGCATTGTTTCAGCGCAGCCATAAATTTCAAATAAATCTTTAACATCTTTGGAACAGATTTCTCTTAGGATTACTCTTTTTCCATGTAAAGTAGGTTGCGTGTAACGCCAATCGACTAACGCTTGAATTAACCTGCCGCCAAAGGAAAGCGGAACCAACCCCAAAAGAAAACAACCTAACAACCCCAACCAACCTCAAAAAAAACCAGCTTTGGCGGTCAGGTTGAATGATTTGTTAGCCCGCATTTTTTGTAAAATTTATTACACTCCAACTTTTTGTAATTTTGACCGTATAACGACTGTTCATATGTAAATAAACACTCCTCAAACTTAATAATCCGTCCACTACTTTACAGCCTTTACCTCTTGTTCTAAATTATCAAGGAAAAGCAAATAATCGGAAATTGTCACCCAAACGGTACACCCGATACTATCAAGTTTTATTTCCTCAATATTCATTGAACGTAATGGCATATTGAAAGTGACGAATATTCCTCCTTCTAAACGACTTTCATCAAAGAAAGAACCGCTACCTATCTCTAAGCTAAAACTCTGTTCCAGAGGATAAAAATAAAATGGTTCGGGATTATCTTCAATTGTTTTCCCCTGAACAGGTAGAGACTTTATATATTCTCTACTTTTTTGGACCAACTTATTAAACCCTTCAACCCGTATGGAAATTTCTTTTTTAGGTGATTCTATGTAGAATTTTTGGTTTTGAATATGATATTCAATCCCTAAGATAGTATCAATCCAGTTACTGGTTGGTGTTTCCTTCACACAAGGTTCAATTTTGAGTGTTGCTGTTCCTGTAACTAATGTAGCCATTAACGACTCCATACCCCACTTGCAATATTTCGGTCTAATTCTTTTTGGGTTAAACCTCTATATGCTGTGACGATAAAGTTGTCATCACCAGTTCCAGTCACAACAACGTCAAAAGTATCCCTTCCACTTTTCACCAGATGGATACCTGCACCATCATCTTGTAGCAAAAAATCATCAAAATTGTCAATTGCGTTATCTAATTCCCAATCCGCGAAACCACGTTCATTGAATATGCGGCCAACATGATTAGGGTCAATACGACGACCACCTGCGGTTGTCAAACATGGGCCAATATTATGAACCAAGACTCCTGGGTCATCCTCAGATGAGAAAATATAATAGTTATGAACATTTTCCACAGTGAGGTTATACAACTCCATCGTCTCCGGCAGAGGCTTAAGTTCAACAACCGTCGCTTGAGTGCCATTGTCGGTCTTCAGTTCCATCCCCGGCTTAAGCTCAACCATCGGGATGTAATCCTCTTTTTCAAGCACGTAAAATGGATGTTCCTCTGACCCCGTAATGAGCCCAAGCTTACCGCACGACTCATACCGAACCGTCAAGGCCAAAACATCCCCTTCATGAACCGCTTTATGCGTATCGGTCACTTTGGCAAAGACATTGCCTGTATCCTTGACCACAAAGCGTTGGTTCTCTAAATCAAGTTCCCACGACCAGACCTTTCCCTGAAAGACAATCTCACTATCCGGTTGCACGTCCTTCAATAGCCAATGCCCTTTTTGTTGCTGTGAACCACTTTTGAACAAAAAGATAATATCATCCGGTTTGGGCATCCGCCAATTGCCGGGATCAAAGGCTTGGTCTGTTTCCGCCAACTTTGCTAGGTCAAGTTCCGGTTTCAAAAAGAGTACCCCATTTTCAGGCGTGGTGGCATACACATAATCGCCAACGATAAACTCCATATCCGGCCCAACATCGCCATAAGTTTTATCTTCCCACGTACCGTTGAGCCGATTATAGATTTGAACCGGGGTCTCCGCTGTCCAACTATCCGGTCCAGGAATACCTTCATAGGGATTCGATGAAGCCCTATTAGATACAAGTTCAACTTGTGAAACTTGATTACTATTCACTTGAGAAATGGGAGCGGTTTGGGCTTGTGAGGTATCGGCTTGTAGAGAAGGCCAGAAGACTATCCCCGCGATGATACCGACAGCAACTAAAGCAATGATGGAAAATTGAAGAATACGGTTATTCGATTGTGATTTGGCTTGTCGCCGTTTTGAATTTGGTCTACGTTTACTCATTTTGAATACCCTCCTGATTTTCGCTCTCGACGAGCGGGCTAACGGCTGGAACTCAGGGGCGCAGAAGGCGATTGCGGAGTAATTTGAAACATTTTAAGACCACCTTTGCGTTTCGAGCAGGACGATTCTGCGTCCCGTGCAGCGTTTAGTTAGGTGGCAATCCAATCGCAGCGATTGGATTTAGTTGATTAATACTACCTTTGTAATTGCCCACACTTTGTTAGGAAAATCGAATAACCAGTTCGCTTTCTTTCGCGTCGTGTAACCCAGCAGTAAATTCATAGGCTTTTCAAGCGATGCGTTCATTCTCGAAAAGTCAATGCCGACAACCTTATGAGGGGAAAACGCTTCTCTCCCTATCACTGAGGCTGCCATCATAAACTCAGAGGTTTCTAGTTTAGACCCTGTAGCGTCCGTGCCGACAGACGTCCCTATTTCCTCAAAAAGCGTCGGGTGTTTTTCAATAAAGTTTGTATCTACAGCCGTTACACCTGAGCCCGTGTCCCAGACAGCTTCAGCCTTTATTTCACCAAACTGAACATTTACATAAGGATGAAACCCCGCATCGAGAAATAACTTATGTAGACCAAGGTTGCCCACAAACGAATCAGCTAAATCAATCACAAGCTTGTTTTCATCAAAAATAAAGTGACAGCAATAATCCTTTAATATGTCCATACCTATAAGATTATGTGCTTCTTGATTGGCTTTTGCCATACGCTCAACAGAGTAATTCTCTTTCACCAGTGAGCCAATCTCGAGCCGAGGCAAGGCAATGATGTCACTCTGGCTCTCCGCGAAAACCCCAGATATCTTGCTGTTTTCAACAGTTTCAAATTTAGCCGTATAATTATCATAGCGAACGCTCGTTTTGGCTGCGCCAGTGTCTAGCAAAAACTTTTGATTGTGCCCCTCGAGCACCCCGTCAACCAGCACCTCAGCTACTTCTGTATCCTCTGAGTCGATTTCAATACTGAGTGGTATTTCTATCATTCATTTTCCTACCTTGCTGAGGCTTCACAATGCCACCTAACGTTAAAGCTGAGCTGCAGGCGGACTGCGTCATACCCAAACCTGGGGCGGATCAGTAGGAAAGAGTAGAGCCAGTAAGAAGTACCCTTCGCAGTCCATCAATCAAGAATGCCCGACCAGAGCACCCGCAACAGCAAGCAGTTCGCCTGTCTGCTCCAGCGCTTTGTTAGGGGACGTTGTTTGCGTAGGCCAACATCATATCTTGCCGCAAAAGCCGTACAAATAGAAGAATAAACCATCATCCAACACCATAACAATAGCCTGTTTACTCCTATATTTCTACATGTTGAGAGTTCATGAGATTCCTTGTGAAGTTCTATTTCACCATCCATTCTATCCTTTCGGCAATTCCAACCTTTCAGAATTTCTATATTCTGCTGTCACTCTATCCTTTTAGAATTTCTATACCCTGTTCATTCCATCGATATATTCGACATTTACAACACATAGATAGAAAGAAAGAAAGAATCTCAACATCCCCTACGATTGGGAACCTTTTTTATACATCTCTACAAGAACAGCCCGAATATGGGTCGGTGGTGGGGTTTGGGATGGAAAGAATGGTTTGGATGAGTTCCTGTGGAGCGTCTTTCCAGAAACCACTGGGCTTCGCAACAGAATTTCTATACCCTGTTCTACCCAACATCATCAGAAAAAAGCATCATGAAAACCCCCTATTCTTCTATCTTTTAGCACTTCAAAACATCATCTCAAAACAACACTTCAACAGTGAAATATCAGACGCACCCTAACCACCTGGCTAACTGGACCGCAGCACTACGGACAAGAATACACCGACTAGAACCACTCGTCAAGCGTGAAACCAACATCGAAAA
>WYDT01000012.1 GCA_013122435.1 Chloroflexi bacterium AL-N1
CGGTCGTAACTCGACAACAGCCACCAACAACCTGCCATACCAAGTTAACAATGCCCTAGGTGTGGGGCAGGCAGCACCGATCCCTTTGGCTTCATCAGCGCACTACACGATGGCGACCTGGTGCATCTCAGAGCACGCTGGTATCATACTAATATCGGTACGTTTACATCCCGCAACCCGTTTGCGGGCTTTGACACGCAGCCCTATAGTTTGCACCCGTATCAGTATGCGTACAGCAACCCCGTCCTCTTGACGGACCCAAGTGAGGAGGTGGCTGGGGCACTGACTATCGGTGGGACAGCGGTATCGGCTGGTATTTGTGCCAGATCTGTCGTGTGTGGCATTGTGGCGGGCGTGGTCATCGTTGCGGCGGCCGCCGGGACGGACTACATGGCCTGTCAGAATGAGGTGTTGATCTGTCAGGATGAGACTACCCCAACGAGCAAGCAGCGCATCGAGGCAGGGGCGGCCTCGGCGTCACCTCGCCACACGAGGAACCATACCCCGGCTTCGGTCACTCCGCCATCACCACCGATGACGCTACCACAAGAATTCCCCCTGAGACGATACCACACAGCACGCCGTGGGACATGGACAAATCGCTGGTATGTACGCAAGAGGAGTTGCTGGACACTATTGATGGTCTGTCCATACCTCCACCGTTTTCTGAGCATGAGGCTCTCACTATGCGAGTATTGATGGCGCAAGGAAGACTCCAACAAACGGCAGACGGACAAACATTTTGTAAATATTGTCACGATGAAGCTTTGAGGATTGCACAGGTGCGTGGACTTCGTAACGCCATGCTTGATGATGGGACAACAGGGAAATTCAACCCATCGTACCAACGCTATGGAGCGGATGCACATACGAATCATTATGCGGTCAGGAATCCTGATGGCACAATTACTGATATTACGATTCTGCTCAACATCGCTGCATATAGTACTGGCAGGGGAGATATTGAGGCCTCTCAGAAGAGTTCCCAGGGTTGATGCCACTTGCGCCGTATGATACCTTTGATCCTGAAGGCTATGATATTCTGATGGATATATTGCAGCAACTTCATGTTCGCAAATATGGTAGGCGATGATGCTGTATGTAACACATAAAGATTGCCGTACAGGAATGAAGTCTTGTACTGTGTGTATAGTAACTTACAGAATCACACGAGGTGCCATTATGCCGGACAAACAACACTGCAAAATTGCGCTAGCTGGGGCACCCATGGTAGGGAAAACCATGCTCCTGTACGGCTTGGAGCGTCAGAACCCACAAAGTCGGCTCACAGTCGATGCTGATGAAACCAAGCGCATTATCGATTTGGATATCCCCCTTCCACACTAGCATCTCTGTGTCACAATCGCGTCTGGTGCCTTTGTCAATGACACCGTTATTCCGACTGTGTTAACTGGTGCAACTATGGTCGTCTGTGTGATACGGCATCCATGAACAGTACCCTGCAGCACAAGTCTTTTGGAAGGTATGTCACCTGTGCGGTGCAGGTCGGGGCCCATTGGGAATGATGTTCCCTGGCTCTTTGTACTTAATAAACTTGACCTCGTTGATCAAAACCCACTTCTGGAGCACGTTCTCCCTCACTTCCACGATACGATTATCCGTTGTGTTGCAACCAAAGACCAAGAGATAGACGTATTCTGGCAGCGAATTCTGGCGGTGGTGGGATCGCGTTCATAGGCATTAATATGGACGACAGTGATGTTAATGATAGCGTCGGTGTCGTCCATTCTGGTCCAATCGTTACTCAGGCTTGCCACTTTCCTTGCGGGTACCCAGGGTGCAACGTCTGGACCGGGGAGCACGAGGGTGGCGGCCCACCCGCGCAAGAAGCCACGCTCAGGCAAGCCACCACACCGACGGCGGACGGCCGTACAATGCCGCCAATGTGGTCGTCAGGTTGATCTATGATAATGCCGGGAACCTGCTCAACGACGGTACTTTCACGTATACACCTACGATGCCCTGGGACGGCTCACCCAGCAGGGTGGCACCAGTTACCGCTACAATGGCGATGGCGTGCTCGTAGGGCGCAGCACTACCAGCGGGGTTCAAAGGGGCGAGGTGTGGGGCGCAGCGCCCACATCCTGATGACACTATCATGCTACTTTAAGATACAAGACCCACACACAACCTATCTCAAAGAACATCCATCAGAACATAATGACTTTGACAGAGCCGTCAGGCGTGGTATGATTGCGCTACCAAAATAGTTGTAGCCATATTGACCGCTCCTGGATCTACTGCGGACATATCGGTTTGCTATCAAACGCCAAACGTGCCTGGACGATGATATACACTATCATGAAAGGGATACACTATGCAATTCGTAAGTTTCAACTATGGTGACACGTTTCCGCGAGCCGGTATACGTTTGAGCAATGTCGTCATCGATCTGGCTGCTGCCGCACCACTGGCATTCGAGACCATGGAAGACGTTCGCTGGGAATTGCTCGACATTCTCGCTGGACAACCGGACGGTATGGGCATGGATGGTGCTGTTGAGATCGCCGCCGCCGTATTGGATCAGCTCGGTATTGCCAGTGCTGATGAGTTAGATACGAACATAGACACCAACGGTGGGAGCGACAGCAGCTTTGGTGATGTGCTCTCGATTGGCGGGATCGAGATGGTGTTGCCCATGAGCAAAGTCCGGCTCCTGGCCCCACTGCCACGCCCATCCAGTATGCGCGACTTTTATGCATTTGAGGAACATGTATCAACAGCGGCACGCAACCTGGGACGCCACGTACCCACAGCCTGGTACGAAATCCCAACCTTTTACTTTACCAACCACACCGCTGTGTACGGCCCTGACGACGACATCCCCATGCCACGCACCAAAGCCCTCGATTACGAGTTGGAGATTGCGTGTGTGATCGGGCGCACGGGCCGTGATATTACCGAAGAAGATGCCGAAAACTATATCGCAGGCTACACGATTATGAACGACTGGAGTGCCCGCGACGTGCAACGTGAGGAGATGTCGATTGGTCTTGGTCCGGCCAAAGGCAAAGACTTTGCCACCTCACTCGGTCCGGCGCTCGTCACGCTCGACGAATTAGAACCCTATGCGCTGAACGACGGACGGCATCATCTCGAAATGGTCGCTCGTGTCAACAGTGTCGAGCGCTCCCGTGGCACCCTGCGCGACATCTACTACAACTTTGCCCAGATGATCGCCTACGCCTCACGTGATGTCACACTGTATCCCGGCGATGTGCTGGGCAGCGGTACCGTCGGCACAGGATGTCTGCTCGAAACAACTGGCGCTCAGGGTCCATGGCTTACAGCAGGCGATGTGGTCGAACTAGAGATCACTGGTTTAGGTGTATTACGTAATCAGGTTGTTGCATGACCGTGACCCGTACTCAACAACGAACATCAGCAGCTTCGCGCACCTGGAGGGACAGACTCCGGGAGCGCTGGTCAGAACTCCAACTCGTTGTTGCAGTACTCGTCATCGCTGGTGCGGGGGCATGGCTGGCTCATAGGTGGCAGGTCCCCCCACACTGTGACGTTGGCATAGAAGCAGATCTTGGGTGTACACGTGGTTTCGAGTCGCGGGAGCAGGACAACTACGGCACCTTTCGCTGGACCGATGACTCAGCGGCGATCCACTTCTCCGGGGCCGGGTATGGTGCTACGCAGATTGTCGAAGTAGTGCTGGCAGCCCCACGTTCACCCGAAGCAGAGCCTGTTGTTGCCAGCCTGAGTATTGGTGACCAGCAGCTTTCGTTCACACCCGATGCAGTACCACGACGTTATCAGTTATTCGTTCCTGCCCAGGCGCTGTCTGGTGACAGCACAACTATTCAACTCGACAGCACCACCTTTGCACCGAGCAGTTCCCGCCACCTTGGCCTTGTCGTCTACGAGGCCATCATGCGCCCGGCCAGTGGAAACACCACGACCATTCCAGGGATGTTTGTACTGCTGATGGTAAGCACCATTGGCCTTTCAACCCTGGCTGTCGTGCGCCACCTCCAATCGACAAGCACCACACCGTGGCTACGTGCGCGATGGCTGACATTGCTCTGCGCTATCATATCGATTGGTGCGACAGTGCCGCTCATAGCGATCTGGCCAGACCGCACGATACCCTTTTTCCCTGCGCTGATACCGCTGCTTGGCCTCACCACATTCCTGACGATTCGCTCACAGGCATTTGTGCTGTTGCTTTTCCCACCTGTGTGGCTTGCACTCATCGGCAATGGATTGATCGACGGGGCCATTGTGTTTGGCATGGTGCCGCGCCCCTGGATTGCCGCATGTGTCATGGCACAGGCCGCACTCACGATCTGGACGATCTGGCAGGCAACAAGTGACAAACGGGATCACCCATGGGTGAAGAGTGGGTCAGCCCCGACACTGGCAGCCCTCCTAATTGTGACGTTTGCCGTGCGAATCATCGCTCAGGCGCTGCGTTTGCTGGCTGGGCGTGGTGCCAGCGACCCCGATACCGAGCTGTTCTACGCATATGGGCGTGCTACCATCGAACTGGGCACACCGGTTGTCGAGTATCCTTCTGGCGCATTGTTACCCTGGGCATTGTTAGCGCTCCCCGACAGCCGCGAACTATTCGCCCTGTTGCTGCCTTTGCTCAACCTTGCCTGTGACATGGCTATCGTCTGGGGCATCTGGCTGCTTGGCCGCCATAGCACGACCAACTCAACGACACATGCAGCCACAGCCAAAGTTGGCACGATGTTTGCGCTCTGCTATGCGCTGTCACCGTTGCTCTTGCCCTTCTGGTATAGCAAATACGACTCGCTCCCTGCCGCGCTGCTGGTGCTCGGGATGGCTGCCTTTGTGCTACAACGACCGGGCTGGGCCGGAGTAGCGCTTGGTCTGGGCGGGGCCGTAAAGTGGGTACCCTGGCTGGCGGCTCCCTTTCTGGTCTGGGCACTCCTCCGTCCGGCTACCCAAAACAAGCCACAGTGGCGCGGGATAGGTTGGTTCATCGGTGGATTCGTCGGTACGATTGTGGCTTGCTCTCTACCCTTTGCCTTGCACAACCTCGAGAACTTTCTGATGCCCTACACTTTGCAGGGCGGTCGATCCATGATCGGTGAGAGCATCTGGTTTCCGCTGGCGCTGCTCTTCGACCCCGGATTACTGAACGACCTGCCCGCACCATGGTCGAGCGTACCTGATGCGGCGATTCCCAATGCCGTGATGGTGGGGGTGCAGGTTATCACACTGGGGACACTGGCACTCCTCCAGATGACTCTACCAACCACCCCTGAGCGCACAATGGTGCTGGCATCATTGGCTGCCATATCCTTCCTGTTGCTCAATCGGGTCTTTAGTCCCCAGTATGTTTTAATCCTTTCTGCTGGTATACTCGCCGCTGCCGCCGCAATCCGTGTCAACCAGGTGCGGACGGTAGTAGGGTGTGTGGCGATCATGCAGGCCATGAATCTGCTGATATGGCCCAATCTGGTACCATACTGGCTCATCACCTCGATTGTGATGTTTAGTTGTGGAGTCTTCCTCACCGTGATACTGATCGTATGGGCGGTACGCAATGACCTATCCTGGCGACGCACGCCATATGCTTTTGACGAAGCCGCCCCCGCTAAAGAGCGTTAGATCGTGAGAATGCATGCTACATAGTCGTTTTTTTCATACCCGTCGTATGGTTCAACTTGGCATTGTGGTCCTGCTGTGTATAAGCGCCATCAGTTGTCAGAGCGAACCAGAGTCCAATACCGTTCCAACCTTTCCTGATACAGAATATATTCTTGAAGGCGAATTTCTCACCTTCTGGCAACGCAATGATGGTGAGCAAGCACTCGGCCCACCCATTAGTGCTCCACTATGGCTCGATGGTAATGAGGTACAGTTTTTCACCAACGCCCGCCTCAATCTTGCATCGAATCGGGTGGTCAAAACTGACCTGACTGACGGCTGGCAGACAACGCTCCCAACCGACCTTTTCGGGCATCAGGTCGCCACGCAGCAGGTAACCATGGAAGCCCCTGATCAGGCGGAACCACTGGTGCCTATCAGCGTCACACTCGCGACTCCTGAGTACAGCGGCCCGGTTGAGCTACGATTGTACGATAGCCGTGCAGAGATGACTGGCAGTTGGCAGGTCGAGGCACAGGATGGTCTGGCCGAGGTGATGGTCGAAGGGCGTGGCGCATTAGGTCCCCAACAGGCGATTGCGTTCATCGATGATCAGATCGCCGGGGCTACGACAGCACTATTTGAACTCAATGCCCAGACGCTGATCGAGACCGGACAGCCGCGCTTCGACACGTTCTATTCTAAGGTCAAAGCGTTTATGGAACAAAACACAATGACCTATGACATCAATGGCGAACAGGTCCATGGCTATCGCTCACCGGATAGTGCGTTGCTCTGGCTCCGCGATCATGCGTATCAGGCAAGGGGCTTCCGCTACTTCGAGCAGGACATGACCAGCCTGATCGATGGCTTTCGGCGTGAACAACGCCCCGATGGCAGCTTTCCAGATTATCTGGCTCGACCCGAGATCGGCATCCCGGCCGAGCGCATGGAAGTCGAGGCTGATGTCGAATACCTCTTTGTGCAGGCCGTCTACGAGGCGTGGCAGATCTCGGGTGATGATGCCTGGTTAGAGTCCAATCTTGATGCCATGCGGAAGGGCCTCATGTATTCGATGAGCGATCCGTTGCGCTGGGATGAGGATGTGCAACTGGTCAAGCGCCCGTTCACCATTGACACCTGGGATTTTGAGTATGGCCCGGCCACACGCAACCCGAACACCGGGCGACTGGCACCCCGCCACTGGATTGACGACGATACGATCTGGGGCATCTTTCACGGTGATAATACTGGCCTGGCATTTGCACTGGAACTACTGGCACGTATTGAGACTCACTTTGGGAATGAAGCCGCAGCAGAGCGTTGGCGCACTGAAGCTGATGGCATTATGGACCGCTTGAACGACCTGAGTTGGAATGGTGACTTTTTCCTCCACCACGTCCAGATCCAGCAACCGATCTTTGATGTCCCTGGTGTCGATGAGTCACGCCAACTGAGCCTGTCGAACACCTACGCGCTCAACCGCGAAGTGTTGGAGCCAGAACAGAGCCGTGCTATCATCGAAGAGTACTTTCGTCGTTTTGAAGATCGTGGCGATACCTTTGCAGAATGGTATGGTATTGACCCGCCCTTTCCCTCGGGGAGCTATGGCATGGCCGGACGCCCCGGCGAGGAACCCGGCGAATACCTCAACGGTGGAATTATGCCACTCGTCGGCGGAGAACTGGCGCGTGGGGCCTTCCAACACGGAGCCGAGAACTATGGATTTAACATCCTCTGGCGCTACTTCTTCCTGATCGACACAACCGGCGAGAGCTACCTCTGGTACTATCCCGCAGGCAACCCCGGCAAATCAGGACCGGACACGCTTCCGACCGACGGATGGGGCTCCTCAGCGATGCTCGGCGCCTTGATTGAGGGAGCAGCAGGGATTGAAGACCGTGGAGTCGTGTACAATGATGTGCGCTTGAGCCCGCGCTGGAGCAGCCTTGATGACGTTACGGATGCGCGAGTCGTTGCACGCTACGCTGCGTCGGATGGCTATGTCGCGTATCAGTGGCAGCGGGGTGAGCGTACCCTCTCGCTCGATTTCACCAGCCCGGCGGAGCGCATACAGGTGCGGTTGATGTTACCACCAGGACAAAAAGAGGTTACCGAGGTCATGCTCGATGGCCAGCCACAGACTTATGAACTGGAAGATGTCTTTGGGAGTTGGTATATCATCTTTGAGGTTGAGCAGGGCAGCGGCACGGTCGAAGTAGCACTGTCCTAACATAATAACAGTTACTTGTAATTTGTGAAGTATGCACCTTTGTGTAGGTAGATAAGTGTACTGGTGAAATAACACAACAGAGAAGTCATGAAGAAGTCAGTCATCAGGATCTGCATGACTTGCTGTGAAGAACAAGAGTGACACAATTGAGGTGGTGTGGTAGCGCGATTGAGCTTGTAGGGATGCGACATCTGATTATCGCGCCAATCGAAGACATTTGACTTCGCCTCCCTGCTTGAAGCCAAATGCCTTTTGTGTAGTTCCGGTATTTTGTAGTAAGATGTTACCGACGCTGCTGTTTTTCAGAAAGTACTGGGACGCTCTGCATGGTCAGTGTTGCATCCTGGGTTGGTGGGAATTCATGGCTCTCCATGAATAAATGGACTCGCTCATCACCATAACAGTTACGCAATGCGTAAAAGCTGGTGTCGTCGGGCAATGGATAACCCAGATGCGTCTCGATCAGTTGACGTAGTTCGTCGTGTCCTAACACCACACGACGGACACGTGGATAGAGGAAATCATCTTCGGGTTGTTGAACCATAATCAGACCCCTTTCGTCGTTTTTTTTCGATAAGGTAAAATAAATATTAGCATATCATATGCCAGTACTTTTTACACATCATCGTAAATAACTATTTGTTAACAAATAATGGTTGTGAAATCTTTCTTTGACGACTCTTACCTGTTGTGATATGTTTAGGATACACAATAGTTTGAATCTTCGGGGCATGGTGCAATTCCTGATCGGCGGTGATACACCTCGTGATGAGGTGACAAGCCCGCGAGCCATATGGCAGGATCTGGTGTGACTCCAGAGCCGACGGTATAGTCCGGATGGGAGAGGATTCAGATGACAGAGCTACGCCTATCGTTTGTGATAGGCTATTTGGAGCTATCGGCAATTGTCACTTGCAGAGCCGTTCGTTTGTCGTTGCAAGTAGGCATGTAAGGATAGTATCCTCTGCGTTGCTTCGCACCCCGTGTGTTATGTAATGCAGTGTCATCGTGTTGCCCCGAAGTTTATCTAAAGGGTCGTAGCGATGACAAATCTGCAAAATAACATCCAATGTATCTCACCAACAGATGCACTCGTTCTGGCCATCGCCGAAGCACGTTCGGTCGAAGGTCGCACGAGTCCCAACCCACCCGTCGGTGCCGTAGTCGTACGTGACGGCGTTGTGGTGAGTCGTGGTGCAACCCAACCACCTGGTGGACCACATGCCGAACAGGTCGCACTCCAGCGTGCCGGGGCATCTGCACGGGGTGCAGACCTTGTTGTGACGCTGGAACCATGCACCTTTCACGGTCGTACACCACCCTGTGTCGACGCCATCATCACAGCAGGCATCCGACGTGTTTTCTATGTTGCTCACGACCCCGATCCGCGTATTGGGAATGGTGCAGAACCATACCTGCGATCTGCTGATATCGAGATTGTTCAGCTTGATGACCCAGACGGGATGGTAGCTGATCTGTTGGCACCATTCTGTCGTCGTATGACAACTGGTCGCCCGCTAGTGACCATCAAATACGCCATGTCCCTTGACGGACGGATTGCCACAGTGACTGGTGATAGCCGCTGGATCAGTGGGTCCGAGTCGCGTCATCAGGTGCATCTTCTGCGAGACCGCGTTGATGCCATCATGGTGGGAGTAGGCACAGTTCTGACGGATAATCCCGCGCTCACCACCCGACTGGAGCAACACTGGCGCGCGCCGCAGCACCCTTTACGTGTGATTGTCGATACCACAGGTCGGACATCTCTGTCAGCTCGGATTCTGGATACGGCACTTCCTGGTACCACACTTTTTGCAACAGTCAATCCTGCCAAAGATTGGGTGGAGGGGGTGTTATCGCGTGGCGCACAGGTGGAGTTCTTGCCATCAGATACACACGGACGGGTGGACGTATCGGCACTGTTGCTACGACTCGGCACATTGGGAGTTAATCATCTGTTGGTCGAGGGCGGCAGTACCCTGCTCGGCTCACTGGCAGCCGAGCAGTTGATAGACCGCATATGGGCCTTTGTCGCACCAAAGCTGGTTGGTGGTCAGACAGCACCAGGTCCATTTGGTAATCCTGGCGTCACCCGATTGGCTGATGCGTTACCGTTGCATATTCGTCGTGTCGAACGACATGACAATGACATATTAATGATTGGAGAACTGTAGTGGCATCCACAAGGGAAGCCACACCCTTGCGGATGCCACACCACCACGCAAGAATGAATTTCAGGAGGAAATATATGTTTACCGGCATTGTAGAGGAGACGGGCAGCGTGCTCGAAATTACGCAAGATCAGGAACGTGATAACGCAATGACGGTTGCTTGCCAGACCGTTCTAAAAGGGGTTCAAATTGGTGATAGCATTGCCATCAACGGGACATGTCTTACGGTAACCGATTTTACCAATGACCAATTTACGGTTGGCCTCAGTCCAGAAACATTGAGTCGCACAAATCTGGGGTTGCTCCACACTGACGATCGGGTAAATCTGGAGCGTTCACTCACGTTCGGTGGGCGTATGGGCGGTCATTATGTGCAAGGCCACGTGGATGGCGTGGGAGAGATTGTGGCAATTATTCCTGAGGGCGATTCAAAGCGCATTACCATTCGCCCCCCTGCCCAACTGATGCACTACATCGTCGAAAAAGGGTATGTCACGGTCGATGGGGTGAGTCTCACCATCGCTGGAGTAAGCAATGACCGTTTTACGATTGCGCTGATTGCCTATACGCAGGACGCCGTCATCATGGGGCAGCAACAGGTTGGTACAAAAGTCAACCTGGAGGTCGATATTATGGCGAAATATGTAGAGCGCCTGCTCCAACGATGATCCGTTGGCAGGAGCCTGGGAGGAATAGAATGCTTGCCAATCTTGCAGAAGCACTACACGACTACGCACAGGGCCGCATGCTTGTCGTGGTCGATGATGAGGACCGCGAAAACGAAGGCGATCTGGTCTGTGCAGCTCAGTTTGTTACACCAGAAACGATTGCCTTTATGGCACGAGAAGGGCGTGGTTTAATCTGTTTGGCAATGGCCGGATCGCAGTTGGATCGCCTCGAATTGCCCTTGATGGTCGGCGATAACACCTCACGATTTGGGACGAACTTTACCATCTCTATTGAAGCTGCGGAAGGAGTTACCACGGGCATCTCAGCAGGGGATCGCGCTCATACCATCCAGATTGCCATCAACCCCAACAGTAGACCACGTGATGTGGTGCGACCGGGGCATGTGTTTCCACTCCGCGCAGCAGACGGTGGGGTACTCGTACGCGCTGGGCACACCGAAACAGCGGTTGATCTGGCACGACTGGCTAGGTTGAACCCGGCGGGAGTGATCTGCGAAATCCTGAATGAGGATGGCACCATGGCCCGTTTGTCCCAACTAACAACCTTTGCTGAGCGCCATGGGCTAAAAATCATTAGTGTCGCACAGGTCATCGCGTATCGTCGTCGCCACGAGCAATTGGTCAAACGAATGAGTGAGGCCACCTTACCCACACGGCACGGCATGTTTCGCGCTATCTCATACACCAGCCCGTACGATCCGCCCGACTCGGTTGCGCTGATCATGGGCGATATCGCCGCGAACCAGCCAACCTTAGTGCGGGTACATTCGGCATGCCTGACAGGCGATGTGTTTGGGAGCTTGCGTTGCGACTGCCGCGCACAACTTGAGGCGGCAATGGAGCGTATTGCGGCAGAGGGATGCGGCGTGGTGCTGTATTTGCAGCAGGAGGGGCGGGGCATTGGTATTCACAACAAACTCCGTGCGTATGCCTTGCAAGAGCAGGGCTTTGATACCGTCGAGGCGAATGAGCAGCTAGGCTTCCCTGCCGATCTGCGCGATTACGGTGTCGGTGCACAGATTCTGGTCGATCTGGGGTTGCAACGCATCCGTTTGATGACTAATAATCCCAAGAAGATTATCGGGTTGGAGGGGCATGGGCTGAAGGTAGTCGAACAAGTGCCAATACAGACGAAACCAACATTATTTAACATGGATTATCTTTCAACCAAGCGTATCAAACTTGGGCATTTATTGGAGGAGCAACATGCGTGTATTTGAGGGGACCTTTGTCGGGACACAGCTACGTGTCGGGATTGTGGTGAGCCGTTGGAATGAGTTTATTACCAAGCAATTGCTTGAGGGAGCGCTTGATGGGTTGCGCCGCCATGGCATTGATGATCATCATGTCGATATTGCGTGGGTGCCGGGATCGTTTGAGGTACCACTGGTGTGTCGACGGATGGCCGAGACACACCGTTACGATGTGTTGATTGCGCTGGGTGCGGTTATTCGTGGCGCTACAACACATTACGACCATGTGGCAAGTGCGGTGACCAGCGGTGTCGCGCAGGTGGGTCTGCAAACGGGCGTGCCGTGTGTGTTTGGTGTCATTACCACCGAGACCATCGAGCAGGCCATCGAACGGGCGGGAACCAAAGCCGACAACAAAGGGTTTGAGGCAGCTATGGCAGCTATTGAAATGGCCACCGTGCTCCGAGCAGTCGATGGGGTCGGCGAAAAAGGCTGAGGTTCAAATCGGCGAAGGCAGCTTTGGACTGGTTGGCATTCTTTCTTTTTCCCGCTACAATACCAGCTATGAGTACAACCACTTCAACAAAAAAGCATAAGGTCCGGCTCTTTCTGGTGCGACACGGTGAGGCGGTGGCCAACACAGAGATGCGCTATCTGGGGCTGCGTGATGACCCACTAACAGTGCGTGGCGTGTGGGAAGCGCAGCAAGTGGCGCAGACGTTGTCGACATTATCCATTGCGGCGGTGTATTCCAGCCCTTTGCAGCGCACTGCCAATACGGCCAAGCACATTGCTGACACACACGGGCTTAGTGTCCAGCCTGAACCACGACTACGTGAGGCATCGTTCGGGACATGGGAAGGTTTGACCCGCAATGAGGTGCTGTCGCGCAGTGAGGTAGACGCCGAAGCTCTCACACGCTGGGAGGCCGATCCAAGTGGGGCACCGCCCGATGGTGAGTCTCTGGTATCGGTACAAGAACGTACAATTAGCTTTGTCGAGACGCTGCTGCAGCCATACGACGGGCAATCCGTGGTGGTGGTCAGCCATGTGAGCCCGATCAAAACCTTGCTTTGTGCAGCTATGCGAACGCCGTTGACAACGATGCGACATATCTTTCTCGACACGGCGACGATCAGTGTGGTCGATTGGGGAGCCCAGTCGGTGGTACGACTGTTTAATGCCCACCAGCACCTGGGCTGGGATGCGGCCCGCTGGATGAAATGACGGACGGTGCAATCAGGATGATGATGGGGGCTTATACGTTCGGAATCTGCCTTTGAAATACCCGTTGTAGTTCCATCAGCACTAGCCCAGTGATCAGTTGAAATACTAATGCACCCGCCGCACCAAACACAATAAACCCATCATTGACAGATTCCCCTATAACAAAGCGTGTAATGATCCATGCAATCGGATATAACACAGTCATACATACTATCCACCAGATCATTTGCGGGAAATGCCGACGCAGCGCGATCCATTGCAGTATACCCAGTGTACCACCAGTAACCACCGCCCGTATGGTGATGGAAGTTGCATCCGTCGCTGCGCCAAACAATGCCATGCTCACCGCGTTTCCAATGCCCAGGCCGAGGGACATTGCTATGATCCATGACCAATCAAGTAGCTTTGTCTGTCGGCTGGCTATCCAATGACCGGCACCAATTACCGCTCCGGCAGCAAGACCACCAATCAGCCCATCGAGAGATGTCTCGATTTTGCCAACAAGCGCAATTGCGACTAGTCCGCCCATCGGAAATCCAATAAACGCGCCGACCCAGCGGGCGAAGAAACCCCAATTACGTCTGCTTGTATGTACAGGAGTGTGTTTTGATGATGTCATTAGTGTTGCTCTTTATGGGTTTTGTACCAGGCTAATGTTGTTTGAATAGCTTCGCGCAGAGAGGTCGACAAATTACCAAAAGTAGTGACAAATTTACTGGCATCTACGACAAATGGCTCGACAAATTCATAATCTAGTTCTTCAATACCACGCATTGGAGGCACGAAATAACTTAGAGCCTTCACCATTAGCCTTGGAACGACTTGTATGCGGAGGGGATGCCTTGCTTCCTCATAGACTATCTGTAAGAATGCGCGCGGTGTGAGCGTTTCGGCACTAGGGATATGCCAAACTTGTCCATACGCACTAGCGCTGTCTCCCAATGTAACTAGCGCTCGACCAATATCTGGTATGTAACTATAAGTGTGCGGATAATCCGCATGTAACAATACCTGCGCTCGTTTTCCATTCAGTGCGGCGACAAAAGCCTGCTGTCCCATTGCGGATTGCACAACACGGGGACCGAAGAAGTCTGAGGCACGACCTACAACTACCGATACCTGGCCGCCTTGATGTGCATCCATCAACTCACGTGCCATCCTCATACGTGTCTGACCACGAGCCCCTTTGGCGTTGTGCGGCAAATTTTCATGGATTGGCTGACCATGTGTCGTACCATACATATACAAATTCTCAATAACTACCAGCTTGGCTCCGGTGGCCGCCGCCCCTGCTAACACTCCACGCTGAAGCTGTGGAAATTGCTCTGGCCATTTATGATAATCAGGCGCATTGGTGCAGTTATAAACCCGCACGGCACCTGCACAAAAACGGCGCGTATCAGCAGGATTCATTGCATCTCCGGCAACGATCTCCACCTCTGGTGGTATATCGATCCTACGTTGCCCACTCCGACTGACAAGCCGTACACGCCGCCCCTGCTGAACCAGTACATCCATAACAGCTAACCCAACCGGTCCTGCGCCAAAGATAGTGTGAAGCTCTGTATCTGTCATTCTATTGTCCTTGTTGTTATAAAAGATTGATCACCTTATGTAGATAGCTCTCCGTATACCCCTCATCAAGCAGTGGCGATCAGCTTGCCATTGATGTGGAACGCGCCTGCATTCGAGTATTAGGGCGTACGAGTAAGATAATACCCATCATAACTAGCCAGCTTGACCACATGATATAACTGACCGCGTTAATCATACCGGCAGGAGCCCATCCAGCTGGCTCAAGCAGACCAGTCATAATCCCGATAGCAGCAATAATACCCACAATACCAAGCCAAGTTGGGAACGTGCGCGATTTGAACATCATCACACCGAGCAGGATCGTCCAGGTACCAGTGAATATATAGCCCAAGTGTTCCCCCACCGCAACACCAAGATAGTTATGTGCGACTTCAAAAGCCACGACAGCAGCAGCACGTGTGACCGGATCTACAGTTGCATCCATATATGTGGTTGCCAGACTTGGCACAAGGAAGACCCATCGAAACAAACCGATTGCCTGTACTAAGCCACTCAGAACACCGGTGATAGTAGCTGCATACGCAAGGTATGGATGGTCTTCTTGAAAGACTGTGTACAAGAATAGAGCTAATGGGATTGCCAATAGTGCGATGACAGCGAAGAGATACCAGAGAGTTACTAATCCAGCACCACCCGCAACGAACTGTTGCAGGATAGCATCAGTTGGCTGTCGCAGAATATCGGGATAACTAAAGGTGCTTCCTAGAGCAAAAAACACGACATTAAAGGCGACGGGGATCAAGATTAGAAAGAGTGCAGTGATGTAACGTTTCATAATAAGCTCCTAAATAGTAATTGGATTAGCTAAGATACGGTTGCAAAACAAGCAGCATTAAGTCGATGCCACGCTGCATCTGGTCATCTGTTGCGGGCTGACCTTGAAGTTCCAATGAAGTTAGCCAAGACTCACTGATAAGCCAAAGGAGATCAGCGAGACGAACAACAGTGACATTATCGAGTGTAGGGAGCAGTACTCCAGCAGTTTGTAGGACCGCAATGAGTTCAAAAAAACCATCATACCCTCGCTGGCGAACAGCGGCATACTTGACCGCCAGTTCAGGATCGTGCCGAATAAGGGCGGGTAGTTCACGATAGACAAAAGCGTACTGCCATGTCACAACAAAGTTTTCGTGCACCCAGCGTTGTACATCTTCAAGTGTTGGATACCGATCCTCATCTAAAGTGAACATTTCTCCGGTCAAGGTGAAAAGCTGGTCGCAAATGGCACGTATAATCTCTTCCTTATTGCGGAAGTGATAGTACAGGTTCCCTGGGCTAATCTCAGCGGCTTCCGCAATATGATTGGTAGAAACCTGGGCCGTCCCTTCCATGTTGAACAAGTTGCGTGCAGTAGTGAGAATACGATCTTTGGTTTGCATATGTGCCCACCCTTTAGAGTAATTACTCTAAATATAATAGAGCAATTACTCTAAAAAGTCAAGAACACATTTTGCCCAAAATTTGTAGGACATTGTCCGCATACATTTGAGCAAGGGATAACATCGTATTATCAATACCAAATCCAGTATGCCATGTAGCAGCCGTACAATGGCCAATCCGTGGTGGGGTTCAGCCATGTGAGCCCGATCAAAACCTTGCTTTGTGCAGCTATGCGAACGCCGTTGACAACGATGCGACATATCTTTCTCGACACGGCGACGATCAGTGTGGTCGATTGGGGAGCCCAGTCGGTGGTACGACTGTTTAATGCCCACCAGCACCTGGGCTGGGATGCGGCCCGCTGGATGGAATGACGGACGGCACAATCAGGGTGATGGTGGACCTGGGAGGATTTCGCGCAGATATGACGCGATGCTGCGACTCTGGTTCCATTGCTTAGGATAGCCGAGTGATGCTTCCTCGAAGCGCACATTATCACGCCAATCAGTGGTACGAATGTGTAAGTGGCCATAGATAACGACGGCTGCCGCAAAACGTGTGTGCCAGTCGTGCGTACGTTTGGTGCCGCACCAAAGCGAGAAACGCGGGATATAGCGCAGGCGCACCAGCTCTTCACGCAACGGGAAATGGTTAATAAGAATGGTTGGCGTACTTGGAGACAGCTCTTGCAACCGTCGCTCAGTATAATTGCAGCGTGCTGCACACCATGCCTCTCGTGAAGGGTATGGATCGGGGTAGAGTAACTTTTCGTCGCTGCAGATGACATTGGTCTCAGCCGCCCAGTCAAGCGCTTGATCGGCAGGGACATGATCGGGCCGGAAGCTGTAGTCGTACAGGGTAAACAGTGGCGCAAGCACATAGGGTTTCCCATCACCAGGCCACTGGACGTAAGCATCTTCGGGTGTAAGCACCCCATACTCACGACAGATGGCTACCATCCGCTCGTATTTTGCAACGCCACGAAGCTGACTGCGATCCGTGGGCATAGTCCAGAGATCGTGGTTGCCAGGTGTCCAGATCACACGCGCAAAACGTTGGGAGAGAATGGTAAAGGCAAAATGGAGGTGCGCTTCGGTCTCACCAACATCCCCGGCAACGATCAACCAGTCTTCCGGGTAGGCGGGCATGGTGGTAAGCGCCTCACGATTAATGGCGTACCCCAGATGCAGATCACTCAGGGCATATAATTTCATGGCAGCTTTCTAGTGTTCTTTAGAGAACATGTTGAATCGTTCTGCCACATATTATAATCGCTTCTATCAAATATTGTCTGCCATCTGTATTTATGATACAACCAGAGCTATGCCTCACGAACCTATCACATGGTTAATTGCCCGATTCAGTGAGTGGTACCTGGATAGCACGGTGCTTGAGCGCGGCACACTAAGTTCACCATTGTCTCCAGTCGAACAAGAATCACAGTCTACGGCACCAGATTTGGGTTGACCACGTACTGCCACCAATTATTTGCGACACCATCGGTCTCGCCTGCGACACACGGCAGATGGCGCAACCACCACGTATGGTGAGCACGCATATCGCCATACCCCCACTCCTGACAATTCACCACACGAGCGTTACCAGGCAGATGCGGATAGCTATACCAATCATCACAGTAGCTTGTCACGGAACGACGGTTGCCCCAATCGTAGTCACGTTCGCTGCTGGGAGCAAAATGAATGTTGCCACACTGGGCCTGCCCTGGTGCTACCTTATCATAGCGGATAAAGCGTTCCCACATATTTTCGCCGCGACCAAGCTGCTGATACACACGACTCATGATCGACTCGGTGCGATGCCCAAAGTTTTCCAGCATACAATCGACGCCACGCTCATAGTTGAACGCCATCATCACAAAGCGGCCCAGACAGTGCTCCGTATTGGGAACAGGCGGCGAATTGCACCAGAACGCCCCACGACCCACCATTGTCGACTCGTAATCTCCAGCGTAGGGAAAGGAGAAAAACCACACCTCATCAAACTCATCGCGCTCATACCGACGGATCAACTCAAAGGTAGCAATTTGCGTTTCATAATCAATCGCATTGGGCTCGTACAATTGGCGCGCCTGCCATGCCTTAATAAAAGTCTCGTTTGTGTAACGAAAACCATCCTGCTTGATCGGATACCAGTCAGCGGCGATGCGCTCCACAATTTCGTAATTGAGATAGCCACTGCTGCATTCACGCAGATCATCGATGTATTGATGGGCAAGTTGATCTGGATCGTACCAACTAAATAGCTCTGTCAACCGCTTACCGCGTGCCGAGGGCACCGGCGGGTTGTGAACAATCATCAATACTCGGGGATAAATGGGTGTAACAGTCGAGGTGGAAGGGATCGCTAGCTGTGTGGGTACAGTTGTGCGCGAGTCAGCGCTTACACCAAGGAGTTGTTTGCTGGCATGGCGTAGTCGGTCGATCATACAAGCTCCAAATCGTAGGGTTCCGATAATGTGCAAGATAGTATACGCCCCGTGTCAAGAGGCTAAAACCAATCTTACTCAATAATGGTTAATGCACCAATGCGCGCAATACCATCATCGGTTGCGGCAAGCCATTCGAGAGGAGTATTTGATTCACGTACGCGCACCACCAGCTCATAGGTACCCGGCGGGATGCTGGGGTCGAGCCAGAGCATTCGGCGGTCGATGACATGTTCTCCTGCTTCCCAACGCCAGGTGGGGTAGAAGCCCTGTTGCGGGTAGGCAGTGTCATCAGCCAACAAACGCCCATCCGTATCAACAAGTTGCACGGCCATATGGAGCGACTGCTCAAGAGACTCTTCGTTCTGCCAGCGCAGATGCACCTCGATAGGTATTCCAGCATGGGTCTCAGATGGTGCACTCCATCCGGTGAGCGAGAGTGCCTGCTCGAAACGGATTGCGGTATCCTGCAATGGCGCATCAAGGTTCGTATTCCGCAGATAAATGAGTTCACCGCTGTGGGGTGCCATCTGTTCAAAGGTCCCTGCTGGAGTGCGCTCAAACATCGCCAGCAAACGTTCATCAAGTGCATATCCATTGTGTTGCAAACGCAGCTTGAGGGAAAACGCTCCGATCGGTTGCTGTTCTGGCGGCGCAAAGGTTGGATAGCTATCGGCATTGATATATCCGGCACCCTCAAGGGTAGTCGGAAACAGATCGGCACCCAGATACTGCATCCGATTGCGCTGTGGATCAGGTTGTAAATCAAAGGTCGTTATGAGTGCTTCATCATGAAAGAGTTGCAGTTCCAACACCGGCAGCGGACCCACAACGGGCTGGAGCAGTTCAATGGCTGTTTTGAGTCGTTCATCTTCCCAGAAGGTCCGGTAGTGAATAATCAGCGGATTGAGTTCGGCAATATCAAACGAGTCTAATCGCTCTAACACCGCGACAGAGCCAAACTGAGCTGCAATAGCCGCACCCGGTGGCGGTTGCTGAAGATTAGCCGCAATCGCCAGATTCGGGTGCTCTTCGTGCACAATCCAACTCTCGGTCGTTGGTGGCGCAATGGCCAGCAGTGTGTGCTCGATCTCGCGTTTTTGTCCCAAAAGACCAACCTGTAACCAGTATGGCTGTGGGCCGGGTTCACTGTTCACCGCAATGACATCTTCGACCTCATCAGGATAGGTGGCTTCGATCCAGCGTGTGGCAGCAATCATATCCTCGCTTAACGGATGATAGGCTGGTAGCGGCACAACCTGAAAGCTGTTGGTAACCAAGAGCACCAGCCCCAATGCGACAATGGCAACAGGTTGCCAGATAGGTGGCCTGATACGATCCATGTGCAGGAGCGCCGCACCAACAATGGCAGCTGACAACGGCACAATGACAAACAACACCTTGTGGCTGTGGTAGACCGCCGAAATACCTAGCTGTGCGGCCAGCACCAGGGCTAGCATGTGAAGCAACGCAACGCCAATGAACGTGAGCAGCAAACGCCCGGTTCTGCTCAGAGCGACCAACCCACCCACAGGTAGTGCCAGCCAGAGCGGAATCAGATCGACGAGTTGGGGTGGTGCGACGGTTCCCTCGTGTTCGAGCAGCGCAATACCCGTGCTCAAACGTGGTAGCATCACCACAACACCAAGTAACACACCAGGCCCAACCGCCAGTGCAACATCAACGAGCTTTCGTCGCCACGGCGCTGCGCTGATCAGCAACACAATAGCAGCAAACATCGCCGGAATGGGAGCCCAGAGGGGATAAGTTGCAACCAAAGCCATGATGACGAGCGCCAGTTGGAGGATGGCCATGCGGTTGTGCTGTGGTTCGACAATCAGCCAGCATCCGGCCAACAGCACCCAGAAGACACCAAATACCATCGGATAGAAGCTCTGGTCCATGTAGGCATTGACGGTGTAGCCACGATGCGCGAGGATGAGCAGCGGAACGACCAACAGCAGCGGGGTGTACCAGCGACGTAGCGGCGTCGCACGTGTAGATGCTGCAAGCACAACTGCCAACGCGACACTCATCCCACCAACAAATACCACGAGGGGGTAGATGACATCGAGTGGGGTCTGGCCAGTAGACTTCGATGTGGCAACGACAATCAGCGCCACACCGGGGGGATACACCGCCATCTCGCCCAGATACTCCCATGTACGGTCGTCGGACTGTGGCAGCGCATTCCGATCATAGATCCAGTTGGCGTGAATCGTGTGCAGTACGGCATCCCCCGAAGTGCCAATGGGGAGCAGTGTTGGCCATGCCAGCATGGCACCAATACCAACCACGGCACTAAACGCAAGTACCACCACCCCAAGTTCGTTCCAACGCGTTCTGAAGCGCCCTCGTAACAAGAGCCACAATCGTGGTGCGATGCCAATGCTGGCTGCAAAGAGCAAAAATGGTGTGGTGAGAGGGATACCCAACTTCCCTGCGATAAGGCCAACTACAGCTATGGCGGCAAGACCACCACCGATGAGGCTCAGCAACAGCCATCCAAGATGGTGTGGCATTGTCGTAGCAGTAGCCGGTCGACGCTCCGTATCATTCATTCCCATACCTATTAAAACGCCTTCAGGAGCGCAAGCTCTTAACGCGCGCTTAATCGCATACGCGTAGATCGATAGAGAAACCATAGTATGATGTGCGTACTTTACCATATCATTGCAAAAAGAAGCAACAGCGGACTGTGACCTTGCCGTCACACCTTCACTCAGATGAATTGGAATGAGGACCCAGTGACAGAACGAGAACTACCAGCACCACCCGAAACGGCCCTTGGCGAAGTGGCCAGACTCTTCTTGCGTCTTGGCTTTACGGCATTTGGTGGGCCAGCCGCGCATATCGCTATGATGCGTGAGGAGATCGTCAAGCAACGCAAGTGGATCGACGATCAGCGTTTTCTTGATCTTTTAGGAGCAACGAATCTCATCCCTGGCCCCAACTCGACCGAACTCGCTATTCATCTGGGATACGTACGAGCGGGATGGCGCGGGTTGATTGTTGCTGGCGTGTGTTTTATTGGCCCTGCAATGCTGATCGTGATGGCGCTAGCGGCGCTGTATGTGCAGTACGGCACAACTCCTGCAGCAGGCTGGTTGCTCTATGGTATCACTCCAGTCATCATGGCCATTATCCTCCAGGCGTTGTGGGGGCTCACCAAAACAGCCGTGAAGGGTCCGCTGACTGCAATCGTTGGTGTGGCGGCGCTGGCCCTCTACTTCACGGTCTTTGGCAATATCGCCATTCTGCTGGCCAGCGGTCTGGTGGTCATGTTGGTGGTAAACGCACGCCGTCTGCTCCAGGCCAATGCCGCGTGGTTGGTACTGCCGGGGGCCGGTAGTTCGTCGTTCCTGACATCATTGACGAATAACGTGGTCGAGAACTTTAGTCTGTGGCAGCTTTTTCTCCAGTTTCTCAAGATTGGTTCGGTGTTGTACGGCAGTGGCTATGTGTTGCTGGCCTTCCTCCGTGCCGATTTCGTGGAGCGGCTGGGCTGGCTCACCGACCAGCAGTTGCTCGATGCGATTGCAATTGGGCAGTTCACCCCTGGCCCAGTCTTTACCACGGCAACGTTTATCGGCTATATTCTGGGTGGTGTTCCTGGCGCAGTGGTGGCGACAGTGGGCATTTTCCTACCCTCGTTTATCTTTGTGGCGATCAGCAACCCGATCATCCCACGGCTTAGAAACTCACCGTGGGCCGGAGCACTGCTCGACGGCGTCAATGTGGCGTCGCTGGGGTTGATGGCAGCGGTGTCGTGGGAGTTAGGCCGCGCCTCCATCATCGATCCCTTCACGGCAGTGCTGGCGATTGCCTCGCTCTTCATTCTGCTACGCTTCAAAATCAACTCGGTCTGGCTCATCATCGGCGGGGCCGTGTTGGGTGTGGGGTACCAGTGGCTGGTGGGGATGGGGTGAGCGGGGTTTTGCATCACCATCCAACACATAGGGTTGCACCAGCTCTGGCTATCACCTACAATAGTAACAAAGACAACTACATACGCTTCAGAGATACGGTAGCCCTGCTGCTGCACAAATTTAAACCTTCGCAACTAATACCTCGCCTGAGAAGTAGAAAGCCCCAAAAAAATGGATGACGACACCAACTCCCTGAATTCCTGCTTCGGCGTACGATGTGGAACCCGTGTGTTATGCCCCTCAAGCCCCTCCCCAGCCCTCCCCGCAAGCGGAGAGGAGATCGGCAGCACACAGCTCGCAAGCGGAGAGGGGATGAGTAGCACACATCCTGTAGGCAGTTCAGACAACAGACGTTTTCAGCTTACAACATTAAACATCTCCCCACAAGTGGTGAGATTAGAGGGGGGCACTAAGTCGCATCTTCGGCCCATCGAGACTATCCAGGCAAACGATTACGTCTTTGCTCATGACGGTTCTGTCCGTCGAGTGCAGCGTGTCGTCCGTCGCCCATATATGGGACACATGATTGGATTATGCCACAGGGCTACCAAAGCAACCCTTTGGCTTACCAATGATCATCAAGTGCTGGCAAAGTTGCGACCACGGACACTTGGTGGCAATGGCCAGTGGAGTGCTGTTCCACCACACCATTTTGAACGTAGCCGTAAACTTCGCCGCAACCAGACACCTGCAGAACAAATCTTGTGGGCAAAGTTGCGCGGCAAACAGCTTGGTTACAAATTCCGCCGACAACATCCGATTGGGCCTTACATTGCTGATTTCTACAGCCGCGCCGCCAGCCTTGTAGTTGAAGTCGATGGTGAAACACATTCCTCGAAAGAGGCGCAAACATATGATAGAGAACGAGATCGCTATATGCGCTCATTGGGACTGGATGTATTACGGATTACGAACACAGACGTGTACCAGAATCTTGATAACACGGTAACTGCAATCTGGCAGCACTGCGAGAAACATCACGCTTTGGAAAGTGCTATGTGGGTGCAGGCCAAACATCTACAGATAGACGATTTCGTCTTCTTTGGTGTGGAATGTAAAGCGGTTTGTGTTACATCAATCGAAACACAACTCGTTGAAAATGAAGAAGTTTTCGATCTACAGGTCGAAGAACTATGTTCATATATGACAGAGGTTTGTGCAATACAGACTGGTCAAAGCCTCCCCTAACTACCGCAGCGGGGCAGTGTTGGGTGTGGGGTATCAGTGATTAGAAGGAACACCAAGCTATGCCACTTGCATAAGAAGAATAACTTCCAACTTATTTGGAATTCTGTCTTTAATTAAACCCTATTGACAGCTAATCCTCTATACTTTCCTTTCGAAAGATCATATTACCCATCACACCGTATTGTGTTTCGCCCTGTTTTTCGACAACCAGTAGTGGGCGTACATCTATGTTGATAGGTTGGTCAGCAGGCAGATCGACGTCCCAATCCAGGGTGAAAGCCACTTCTTCTGTCGGTGCAATTTCGAAACCTGTTGCTGGAATTGGTACCGCACCACCAATCTGATGTACAAGCAGATCGTCGGGGGTAAAAGTCACGCGACTATGCGGAAGCACGACTTCTTTGATTGTAATTGTTTCCTCAGTAGTATTGCGTACTGAAAACTCATTAGGAATCGATTCATCAAAGATACCCGCGTTTTTGAAGAGCACCAGAACACCAGCGCTCTCTCCTTCCAGCACAGTCACATTAAATTGACCTAACGGAACTGTATGTGAGGTATCACCAGTTGTAATCACAGCCTCAGAAAAAGTATGCGTTCCAACTTCACGTCCTTTGATAGATAAATGGATCGATTGACTCATCAAACCATCTACTGGAACGCCTGACTCAACATTAAAAGACTGTATTTCTGCAATGGATGTCTCAGGCAACAGCTGAATCGATGTCACAGTATCCTGATTTATGTCTTGGTTGGCAAGAAGCAGTTTAAGATTAGTCGAAAAAGTACTATCGGGAAATGCGACATATGAGACATTGTTAGGAATGAAACGTATATCAGGAATATCCGGAACACCTGTATCTGCTGTTGGTTGCTCATTACATCCCATAAGGGTAGATACAATCAAGACAAAAAACAAAAGATTCGCAGCAATTGTCATATGTTTCATAATATTACAACTTTCAAAGTAAAACCACACTACAAGCATGGTAAGCATTCATACATTGACGGTGTATCGTCAGCACATGAATGCTCTTAGTATAGTTAGCTTCCTTTAAGTAAGGAATTATAACGCATTCATTATTAACTGTACGTAACCCTACTTACACGTTAAGTAATCATGCATTAATTCGCCTACATATCCTCCTTGAAATTGTTAACGCTTAGTAGATGATAAAAATATCATTGTAATATCCAGCGAATATGTCCGGTTGGACGGTAGACGTGAAAAGGTTGAGGTTCACAGAGCCAGCATCTTATTTCTCCACTATAGACATCAAGAGAAGGGCCAGCCCGAAGCGTAACTGTGACTCCTGTCGGTACTTCTACGGTAATTTCAAATTTGTCAGTTGCTGTATGCATAGCTTCTATACCGACCTCAGCTTTAAATGCAGTCGCAAAATCAGCCCCTACAGAGGCACTGTATGTGGTACTGAAAGATGTTTCTTTGCTAAAGGTGTGATCGACGGGATAAGGGCTACCATTGGTAAATGTAACAACATCTTTACCTACTCCACAAGCAGGGGAAGGGGTTCTATTGATAACGTAATACGTTCCAAACTCAGGTTCCTCCATATCTCCACCGAGGTTAGTATTACCAGGAACTGTAGACTCTAAATCAACCAACTCTGTTCCTGATGGAAGGTTTGTTGTTGTCGATCCGAGAGAACCAACTATATCTTCTCCACAAAAATTATCTCCCTCACCTGCATACGTTGTTTGACTTGGTAACAGTCCAAAAGAAGTTGGATAAGCTACTGCGAAAAGAATCCCCACAATCATAAGCCTTTTCAACATACTATTCACTTCTGCCTCCTTTATTAAAACAGAGTATAAAGAAACACATATGTAATGTAAAATCAATCTAACTAAACAGAAGCATAGAACATTTGCTTTGTTATGTCCGTGCTTCTGTAATTATAGTTGCATAGAACTTCCTCCTCTCTTTGTTTGATGTATAAGCTTCCTCTGAAGGGTAGGTCAAACTTGTATGAAAGATTACAATACCCATCTAAACATATACGAAAAAACATCTGTATATTGTCTAAATAAGAACTAGAAGCACTAGACGACTTTTACTGTCAGGTGAACAAGGCACCTAATATTTAGAGGGTAATCTTATACATCTAACTATCATCTGGAAATTTTCTGAAAATTATGTATAATAAAAAATAAATTAGTATAGAGATAGCTGAGATTCTGTGAAGAGGAAAGAGGAGCGTAATCATATGACACGGCACCAACAGAAAGTGTTGGTCGTTTCTGAACTACATTCTATCTATTCCAACATACAGCGTATACTTACTACGCAAGGATTATACAGCACTCACGTCCAAACCGTTGATAAAGCCTCAATTGCCATTGAAGAGAGTCCGTTTCACATTATTATTCTCGATGGTAGATTGCCACAGATTACCGACTTTTATCAGCACCTTCGCCACACCTTTCACCTTCCTGTTCTGGTATTAACTGAGAACAATTCAGCAATTAATGGAGTAGCATCTGTTGTCGACGAAGATGATTGTTTGCATCTATCTTTCGATCCAACAGAGCTTATCGATGCAGTGCGAACGGTTCGTCAACGCTGTAATGGTGCCAAGAGCAAGAAAACACTGCCAATCCATTTAGGATCGGTAACGATTAATCTTGATCGTTTTGAAGCCACAGGTGACGGTGAAGTGATACGTTTGACCCGCACCGAATGGGCCTTGTTGGAGCAGTTGATTTTGCATGCAAATACAACCTTAACACACCAGGTGCTACTCCAACGGGTATGGGGAGATGCTTATGTCGATGAATATAGTTATCTACACACCTATGTGCGGCGTCTGCGTCGCAAGCTAGAATCCGATCCGGCAAACCCGCGCTATCTCATAACCGACGTTGGTATAGGGTATCGGCTGGTGGTATCACAGAATGAATTTGGAAACTCTCAGGATTCGTTCGCGTCATCCGCAAATCCAAAGGACACAACAGATAAACCCCACCAACTCACCCCACCACCCACAAGTTTTTTAGGACGTGAACATAAGTTGAACGAACTCCAAAAGTTACTGGAAAGACCCGATGTACGCCTACTGACACTCACAGGCCCACCGGGAGTAGGAAAAACACGCCGGGCACTCCATTTGGTAGAACGTGTACGTGATCGTTTTGCGGATGGAGCACATGTGGTTTCACTTGCCCCACTGCAAGACTCAGCACTGGTCGTTTCAGCTATTGCTCAGGCGCTGGAGATCAAAGAGGTTGCTCAACAACCCATTGAGGAGACACTTAAGCAAACACTGCAAAAACGAGAAGTGCTGCTGTTACTCGACAACTTTGAGCATGTTCTTGATGCTGCACCAGTATTGGTTGAGTTAATCATTGCTGCGCCACACCTGACCATCTTGGTAACCAGTCGTACCCCATTGCGAGTAGTCGGAGAACAAGAGTATCTCGTAGCACCACTGGAAATGCCTGATGCCACTACCATCATTACAAAAGAGATCGCGGAAGCAAACCCAGCGGTACAACTCTTTGTACAGCGTAGCCAGTCAGTCAAGGCGGAGTTTGCACTGACAGAAGAGAATGCTGCTGTAATAGCTGCCATCTGTACCCGACTTGATGGACTGCCACTCGCGATTGAGCTTGCAGCGGCTCGTAGCAAACTTTTTACACCAGAGTCTCTGCTTGCACGACTCGACGAACGACTAAAGGTATTAACACGAGGTTTGCTTGGTGTACCAGAACGACATCAAACCTTGCGTGCAACATTGGAATGGAGTTACAATCTACTCACTCCTGAAGAACAGCAGGTGTTGATGGGGTTGAGTGTCTTTGCCGGAGGATGTACGCTGGAAGCTGCTGCAGCCGTACTCGACTCTGATCAGGTGCTAGTAACTCCGCTTACTCTGCCAGAACAAACTGTACCTCCTGAACCAGAACCTATAGATTTAAGTCCCTCGACCTCTTTTCTCGATAAGATCGCATCCCTGGTAGACCATAGCCTGCTCCAAGTACAAACAGATAGCAACGGCGATTCACGCTTTGTATTGCTTGAAACAGTCCGTGAGTATGCATGGGAGAAGTTACAAGAGAGCGGGAATTTGGAGGGCAAACAACAGAGATACGCAGAATATTATCTCTGGTTAGTAGAAAGGGCTGCACCTGAGCTGGAACGAGCACAACAGCAGTGGTGGATGAACTATTTAACAGAGGAGTTAGAGAATATACGAACTGTTATTGCTTCCAAGCTAAACGAAAAGCATTTCGAGATGGTTGCACGACTTGCCAGCGGTCTACGATGGTTTTGCTATGTACATGGCCATTGCAGCGAGGCACAAAACTGGATCATTCCTATTCTCAATCATCAGGCCCAACTGCCGATAATAGCTCAAATACGTCTGCTAACTAGCAGTGGTTTCTTAATATGGATGTCGGGAAATACTAAAAGGGGACAAAGCTTTTTAAACGAAAGCTTATTATTATCTCAGAGAAAAGAGAACATGAGAGACAGAGCATTGTCACTTAGGCTGTTAGGATGGCTTTTCATGTCTCAAGGCGGCTATGACCAAGCGAAAATATATCTTGAACAGAGTTTAGAACTATATGAAATTATGTATGACAGATCTGGTATTGCTAGCACTATCAATAGCTTAGGAGGAGTCATTGCAGGTGAGGGGGATTTTGATCAATCTATAAATTTTTCATTAGAAGTTTGATAATTTGGCAAGGGCTAGGTGATACACAAAATGTAGCAACCAGTGTGGGCAATTTAGCTACGGTGTTAAGAACGCAGGGTAAAATTTCACAAGCTGCTATATTTTATGAGCAGGCAGCATATCTTAACCAGATTGTTGGATCAAAACCAAATATGGCTCGATCGCTCTACGGATTGGGAACAGTTAAATTGCACCAAGGCAATTTTGAGGTAGCAATAACTTATTACAAGCGCGGGTTAACACTTAGTGAGGAGTTAGGTGATAAAAATATTATTTTAAATGCTCTTAATGGTATGGGTCGTGCGTATCTATTTCTGAACAGCTTAAATCAAGCATTTCTTTTCACCAAAAGGGGTTTGGACATTGCACGTGAAATAGACAACAAAGACTCCATTATCAATATGCTAATTAATTTAGCCCATGTAACACTAGCCCAGAAGAAATACTATAAAGCTGGTCTATTGTTCAAAGAAAGCCTAACAACACTAAGAAATTTTAGCATGATGAGGCTCATTCCAGAATGTCTGGAAGGGTTTGCAATATTTTTTATAATGCAACAGCATCTGACTGATGCAATACATTTATGGAGCCATGCTCAAAAATTACGTAAGACTTGTAGAGTACCTGTCTTACCCACAGACAATTGGTTGTGTGAAAAACACGTGACTGAAACGCGTACCCATCTGGACGAAGACACCTGGCAACAAGCCTGGGAAACGGGTCAAAAGATGTCACTTGAAGAGGCCATTGATTATGCACTTGAACATGTGCTTGTTGATGAAAGAATAGTTGGAGAAGAGGCACGCCAAGAGACAGATTATTGAGTCTAGATAAAGGAGAAACACCCATGTATGAACGTTATCAACTGGACATTGATGAGCTGCTGGAGCGGGGCCGTACAGAGCCATGTTTTATTTGTCATATCGTTGCACGGCATCCGGACTACCCGGCACACATTGTGTACGAAGACGCAACCACTGTCGCCTTCCTTGATAAATATCCACCAGAGTATGGTTGGACTCTCGTGGCACCGCGTGAACACTGCGAACAAATCACGGGCGACTTTGCGCTCGATGAGCACCTCGAACTACAGCGGATTGTGTATCGAGTCAGTGAATCAGTGCGTCAGGAAGTAGGTGCAGAACGGATCTATTTATGCTCATTTGGTCGCAATCAGGGCAATGCCCATGTCCACTGGTATGTGGCTCCTGTACCGCAGGACAAACCCTTTCTTGAGCAAGAGCCAGGGATTTTCAACTCCAACATACTACGCATTCCAGAGGAAGATCAGGCAAGCCTGGCCACACGATTACAATCACGACTTCAGGATTTGTAATAGTATCCATAAACACAAAGGACGGTCGGTTGACCGCCCTCGCGCATTTTTGTGGCTCTTTTCGCTTAACCGTTCTCTGGTGCAGGCTGCGCTTGCTCAGGTGCTGGTTGAGCCTGCTCAGGTGCTGGTTGAGCCTGCTCAGCAGGTGGTGCCGGTGCTTCTGGCTGGGCCTGTTCAGCAGGTGGTGCTGGATCGCCCTCACCCTCACCTTCCTGAGCATCAGGATCATCGGCTGGCTCAGGCCGTGCCGGGAAGCCGTCTGGTCCAAGATCAGCCGGATTGATAGCAAACTTGTTAGCCCACGGCTTGAATGTGGTACGGAATAATTCAGGTTCCTGCCGTACGCCATCCTCCGTAATTATCCGATAAACATCGATACTCATACCCCCACGTGCAGTATCAGTTTGCTTAATCACACCACGTGGTTGCTTCGCATCTGGAATATAGACAGGGGTTGTTGGTGCCGGAACATGACCGTATACCTGCTGTGTAAGTTCAACCTGTCGATTTGGCTTAGTACCATACATCGCTACTTCGGCCAGGCCAGTAGTCGGATTGGAGTAACTCTGGATGAGCAACCAGTTCCCTGTATCGTTCAGGAACTTCAAATCTGGCCCACCCAGAAAAATTGTCGCGTCCATACCGGGACCATCACCATAAGGGCCAAGAGCATAGCGATCATACCAATTAATATAGAACGAGTGTCCATGGCGCTCGGTGATCGGCAAACCAGCCCAGAAAGCGGCCCGAAACATGGTGGTTGAGTCCTGACAAATACCGCCACCATACTCAAGTTGCGTACGATTCTGAATAATGGCATATCCTTGCACAAAACCATTACGCTCATCAATAGAACCGATACTTTCGTTGAAGGAGAACTCTTCACCTGGTGCAAGCAGAATGCCATTCAGCATATCCATACCAACACCGATATTGGTAATGCGATAACCCTCTGAGCCAGTAAAATCACTTTTACCGACAGCAACGAGTTCCTTAATACCCAGATCATTGAGGTTTGCTTCACTAACTTCAGGTGCTACACTTCGCACAGGCAATGCAAGTACCCGCTTATTGGTATCGATTGAGTCATAAATAAGCTGACGCGAAGCATCTTGATCAACACGAAACCCTGACTCGCCTGCCCGGATAATTTGCAGATTACCACCATTCCAGGCCACTCGTGGATTTACGCTTCCACGACCAGTATCATCGACTATTTCACGTAGACGACGATCAATATGGTAACTATTAAGCGAGATATCCAATTGATCGACTGATTCATTTTGCAGCACACGTGCGATATCAATCATCAAGGCAATTTCTTTAGGGCTCCAAACATACTCGGTCTCATTCACCATAAGGGTGAGAGGGCTTTGTATCATTGCCTTGAGCGTTTGTTGTGCAGCTTGTGCTTCCTCGGTACTGAGGCGTGGTGACAAATCTCGGGTACGAATAGCAACAGTGTGTGTGGTGAATGTTGAGAGTTTGTCAGTCAGATCTTGTACAGTCTGATCCACGAGCACCTGGCGGCCCTCTCGAGCAGGTTGCATGGTAACAGTTGTGCCGATGATATCAACTGTTGCATCTGCCGGGGCTTTTTCCAATGTAGCACTTATATCAGAAACATAGGCATGCATCTGATTTTGATCGAAACTGACTTGAATGGGTAACTCAAGCCCATTTTGCCAAATCGCAGCAACTTCCTGCAGATTGGCGATCAAGCCATTATCACGACCTGAACGATAGGCTTTCTCAATTGTTCCAGCAAAGTTGAAGTTGATGCCAAGTTCCTCTGCAGTCGGCTGCCATGTTTGGTCGCCAAAGGTAAAGGTAACAGGCTGATCAAGAAAAGGTTGATACTTTTGCCGTAGTGCAGTCTCAGCTTCTTCAGACGACATATCCCCAACAGCAACACCCTGAACCGTCACGTTGGGATAGATCACACCTTGATAGGTTTGATCAAGATAATACAGCCCACCACCATCGCCAACCATAATCAGTGTAAATACGACAAGCAGTGTATTGATCACTATCGAAGCACGAGACCACTGCAGACGCTTGGGCTGCTGTGATACTGTAGTAGCTTCACTGGATTCAGGAGCGTCACTAACTTGCCCCGCATCAGGCTGTGTTTGTAACGGCTGAGTTACGTAAGGATCTTCTGAGTTTCGAACTGCTGGATAGTCGCGCAGAAATTCATCGGCAGACACGCGTTCCTCCAAAAATATATCCGTACAATAGTCACACACTTGTCTACTATACTTGAGAATTGCTAACACTGTCAATGAGGAATAGCTGAAAAATACTTACAATTTTGTAGTACATATACTATCTATCGTGTTCTTTATCTGTAGCACTTACACGCTCACCTCGGCGCCATATTCGTCGCATGTTAGAAAGCCGCAAAAACTGTTTGGGATTACGTGGTCGCTGGAATATATGTCTTGCCGAAAGAGGTAATCTTGCGTTCCTGAAGCGGCGTAAATCAACTTTGGGAATACGCAGGCGTCGACGGCGTGACGGTGGATCAAGGTGGAGTTGATCCAGTAAAATGTGTGCAATCTGAATCGCTCCATCCCGTGGTACCGCATCGGCAAGACGATCCATGGTCGCCTCATACACGTCTGGCTCCATTAAATCCGCTATGGCAGGCACGATACGCTCTGGCGTTGGGCAAAACGCTCCTAGCTCGTGGTTAAGCACAAAATCAATATTGCCTTGCTCCTGAATACCAACTGCTTCAGTAACAATGACAGGCCGACGCATTGCCAGCGTTTCCATCAACGTACCTGGTCCAGCTTTGGTGACAACAATATCACTTGCGGCCATAAGCACTTCCATATGATCCACAAATCCATAGACATGGACCAACGAACTGAGGTTCATGTTTTCCAATTCCTCACGCAATTCGGTATTTTTGCCTGTGACAACAAGCAGTTGATGTGTCGGATAAGCCTGGTGTATCTCTTGAACTAAATCGCGCATATTTCCCGAACCAACCCCACCACTGGTCAAAAGAATGGTAAAAGGTGTGTTTTGTATCCCTAACGTATTACGTGCTTTGTGTTTACTTGCAGCATAGTTCGTAAATTTGGGATGAACCGGGAAGCCGGTATGAACGAGTTTATCTTCGGACAGATTACGTTTGCGTTGTAATTGGTAGGCTTCTTCTGTTGGCACAATGCATAGTTCTACTGCTGGATCAGCCCAGGCTGAATGCAGGGTAACCAGATCGGTAACGACCGTGGCAAAACGAAACGAGAGCCGATAGGTGCGGCGTGCATTGCCAATCAGGCGATTGATGAGCGGATGCACAGACACAACGAGGCTGGGGCGGGTTTCATCTAACACACGTACGATGTTACGGTGTGCCTGGAAATAAACCAGCCGTGTCAGCAGATCCATACGCCGACGACCGTTCGTCATTTGAAACAGCGTATTGTAAATCATAAGCCAGTCTGTCGAAAGATGATCATAAATATCGGGAGCATTTTGAACCAACGGAAGACCAGTGCTAATCAATAGATCAACAATATGACACTCAACGTCCGAACCTACTAATTCTTCTATAGCTGCACAAATGGCGGTCGCACCAGAACGATGGCCACCACCTGTATCAGAAATCGCAAAAAGGATGCTAGGGGTATTACTCACGTTTCCTCCTTCATATATGTGCATCCTACCGACTGTAACGTACTTTCGTTACGCTCCATTGTTGGTAGAGGTAGTCAGAATAGTAACGATTCTATAGCGTATTGCCTATCGCCTAATTCCAAGATATGAATTGCATATCTTTTTCTAATGCGTAAAGGGTGTTCCGGCATGTCATCCTACCATAGAGTTTAGTAACATGTAAAGGCAGATCGCACATGCTATAATCCGTGTGCGTCACCGGACGCGACAGTGGCGATTACACTATAATCATTCTGTCTGTATCCTCACACAGCTTTACCAGGTAGCTACATTATGCTCTCCGTTCCAACATCACCTGTGTTACCTGAGTCCGAGCGTTCTGAACAAGCGCTATTACCATTAAAAATTAGCGCGCCGCCACCTCGTACAGGGGTGTTATTACGCTCAGATCTTCAGGCACTCCTTTCAGAAGTTCGCCTTAACCCGGTTACACTCGTTACTGCTCCTGCTGGTTATGGAAAAACGACGCTTCTCTCGCAGTGGGTACAAGATCTGACACGCACCGGAGCACCAGTGTGTTGGTTAACCCTTGATAGTAATGAACGAAACCCTGACCTTTTTCTGGCATACATTATTGGCGCAATTCAACAGGTGTTTCCGCATATCGGAGGTGCTGCCTGGCGTATCCTGCATAGCGCTGCCCATTTAGAGCGTGATTGGCCGCTTATTGCCGGTGCTTTATGTAGCGATTTACAGCGGCATCTTGCCACTGCTGCATTTCTGTTTCTTGATGATATTCACATGGTGAATGACTCAGCGGTGATCACACAGATCCTTGGATACTTTTTGCGTACTGCTCCACCAACACTCCATATTGTGATAGCATCACGCCATATACCCACATTCGCACCGCTGGCGCGTCTCCGTGCTGAAGGTCGATTGGTAGAGGTATCGCAGCGAGAACTGCTCCTATCACAGGATGAAATTCAACATATTCTGGCCACACAGGATGTCACACTTGATGCGGAGGAACTCGATCTCTTATTCCGTCGCACAGCAGGATGGGTGCTCAGTGTACAACTTGCCGCGCGCGTGTTAGCCTCACAACCAAGTGAACAACGTGATGCTTTTGTACGAGCGCTCACAGGTAGTCAACGGCAGATTCTCCAATACCTTGCCACCGAGGTTATGACCGATTTGCCACCCAATCTGCTCGACTTCTTGTGTCTGGCCGCCTTTCCACGTTACTTTAATGCTGAAATCCTTAACTCTGTGCTCGAACGTGATGATGTACCATATCTTCTACAACGGGCTCAGGCACTTGGATTACCTATCTTACCCCAGGATGAGCACGGCGATCGATTACATTTTCACCCACTATGGCGTGAATTACTTCTACAACAACAGCCCATTGATCAGCAATCGCGGTGTGCTTTACACCACCGCTTTGGCAAGGCATTCGAACACATTGGCGATCTCGAAGCTGCACTTGAGCACTATGAACAGGCTGACGATACAAACACACTCATTGCGGTATTGCGCGAACATGCATGGACATTGTTACGCTCACCAAAGCGGGATGTCGTACGCCGCTGGTTAGAACGATTGCCCGTTGCGATCCGTGAGGCGGATCCAAACCTAATCCATGTTTGGGGCATGAGCCAAACCTCCTCGAATCCTGACCACGCTAGACTAGCTATCATACGTGCAGTCGAACTTTATCGCGCCGATGGGCAATTTGAGCAAGCACTACGGGCGCTTTCGGATCTGGCAGTGTTCCATGTCCTACAACTTCGTTTACCAGAATTTACCAACGTCTGTATGCAATCCATTCAAGTGGCACATCTCGTACGTGATGATTGGTCATGTGGCGCTGCACGGGTGTGTGTGGCAGCCATATTGTTTAGCAAAGGCCGCAATCTTGCCACGCTACGAGTTGCGCGGCAGGCCGAGACATTTCCCTTATCTCCTACATGGAGTTGGCTCTTGTCAATCATTGTAGCTACGATCAATTGTCGCCTGGGAAGACCACGCGAGGCTATCACAACACTCGATGCAGCGCTGAATCTTCCACTGGTTGATCTTGATGATCGATTATTACAAAACCTGATGCGTCTGCGCGCATTGGCACTCTATGAATTGGGACAAGTAACCGAAGCACTAGTTGTAGCAAAAGAATCACACGATCAACTACGCAATTACTATCACAACGATAGTGCTGGTATTAGTGCAGGACAATTTGCGTGGTTGTTACTCCTCGACGGGCGAATTGATGAAGGAATGATCTATCTTACTCAGACTCGCACAGCGTTACACAAACTTGGTGATGCAACCATGCTCGTACAGTTTCAGGCTATCGAAGTCTATGGAACCTTTCGTCGCGGTCAAATACGTGATGCATGTGTAGCCGCTGAGAGTGTGCTGCGACGATTACGCGAGGCGGAAGGGCTTGCCCCCGATCTGGGAACATGGTTATTGTTGGTCATCATCCTTGGTGAAGGTGGCGAACATGAGCGTGCACTGGCATCGGCACAGGAAATCGCACTGTTGATGGAGCAGCAGGGCTATCAACTCTGGCTCGCATGCACCTACTTATATAGCGCATACCTGGCAAGTTTATGTGCTAAAGCAGATCTTCACACCCGATTACTTAGACTTGGTTGGGAGTTAGTAGCCACCCATGACATTCATTATCTCCCCACATTACCACCTATAGCGATTCTGCATGTGGCAGCAGAAGCTTTACGTAAAGGACTTGTTCCAGATGCAGTGGGGGCCGTTTTACGTGAACAGATACCCAGTCAAGCCCTTGAACTGCTGCGCGGTATGTTGTCTGAAAAATCTGCTTTCGTGCGGGCTCATGCAGCACGGTTACTTGGTGATATTGGTAATGCGACAGCCTACACCGCTTTGCGCCCCCTCCTCAAGGACCGTCAGGCCGTAGTGCGCTTCGCTGCTGAAGATGCTATGGAACGTCTGGTCTACCGTCCATCATACACCTTGCATATACGCACATTAGGTGCCTTTACTGTTCGGCGAGGCGAACAGGAGATACGCGATCGTGATTGGCGCAGCAGTAAAGCACGCCAACTCTTTCAAATGCTGATCACTGAGCGTGGTCGTACCATTCCACGTGACCGCATTCTGGACGCTCTCTGGCCAAATTTAGAGGTTGAAGCGGCTGCTAATAATCTGCGGGTCACCCTCAACCGGCTTGGCAAGGCGGTGGAACCTGAACGGCCAGAAGGCGCCCCCACCTTTTATATCGTATCTCAAGCTGATACCTATAGTTTTAACCTTGATAGCGATTATCATTTTGATGTACTCGATTTCGACCAGGCGGTGATCGAAGGACAACGTGCTGAATACAACGGACACCATCAGGTAGCGGTTGCCGCATACCGTCGTGCAGCAGAGATCTATCGTGGTCCCTACCTGCCTGATAGTCTTTATGAAGATTGGGCAGTGGTTGAACGTGAACGTTTAGCAATGCAATTTAACGATATTGCTATTCGACTGGGTGAGTTGTTGTTTGAAGAGGGAACCATCCACGAAGCGATTGGGCTAGCCTGGCGCGTGATCGAGAACGATCAGTTGTATGAAGAGGCGTATCGGCTCTTGGTCCGTGCACATACCTACCTTGGTGAGCGCAGCACCGCGCTCCGTCTATATACGCGTTGCGTTGAAGTGCTGCGTTCAGAGCTAGGCATTGAGCCAATGCCAGAAACCACAGCGTTATACGAGACATTACGTAATCTATGAACCACGCAGGTACGGCCTTGAACAGTACTGGTTGAAGCACATCCCTTTCAAGTAGGAAAGAATGTTACAAAACCACCACTCAGGATTTGAGCAGTGGTTTCAGTTGGCAAGCAGCAAGAGTGATCATTCTGTTGTTACGAGGAAGGAAGTTGCGGGTTTGATTGAACCGAGATCTTATCGTTACCAAATTGCTGTTGTAAATAGGTAACAAGGTCTTGCATGTGATTAAACTGATACGCCTGCCCTGTGCCGATATGTTGGACACGGCCACGAACATCAGGCGAGAGATCAGTTGATTGGTCTTCAATGACGATTTTCAGTAAAAATGACTCAATGTGTCTATGATTCACGGAGGTCCTCCAGATCGGATATCATCGTTCAGTCTAAGCATAGGAAAATCGACAACACTTTTAATATTTGGAAGTATAGTTGTTTATCCTTACATAATAGTTACCAAAAAGATCATTACTTCAGCTGAATAACGGCCTGTTCACCACTCAAAAAGCTGTCGTATATCCAAAAAAGCTCACTTGTGTCCTGAGGAACTTCGTAGAAAAGATAGCCACTCACCGACGTGCCAGGACGTAATGGTTGAACAACGTTTAAGGCAGTTTCGGAAGCGGACTCCTGAGCAAGAAAACTATACGTGTACACATTCCCTGACACATCTTGCACCGATGAGGTAAAGACACCCAGCTGAATCACTTTACCAGAGATATTCTCGAATACGACGTCTACTGACCAGTATTCATTTCCGGGGTCTGGTATATATACAGTATTTGTGCTTGTAAATGATGTTGCATCGATCACCGTGATATGGAGATCTCGCAACGTGGCTGTGTCGCCTAATGCTACAGCGCCACTTGTGTCTACAGGTTCAGCGATAGGAACTTCTGCTAAACCACTTTCAATCTCAGAGAAGACCTCACTCGTCTGTGCACCAAGCAATGACAATGCACCAATGCCTGCAACTGAGAGGCCAGTACACAGACATATAAAACACACCCCAGCAACTATCAAAGCAATTGCCCAACCGGGCAGGCCAGAGCGCCGGGATTCTGGTGATGTCCAGGAGGGCTCCTGTGATTGATATGACTCACTCATAGCTACACGCTCTTTCCCTTTTTTACGTATTACCGACGTGTCACATTCACGGGGACGTTCATCAAATATTGAATGGTGACCGCATCATCAGGGTGCGGGTCCTCATAAATACTCTCGATACCTATACGCGCTTTCAATAATTGTGTAGGATTGTCATCGTGAGCGTAGTTAAGATCGTAGAAACGTGTTCCGTGAATATCAATAAGCTGGAGTTGATGAATGCGCGCTTCTCTTGTTCCCGACATAATCATGATCAAACACCTCGCAAAAAGTATGTTACTGCACTGGCCAACCCAGCCTGCTGTACAGCAGGTGCAACCCAATTCGCTGCGTCACGTACGGACTGGTGTGCATTCTCCACTGCGACACCCATACCAGCCCATTCAATCATGCCAATATCTGATTCCGAGTCACCAATGGCGAGCACATAATCAGGTGAGATACCCCATCGATGACACAATAGTGCAACCGCTTTTTGCTTGGTAGCATCAGCATGGGTAATCGCCGCATCGTGAATATGACCACGTGCATTATAGTGCCGTACAACGTGCAGTGCTGCTGCACCAAAGTGTTTGGCCATCAATAGAACACCACGCTCACCACGCACCAAAAATCGGGTTGGTGACTTGTGCAGGATGGCGCGGTGGCTGGTGATATCTGTTCCGGTAGCCTTGATGTAGTGCCGTGGATGTGACCCCGCTGAATAATAGTTGTGTTCATCGATAGTTGTAAGCAGTGGTAGCCGCTCCTGATCAGCAAGTTCGGCAATCTTATGTGCCAGTTCCAACGGAATAGTTGTCTGATGCAGTTGGCTCCCTTTTTCATCGTAGATCGTTGCCCCACCCTGGCAGATAAGTGTACATGGCAACTGAAGTTGTTGGACAACTTGCATCGCCGAATCATATTTGCGAACGGTAGCAAGAACTAACCGCACATTCTGTGTCAATGCCTGTGACAGAACATCGCGATTGCGTGGCGGTAAAACACCTTTGTGGATCAGTGTGTCATCGATATCGGAAACGATTAATCGCATTTCACCCTAGCATTCTTTCATCACCATAATGCGCTACAAAGGCAGCTACTCTGGCCACAAACCCGGCCACTCACGTTCCACATGGTAACCAGCCTCAGTTAAGTGCTGCACCACAGTCTGGCCGTGCTGTTCATCGCGCACCTCTAGCACCATCTCAATACCAGCCCGATCTACTGGCGCCAACCACACCGCACGACGATGAAAGATATCAACAACACCAGCCCCGGCTTGGGCTACCTGGCTGATAAGTGGTGCAAGATTACCAGGGCGATCATCAACGGTCGTACGTATGAGAATATAGCGGCCCTGTCGCACCAGCGACTGCTCAATAATACGCGCTAACAGATTGCCATCGATATTACCACCACATAATGTCACACAGATCGTATCATTGCTCCGCGATAGCACTTTGCCGCTTATGAGCGCAGCAAGACTGGCGGCACCAGCCCCTTCAACAACCAGATGAGCGTTCTGAACCGCATACGCAATGGCCCGCATAATCTCATCATCTGTCACAGTGACAACCTCATCAACCAATTCTTGAATAATCGGCAACGTAAGCTCGCCAGGGCATTTTACGGCAATACCATCAGCAATTGTACGACTCACCGGAACAGTTACTGGCTGTCCGGCGGCCAGTGAAGTTGGTACTGCGGCACATCCTTCCGCTTGCACACCAATAATACGAATGTCTGGCATGAGCGTTTTGACAGCCAGCGCAATACCGCTGATCAAACCACCACCACCGATTGGCACGATAATGACATTTGTCTCTGGGACCGCCTCGATAATTTCTAAGCCAAGAGTGCCCTGTCCGGCAATGATGTCCGGATCGTTAAAAGGATGAATAGCGGTCAGCCCACGTTCATGTTGTAATTCCTTAGCAAACGCTGCACAATCATCAAACGTTTCACCATGAAGCATAATCTCGGCGCCTAAACGACGCGTTGCAACAACCTTGGTCAGTGGTGCGCGCTCTGGCATCACAATGGTCGCAGGTATGTCAAAAAGTTTGGCAGCTAATGCGACCCCCTGAGCGTGATTGCCAGCGGAGTGGGCGATAATACCACGTGCGCGTTCAGCCGCAGTCAGGCGGCTGATTTTGTTGTACGCGCCACGGATTTTGAATGAACCACTACGCTGGGTATTTTCAGCTTTCAGGTAAACCCGTGCACCAATGTCGTTTGAAAGACGTTCGTTTGGCAAGATGGGTGTTTGAATAATAATATCACGCAGTTCTTGACGTGCTGTTTGAATGTCAGCAAGAGTCGGTATCATGAAGTGTGCCTCAACCTCTATCATTCCAAACCTCCTTGTTTGCAACATCATTGTTGTGTTTCTAGAATGCGAAGCCTATCCGTACTAATTATCTTCACCACCAATTTCTTCGTGTTTATTGGCTGCTTCGGCTGCCAATACATGGAATGTACGCGCAGTTTCCTTATCACCAGATGCTTGAGCTGCTGCCATAAGAAAAGCGGCAGCACGCTGAGTATTCCACAAACCTGCACGATTACCTGATAATCTGTCTTCTGCAATAACTCGTTCTGTGTACTCAATAATTTGCTCAACCGTTACCATAGCATCCCTCCTTTGCGATACAATACTATCTGTGGGAATGAGAACATTTCTATTGTACCATAGGCAAAGTTCGGCGAATTATGACAATCCTACGATCAGATTCTCCACAATTTATGTTTTAATGTTCGTTTTTTAATCCAGAAATAACTTAACTTTTAGACGGATTGGTGGACAGTGATGACAGCATTATCGACACTACAGGCAGGAATGGCGGCCCCTAATGTTCAAGTGCACACTATCGACGATACGGCCATATCTTTGGCACAGGTGTGGCAAGAACAAACCACGTTGCTCTTTTTTCTACGACACTTTGGATGTGCGCTCTGTCGTAGTCATTTGTATAGCATTCGTAACAGCTATGATCAATTTCGTGCACGTGGCGCGGAAGTGGTTGCGCTGACTTTGGCTGATCCAGAGGGGGCAGCCCAGTTTACACGGCAGAATCGTCTGCCATTTCGCGTGTTCGCCGATCCCTTACGAAATAGCTACCGTGCTTTTACACTGGCAGAGGGAACCCTGAATGATGCATTAGGGGTAGATGTTCTGACCCGTCAGGCAGCCGAAGCCCTGCGTGGTAATATACCCTATATGACCAGCTTGGGATCATCTATTAAGCAACTTGGCGGGGTCTTTATCGTAGATCAAACAGGTACTGTACAATTTGCACACTTTGCCATCCCCATCTACAATTACCCTAACATTGAGAAATACCTGTCCATTATTGACGATCTGCAATCTAAATAGATGCAATTGCACCCTGAAGTAACCGCAGATATGGTGTTCTGATAAGAACCATTACACATACAGGCAGGTATAGCAAAGAGGAGTGTGTCATGCAGAGACCGCTTGTTATCGGTGTTGCCGGTGGTAGCGGTTCGGGAAAGACCACGGTTTCTCGTGCCATTTTAGATCGCGTTGGCAGTGAACGCATCGCATTTCTTCAGCATGACTCATACTACTACGACCTATCGCATTTATCATTTGAGGAGCGGCGCAAAGTCAATTTTGATCATCCAGACGCCTTTGACAACGATTTATTTCTCACACATCTTGATGCGCTTATTCATAATCAGACGATTGCATCACCAATGTATGATTTTGCTCACTATGTACGCTTGCCAGCGGTGACAAAAATTGAACCACGGCCTGTCATTTTGCTTGAGGGTATTTTAATCTTTGCTGATGTTGCTTTACGCAAACGCATGGATATTAAACTCTTCGTCGATGCAGAAAGTGATAAGCGCTTTATTCGCCGTCTACGGCGAGATGTACGTGATCGCAAGCGCAATGTCGACTCAGTCATTGAACAATACTTAAAGACGGTACGCCCCATGCATTTAGAATTTGTCGAGCCTTCCAAACGCTACGCTGATATTATCATTCCACGTGGCGGTCTCAATGCTATCGCCATCGATATGGTCGTCGCACGCATCGAATGGATGATGACAGAGCGAGGGCAGAGGTGACAAAGAAGCAAGATAACAGTGATAGTCGAGAAACAATGACACATACCAGTAAACAAGAAACTCATTCTCCTATCAAAGTCTATCCGCTGCCACCACAATTGTTAACCAGTCCATACCTGGATCAGTTATATACCCATATGCAAGAAACAAGCATTGATATACGTCGTTTGCGACCTCGTCATGCGATTCCAGAACTTTTACTGGGGCGTGGAAAGCGTATTTTACACCTCCATTTCTTTGATGAACTCACCCAACACCTTCGTCAATGGCAAACAATATTGAGGAGCTGTGGGTTTCTGGCAATCTTGCTCCTGCTGCGATTACGCGGCGTGCATGTGCTCTGGACTGCTCACAATATCCAACCACACGAACTTCACCATCCATTCTGGGGATTTCTGGTCTATCGCCTGGTGATTCGTTGGAGTACCAGTGTTATCGCCCATAGCCATGCTGCCAAAGACATGCTAGAAGCACGGTATGGTCCACTAAATCACTGTACCATCATCCCTCACGGCAGTTATGTCAACATGTATGGACCATTACGCGATCAAAGTGCGAGTCGGACCCAGCTTAATCTTCCAAACGCTCAACCTGTTTTTCTCAATTTTGGCACTTTGCGACCATACAAAAATCTTGAAATGCTTATTGATGCCTTTGCGAAGCTGCCTGTTACAGCGCGAGGCACACTGCTCATCATAGGTGCTGCAAAAGACCAGGACTATGCCAGCGCACTCCAGGAACGGACACATACCGTACAAAACGTTATTGTTCGCAATCAGTTCATTCCTGATGACGAATTACCGCAGTATCTCGCTGCCGCTGACGCGATTGTGTTGCCATATCGCACCATGCTGACCTCGGGCATTCTATGGTGGGCCATGTCGTATGCACGCCCGGTTGTAGCGCCGGCTTTTGGCCCAGTAACCGAGCTTATTCACGAAGGACATGAGGGGTTTCTCTTTACTCCTGGCAATACCGATTCTCTACGTGCCGCCCTCGCACGCCTGCTTTCCAATCCCGACCTCTCTAGTATGGGAGCAGCATCGCTCAAGGTTGCCCAACAATTCGCATGGCCACAGATTGCCGCCCAAACAACGCAACTCTACCAGGACATCGTGAGAGAGACATGACAACCGACTCAACCAATGAACATTCTCTCCGATCACGTCTGCGCGAACTGGTGCGCCTGACTGCAGGCTACAGTATTGCGAGTTTTATTGGTCCTATCTTTACTATCTTCCTGACCCCACTCTACATGAAAGTACTGCAACCAAATGATTATGGCATATTAGAGGTTGCCATTACCTTTGGTACATTAATGATGATGCTTGGCATCCTGGGGTTAAACCATGCAGTTGCCGCATTTTTTTACGATGGCAACGACATGCATGGGCGCCGAGTGCTCTCAACAGCGGCTGTAGCCGGGGTCAGTTGCTCGGTGGTCATCTCACTGGTGATCGTGCTCGTCGCACAACCGTTGGCAAGTGTATCGTTTGGTTCAGATCAATGGGCTATCCTTTTGTATTTGTCTGCATTTAATCTGCCCTTTGCCGTGTTTTATGGAATGTGCCAATCCGCCCTGCGCTTGCGAATGGAAGTTAAAAAAGCAAATATACTGGCCATACTGTATCTTGTCCTGACATTTGGGTGTATCACATTTTTTGTACTTGGACTCGGTGCTGGAGTGTTAGGCATTCAGATTGCAACCGTGATTGTAACCGTGATTGTAACGATTGCGGGCTTTGTTATGACGCGCGATCAGTGGGTCTGGCCATCACCTGCATTGGCACAACCACTTGTTCTGGCTGGCCTGCCGTTGATTCCGGGTACCCTTGCATTCTGGGCCATGGCATACATTGACCGTCTTATCCTACCGCTCTACAACACCTCAATGACTGATCTTGGTTTATATGCCATTGCCTATCGCCTGGCATCAATGCTGGCTATTGTGATAGTTCCGTTTCAAAACGCGTGGTTACCATTAGCGCTCTCGATGAAGGATGATTCGTCGGCCCATCAAACATATAGCAAAGTGCTTACCTACTTTGTCGCTGGAGGCTTGGGCATTGCCTTAGTGCTAGGGTTGTTTGCCCATGAGATCTTTCTGTTGCTGGCGATCCTGATCGACAAAAACGATTATGTTCCTGCCTCACCGTACGTTTCTTTGCTCACGTATGTGGCCATCGCAAATGGTGCCAGTGTCGTTATAAGCATCGGTGCATACATAACCAAACGAACGGCTGCTTTAGGTTGGACCACGATGATGGGAGCTGGCATCAATCTGGTGCTAAACATCATCCTGATACCACAATTCGGCGTATGGGGCGCGGTGTGGGCAACAGCGATTGGCTATGCAATGGTACCAGTTGTGCTGTATATAACAGCGCAACGTATGTATCCCATCCCCTTTGAGATTGTAAAAGTAATGTTGGCACTGGTTGCTCAAACATCGTTGATGGCTATCGGCATACTGAATGAAACCGGCGATCTGTTCTTTGATATTCCCTTTAAACTCTTCTTGCTCGTACTGTATGGTACTGCATTGATCATGTTACGTGTACTGGAGCCACATGAGCTACGTACCATGGCCCAGATGCTTCGTCAGCCACGCACAGCACTAGCTGCAGTGATGCGTAAATGAGTAGATCATCGTTACAACCTGCACCAACGAATGCTTTTGTTTCACTGATCATTGTGACCTACAACAGTGCACCACTCCTCCCGGCCTTCTTTGCGACGCTCACCACGACTGTCTATGCGCCCTATGAAATCATCGTCGTCGATAACGCATCAGACGATAACACCTGTTATTACCTTGCGGCAGAACACAGCCACGTGCGCTTGCTCGCAAACCAGCACAACGTCGGTTTTGGTAGCGCGTGTAATCAGGGGGCTAAAGCAGCACGTGGCGATGTGCTGGTATTTCTCAACCCAGACATACGGGTGACGCCTGATTGGCTGTCTCTTTTGGTGGAACATATCACTGAGGATCCCGATACCACTATTCTCTGCCCCACCACACTTTACCCCGATGGAACACCACAGCGCACCTCAACAGCGGTGCGAGAAGTTGCGGCAGTTCCTGGCTGCGCCATGATGATGAGAACATCGGCATGGCAGAAGCTCGGTGGGTTTGATGAGCACATGTTTCTGTACTGGGAAGACATCGAATTATGCTGGCGCTGTTGGCTATCCGGGGGGCGTGTGCTGGCCGATCTCCAGGCAATCGTGTATCATGAGCGTGGCGGGAGTGCTGGCGATCAGCGATGGGACGCGGAACGAACCAAAAACAGTTTGTACACCTATCTCAAACTGATGCGTTGGCAACGCGTCATACCATTTGCCACACAGCTTATGGTAAAAACCCTGGTAAAACTTTTCATCGGGAGAGGAGAGGGTTTGCTGGGAGCATGGAGATGGAATATGGTACACCTTACACACACACTTGCCTCACGCCAGCAAATCCTGGGTCAAGACACATGTTCATCTGACCATTTAGAGCGGATGATTGATATACATAATGCAGAGCAACAATACTATCGACAGCATAAAAAGAAAGAGCGTATCACAACGCACTCATAGTATTCGGCAACAGAGCACACACCGCCACCCATGGCATGTCGATTATATGCATATACGTGAACTTGTGCGTGGCATCGCCATGAGTAGTGCATATGCCCACGGGCGGCTGTTGGATGTCGGGTGTGGAGGGCGGCCATACGAGGATTTGTTTAGTAATGTTGATTCGTATATCGGCATTGATGTGAATTACCAGACTGGCAAGGCATCAGTAGGAAGTTTCGCATACCCATTGCCATTTGCATCTGCGTGCTTTGACACGGTGCTTTCAACCCAAACGCTTGAACACGTTGAGTCACCACATACCGCCATTCAAGAAATGGCCCGCGTATTAAAACCTGGTGGCTATCTCATCCTGACAGCACCACAAACATGGCGGTTACACGAGCAACCATATGACTTTTATCGCTATACACGTTATGGATTGCAGTATTTGTTGGAAGAAAACCATTTACACGTAATGAATATCGTTGCACAGGGCGGTGTATGGATGACGATTGGTCAGATGATCAACAATACGGTGCACCACTGGCTACGCCCTCGGCTGCATATCTACGCCACATATCTTATCTATCTGGCCAGCAATCTTGTATTCGGCACACTTGATCGCCTATGGGTCGACACAGATGAAACCATTAACTACCTCGCTATCGCACAAAAACATGGCGCATGACAGACATGCTGATTGTCCGCTCTGTCGTTCATCAAAACAAACATTCTATCGCAAGGCCGATAGCTATCGCATTGTGCGTTGTGATCAATGTCAATTTTTATTTGTGAGCCCCTTACCATCCAAAGAAGCGCTAGCGACATTTTATCAACAGCCAGCGTACTACGAAGGAAGCGATCTCGGCTATGATGACTACCTGGGCGATCGGCATCGGCATGAACAACTTGCGCGTGGCCGCTTGCATCGGATTGAAAACATGCACCCGAGTCGCGGTGACATACTCGATGTGGGATGTGCCGCCGGTTTTTTTCTGTCAGTTGCCCAATCGCGTGGATGGCAAACCTTGGGGGTAGAGTTATCGAGTTCGATGGCCGATTATGCAACCCGGTTACTCGGTCACCGGATTGCGCCAACACTCACCGATGCAGGCATTCAATCTGGATCGTTAGATGCGGTGACGCTCTGGGAGTATATCGAACACATTCCAGATCCACAGGACGAAATCGCACGGCTGGTTGCGTTACTCAGGCCCGGTGGCGTGCTGGCACTCTCAACGCCAAATACGAACTACTGGGTCGCAATTCATCAACCAGACCGTTGGCGCGAATACAAGCCACCCGCTCACCTGGGCTTTTTTACACCCGCAACCTTGCGGCACGTGCTCAAGGCAAGTGGGTTGGAACAGATCACTATTGTACGTGCAACACCACGAGCACCCACACAACCATATCTGTTGCAACGATTGCTGTTGCTATTACGCGATCAGGTTGGGAATGGGGCTGATCGTCGCACTGCGCTGTGGTGGAGCTTTAGCCTCGCATGGCGTTTGGGAGAATATATAAGCCGGGGATTATACCGTGTACGCTGGCCTGCGTGCGATCTGCATATCGGCCTTGAAGCTTATGCAATAAAGCCAAAACGATGACAGACCAAAGACCGTTCTTATTATACGTTACCGATACAGAAGGACTTGGTGGTGCCGAGGGGTATCTACGCACACTTTTACTGCATGTCGATCAACAGTGCTATCGCATCGGGTTGATGCTGCCACAACGTGACGCAACCAGACCCTTGATTGAGTTGGCCCACGCACATGGTATCAAAGTCGTCTTTTTCGATGCGGTTCATCAGGATGGGTTAAACCTAGCTGTCGTGATACGCGCCGCTGCCATACTACGCTGGCTACGCCCTGTGATGGTCCATTTTGTGCTGGCAGCCCCCCGTCGCTGTGCCGAGATCGTGCTTGCAGCATGGCTCACACGAGTCCCGCAACGTTTGATTACGTTTCAACTGGTAATGCCCATTCCACGTTTTGGGTTACTCGCCGGGTGGGTTCGTCGGCTCAATCGCCAACTCCAATTTCGCACCATTACTCAAGGGGTTGCTGTGTCAGAGGGCAATCGCCAATTGCTGATTGAGCAGTATGGTTTTCCTGAAAAGCAGTTGCGGTTGATACCGAATAGCGTTGATGTGCAGCAGTTCCAACCACAAAGCCCAGCGTGCAATCTACGGGCATTGTGGCATGTCCCGCTCGATGCTCCACTGATCGGTGTGGTGGGTCGTCTCAGCTATCAGAAAGGCCACACGGTGCTCTTTGAAGCATTACCGCAACTCTGGAAAGCCTTCCCAAATGTTCATGTAGTGCTGGTTGGAGATGGCGAATTACGCACACAATTACAGACACAGGTTGTACAGATCGATACCAATAATCGTATTCACTTTGTGGGACAACAGCAAGATATGTCGGGAGTACTAGCCACGCTTGATCTTTTTGTGTTACCCTCGCGCTACGAAGGTTTGTCGTTTGCCGTGCTCGAAGCTATGGCTACACAACGGGCCATTGTTGCGACCGCAGTTGATGGGACTTCCGAGGTGATCGAAGATGGACGTACCGGACTCCTCGTGCCACCCAACGATGCGAAAGCCCTGGCTGACGCAATGATACAATTACTCGGCGATACAGCTACCCGTCACCGGATGGGTTTGGCCGCCCGTGAGGTTGTTGTTGCACGATTCAATCAACAACAGATGTTAGCACATACATTTGCACTGTATAATCAACAATGACACAACACACTAGTGACATCAGTATAATCTGCCTGGTATGTCGGGGAACCCGCGCATGCCACACGCTCACGCTCAACGGTCACGATGTTTACACGTGCCGAATATGTGGTTTTACGTTTGTATCGCCAACCCCCACTCTTGAGGATCTGGCCTGCTTCTATGATCAAGCCTATGCGGTGCCCTTCGAGCGCTATGCACACAATGTCGCACGTAACGAAAACCGCATTGTAGAGCTAGAACGTTGGGTGCCAGAACGTGGTTATCTGCTGGAGATCGGTGCTTCCTATGGTCACTCGCTAGCGGTAGCCCAGAGCCGTGGATGGCGCGTAGCAGGTGTCGAACTCTCACCTACAGCAGCGCGGTATGCACGCGATCACTTCGGACTGAGTGTCGCCACCACAGATCTGCTTGACGCCCATTTCACCGAACACTTCGACGCTGCCATTATGTGGCATGTATTAGAACACACCCACAACCCGGTCGCCCAACTTGAGCATATTCACACCCTCTTACGACCAGGTGGGGTGCTGGGGCTGCGTGTGCCCAACATCACCAGTTTTGGTGCACGAGTCGCCGGGCGTGCCTGGCCATGGATGTGTCCACCAACTCATTTGTGGTACTTCTCTCCACAGACACTCCCCCGCTTATTAGCTCGTTTAGGCTATGAAGTTATCGAAGTCACAACGCTCCGTGGCGATGGCAACAATCCGTATCACCATCTGTTATGTGGCACCGGAAGCCGTTTGAATACACTACGGCGGCGTTTGACACAAAGGCAACCTGTCCTGTCAAACATATCGAATGGCACAGCACCATCCAATCTGCCCCAACTTCAGAACGTCTGGGTCAGTTTGCTTCAACGAGCCCAACCAACCACTGACTGGATGGCAGATCTGACTCAAAAACCGCTTGCAGCGCTTGACCAATCCGGATGGGGCGATGAATTATTATGTTATGCAAGGCGATTATCGTCATGAAGCCATCAATCCCTGAACCACAACTTGAAAAGACAACCTGCCTCCTCTGTGGCAGCATGCATTCCACACTATATCAGGAAGGGGCGGACTACTTTATGCGTCTCCCAGGGACATTCTATCTCGTACGTTGTGCGTCTTGTCGTTTGCTCTATCAAAATCCACGCCCCCCACTTGACGGAATCGATCACTATTACCCTGATCACTACGGTTCATACAGCAGCACGCACGTCGGGCTGTATGCACATCCCGGTCTGGCCGGATGGCTCATTCGACGTGCCCAGCATCACCGTTGTCGTTTGCTCGATCAGGCGGTGGTTGCTGCACCAAACCAGACAAGACGGCTGCTCGATGTGGGGTGTGCCTCGGGACTTTTTCTCGAAGCTATGCAACATTATTCTGGCTGGCAGGTGGAAGGGGTTGAGCTTAATCAACAGGCAGCCCAAATAACCAGCAAGCGGCTAGGGATTCCGGTCTTTGCCGGACCACTGGAAGCTGCACGCTTTCCAGATGCCACATTTGATGCTATCACACTGTGGGATGTGCTGGAACACCTCCATGACCCAATGACGAGTCTACGCGAACTCCGCCGTATTCTTAAGCCAGGCGGGGCGCTCTTTGTACGTGTTCCTAATGCTGCAAGTTATGTCGCCAAGGGCTGTGGGCGCTACTGGTCAGGCTACGATCTGCCACGCCACATGACCGCGTTTACCCCCCGAACCCTATCACACGTCCTCCAACAAACCGGCTTTGATCGGCTGGTATGCCGTTACGCATCGGGGAGTTATATTGCCGCCCTTCACAGTCTGCGCTTTGCCTTGGACAACAGCACGTTTAATGCGGAACGGGCAGCATTGATTCATCGTCTCCTGCTACATCCATTTGTGCGAGCCACGGTATGTCTACCTACCCGACTGGCTGACCAGGTCTTCGGTGGATCAAACATGGAGGTTCTGGTACTGGCACATGAAACATAACACGAACAAAGAGAAAATACGGGTATGAGCATGGCCAGTAAAGATAAAAAACGACTGGCCATTCTTAGCCCAATCCCGCCATATCCACCACTCGCCGGCGGAACGGCTCATATCAATCAAGCCACACAGCAACTGGCACGGTTCTACCATGTCGATCTGTATGCGCTGGCAGTCGATCCCACTATAGTAATCTGGGGACCACTCCAGGCGTGTTGTGATGAAGTACGTGCCTTTGGACGTACACAAACAAAACCACGTGGACTGGCGCTCGATCCACCAGCAGTACACCAGGAATATGCACCAGCCTTGCACGCACATCTCCAACAACGCTGGGCCACACAGCCACCCGATCTGGTGCAACTTGAGTTTACCAGCATGGCCCAGTATGCAACCCTGGCACAACAATACTCAATTCCTGTTGTCTGTACCGCACTCAATGTTGCCTTTCTGGCTCAGATACGCCGTGCACGTCAGGAGCAAAACCCACGCAGACGATTGCGTCGCTGGTTGGGCGCACTGAGTCTGTGGCGCTATGAACTACTCACACTCCGACGCTGCAACCTGGTTGTAGCTCTTGGTGAAGCCGACGCCATCGCACTTCGTCGGTGGTTGCCACAACTCTCGGTCCGCTACATTCCATCAGGCATTGATCTAGGTGACTGGCCTGTATGTTTTACGCCTGCCTCCGAAAATGAGGTGCTGTTTGTAGGGAGCTATCTGCATCCACCAAATGTTGAAGGAGCACTCTGGTTCGCACGTGAGGTGTGGCAACAGGTACGCCAGATACGCCCCAATGCCCGACTGACTCTGGCTGGTCGTACACCGCCACCAGAACTTACAGCGCTGGCCACATCTGATATACGTATCCCCGGTACGATAGATGATCTGCACCCGTATTATGCAAGCACCAGCCTTGTCGTAGCACCTATATTCTGGGGGAGTGGTGTGCGGATCAAATTGCTCGAAGCAATGGCCTGTGGTCTACCCATCGTCACCACCGCACTGGCAGCAGAAGGCATCGGGTTACACCACGAACAAAGCGCGCTCTTTGCCGAAGACTCAGCCGTTTTTGCGGCTGCCATTGCACGCTTACTCGACGATGCAGCATTACGTGCGCGGTTGGGCGCCGCTGGTCGCGCTATCGTTGAGCAAAAGTATGATTGGAATGCAGTTGGTGAACAATTGCATCAGGCATATCAACCACTTATTACATAACACAAGGTGAGTAGCGTGCAAAGTACCAAAACGCCATCTGTCGCACTCATTATTCCCTCACTCGACGGAGAGGTTGCGCCTTTGCTTGCGAGTATCAGGCGCCAGACACTCCAACCCATTGAGGTAGAGATCGTGCGTGGGGTACGCCCGAATGGCCGTGCACGCAACCAGGGTGTCGCACATACCACAGCACCACTTTTGGTTTTTGTTGATGATGATGCTATTCTGGGGAATGAACATGTCATCGCCAACCTGGTAGCACCGCTGCTTACCGAACCTACCATCGGCGTGACAGGGGCTTCCAAGCTGTTACCATCGGATGCAGCGCGATTCCAGCGCTGGGTGGCACACGAAGTCCCACGTATCACGCATCCTGTGGTAGACACACCACGGGAAACAAATCCAGATCCTCCCTCGTACTACTGCGAGATCACTACAACATGTTGCGCGATGCGACGCGAGGTATTTGAACAGGCAGGCGGTTTTGATCAGTCATTGGTACGTGGCGTTGATACTGAGTTCTTTGTACGTGTACGACGCATACCCGTCAGCAAAGTGGGCACACCCTATCGATTCGTATTAGTCCCACACACCTGGACCTATCACCCAGCACCTGCAACCTTGTGGGCACTAGTACGTAAACAGTTTCTCTATGGCCTGGGCCACGCTCAGGAAGTACGTCACGATCCAACACGAGCACGTGGACGAACGCTCAAAACCCCATTGCACACCGCTGGTTTTTTACTCTTTCGCACCGCCATTGTCCTACCCAACATCTTCCTCCCCTACTCCTTTGCGGCTCCTTCATGGAAGCCTGGGTTCAAACCACTCAAGGCACTTGCTTCGTATGTAAGTGCCTTAGGATATGTATGGGGATGGTATCGAGCAGATTGATGTGCTAGAACACGAATGTCAGACCTGTGGTATACTTCCGCGACAATAAAAAACAACAGTATAGAGTCTCCTATGAATTGTGCGACATTTTATTTCTATCCCGATTTGAACAAGTTTCTACCACCTTTCCGCCGCAACACACCGCTGTCCAACACCTTTGAAGGACGTGTTTCGATCAAAGATATGATTGAGTCGATTGGTGTGCCACACACAGAGATCGAAACTATTGTAGTGAATGATTGTTCTGAAGACTTCTCCTATATTGTGCGGGATGGGGACCTTATTCATGTGTATCCTCCCTTCACAACCATCGATGTTTCGCCGCTCAAACCACTACGTCCACCACTCCCCGCTAACCCACAGTTTGTTCTGGATACCCACCTGGGACAACTGGCAACGTATCTGCGGATGTTAGGGTTCGACACCCTCTATCGCAATGATTTCCCGGATGACGAATTGGCACAGATTTCCTCTACCGAACAGCGCATCTTGCTCACACGTGATCGTGGGCTGTTAAAGCGTGGGATCGTAACGTATGGACACTACATCCGTGAGACTAACCCACAACTCCAGGTAGTGGAAGTATTGCGCCACTATCATCTGTTTCAAGCGGTCAACTCCGGGCAACGTTGTGTTCGTTGCAATGGCATAATTTCGCCTATCGACAAAGAAGCAGTGGGGGATCGTCTTCATGCAAAAACATTAATGTACTACGATGAGTTCTATACGTGCGACTCGTGTGATCGCATCTATTGGAAGGGATCACACTATGAGCAAATGCAACAGTTTATTGAGCGTGTAATGCGTGAAGCATAGGAGCTACGCAACGATGCGTATTGCTATCGATGCCCGTTATGTTAATGACCATTTTCCTGGCATTGGACGTTATATATACAACTTACTACAGGCACTGGCAACATTAGACTCAGCTCATACATTTGTGGTACTCCACAATCCAGACTTGCCAAACACACGCTATCCAGTCGAATCACTGACTCGCTATCCATCCATCAGGTTGGTCAAAACTCGTATCGCCCCTTTTAGTCTGGCAGCGCAGGTCCGCATCCCACAGGTATTACGGAATATACAGGCACAATTGTTTCACGCCCCTTATTATGTTCGCCCGTATGCAGGTCTACCATGTCCCTCTGTCGTGACGCTGTACGATATCATTCCACGTCGCTTTCCCAGCAATGTTCCGGTACACTCACAGTTGCTCTTTGACCGACTCATGCGTCTTGCCATTGGTGCTTCACAGCATATCCTGGTACTTTCAGAGAGTGCCCGTAGTGATATTGCCACCACCTATGGGATTCCACCACAAGATATGACGGTTACACCACTGGCTGCGGATTCGCGCTTTGGCATGTCCTCTGCGACACAGATTGCGGCTATGCGGCAGAAATATCAATTACCACCACGGTATGTGCTCTCTTTAGCCTCCAACAAACCACATAAAAATCTGCCGCGTCTCGTAGAAGCCTGGGGGCAGATCCTTCAGTACCTATCCACCGTACAACCACCTGTACACCTTGTGATTGCTGGCCACTGGGATGAGCGCTACCCGGCAGCCCGTGAACGTGTAAAGCACCTTGGCTTAGAGCAGACTGTACGATTTTTACCCAACGTGATCGAGGAAGATATGGCCGCTCTCTACAGTGGTGCGATGGCATTTGTCTTTCCATCGCTGTACGAGGGATTTGGTCTCCCGCCACTTGAGGCGATGGCGTGCGGTGTACCTGCCCTCTGTGGCAATACTTCAAGCCTTCCCGAAGTGGTGGGGCATGCCGCACTGCGTGTTGATACGCAACAGGTTGAGGCTATTGCTCAAGGACTAACTCGTCTGCTCACTGACGATAGCTTACGTGAGCGGTTAAAAGTGGTTGGACAAGCGCGGGCAGCCCGGTTCTCGTGGCGTCAGACTGCAGAGACAACATTGAGTGTGTATGAGCGTGTCGGAAAAGCTTAAACATCTGTGGTATCAGCGTCCCAACCACAGGTTTCGATAATGCGACGTAGCTCTTCTTCTAAGGCAACAAATGCTGGAAGTTCTCGCAAAGGGCTAAAATCATTGATATAATCAGTTACTCGTTGTGCAACCTTACTTATACTTGCATCAAATCTCTTCAGTCTGCGACCATGTAGTTCACAAGCAATCCGTAATAGTTCATACAGATCTTCTTTAGGATCTGGTCTTCTCTCAAGATCCGTAATTCTTGGGAGATTTAGTCTTACACTCCCATTGGGATTACTAGCTGACTGTCGGATGGCTACCACATCAAACAATAACCAAGCTTCTTGCATTCGTACAGGTACAACAGGAACTACTGGAATATCAATCGATGCCTCAATTTCTTCTAATGCGGTATGGATTTCATCTATGCGTTTCTGGCGAGACTCACGTTCAGCATCACGATGCACAAACAATACATCACAGGGATACAACGCAACAGCCTTTTCGATACGTAATGACAATCCTTCAGGCGGATGTGGTAACCTTCGCAAATCAGCCCACATACCCTGAATGGCACACTGTACACCATTTGCTTGCAATAACCACTCCAGTAACGGTTGTAATGCCCGATCAGAAGGACCATCAGTTAACAACGTGTAGCGAAGCTCCCTCATTATTTGTCCTCAAGTGAGAACATACTCAGTTGGTGTAAATCCTCGCGATCCACAACACGTCGAGTACGCGTTGTTCGTTTAGAAATATCGCTTGTGATGCTATGACCATTGGTCATTCCATCTATTGGAGCAACTGGATTAAGATACGCTAACAACTTTCCCTTTGCCACAGTTGCAGGTTGTTCTTTTTCTGAAGCTCTCAGTCGCCAATTATCAGGTAAACAGCTGAAACTGACTCGCTTGAAACGTTTTCCTGATCCTACAGTCTCTTTTAATTCAGCAACAAGTAAACTTTCATCAGGGATCTGCATTACCACTGAGGGCGAGTGTGTATTGATAATAACCTGCCGCAGTGGGTTATCTGAATCAATGACTTCATCAGTATCTGTAACAATATCTTGCAGTAGCTGTAATATCGCTGGAATACGTTCTGGATGAATACCGTTCTCTGGTTCTTCCAAACATAATAGACCTTGAGCTTCTGGATCAAGTTCAAGTACTGCAAGAGCAAGAAATCGCAAGGTACCGTCAGAAAGTGCTCTTGCAGGATGTGTCGTTCCATCACGACCTGTAATCTGCAGAGTGAGTAACTCACGGCGCTCATCACGATCTATAGAAACATATCGAACATCATCAATAAGCTCCACCAAACGATTAGCAATCTGGCCATATATCTGTGCATTCGACTCATCAAGAGAGTCACTAACTATGGATCCAGAGCGTGCTAATCGATAAAGTGTTGCTGCTAGATGAGAACCATCAGCTCCTAGATGAGATGACGCCGAGAACTCGTCTGGTCTACGAAGAGCCGACGGTTCAAGTTGCAATAATTGCCAGGATTGCATTTCTCTTCGTGCAAGTAAAGCTGTCGGACTCTCAGCTGCATTTGTTACTGAAAGAACCGTTCTTGGGAGATTTGTTGCTGACCGAGATAGCGGTCTGCCACTGCTCCCACCATCCTGATGAAGCTTAATAACACGGTTAGAACCATCACCTTCTGTCGAAATGAAATAAGGAACCCGCCGTTCACCTTTAACTGCTGACTTACGCCATGTATTTGCTTTATGGGGAAATAATAAATGTTTGTTTGCATCTCCTAATTTGATATGGGAAAGTTCTTCTTTACGAAGTTCCAATGGACCAAAAGAACTCATACTATTATCATCTCGATACGCCAGTGTAACCGCGTACCGAAGGAAGGTAATACTAGCCTTTGCCTCTTGTCCTAGATCATCACGACCTTTGTCAGGCACAATCATTTCGGCTTCAAAAGACATTTCATTATCATACTGATTACCAACACGATGAAATAGGCTTCTGACATTACCTGTTCGTTCACCCTCGTCTCGAACAGATAGAGCAGCATCCATAAACGGAAGATCTGCAAGCGCACTCAAAAATCTGATTGCATCAAATAAGTTGGATTTCCCAACACCATTTGCACCAGCGATACAAGTAAATGGACCAAAACGCACATCCACATCAATGAGGTTTTTAAAACCAGAAACCTTCAATCTCGTTAGCATAAAGCAACTCCCACCAAAATTAGTTTACTCAAACAGAAAAACTCATCAATGTAAGTTCTCAAAAAAGTATCTTTCATCACATAGACTTACTCTATTGTACAACAATAAACATCCTAATGAATGCTCATATCAGGATGTTATGTAGTATATGTAGTTAAATTTGAGAGATAGCTTCTGTATATCTTACCCCTGATACACCTGACGAAATGTCTCACGTGCACGGAAGAGACGGGTTTTGATCGTGCTGTTTGTGCATCCTAAAGCATCAGCAATTTCTCCCACCGTATGGCCTGCACAGCTATGGAGTACCAGCGGCAACTTGTATTTACTGGGCAACTGGGCTAAAGCTTCATACACCGGGCTTTGCTCATCTACTTGTGGCGCGGGAGTTGTGGCAGTATTGAGGGTGCCGGGGATATTCTCCAGCGAGATAAACTGAATTCGTCTTCGACGACGCAAATAATCATAGGCAGTGTTAGTCGCAATACGATATAACCAAGCAATAGTATTAGCTGACGAATCACGTTGGTTCCAGCCACGCATGGCTTTGAGAAAGCTATCCTGACACAGATCTGCCGCGACTTCTGGATCGCTCACTAAGCGGATTAGATGTGTCTCAATGGCTCGCTGGTGAGAAGCGTAGAAGTCCTCAAATGATTCTTGCTGTTGCTCAAATTTCGGTAACATGACTTTTTCCTGGTTACACTTTATCAAAATATGTCTCTTGTATGAGAAGAATGTTACCGAAAGTATAGAGTAGCATACCTTAAATGGTATCGTACAGGAGAGGGGTTGTAGAATGGCAAACCAACAGACAATACTCCGTCCTGAGGTGTATCTATCCGTCCGTCGCACGATGGATGCGTCTATGGCATAATTCATCAGTGTTACGAAAGACGTTATTCACATGGAATCAGACGGTTAGATACTAGCGCTGGCGACTCACATCGGGTGATAAACGTGATAGTCGCAGTATACTGTGTGATACAGGCCAAAAGCAGGAGAAGACAACCTGAAGAGCTATGCCATTACATGAGTCTCTAGTTGTGGAGAAGGGCGCATTTTCGCTAGCGTCCTTCCACATACATCGTAACTAGATACTACTTACCCTGTGGGTTCAGTTGGTTCCGTCTCATCAGAATCGGGAGTTTCGGTATTTTCCGCGTCCTCATCTCCCACTGATTCCTCATCAGTTTCAACAGTGACCGCCACATCCTCATCTTCGGGTGTGGCGGTCACTTCTGCATCCTCATCTTCCTCAGGCATGGCGGTCGCTTCGTCTGCATCCTCGCCTTCAGGCGTAGCGGTTGACTCGGTCTCATGGCCTTCGGTAGCATCCGTGTCCCCATCTTCTGGTGTCGGTTCGCTCGCTTCGGTTGGGGGTGGTTCACTGCCGGGAACTGGTGAGGGATACAACAAGAAGGACGATGTTGGCTCAGGTGTAGGCGAGGGAACAAGAGTTGGCGAGGGCGTCAACGTTGGGGTTGATGTTGGTGTTGGTGAAGGTCGCGGAGTAGACGTCGGTATCGGTGTTACCGTTGGTTGGGGTGTCGGCGTCGCTGGTTGAATCGTTACGGGTGTCGGCTCAGATGTTGGGGTAGGCGTAGGCTGGGCAGCAAACGGCACCAACGAGCCACACGCAGTCACCGACAGAGCTACTCCAATAAGTGAACCAAATGTCCATCGTCGAAAATGATAGTTATTGAACACTCCACCTCCTAAGATAATCCGAAAGGTACCATCAAGTTATGGGCATCAATCCATAGGAACAATACGCTGCCGCAAAGCATAGATCGCCGCCTGCGTGCGATCAGCAAGGTGCAGTTTGGATAGAATATTCGAAACGTGTGTTTTAACGGTTTTTTCACTGATAATCAACGTATCAGCGATTTCTTTGTTGCTTTTGCCTCGTGCAATCAGTCGCAGTACTTCCAGTTCACGCTCAGTCAACTGTTCAACCGGATTATCAGCTGGACGTGGGATATTAAACTCTTGCATAAGTTTGGCGGCCACTTCAGGGTGCAATACGGCTTCGTTACGGTGCGCCGCACGAATCGCACGTGCCAATTCTTCTGGTTGCACATCTTTAAGCAAATACGAGATCGCACCAGCTTTGATAGAGGGAAAAACCTTATCATCATCGGTGAATGAGGTTAATACAATAATCTGTGTTGATGGGCTCACTGCCTTGATACGTCGGGTCGCTTCAACACCATCAATACCCGGCAGTACCAAATCCATTAACACCACATCAGGCAGTAAATCCTGTGTTAATTGTACCCCCTCTTCACCACTCGATGCTTCCCCCACAATTTCAAGGTCATCTTGCAATTCGAGAAAATCCTGCAACCCTTGCCGTACCAGACGGTGGTCATCAACCATAAGTACGCTAATTCGTTCCATGGTGTGTTCCTTCCAGTGGTCGATGTGTTGGCTGCCCCGTTCGTGCTGCTCGACCTGGCACCGCAACAACAATAGTAGTTCCTTGATTTAAGTGCGAATGCACTTCGAGTGCACCACCAAGTTCAGTAGCACGTTCACGCATACTAATCATACCGAGGTGTCGACCATTACTTGGCCGTACAGTGCCAGGCTCAAACCCGCAGCCATCATCTGCAATATGCAAGGTAATCAGTTCTGGCGTAAGTGTTAAGGCAACACTGACAGAACATGCACCAGCATGCCGAATAATGTTGTTCAGTGCTTCCTGAGCAATACGATACAGGGATTGTTCCGTACCGCGCGCGTGATGCTCCTCTCCTTCAACGACCAAACTCACCGTCAAGCCTTCGTGACCACGCATCCCCGCAACGTGTTGTTGTAATGCGCCGATCAACCCTTGCTCATTGAGTGCTGGAGGGCGCAACTGAAAGATGAGCGCACGCATTTCGCCTAAAGCAGCCGTAGCAGTTTCCTGAAGTCGTTCGAGTTGTGCTGCCGCACGTGCAGTATTTTTTTTAATCTGTGCACGGGCCGCCTGAGCCGTCAATGTCATACTGAAAAGCTGTTGAGATATCGAATCGTGGAGATCGCGTGCCAGACGACTCCGTTCTTCCAACACGGCGGCTTCCTGAGCACGCTGATAGAGCCGTGCATTTTCAATCGCACTGGCAATCACATCGGCGACCGTCTCGAGCACAGAAACATCACGATTGGTAAATGCCGCGACACGACGTGACTCAAGATTCAAAAGTGCTAACACCCGTTTGCCAGCAATGATCGGCACACACAGATCAGAACGCATCTCTACACCGTGATAGAGCACATAATCCCTATCTTCCAGCACATCGTCCACACGCACAGTCTGCCCGGTACGATAGGCCCGACCCAGCACACCACTGAGCAACGGTTGGCGGTACCCCATCTCGCGAACATAGAAGCGACTCGCCTGGGCCGCCACGACCAGCTCCTGTGTCTCCTCATCAACCAGAAAAAGCTCCACGTGACTATAACCAAAACCATCCTGAATTTGCTTTGTGACTGCCGTCAACATCCGTTCAAGATCCACAGTTGAGACGACCATGCGCGCAATACTATTGAGCACCGTAAGATGTTCATTGTGGCGCTTGACCTGATGCGAGAGGCGCTGACCTTCTTGGTATAAACGGGCACTGCTAATCGGACCACCTAGCTGTGCAGCAACCGCTTCAAGCAGATCCACATCCTCATAGGTAAAGGCATTCTTCCGATTAGAGTCAACGGTAAGCACTCCGATAATACTTCCGCCCGTCCAGAGTGGCACCGCAATATACGATTGGATCGAGCGGTTTGAACCAACGTGGTGAGCAGCGGATTGAAGCCGAGTCTCGGCATACATATCGTTGGAGAGAAATGGAAGCCCTTGCCGCACTACCCAACCACAAATACCCTCACCAGGTTTGAGACGCACCGTGCGGGCCACCTCATCAATATGCCCGATAGAAGCGACCATTTCTAATTCGTTCTGATCATTGAACAAGGCAATCGTACCAGCATGAAACGCTACCTTCATGCGCTCGATGGTGCGTGCGAGTATGACATCAAAATCTAGTGTGGTACTCACATCACGGGCAAGTTCGGCTAATAATTGCTCTTTGGCAAGCAACCGTGCACTACGAGCGGCCAAACGTGCATTTTCGAGTGCCAGCGCAGCCTGACGTGTAATCACTTCGAGGAGTTGCACACGTTGGGGATTCCACGCCTGGGAATCTTCGGGCAATGCAATGTAGATCACACCAGTTAAGCGATCGCCACGACCACGCAGCGGTGCCAACAAAATACCTTTACCAATCTGCTGGCCGTTGACCAGCGCCTCCGTTTCAGACAGAATGGGAGGAGCTTCCTCTACATTACGAAACGTCCACGCAATCCCATGGCTATCTGGAATGAGATAGGTTTTGTCGCTTAACTGATAGTGTGGCTGGAGCAGTGCTTGATAGAATGCTGGTGCGGTTGGGCGCTCGCGTAGCTCTTGAATGACCTGCTCTGAAAGACCGGCAAACGCATATGCTTCAAGTTCGTCTGTGTCCGCATTACGCAAACGAATACACACCTGTGGATATGCCAGAACCGTGTGAATGACATCAGCCAATTCTTGTAATAACTCCTCGGTGGTCGTGTCGGTACTGAGCTGAGAACCCAGCGCCAAGAGATCACCAAGGGGGAGGTTGCGTGCAATATCTGCAGTCTGTGAGCCAGGACTCATCGGTATAATTGGCGTATTATGTTGATCAGAAGCATCTTCCATAACGGATTTTCCGCGTCTTAGGTGCGTGTCATATGGTATAAATACGCATACATGTAAATGGTTGACAAATATTATACCAGACTGCTCAACCTGCGTCATCTACCCTGAGACGTATTCCACTACAGCACGGTCGGCTTGACGGGTCTGAGGCGCTACGGTACGATGCAAGTGTTCGATAATTCGACAATCGTTTTTCGTGTGTGGGAGACCCCATACCACGAGTATTTGCTGGAAGGTGCCACCTATGTTTAACCTGAACGACCATCCCCACCGCCGCTACAACCCGCTCACACGTGAATGGGTGTTAGTTTCGCCACACCGTACCCAAAGACCCTGGCAAGGACAGATAGAGCGACCTGCACAGGAACAACGTCCGATCCATGATCCACAATGCTATCTGTGTCCCGGAAACACCCGCGCGGGTGGTACAACTAACCCACAATATGAGCAAACCTTTGTGTTTACCAATGATTATGCGGCACTGTTATCAGAATCACCCGATGGTTCATACAATATTGGTGGTCTATTACATGCCGAAAGTGAGCGTGGTACATGCCGTGTGGTGTGCTTTTCGCCGCGCCACGATCTGACAATGGCCGAGATGGATGTCCTAAGTATCACCGCCGTAGTGGAAATGTGGATTGAGCAATATGGAGAGATGGGAGCACAACCACTCACCAACTATGTACAGATTTTTGAGAATCGTGGAGCGATGATGGGGGCCAGTAATCCGCATCCCCATGGCCAGATCTGGGCGACCGAGCACCTTCCACTGAATGTGGCCCGTGAACTGGAAACCCAACACGATTATTATGTCGAACACGAACGTACGTTGCTGGCCGATTACCTCAAGCTTGAGTTGGAAGCACATGAACGCCTGGTGTGTCACAACAACCACTTCGTGGCGCTGGTACCATTCTGGGCCGTCTGGCCATTCGAGACGATGCTCATCAGCCGCCGCCCGGCTGGAGCCCTATCGGATCTCGATCAAAACGAGCGTGGAGCACTCGCAGACATCCTCAAACAACTCACTACACGCTACGATAATCTGTTCGAGGTTTCGTTTCCCTATTCTATGGGCTTTCACCAGCGTCCAACCGACGGCGGTGCCTATCCAGAATGGCATCTACATGCCCATTTTTATCCCCCACTGCTGCGTTCGGCCACCGTTCGCAAGTTTATGGTCGGGTTTGAGCTACTGGCTGAACCACAACGCGACATCACACCTGAACAGGCTGCCGAACGTCTGCGGAGCGTGCCAGAGAAACATTATCGGGAAGAGGAAGAAGCCACGTAAACATGCTGTCAGGCTTCAAGCGCAATGGTAATCATCACCAGCCGACGTGCTGCCCGTGCAACATCAGCCATATTCGGTTGTTGGAGCGCATCCCAACGAATGCCATGAAACTTGACATCGCGGAGAACCTGCTGCACATGTTCGGCAAGTCTATTCGCAATATGCTGATGATCGTCTACAAGGACCGTTGCGACGACACCCTGTACACGCCGGCCTTTGTAAAGCAGAGTGAGTGGTATGTTGCGCTGAAGGTTGCGCCACCACTTGTTTTCACGTTCAGTAAAACAGCGTAAGAGATTCCCCTGACGGGTATAGCTCCCTGGAACATTGTACTGTTTACCACTCTTACGACCAGTTAAGTTCAAAATGAGGGTGTGGTTGCTTTGCAAACCATGCAGTGGACTTCGTAAGATCCCGCGCATAATGGGATTGAGCAACCACATAAAACGATCTTCAAGCGTTATAGGCTTTTGCACTTACAGGTGTGTTAGACATAGCATTACCTCCTCAGCATGTTGTCATACTCGATTACTGATGTTCTATGGCTACAGCATAGGGGCGAATTGTGAAACAAGCATGAAGATACTGAGGAAATAAAGAGGAAATAAATGGGAGATCCTTAGCGATACTCAATGATCTGCACAATAAAGAGCGTAATCCCACGCCACATCAGAAAGGCAAACGTCACCAGAGACACCAATCGCCCGATGTGGCCACGCGCCCACAAGGCTGCTAAGGCTGGACCTGCTCCCAGACAGAGTGCCGGATACATAAAATGTTCCCAACGCAAGCCCTGAGCGCGAAACAGAAACACAGCCAACGAGAAGAGCGTCGTCCCCCACCACGCCACCAGCAACAACCAGAGCGTCCGTTGTGAACCCATCTCTGCTTTGAGATGCCTGCCCAGCAGTACCGTACCTGTCGCACCGAGACCGACCAGCAACGCACTCAGCGGATGATCGACCCGTAGCAACCGCCCCAACTGACCCATGATCTGACTCACCCCGCCAGCGGAAGTTTCCACAATGGTCTGAGCGTCGGTCGAGGTGAAGAACAGATGGGCGAACGCTGAGTAGTAAAACAGCCCCACGCACACGATCATCGTCACACCGAGGGCCACCAGCGCACCAATCGGCAATCGAGCGTCGCGTGCTACAACCCAAGCGATGAACAACCAGCCAAGGGTGAGCGCCAGCGAGATCGCCACACCGAGATGCCCGAGAAAGGCCATCAGCATCAACACCAACGCTCCACAAAAAAACGTTGTGTGCTTAATCGCTCTGGCCTCAGTCGCCAACAAGGCAAGCAGCGGTAAAGCCATGCCCTGACCAAAAATATTAGCAAACTCACCGACGGAGAAAGATTTGAGGAGCGTTATCGCACCGACGTATAACGCCGCACTGAGGAGTGAAGCGCCCACGCCTACACCATTGCGCCACAATACATACCACAGCATTCCTACTACAAGACTGTCGATCAAGGCGTTCCCAAACTGCAGCAGCAACTGCCGCCCTGCCTCGCTGACAGGCAGTAACAGTTGGAGCGGCGCAAAAGCGATGTACTGACCGGGAGGATAAGCAGCCTGCCCACCACCTGCCTCAGCCGGTAGCGCTTCAGTAAAATACACCTTCCCCATTGTGACATCCACTAAATTGTTGATGTTCAAACCAATATCGCTGTTTTGCGTATATGGATGCACCATGCCACCCAAACGCAAAGCAAAGGCCAGGACAATCAGGACGATAACAGCCTGTTGTACATTCATCCCAGGCCAGATTCTGGTGTCGATAACACGCTGGTCGATAGGTGGCAGGCGTGCGAGAAGGACAGCAATGACATAACACGCAACTGCGAGGGAGGCCAGCATTGGAGTGTAAATAGTGAAGTGCAGCCGCCAGATCGCCAGCATACACGTTGCAGTGAGTACCAGCACGATCCCCACAGCGGACACCCAGGGACGCGGTAGGGTTAACCGTCGTGCGAGGCCATACACCAAAGCGACCGTAGCAGTAAGCATACCAAGTTGCGGGAGCGCAGGCAGGTGCAGGCCGCTCGTAGGTGCAATAGCGACCTGGCTCACCACAAAGCCTAAAGAGCGCGGATCATTGTGGGCTGGCTCATACGGGGGCGTGGTGAAATGCAGCGTAACATCACCACCATTGTTGGCCCGTACCAACATATGGTACACCCGCAGCGGATCATTGACGAGCGAGACGGTGGTCGTCGTGTAGCCATCGCTCCACTCACTTAGCGTCGGTGTCTCAACGGGATGACCACGTGCCCATACACGTACGTCCCAGCTACCACCACCCAATCCAGGCAGATGAATCATCGCGGCAGGTTTAGCCCAGCGATACGGCTCCTGCGGCAACTGCCACCACGCACAATCCTGCTCACAACCATCTTCTGCGCGCAGGCTGGCCGGCTCGGAGGCATTAAAACTCCTCCCAACAAACGGCGCATCAAAGTCACGGGTGCGCCCAACACGATCACCACCAACATCCAGTTGATGAGTATAGGGCCACTGATACGCCAAGGTCCACAGCACCAGACCAGCGAGGAGTACCAACCATAATTCACGCTCACGTGCCCAGCTTAATAGCGTACGTGCTTCTTCCCAAAGCCAGAACGAACGCAGACCTAACGAATGACGCGGCAGCATAGCCGTTCGTCGTTGGTGTTGCGCCGTTTCTTTGGTCATTGCGTTCTCCACGTAACGACGAAGACGCCCAGCACAATAATAAACGCACCCAGGATGTTACGAAGGGTTACTTGCTCACCCAAAATCAACCATGACGGGATGAGAATGAGCACATAGTTGAGCCCAAGCAGTGGATAGGCGAAGGAAAGATCGAAGCGCGAAATAACGTAGAGCCAGAACAGTGCGCCGCCAAAAATGAGCACAAAGCCCATAAAGACCGGCACATTGGTAAAGGTGCGCCAGATAATTGGAGGTGTAAAAGAAAACTCACCCAATTGGTTCAAACCATATTTCAATAGCACCTCACCTGTGACAGTAAGGCACATTGCAGCGAACAATAAGCCAAATGTTAGTAGCATTTTCAGTCTCATTCGGTGATACGTTCCAGTACATACACAGCATAGTCACAGATTCCACTACGCATTGTATATGTTTTTTGAAGCATGAAGTACGGATGGAGCAGCATACGATAAGACTCGTCGCTCCGAATAAAGCCACCTCGATCAAGCCAGTGCATCGCATGGCCCGCCACATTCCAGACATCCGGCGGCGCAATATCCTCCATCACGAGTAGTGTGGCGCCAGGTTTGAGCACCCGACTCAGTTCAGCCACCGATGCACGCACAATAGCATCGGGTAGGTGGTGAAAAACACCCAGCACCAAGGCCGCATCGAACTGTTCACCCTGCAACGCCAGTGCCGAACCGTCCATCACCCCATAGCCACCTGAGCGTGCCGTATGAGCATATTGAACATAGTGTGTGGCAATATCAACACCGACATACTGGCGTGATGGAAAGCACGCGGCAAACGCTCCCGTACCACAGCCAAAATCGAGAAACAGGCGCTGACCCACATCTTGCCACGGCTGGAGTTCACCCTCGATCACGGCCTTCTCGCCACGAAACCCGGCCTCAACAACATAACGCAGCACATTCCACGTTTGCGGAATTCTTGAGAGTTCATCGAGTGGTTTTTGTAGCATATCATTCATCATAGGTATAACAAAAATCCTACAGGAGGCATATTGCCTGTTTGAGTGTAGTGTCAGACTTTAGCCCAATGCACGCTTACGCACCAGACAAATAATCGACAGCCCTACAGGGAAGCGGCCTCCATGACCCAGCCAGGCCGCCTCTGTCGCCAGCGGCCAACGCAACACCTCGTTGAGCAGCGGTGCTGGGAGCACCAGATCCGAGTCAGATTGTTCCAACGTAGGAACGAGTCGCTCAAGCATCCGTTGGGCCAGCGGAATGGGAAACAACAAACTATTGACATAGGATAGTCGTTCGACGGCAAAGCCATATGTTTCGATCAATTCTTGCACTTGCCGCAATGTATAACGACGACGTGTATGAACGGCGCGGTCGTGCTTGCTCCGGAGAAACTCGTACGCAGGCAACCGCATCAACAGCCACCCGTCTGATCGCAACACCCGTTGGGTTTCGGACAACGCCTGCGCCTCACTCGGTACATCGCGGTGATACAACACATCAAACGAGGTTACCAGATCAAAACTCGCATCGGCAAACGGTAACTCCAACACCGACCCTTGCACCATTGCACCACTGATCTGGTCTTTCCCAAATTGCGCCGCGACAGGCGATAGATCGACACCCGTCACATGGCCATAGCGCTGCAAAAACCGGACATTGCCACCTATGCCGCAGCCTGCGTCGAGAATGTCAACACTATGGCCTCGGTAGAGCGGATCGAGTAGTGCCGCTGCAATGGCGCGCATACCACCATGCCACCAGTGTTGATCTTCAACTTCTACTAGCACTGCGTATTCACTATACTCCATCGATGACTGTATTTTCTAGTGTATGCAGACAAACAAAAGCATCTTAGTCGCTCAAGCAAATTTACGATAGCAATCCTTGCGACTGCCCATTGATTGTGACAAATCTGGGCGCTGACGCGCAAGTGTACCAGAAGGGAAGGGGTTACGCAAATAGGAGAAATACACGTTTACTATCGCGGAAACCGCCAGTGACGTGGCACAAACACACCCTCATACGGCTGTTGGCCATCCAGTGTAACGCGCCACAGTACTTGTGCCTCAGCTATGTTGTAATGCGTTATCGTGCCGTGCACCCAGTTAAGCGCAAATACGGTTTCGTCAGAGCCATTTACAAGCATGTGTTGATCATGGAGCGGATCAAGATTAATAATGGTCGTGAGGGTGTGAATGTCAATAATATCGATCCCGCCACGCTCACCGTCGCCGCGTGCCACGACAAGTTTATCACTCACTCGTGTGATATCCCAGACGGGCGCCCCTTGATCAAGTTGGGCAAAGTCACCTGGAGGTTCATCAGGATCAAAACGATGGAGTAACGGTGGCTGACCACTCCGTAACACATAGACATCGCCTTCGTAACCAGGAGTAAGCCATCCACGCCGACCAAGATTATTACGATTAAGCCACTGACTTACTACATCACCGCTGGGCAGTTCAAAGACCCAGATCGAAGCTTCCTGTGAATCGATAGCAAACAATCGACGACTATCGGGTGTCAAAGCCAGTTCGGTCGGACTAGACCCGGCAGCAAACGAGCGTCTCTGCGGATTGTCAACATCCATCACAAATATTCGATCATATTCGGCTGATGAGATATAGAGCAAATCACGTTGTGAGTCAAATACCATATCGGCGCTACGCTCAAACGGGCTGCTTGTGCTCCAAAGCTTACTGACGGCTAATGAATCAGGGTTAACTATCTCAACCCCGTCTGAGGTAAACACATAGAGTTGATCACGTTGTGCATCATACAGCACCTGACTTGGATTAGGACCAACGTTGACTCTCTCCATTAATGTGCCACTATCTGGATCGAGCACCAGCAATTGATCATTGCTTCGGTCAACCACAAACAAACGTGGCGCAGATGGTCCCATTGTTATGCTGCTCTCACTCCCAACCAGCAGAGCAATCAGTAAGAGCACCAGGCACATACCAGAGAAGGTTACCAGACGATTCACCCAGCGCATTGGTTGTATACGTTGCCGTTTTGCATGCACTGCCGCACGTACATCTGGGATCGGTCGCGCGACTGCGACCCTGGTGATTCGCTCAGCATCGCGGTGTAGTTGCTCTAAACCCATAGCCCAGGCTGGGTCTGTGAGAATTTTTGTGCGTACCTCGGCATATTCATCTTCATCAAGCAACCCATCAAGGTAGGCAGCTAAAAGATCGAAATCAGGTTGCATTATGGTCTTCCTCGGTGTCGTATGCGCGGCGGAATGAGGCGCGTCCACGGCTAATTCGCATGCGTACCGTCGATTCGCTGAGCTGAAGCATGGCCGCAACCTCAGCGTAGGAGAAGCCACCTACCAGATGCAGCAGCAGAGGCGCTCGCTGGTCGACAGGCACCTGGGCAAGCGCTTCCTCTACACAAGCCGCCTCAACGGTCGCACGGTCGGGTGATGGCGTAGCAGTATGACGATCATGGGTGAGTGGCAACCACCGTATTAAACGGCGACGGCGCAGTAATGAGCAAGCCAGATTGTGAGCGATACGGTAGAGCCAACCACGCAGTGTTTTGGCTTCTTCTAAGGTATGAATGGATCGAAACGCACGCAAAAAGGTTTCCTGCACCAGATCATGGGCTTGTTCTGCATCACCAACAAAACTACACAAATAACGAAAGAGTGGCGCTTGATACCGTGCTACTAACATTTCAAAAGCTGTTTCATCGCCAGCACGAAGCCGCGCAACCAGATGCGCTTCAACATCGAGATGTTCGATATTCGTCATGTTTGCTTCGTTCAAGGCCACATACATTCCAACTACTGTTTGACGGATGTTTGCAAAAACACGACCAACGCCTCGATTTCTTCATCGCTGAGATCCAGATCGGGCATGCGGGCATCTGTACGGATTGCCGAAGGGTCTTGCAACCATTCTCGTACATAATCTGGATTACCCGCATAATATGTCAGATTAGGACCAACAGAAAAGTCCCAATGACGCACTACCACATCATGCTGGTGGCAACTGGCACATCCCTTTGCTGTAAAAAGCATCTTCCCATAATTGACCTGATCTATCTGCTCTATTGGTTGTTCAGGCGAGTTGTTGATCAAAGGCGCTAGTGATATGAGCACCAGAATAACACCTGTACAGGCCAATGTCATCGATAACTTGGTTATAACACTACTCCTCATGGCTTGGTCTGGAGTACCCGTTGGCGACGCGTCGGTAGTCGTTGCAAGACCATGAGCACAATGGCTACAAACACGAGCAATCCACCAACCCAACGCAACAGCCTTGGAGTGGACAATGAAGCCATTGTAAATGCGCCATTTGATGTCGCTTCTACCGATGCGGCATCAGGCGGTAGTACAGTGAGCGGGTCTAGCACTGTCCCTGAAAACGGTGCTGGCACTATTTCCCATTCCCATACGCCCGCACTCGGAAACATCACATCAGCGACGAAATGCCCAACTGCCCCCTCATGCCGTGCATCAATACGAATAGTTTCAGCTTTTGTCGATGTGCTGTGCTGTGGTGTAATGATCAGATAGGGTTTGATGGAGTCGCTATCAGATGAACCAATGGGTGTCACACCATGCTGGCGTACCATAAAACCAAGGACTAGAGTCTCCCCGGCACGAACCTCACGCGGTAATTCATCGAGAGTAACTACGGCCCATCCGCCAGCGTGGGTAGAGGTCGTTACACTCAACGCTACAATAATGCCCACAATAATGCGTAAAACTAGACGCTGCATGGTTTTGCCTTCCTCGTTTGCATACGATAGTTGCTATGTAAGACGCACAAAAGTGACATTTCCTCACAGCGTGAGAAAAAAACGTTACCAATTGCCATGCGAATCGTCATGATATGTAGTAAGACTCTGTATGAAAGGAGCACACGATGGCACAACAAAGTGCAACGCAACCGACACTCATCTATGAGCGCGGCTTTGTGCAGGCATTAGAGGTGGCTGCCGCCAGTCTCTTTATCTTTGGTGGCATTGCGCTGGGACGGGCTGCATATGTATTTGTCGGTCGACGGATGGATTGGTTTAGTGGGACTAATGACCAGGCGTTGTTGGTGGGTTGCACGCTGATTATTCTCGCGGTGATGACGTTTCTCATGCGGCTGCTGATCGACCAGGTCGTGAAACAGCGCGAACAAAACGCGGAGTTGTTACGTTATCTCCAGGAACAACGCATCGCAGACGAAACACGCTGGATCAATCTCCAGCAACAGTTACACCAGCTAGATGTGTCGGTGAAGCGGAAGAACGAGTAGATCTGCCAGCATAACAATCGAAGCTGTCGAAAACACCTGTATGTGGCAAAACAGTCAATTTCATAAAGGGGACCACCCAGACTATCCACAACATCGATCACAGTAATCGCCACCATAAGGACCGTGGATCGGGCAATCGTTGTTGCAAGGAATGAGATGTTTCATGGTGATGCTCCTGTTTTGTGTGTTCAACGTTTTATCTGAGCACACTATAACAGGCACACGCTGCGGTATCACCTCGGTCAGGCTACGGCAGGACTGCGGTATCATTAAAGATCGTTGGAATGGGTAGAACTAAAGACCGCGAGATGCAACTGCATGTTGGAAATGGCGGATTGTCTGGGCCGCAAACTGCGCCGTAGGAGTCAACACATCGGGGTTCTGGTGTGAAGAGGAAGGATTTTTTTGGTCAAAGAGTGTGGTCCATGCACTCGAACATGAGGAGACTTCGACCAGATCGAAACCAAGGACATTGGTAGAAGCAGCAATCTGCTCGATCAACGTAAACCAGTGTGGCGGTGTGAGTCCCTGTTGGGCAGGCGCACTGACACCCGGTGCGCTTGTAGCTTCCACTGCGTCGATGTCTACACTCAGGTAAACGCCATCCATTCCGGCTGTAGCAATCTGTACTGCTTTGGCAGCGATAGCGGCGATATCCATCGTAGAGCACTGGTCGTTATCTACTATAGTTACGCCATGCTCGTGTGCGAATTGTTCCATCTCACCAAAGATAGTGCTATTCGACCGATGAATGCCGATGGCAACCATGTTTTGCCCTGCTATCGAGATCGTCTTATCTTCGAGAATACGGCGAAACGCATTCCCACTGCTGATCAGGCCACTCACACCTGCATGCGTCTCCAGAGGCCGCATATCCAGATGAGCATCGATATAGATGAGTCCTAGCTTGCTTTGGAGATGCGCTTGAGCCACACCGCTATAGAGTGGATAGGTAATCGAATGGTCACCGCCAATGGTCATGGGGAGATAACCCGCCTCTGCCAGATGCCGTATCTCGCGTGTAATGACGTTGTGTGCTGCCAGCGTCTGTTCGTTCTGCCAACGAATACTCGCAGCATCATCAACCGTAGCGGATGTCACCGTAAACTGGTAGGCTGCCAGATCGATCATGGTGCGGGGGCATGGCTCATTAAGAAGTGCCAAAACTGCCGGGGGTGCATCCGCTGCCCCGCTGACACCCCGCCTAAACCGCTGCATCATACGAATGCCGTTGTCAAAGGGGCAGCCAACCAACATAGGTTTCATACGATTTGCCCCTGTTTAATGACCGTTTGAACCAGGTTGCCACCAAACTGATAAGCTAAATGGCGATAGTCCGGCACATCGATGAGGAGGAGATCGGCCTGCTTACCAACCTCGATAGAACCAACCGTTTTGCCCATACCGATTGCGTAAGCGGCATTGATAGTAGCGGCATTCAATGCCTCGGCAGGCAAGAGACGTTGGTAGCGACAGGCAATCGCCATCACCAGTGGCATGGACGGGCAGGGCGACGAGCCGGGATTGATGTCGGTCGAGAGGGCCAACGCTGCACCAGCATCAATCAGCGCCCGTGCATCCGCAAAATGGTGACTACCCAGGTTAAAATTGACCGTTGGCAGCACTACACCAACTGTATCCGATTGGGCGATTCGCTCACGTTCATGGGCTGGTGTCACATCAAGATGATCGGCAGAGGCTGCACCCAACTCAACCGCCAGCTCTACCCCACCCAACGAGGTAAACTCATCGGCGTGGATCTTGGCTGGCAAGCCGCGTGCCTGTCCCGCTTCCAGCACACGCCGTGACTGTGCTAAATCAAAGGCATGCTGCTCACAAAACACATCGTTGAAAAGCGGTCGACCTTTTGCGGCAAGGGGCGAGGCTGCGTACCAATCACACACACAGGGTAACATCTCCTCAATAACCAGCGCGACATAGCCGTCAGAGTCATTGCTATATTCAGGGGGAATGGCGTGTGCACCAAGAAACGTCGGTATCAAATCGAGTGGATGAGTCTGGTCAAGCAGTTCGATGGCCTGGAGCATGGCCAATTCGCTGTCCGTGGTCAAACCATAGCCACTTTTGACTTCGACGGTAGTAGTACCTAGACGGAGCATGGTATCCAGCCGAGGGCGTGCCTCAGCAGCCAGTTGCTCAGGAGTGGCCTGACGCGTCGCCCGCATGGTGCTGAGAATACCGCCTCCCGCTGCCATAATCTCGGTGTAGGATGCGCCGCGAACACGCAATTCAAATTCGTCGACACGGTCGCCTACATACACCACGTGGGTGTGGGGATCGACAAAGCCGGGCAGCACGACCTTCCTCTGGGCGTTGATACGTCGACGTGGCTGCACTTTTTTGCCCAGTTCGTCAGTACGGCCAACCGCCACAATCTGCCCCTTGTGTACGGCCACCGCACCATCGTGAATGATCGCCACCGTACCCATTGCGGCTCCGCGCTTCGGTCCATCGCTGGCACAGGTCACCAATTGTGCCGCATGTTCAATCATTAGATCAATTTCCATTTATCCTCCTTCAATATGCGCTGTTACTGCCTCTTTAATGCTTCCTTGAGCTACCAGTTGTCGCACCTGTTCAATATGCGGTGCAAGCGGTTCATCGCATACGAGGAAAGGCACTCGCTCACGGATTAGCTGATAGGCCACTGCTGTTCCCTGCCCCAACACCACAGAAGCACCTGCACCCATCTGTTCATGAAAATCGACACCCTGAGCAGCCGCAAACAACTCGATGGCGACAATCGTCTCAACATGAGTCAGCACCTGTTCGGCCTGTCGCACTGACGTCGCACCCATACTGACGTGATCTTCCACGTTTGCGCTGCTCGAGATCGAGTCAGCACTCGCGGGATGTGCCAACACTTTGTTCTCCGATGCTAACGCCGCTGCGGTGTACTGCGCGATCATCAATCCGCTCTCGATGCCGCCGTGGGTCGTGAGAAACATGGGAAGCACACCACCGTTACAATCGGCATCGATCAGACGCGCGGTTCGCCGTTCACTCATATTGCCCAGGTCGGTGAGCGCGAGCTTGAGATAATCCATCGCAATCGCAATGGGCTCGCCATGAAAGTTGCCTGCCGAAATAACATCAATATGATCACTCTGTTCATCGACAAAAATAAGTGGGTTATCATTTACAGCGTTGAGTTCGATATTGATGACCCACTGAGCATAGGCAATCGCATCGCGCACCGCCCCATGCACCTGTGGTACACAACGCAGCGTGTAGGGGTCCTGTACATTGTTGGGATCGTGTTGGCGCAACAGTTGGCTGCCTACGAGGAGTTTCCGCAAAAATGCCGCACACTCTATCTGGCGGGGATGGGGCCGCACCGCATGCACCCGCGCATCGTAGGCGCGATCCGTACCGTGCAACGCCTCCAGACTCATACAGGCCGCAATATCTGCCGACAACGCCAGGTTGATCGCACGCCGCGCCAGCAAGGCTCCCAGACCAACCATAAGCGCCGTGCCATTGAGAAGCGCAAGACCCTCTTTTGCTTCGAGCGTCATCGGTGTCAATTCGGCCCGTTGTAATGCCCTGCATCCACCAAGCAATTCACCTCGATATGTGGCAAACCCTTCGCCGATAACCACCAGCGCCAGATGCGCGAGAGGTGCCAGATCACCACTGGCCCCAAGCGAGCCCTGTGCAGGAATCCGAGGATGTACACCGCGATTAAGCATGTCCATAAGGAATTGAATTAAAAGAAGCCGTACACCCGAATGACCTCGTGCCAAAGTGTTCGCACGTACCAGCAACATTGCACGTACAATCATCTCATCAAGTGCCGGACCGACTCCGGCGGCATGGCTACGCACTAGGTTGAGTTGGAGTTGCTGTACCTGTTCTGGCGAGATAAGCTTATCTTTGAAACGCCCAAAGCCAGTCGTAATGCCATAGGCGATAGCACCCTCAGCAACCAGACGCTCCACCGCTGCCCGTGACCGCTCAATAGCTGGAATGGCCATCGGATCAAGCGCTACCGGTCGGCCTTTTGCCACCGCAACAACATCATCGATGAGTAACTCACGCCCGGAGATCATAAGTGGTTCCATTATGCACCTCGCTCCATCAAAGCATGGGGATCTTCACACCACGGATTCTGGCAACCTCGACCGCTTCTTCGTACCCTGCATCAGCGTGACGTGCGATCCCCATGCCAGGATCAATGGTTAACACACGCTCCAATCGACGGGCCGCAGCAGGCGTGCCATCCGCAACGATGACCTGCCCGGCATGGATGCTGTAGCCAATACCCACACCACCACCGTGATGCAGGCTCACCCACGTGGCCCCACCCGCTGTGTTTGCCAGAGCATTCAGCAGTGGCCAATCAGCAATGGCATCCGAGCCATCACGCATGCCTTCCGTCTCACGATTAGGGCTGGCCACCGAACCACAATCGAGATGGTCACGTCCGATTACAATCGGGGCCTGCACCTTACCGCTGGCAACCAGTTCGTTAAAGGCCAGACCGACCTGTGCACGTTCACCATAGCCCAGCCAGCAGATACGTGCCGGCAAGCCCTGAAATGTGACATGCTGTTGGGCCAGACGAATCCAGCGTTGCAGATGTTCATCGTGGGGGAAGAGACGCAGAATCGTTTCGTCAGTTGTGTAAATGTCCTGTGGATCGCCAGAGAGTGCTACCCAGCGAAATGGTCCTTTGCCCGCGCAGAACAGTGGCCGGATATAGGCATGGACAAAGCCAGGGTAACTAAATGCTTCTTCGAGACCGTTATCATAGGCGCGCTGTCGCAGGTTGTTGCCATAATCGAAGACCACGCTCCCACGTGCCTGCCAATCGAGTAGCGCACGCACATGGTCGGTCATCGAATCGATAGCACGCTGTTGGTAGGACGCCGGATCACGTGTGCGAAGTTGCACTGCTTCATCAAGCGACAGCGTCGCTGGAATGTAGCCATAGAGCGGATCGTGAGCCGAGGTCTGGTCAGTTACTACGTCTGGCACAATGCCTGATGAAACTAATCGTGGCGCAATCTCAGCCACATTCCCAATCAGCCCAATCGATCGAGGGGTTTGCGCTGAGACCGCTTCCTCAACCCAGGTGATCGCCTCCTCAAGATTATCGGTGATGACATCGAGCTGTTGGAGTGACAAACGGCGTTTGGCACGCCAGCGATCCACCTCGACGATCAACCCGACGCCCTCATTCATGGTGATCGCCAACGGCTGGGCGCCGCCCATCTCCCCTAACCCAGCGGTGAAGACAAACTTGCCCTTGAGGCTGTCCCACCCTTGCTCATGAGCCAGCGTTCCCAACGTCTCATAGGTACCCTGAAGAATCCCCTGAGTACCAATATAGATCCAACTGCCCGCTGTCATTTGACCATACATGATCAAACCCTGGCGTTCCCATTCCTCAAAGTTTTCCTGTGTGGCCCAGGCCGGAACGATATTGGAATTAGCAATAAGAACCCGTGGTGCATCCGTATGGGTGCGGAACACCGCCACCGGCTTACCCGATTGGACCAGCAACGTTTCATCTGGTTCAAGCTGGCGTAGCGATTCCAGGATGGCCTCAAACGCGTCCCAGTTGCGGGCAGCCTTTCCTCGTCCACCATACACAATCAGGTTAGCGGGATCAAAGGCTACATCAGGATCGAGGTTATTCTGGAGCATACGATAGGGAGCTTCGATCTGCCAGTTTTTGCAGGTGAGCTGTGTGCCGCGTGGCGCACGTACAGTACGTGCCATGCTGTCCTCCTTGACGTTGTATAAGGCAAATACACCTTAGAGCGATGTTTGTACACGGGCCTCGATATGATAATGATCTTCACCATAGATCGCCCGATACCAGACCGCTGGAAAGCGGCGCCCTTCATGTTTGCTAAATGTTAAACGGTCAATAAAAAAGGCATCTGAATGAGGTTCAGCGTGTAAAAGCTGTGCCTGCTCATCCGACAGATGGCCAAGTTCCACGGTGTGCACCATTTTGACAAGTGGGATACGATAGGTGTGTACCAGCAAATGGTGGATCGAGTGTGTCTCTAAATCTTCTTGCAACAAATGAGGGCATAATGACTCAGCCAGATAGCGTTCTTCATAGGCAACGATCTGTTGATCAGCAAGGCGCAAACGAGCAATATGGATTATTGGCGTTTCTGCGATAAGTTCTAACTGCGCTGCGACAGCAGGAGACGCGGGAAGTACTTCAGCAATGAGCAGGCGGGCGGTTGGTGTGCGATTCTGGCGGCGTATATCTTCGTCGAAATTGGAGAGGGTGAGCAAAGTCGTGCTGGGCTGGGTGGTATGAACAAAGGTTCCAGATCCTTGCGAGCGCCGAATGTAGCCTTCCTGGATCAGCACTTCTATGGCTTTGCGGACAGTGCCACGGCTTACCCGATGTGCGCGACACAATGTATCTTCGGTTGGCAGTTGATCACCAGGCCGCATATGGCCGGAAGTGATCTGCTCACGTAGAACCTGGGTCAGTTGATAGTATTTCGGCAGCGGAGGTGGCATCATAAACAGAGACTCTATTGGCATAATCACATTTGTCTATACAACTATACATATAGAAGAATGATCTGTCAAGGTAACAGGAGCAGGCCAGAGTGTTAGCAACTGCGTGGTTGCCAGATAGTTTGGCGCCACTCCATCACTGATTGGATGGGGGAGAATGATGAGGAATGTGTGTGTTTGTCTCTGTGTGTTTGAAGATAGGATGTTGTAGGGGACATGATCCAATCAGTGATGCGCGCCCGACGAAATGGTGGGCGGTATCCCAGACACTCACTCAGTGCGGGACAAACCGACCCAACCAGAGGAAACTCAGAACTAGTGTATCCATCATATTCCTCTCTTCTCTATGGTCTGGGTGGCACGATTTGAACGTGCGATCACCGCGATCCCATCGCGGGATGTTAACCAGGCTACACCACACCCAGGTACAATTGGAGGAAGGAGCAGGAGCGGCACGTGCACAGCAGATTGCCATCCCGGTGCCATCACTCCATCGGCCACCCCTTCCTTATGGTCCAGGTGGTTGGATTTGAACCAATGACCACCGCGATCCAACCGCAGGATGCAATCGGACTACACCTCCCTGAATAATCGGCATCTACACCAGATTCTGGCGGAAGAGACACGAGTTGTACGCGCAAGGTATGTGTTCACCCACGTTCGAAGTGGTGCCATCACAATTCGACTAGCTCTTCCCTTATTTTTGGGCCATATCAACGTTAGGCAAAACTGGCTTTGTGCTCCTTACAAACTAAGCATAAAACACAACATTATATATGCTGAACACATCCTGACATCTCAGATAATAACATATCAGAAAGGTCCTGTCAACACTTTTATAGCTCATAAAAGTTCTATAAAGTTCAATTTATACGCACAGGTCGTATAAATAGCTGTGTACGTTAATTCATACTTCTGACGTAAAGGCTATAGCCTTGTGTTACCATCTGACACTCACCAAAAATCAATCAACACATAGAACCTCAGAAAATAAGCACAGCACTATCATTGACTGTCATCACTATGCACCTGCGATGTAGTGGATCAGGCCGCCTTTGGCGATTTGGCATTTCGTTACGATGGGGAGACCATGGTGTTGTCAGAGTTGGGGTTCCGTGCCAAAGATATACCGCCACACAAGCTGAAATACTGTGTCCGGGGAACGTGGAACGATCGGCATACAATGGCAGCATATTTTGGCTCTCTCAAAAGACGAGCGTCACATTCATCACATGGAAAGCCATTGATCATCTCATCTCTGGTACGCTACGGCCTTACTCAATGGTTTGCTCACAATAACTAAAGCTCGCATGGACATATGGCTAAATATCAGGCTATTTTATACGTCTTTACTTAATGTTTGCATTACTAATGAGTAATATACAGTTTCATTAATATTGATTTATACTTAAATATCTTTTTGTAGTACAATAAGTTGTATAAAAAGTAGGATTAAAAATTAACTGCGTGCAGATCTATGCACATGTCAAGTGGGAGACTTTCGATGCATAGGACAAGTTTTGGTTATTGGCTCAAACAATATCGCAAAACTGCAGATCTCACACAATGTGCCTTGGCCCAACAAGTAGGGTGTACCGTTGAAGCAATCCGCAAAATTGAGGCCAATAAACTTCGGCCATCTCGACGGCTTGCAGAACGTCTGGCGACCTCCCTCTGCATCCCCGATAAAGATCGCACCACATTTTTGCAACTTGCTCGATCTCATCCAAATCAAGCCTTGCAAGATACGTTTCCTGACCTACCCACTTTCAACCATTTATCAATCTCCCCCAAGTATCACATACCTATTCCGCCAACATCACTGATTGGGCGAGCAGATACTATAGCTGATATTCACAGGCTACTTGGGCGTGATAATCTCAGGTTGTTGACCTTGACTGGAGCTCCTGGTATTGGTAAAACGCGGCTTGCGCTACAATTGGCACACGAAGTTGCCCCGACCTTTGCCCATGGAGTAATCTTTGTTCCATTATCATCAATCAATGATGCTGGTCTGGTTATGACCACTATTGCTCAAACACTGGATATTGGTGATAGTGGTCATCAACCTTTGCTGGAAACACTGATCACTTTTTTAAGAGATAAGCAAATGTTACTAGTGCTCGACAACTTTGAACATATTCTTGAGGCAACATCAACACTGAGCACTCTGCTTCAACAGGTACCCCTCATCAAATTACTGGTAACCAGCCGTGTATCGTTACGTATTTCAGGTGAACACATCTACGTTGTTCACCCTCTCCCTCTTCCTGATACAACTATAGCGAGTCCGGCAGAGCTACAAACATATGCAGTGATAGATCTTTTTGTCCAGCGTGCCCAATCGACCAAGCCCGATTTTGCCTTAACTCAGGATAATGCTGCCGAATTAGCCACGATTTGTGCTCGACTGGATGGCATCCCACTGGCGATTGAACTCGCTGCGGCCCGCAGCAAGCTGCTGACACCACGCGCCCTACTGCGACGTCTTGATCAATGCCTTGTGCTTTTGACAGATGGTGCTGTCGATATGCCTGCACGTCATCAAACGTTATGCCGTGCAATTGCCTGGAGTTACGATCTGCTTGATCCGGATCATCAAGCATTGTTTCGTTGCCTTGGGGTCTTTATGAATGGATGCACACTCACAGCCATTATGGCTGTGGTACATATCGATATTGCACAAGAGGTGAACCGCAACACGACGTCCGTTGACACACCAACCGAAATGCAATGGCTTGATCAAATGACAACGTTAGTCCATCATAATCTGGTCCAACAGATCACGGATATTGATGAAGAACCACGTTTCGTCATGCTTGAGACCATTCGGTCATATGCACTCGATCGATTGTATGCAGCAGACGAAATCGAACAGTTACAGTACCAACACGCCCTGTACTATCTCCAACTGGCTGAAACAACCGAACAACATCTCAAGGGTGCAAACCAGGCTATCTGGCTACATAAAATGGATGTAGAATACAGTAATCTTAGAACAGCCCTAGCATGGAGTCTTACCCCAACGGGTGATCGAGAGCTTGGGACACGCATTGCATCGGCACTATGGTTGTTCTGGAATATCCGTGGACACTTAAATGAAGGGCGGTCGTGGTTTACTCGTGTGCTTGAATCTCAGCATGAGGTAGCGCCTCAGGTCCGTATTGTAGCATTAGCACGCGCAAGCTGGCTGGCACGTCAACAGGGTGATTACCCACAGGTGGCCATTTTAGCTAACGAAAGCTTGGCTTTAGCACGCACATTAGGTGACCACACAAGTGAAGGACTCTCCCTCTGCATGCTCGGTCTGGAAGCCTATCGACGCGGTGATAGTACAACTGCTCTTGCATTACTCGAGGAAAGCTTCTCTCTATTTCGCATGCTCGAAGACCCTCATCACATGGCTGAAACAGCCCATTGTCTTGGTACTATTACCGTATTTCAGAAGAGCCTTATAGAATCGATACCATATTTTGAAGAAGAGTTAGCTATTAACACCGTATCTGGACATGAATATGGTCTGTTGTGGGCCAATCATGCATTGGGAATGGTAGCGTCTGGTCAAGGAAATTACGATAGAGCCATCGCTTACTATAATTCCAGTCTTAAATATGCACGTACTTTGCAGTATACCCATGGAGTAGCGATTGTATTGAACGGACTGGGAGAAATTGCGCGAGCTAAGAAAGATTATCAGAACGCCGAGCGCTACTATACTGAAAGTTTGCTACTCTTCCAGAAACTCGGCCATAAGACTGGCGAATCATTAGCTCGAATGAATCTGGGCTCGACATTAATCCATTTAGATAAGCTCCAGCAATCAATTACTTGCTTTACGGAAATATTAGTTTCACAAGACAAATATGGGCAACATCAAACGATTACATCTCACTGCCTCACTGGACTCGCAAGGATCGCCTGTATTCAAGGTCAACACATCACAGCTACCCGATTGTTTGCCACGGTTACGCATCTTTTAGAAGAGAGCAGCGAAAATATGGAGTCCTTAGATCAACAAGATTTTGATGAAAGTCTGGCCATGGCACAAGATCAGCTTGATCCCACGACCTTTGATGCTGAGTGGCAAGCTGGCTATGCATTGAGTACCCCTCAGGCTGTGGCTGAGGCACTGAATGTAGCATCTCTGGTCCAATCCCCAACTACTGAGGAACGGCTTTTTCCCATAAGTGATTTAACAAAACGTGAAATGGAAGTCTTGCGTCTGGTCGCAAGAGGGTTAACCAACAAGGCAGTCGCCGAGCAACTCATTATCAGTCCACGTACAGTTAATGCCCATCTAAATGCTGTTTATACCAAAATAGGTATATCCTCACGTTATGCTGCCATTCGTTTTGCCATAGAACAGGGTATTGCATAAGGTAATATATTTCAGTTTCTCTACACACAATCGACAATACATATCTCTCTCATCATATTATTTTGAGAGATACCCTAATCAATTATAGATAGTCTATATCCTCATTGCAAACCGGAGAAGAAAGCAGTACAAAAATCAGCACTTATCATTTTAACTAATTTTTTCGTCACAATGAAAGTGTGATTTTACAGAGACAGTCCATGGATGTAGGTACATTAAATAGGTAATTTTAACAATACCTCAGAATCACCTCTTTGTATAGTATAGAACTACACAAATGTCTGCAGACAACATAATCAAATACATCACTAATCGGCCATTATCACACATAAAGCCTAGAATATCGTCGGATTCTATTTTAATATCATATCAGAAGGTATACTATGCGTCTCTTACATAAAATTATCTCGGTAAGTGGAACCAGTGCACGGCTGATCTATGCCATGCTTGCTCCAGTTCAGTCGGTCCAGGCAGCCACCTGCTGTTCTGCTGGGATAATCACGATTAATAGTGGAGGGGGGGCAGAACCGACCAGTTATGCCTATGGACACACGCATCGAACAGGAAATCATGATGTCCGCTACATTTACAGCAATGGTGTTTGGGAATGCTGGGCAGATAATAACGGAGGGTCAGATGGTGATACCCGTGATACATTCTATGGATTTAGACAATGTTAATTCTCCGGCAGAATACTGTCTGTCAGCTTATATACGTAGTGGCACTCTATAGTATAAGTGTTGTTATGACAACTTGCCATAGCAACGGAGGACAGACAGAGCAATCCGTCCTTCCCAGAACAATACCAACCACCATAGTCCATCTTGCAAACATGAAAATTGGATGGTGTCTGGCAAGCCCAACTTTTGCCGAACCCACCTTAACTACTGTGGATCGCGTCGACTGTGAAATGCCTCATCTGGTAGAAGTGTTTGCTCTTGTGGATCGGCAGGAAACTATGACCGCCCCTTATCCCGGAACCACCGCAGTTCAGGAGTTTCTGCGAGACACATGTGACCAGGCATATGAGGAGCAATTTCAGGTTGCATCGATTGATCACGGTTTAGGTATTGCGATTCTCGCTCCACCGACAGAATCTTTCTGGTTACAGAGTGATGGCATGATTCGCTGTGGGGTGTTTCCCTTGACTTTAAAAGCCGAGGCTGGACCTTTCTTGAAATGTTACCAATCCGAAACGTAAATACATCCAGCATTATGACATCCAACTGTCATAACAGATATCAATTGTGACAGTTAGGTGTAGAACAGAGATACAATTTGTCTATGCTTCTTCAATGACAATACCATCGCTTTACAGAATTGGTCGCAGACCGCACAAGCGTTTTGATCTTGCACCACTTTAGCACAGTACGTATGGCTGATCTGATTGCAGGCATAGAAAATGGGCAGATTACCGAGTATGGTTCACATGAGGTGTTAATGGCATCGGATCGCACATACGCCAGACTCTATAAGATGCAAGCAGAGAATTATATGCTTGAGCCATCTTTATAACACTGCGCTTTATCTGATTATAGTACTGAAGAGGAGTACACCTGTTCAATCAATACCGCATATCCTTGAGCAAATCAGGGAATGAGTATCAGATGTGCAGGGATTGTGTAATCGTAGAAACTTATGCGTTAACATCGCCAGCAGTGATCGTATGGAGATCCCCCTGTGTATCACGCAAAAGCAGCGACCCATCTGAGTCAACTTCCTCCGCGACGCCTTCTATATCACGACGAGATGTTTTCACGGTTACGGTCTGTCCAAGGGTTGTTAGCCGATTACGCCAACTTTGAAAGAGACTATCTTTGGCTCCCTGACGAAGTGCAATATAATGTGTATCAAAGCTGGTCAGGAAAGCACCAAGTAAGGCATATCTATCTACAGATTGTGCCGCAGCAGCATTCACGCTTGTTGCAACATGCGACAGATCGCGACCGTCAACAACACCAGTTGGCGACCACGAAACATTGACACCGATACCCATAATAACCCTCTTGATAACATCATTGGAGAGATCCATTTCGCTCAAAATGCCAGCAGCTTTACGCAGTGCTGGTCCACTAGCAGTGGCAACCGGAAGCATCAGGTCATTGGGCCATTTGAGTGCCGCACTTAACGAGGCTGTCTGTTCAATTGCTTCACACAATGCTACACCAGCAAGCATGGTCAGCATAAATGCCTGTTGCGGAGAAAGCCATGTGGGTCGCAGCAGTAATGAGAAGAGCAGATTGCTCTTCGGCGGCGCGATCCAGCCTCGGCCTGATCGACCACGTCCGGCAACCTGCTCTTCTGTAACGACCACTAATCCTTCAGCGTTGTCATCCAGGTCGTAGTCCTTGATGACATCATTTGTTGAGCCCACACGCTCGTATTGGTATACAGTATGACCAATGACGGTAGTCGCTAAATTCAGCGGCAGAATAGTGGGGTGTAGGGTAGTGTGATTGATCCGCTTTGAGTGGGCGTATGTCATATCAGCGCTCGTGTGATAGTTTCCTGAAAGGATACGGTATTATATCACACACGCTGAAGGAAACAGAACCAATACCTACCTACCATGCTCACGTGCCAATCGCTCACGCACCATTTCCCGCAGGTTATTACTTGCTGCAAAACTAGGTGTTTTGGTGGCTGGAATAACCATTGGTTCACGTGTTTGTGGATTCACCCCACGACGTTCCCGCCGCTCACGCAGTTCGAATGTTCCGAAGCCAGTCAATACAACTTTCTCACCGCTCGCCAGACTTTGTGAAATAAGATCCAGCGCTGCTTCGACAACTTGACGTGACGTCTTTTTGGTCGTACCGGTTTGCTCGGCTATCCGAGCAATGAAGTCTATCTTTTGCATTTGATCCCTCCAGATAATGCAAATTGCTGTTTATATACCATTACATCATTTTTTAGTGCTTGTCAAGCCATGAAAGGCTACAATAGCTCTTTTTAGTTAAAATATTCGTAATAGTCGTGTAAAAATCCGAAAATATTAGGCATAATAGTGTTATAAAGTAATAGCTACAAATGTATCCATCAAGAAATGGATACGCATAGCAATATAACGTAACAAAAATTATTCGCATGTAAAAATGGGGAAAGCTATGGATAAGCAGACATTACACGCCTATGAGCAGAACGCACCACTTCGATGTGAGCGCTATCGTCTAATCTTACCAACAGAGATATTACAACATGCCCTTACGCTGTTTCATCACGGAAAAGAGACTGCTGATATTGGATGTGGGAGTGGACGGGATGTGCACTGGCTCAATACGAGGAGCTTTCCTACTGTTGGCTACGATGCCTCACCTACGATGCGTACGGAAGCACGTCAAGCATATCCAACTATCGATGTACGTACAGCAGTCCTACCGCACCTCAGCGAGATTCCTGACTGTACCTACTACAATGTTTTATCTATCGCTACAATCATGCATCTCACCCAGAACGATATACCTACCGCACTCCACCACCTCGCCCGCATCTTACATACAAATGGACGGTTGCTACTATCCTACCGATCCAGTTCAGAGTATAACGAACGCGAAGCCGATGGACGTTTGTTTACAGCGCTCTCAACAACAACATGTACTGCAATGCTTGAGGCAGCCGGTTTCTGTATCAATACCACATCAGAACAGCATGATCCATATCGTGAGCGGATTCGCTGGTTCATTTTCCTGGCCACACGCCAATAGCACCACAACGTGATTGGTAGTAGTTTATCATGCTTGCATACCACACCCAACCTAAGATGACACGAGCCTACCACAATTACATTTCACGCAAAGCAGCCCCGATATGAGCAATGCCCTCGACAATCTGTTCGCTGGGCAAAAAGCTGAAGGCCAAGCGAAAGGCATCATTGCCCTGACCATTGGCGAAGCACCGCGTCCCCGGTAAAAAAGTGCTACCTCGTTGTTCGGCACGCATGAGTAAGTTGGCGACATCTACACCCTGGGGTAACTCACACCATACGTAGAATCCACCATCAGGCCGTATCACCCGTACTTCGGTGGGGAATTCGCGCCCAATTGCATCGAGCATAAGTTGACACTTGTTGTGATAATGTGTGGTGAGTTTCTGAATGTGTTGTGCTAAACGCCCATCTGCACAGTAATTCGCTACCACACGCGTCAAGAAGGGGCCACTTGATCCTTCAACCTTAAACATTCCCAGACGTTCAATAATTGCAGGATGAGCATAGGCCCACCCCATACGCAGGCCAGGTGCCAGAATCTTGGAGAATGAACTGATATAAATAACCCGATCATCATGATCGAGTGATGTCAGCGTAGGCAATGCCTCCCCCGCAAACCGCAGATCGCCGTAGGGATCATCTTCGACAATCAGCGTATCGTATGTTGCACTTAACGCTAACAAACGTTTCCTTTGCACAAGCGGCATGGTGGTTCCGGTTGGATTATGAAAGGTTGGTATGGTGTAAATAAACTTAGGACGGATCTGTTGTGTATGTAATTCATCAAGAACCGTCTCTAATGCATCAAGATTCATTCCGAAGTCATCAGTTGGCACCATGATAAGACGCGCACCCGCATCGGCAAAGGAGCGCACCGCCCCCATAAACGATGGCCCTTCAATAACAACCACATCGCCCGGCTCCACAAACACGCGTGGCAACAACGCAAGCAACTGACTTGACCCATAACTGATGAGTACATTGTCCTCATGAGCAAACACTCCCTGCGAATGCAGTTTAGCAATGATTTGATCACGTAGCTCAACAAAGTCCATCCCATAATTGAGTGCCGCATCTGCATCTGTAGCCAGAACAGCCGCGCTCGCCGCGGCAATATCCTCGCGGGGGAAGAGCGCCGGATCAGCAAACCCAAAGGTAAAACTAATGAGTGATGAATGTCCCTGCCGAGCTGCGTTATAGATTGGTGGAAGAACCTGTTGTGCACGTTTGGCAAAAAGCTCGTGTATATGAGGAGACAATACTGTAGTCATATGATGTATACCTATCACTGATTATGTGTTGGATGGATAAGACATTACTCAAGTATACCAAATATGATGCTATGTAGTGTTGTTTCAAGATCAAACTTCGACTATACTATAGCACTGCCCGCAGCGCTGCAGGGGGCTACAATCTATCTCGACCTAGAGCAAGGAATGAACTGTATGCGCGTGTTTCTCAATCGTACACTCTCATTGCTGATTCCACTAACCCTGATGTTAGTTGCATGTTCAAATACACTTAGTCAGTCCACACCTCAAGACACAAACACTGAACCCGCCGATGTGAATGTTACAGAACCGACGGATGTTTCTACTGCGACCGCTGAACCAACCCCTGTTGCCATATTAGCAGACAACGTTCGCATAGCAGGAGTCGATGTGAGCGATCTCTCCATTACTGAGGCACATGAGCAGCTTGAACAAGAACTAGACCCGTTTCTACGTCCATTGAATGTGCGTGTTGGAGAGATAGAAAGAACCATCCGCTCAACCGATATTGATCTCCAGATACCCATCGATACACTTATTGATGCCGCTCTGGATGAAGGTGAAGGTGCTCGTGTTGCTATCGAAGTCAGTTATGACGAAGAGGCTTTACGATCCCTGTTAAGCAACATGGCTGATGAAATGGGGAATATATCCACACCCGTCATTTTGACCGACACCGAAACCATTTCGCGGTCATTTGCTCTTACCGGCGGTGGCGAGCTTGCTATCGAAACAGCCATGGAGCAGATTGACGAACGCCTCCACGCAGCGGGTAGTTCTCGACGTATTACCTTATTACTCGGGCCTGGTGCACAGGCATCGGCCCAGATGACCCCGGAACAATTGCAACAACAGATTGAGGCCATGGCCGAGGAGTGGGATGGCATTGTAGGTCTCTATGTCTACGATCTGGAAAATGGGGAAGCAGTCACTAGTCTGAATGCTAACACGGTTTTTTCAGCCGCCAGTGTGATGAAGGTGCCTATACTACTCCAGAGTTATGTTAACCTGGCAGAACTGACCGATGAACAAGAGACGTGGCTGAAAGAAATGATTGTTGAGAGTGATAATCTTTCGGCCAACGATCTTCTTGCTGCCAGCGTTGGCGGGTCAGGGACCGATGATGCCCTTACCGGTGTGCTGGAGATGTCTGATATGTTGCGTGATCTGGGTCTGGAACACACCTATCAGAACATGCCCTACGAGGCTGCGGAGTATCTCATTGACGTTCGTGGCCTGACGATCAAACAAGGCCCACCAATCGAGGGAGAAGCCCCCTTTACGGAAGCCGATTCGGTGCTCCGTACAACTCCTGCTGAGATCAGTCAGGTTTTTATCTGGATTGACGAATGCAGTCGTGGTGCAGGATTATTATTAGATACGTTTGCCACACTAAGTCCGGAACGCTGTGAGGAAATGCTGGATTGGCTTGCAGAAAACGGTGATGATACGCGTATGGTGGCTGGTCTTCCTGAAGATGTGCGGGTTGAGCACAAAAGTGGGTGGATCTCGGATATGCAGGCCGATGTTGGTATTGTACGCTCGCCTGGTGGTGACTTTGTCGTAGCCATTTATCTGTATAGCGACATTGACACAACTCAAACATTTCTACCCGATGAATTCGTGGCACCGGTCATCGCACATTTTGCGGAGCTCGTCTATTCGTACTATAATCCTGTATATGTTGACGAAACAGAACTTGAAGATAATCAACAAACAACCCCACTGTCATAAATCCATCTCAAACCTGATCCGATATACTGAGATTGTACGTAGTATATCTGTGGAGGCATTTTGTACTAGACTATCTCGTAACAAGCCTGTAAACCATACAATTCCTTTATGGCTTGAACAAGAGATTATGTAACATAGGAGCAATATGCGTATTGCAATGATTAGTGCTCACAGCAGCCCCCTTGCAGCACTTGGTGGCAAAGAAGCTGGAGGCATGAATGTTTATATCCGTGAATTGAGCCGCGAGCTTGTTAGCTGCGGCTTATCTATCGATATTTTTACCCGTACCCAGGAACCAAATGCACCAATGGTCATCACCCCCGACCGGGGCGTACGTGTCATCAATCTACGTGCAGGGCCACCAGTGCCATACAATAAAAACTGGCTGTTGGAACACCTTCCTGAGTTTGTCAGTCGGATACGCTGCTTTGCGGACGGAGAAGATTTAACATACGACCTGATTCATAGCCATTACTGGCTCTCTGGCGAAGCGGCCCTTCCCCTACGCCATGCATGGGGAATACCAGTTATCCATATGTTTCACACGCTTGGTGCTATGAAGAACCGTATTGCACGTGGTGCCGAAGAGCAGGAAACAACGAAACGAATGGAGATAGAGTCGCGTGTGGCCCGTGACGTCGACATGATTGTTGCTGCCACACCACAGGATCGCGCCGATCTGGTCTGGCACTGTGGTGCCGACCAACAGCATATTCGCGTGGTGCCATGCGGTGTAGATCTCAATCGATTTCGCCCACAAGAGCAAAAGGTAGCACGAGCACACCTCGATCTGCCACCAACACCGCAGCGACTCATCTTGCTCGTTGGGCGTATTGAACCACTCAAAGGGATAGATGACCTTATCCATGCCATTGCGTTGCTACGTGAACGACATCCTGAATGGGACGATCAGATGATGGCACTGGTCGTTGGTGGAGCCAGCGAGTACGAGCGCAAACAATGGAATACCGAACAACAACGACTTCATGATCTCCGTACAAAGTTGGGTGTTGCTGATGCGATTCGTTTTGTCGGCGCACAGAGTCAGGATCAACTGGCTCATTTCTACGCCGCCGCTGACATTGTCACTATGCCATCACACTACGAGTCCTTTGGTATGGCCGCCCTGGAGGGACTCGCCAGTGGACGACCAGTGGTAGCGACGAGTGCCGGTGGGCCATCGTTTATCGTTGAGGATGGCAAGAGCGGGTTCCTCACACAACCCAATAACCCCGTTATGCTGGCCAATCACCTGGAGCAGATCCTCACCGACCAAACACTGCAAACACACATGGGGGATGCGGCACGTGAGCGCGCACAACGCTTTGGTTGGGACCACATCGCATGCGATATATTGCGGGTCTATGGCGAAACGCTGGATGCCACGACCCTCCGCATGGCCAAGGAGATACGCCAGCGATTGAAGGCATGCTAGTGCCTTTCGAGTGGTAATAACAAGATGAATGATACAAGCAGGTAGATCAACTACCTGCTTTTTGTTGTGGTTGAGCTTAGCCCGCTACGCAAACAGTGGGCTGTGGAAACAGCGCTGATGAGGCATTATAACCGAAAACTTTAGTCTGACGTTACTAGCAACAGACATAGAGTCTGCCCAACGACTTCATCTCCAAAAGCAAAACGCGCTCCTGCAAACCACAGGAACGCGTACGTGTGTCTCACCACAGTTAGTAGCTTACTCCGGTTTCTGTGCGCGGACAAAGGTGCTGGCAAAACGACCAACAACCTGTGTCAGCATATCTTCGGGGAGTTGTGCCATACCTGGAGGTAGCAGATCAGGCAGATCCGACGACCCAAAGCGCCGGGTCACTTCAAGCTTCACGCCAGCGAAGCCCGCCGCTGTCAACCCGTCACGATACTCTGCGTCGGTCAGCGCACCAGCAATACAGCCAGCCCACGCCGATAGATTACGTCGAAACTCGGTGCTATCGACCAGTTCGGTGGGCAATCCACCGTGGATTACGATATCGGAGACGGCAAAACGACCACCCGGCCTGAGCACACGCAATGCCTCACGTAACACCGGTTCCTTATCCTCAGCGAGATTAATCACACAATTGGAAATAATCACATCAACACTATTATCAGGCAGGGGAATAGCGGCAATATCACCCTTCAGAAACTCGACATTGGTCGCACCAGCCTCTGCCGCATTACCGCGTGCGAGCTCAAGCATTTCGTCGGTCATATCCAGACCATACACAAAGCCCTGTGGCCCAACACGACGGGCCGAGAGCAACACGTCGATGCCTCCACCACTGCCCAGGTCAAGCACAGTCTCGCCGGGGCGAAGCTCAACCAATGCGGTTGGATGGCCGCAACCAAGTGATGCCAGAGCAGCTTTGAGCGGCAAACCTTCCAGATCGTCGGCGAGATAAAGATCTTTGCTAATAGCGCTACCATTCGATCCATCACAGCAACTGGCCTGCTGATTAGTTTCGAGTACCTGTGTTGCAAGACCGCTGTACCGCTCGCGGACTGCCTCAGTGATATCGCCAGGTGTGCTTGTACTTCCGCAACATCCGCCCGTAGTGGTCTGGCTGGTGTTGTCCTCATGTGCCGTTGTCATAATAATTCTCCTGAAATATTGATAAACTTCGATATAGACGCTAAATAAAAAATACAGCACTTCGTATGGCCGATGTGGCCCGCCAACCAATTCGTTCATGTAAGGAACTATTTATAAACGTAAAACCATTGCCGTGGCACTTTCAGGACAGACGTGGGTAAACTCAACCGACTGTTGCACCGCTGGTGCGACATCACCACGGCTAACGATGTGGAATCCATGCTTTAAGAAAAAATCAGTTGCTGTCTCAGTCAGCAAATACACCTGTGTAAGTTGCTGTTGCCTGGCCAAATCCAGCGCAGTATCAACCAGACGAGTCCCCAAACTACGGCTACGGAGGGTGGATGCTACTACGACCGAACGAAGCAATGCCATATTGCCATACACCTCCAGTGCAGCACTCCCTACCACCTCATTTCCCTGTTGCGCCACCAGCGTTGTCGCCAGATGGTCAATCAGACCATCCTGTGGCAGGCCAGAGCGAGCAAGCAGCGTATGTATCGCAGGGAAATCTGAAGATGTAGCATGGGTAATCGCAGTAGTCATATGTACTCCATAACATCGATAAGCTTCAATATAACGCACAAAAAAAGTTATGACCACGCATCGAGTTGGCCAAATACACGCCCACGAAGCTGTGCTAATTTTTCCCGACGCACAAAATAATAGGCCCACAAACCACGCCGTTCACAATCGATCAGCCCAGCAGCACGCAGCAGTTTGAGATGATGCGAAATCGTCGGTTGCTTAACGGGCAAAGTGGCTTCAAGATCGCACACACACACCTGCTCCTCATTACGTACCAGAATATCAAGAATTTGCAGGCGGATCGGATGCGCCAGAATACTCAAATCATCGCTGAGTTGCTGTGCTTCTTCAGCACTTAAACCTGTATCCACATTGTCAGCACAACAACGTGTGCCACGCTTTCGTTCAGTTAGAGAAATATCCGCTGTCATAACTAAATTCCCTTTCAATTGAGAGTATAACAATTATATTGAAGGTTGTCAATATAATAATAAAACATCGAAGCTATTCAAGCTAGGCGGGAACCCACAAAGGAGGAGGCGCTTCTAATACCAATTCGTGATCCGCGTTTGGATGGGGTAGCGTCATGCGGTTGGCGTGCAGCAGATGATGGGGGATGGCCTGACCACGCCAGATGGCTGGCCCACCATAGCGCGTGTCACCGATCAGCGGGTGGCCCAGGTAGGTGAGGTGCAGACGAATCTGATGTGTGCGTCCAGTATGAGGGAATGCATACAGCATGGTCGCATCGCCCAGTCGCTGCCGAATCTCAAAACGTGTCGTCATAGGTTTGACGTGACTACCATTCGGCAGTTCCCGGCCAATCTCGTCGAAGGCATACACCCGAAAGATACCAAATGCACTCCGTCCGTGACCTGTCGCAAGTTCAAACTGGTCTTCATTTGGCTCACCAACACATAAACACAGATAGTTTTTGTGAACGATGTTTTTGACAAAAGACTTTTGTAGTCTGGCATTGACCTGTGGGTTTTTCGAGAGCAATAACACCCCACTGGTCCCATAGTCCAATCGATGGGCCAGATGCAGTTTCGGGTCCTCCCCATCGCGTTCAAGCAAGAAACGATGTAACGCTACGCGGAGATTGCTTTCAACGTCCCAAGGTGTCATTTCAACATACATTTCAGCAGGTTTGTTGAGCGCGATCAAGTCTGCGTCTTCGTAAATAATCCACTGCGGGTCGAAAGTGATAGTGGTATACACGCCGGTCGGGGGGCGCCGCATGGTGATATGGTCACCCATCTCGACCAGCGCAGCGGGATCACACACGCGTTTTTTCCCCACCCAAAGCCCGCCGCGCTTGATGAGTCGGGCAGCGGCCATGGCATCGTTGCCAAGTGCTGCTACCACCAGTGTCATCACGGACTGCTGGTGCTCAGTCTCACCGATGGACAAACGAATTGGTTCGGTTCCGGGGGCTTTATTCATCTTCATTCACGAGGCGCATGACACGAAAAGCCTCAGCATAGGCAAATTCGTCGTCCTTCGCGGTCTCCGCCGCCCATTCGCGCAACCACTGGCCATCACCGGGATCGACCTGGCTTTTATGGCAGCGCAATGACTCGATTTTGCGTTCTATAATCTTAGAAATATCAACATGTACATTCGACCCGGAACTTCCCCAGATGTACAACTCTTTGACCTGATGTGGTTCCAGCCCTTCGGCGAGGAGTTCGGGGAAGATTGGCCGCGAAACGGCACTGGGAAAAACGGCGTAGATGGCAGCTTCCGCAGCGGCACGATGGTCAGGATGATTAATATACGTATCGCCATAAAATACTTCGGTCGGATCGCTAACGATCACACGGTCGGGTTTGATCCTACGAATAACCCGTGTCAGTTCGCGCCGTAGTTCCATCGTTGGTTGCAGCGTGCCATCGGGAAAATCTAGAAATATCACCTCTTTTACGCCTAAAACCTGAGCTGCCGCACATTGCTCTTCGTGGCGAATGCGGATTAGTTCGGCTAGGTCCTGATCTGGATCATTACTTCCTGACGAACCATCGGTAACAATGCAATAGAACCCTTCTGCCCCGTCATCTACCCACTGTGCCATGCTTCCGGCGACACTAAACTCCGAGTCATCGGGATGGGCCGTGATAGAAAGTATACGCATTGGTTGAGTTGTTTTGTCTGTCATACCCTACACATTTCTTTTTGACAATGAACGCATGTGTTACTATACCGATTTTATGCCGCTCCGGCAAGTTATCAATGCTGCCAGTATCAGGAGTACAAAGACCAAAGAACATTATGCTCCTGAAAATTCACACAAAGAATAGCAAAGCACGCTATACTATGGGCAGACAGTTGGCGTTAGTAGTAAGGATTTTCGTATGTCAATTGAACGAGTTGTGGCAGATGCTGTTGCACAGATTGACTCCACCCATAGTGCACGTGAGCACGCGTTAACATCTTCGAGGGCACTCACACGGCTATGTGCTAATGCGATTCGCGCCGTCCATCGGGGGAATTTTACGGAGGCGGAAAAGCTGCTTCGTGATGCCACCCAAACGATGCACAATTTGCGGGAGAGTTTGCAGGAGCATCCTGGTTTATTATTCGCAGGTTATACGCAAGATGCTCTCAAAGAATACACAGAAGCGGCACTGGTCTATGCTTTTTTACATGGTGACACACCCCCAAGTCCTATTGCACTCCACGTTGAACCAGCCGCTTATCTGAACGGTCTGGCCGAAGCAGCATCCGAATTACGACGGGCCATCCTCGACAAACTACGCCATGGCGATGTGGCACGTGGGGAAGAATTATTGATCGTTATGGATGAAGTCTACAGTTTTTTGATCACGGTAGACTACCCTGATGCTATCACTGGTGGCCTGCGCCGAACAACCGATGCGCTCCGTGCCGTGCTTGAGCGTACCCGTGGCGACATGACGGCTGCAATCCGACAGGAACAACTGACCGCCGCACTGGCTGCTTTTGAGCGCAAGGTATCAGGGCAATCGGGTGACACAGAAGCTACCAATCAGTTTGGTGACTAATCGCATTTTATTCATTGCGCTTTAATCATGGTCGTCTTTGCACCATGATACAATAACGAAAAGCGATACGAACATTATGAGAGATGCCTAATACCAATGCCAAGACGCCCATAATAACTTATCAATGCACTACAAAAACTGCGTTTAGCGCAACTAAGGTCAGAGTTATGAGCACTGTTTCAGCTACACTATCGAATGAAGACCTGCATCGACAGGTAACCTTACTCACAAACCTCGCCTGTTTCAAGGAGGTTCCTGTGTCTGTGCTGGAACGTGTCGCGACACTTTGCACTATGCGTGCCTTCCTTCCGGAGGCATTGCTTGCCTACGAACGAGAAGCGCTCCCATTTGTCTACATCCTTATTGAGGGAACAGTTGACCTGACACTGCACGACCGTGCAGGGCGAGATATTGAGATCGGTCCCCTGCACAAAGGAGACTGTTTTGGCATTGGGCCACTCTCAAGTGAGATTTTCTGCGGCATGACCGCACGCGCACAGACATTTGGTTATGCCCTCCAAATACGTTTTGATGAACTTCGCAATATTATGGCTGAGTCGAAGGAACTGACAGTGGCACTCCACGATGTATTACGACGACGCATCACGACAAGCATCTTAAAACGAGTGCCACTTTTTAGCCAACTACCATCGTTGGAGCGCTCAAGCATCACAGAGCTTTTCCAATCACAACGATTTGATCGCAATGAAATGATTATTCAGCAAGGGCAACCAGGCAGCGCTCTCTATCTGATCGAGTCTGGCCAGGTGATTGTCGAACGCGACGGGCAAACGGTCGCCCATCTTCAGGAAGGCGACTTTTTTGGTGAGATGGCCCTCCTGGATAAACGCTCACACAGTGCCAGCATTCGCACCCTTACCCCGATTGATATTCTGGCGTTACCAGGAGAATCGCTTAATCGCCTGTTGGAGGAACAACCACAACTCGCAGAACAACTACGTACTGTTGCCGAGCAACGCCATGCCACGAACAAAAGCATGCAAAGCAATCAACAGTATATTCAGCAATTAGGTCATGCTGTTGATCGCGGTGCTCTACGGGGCGCATATGTACTGGTACGTGATACACGACTATGCGAAGACGGATGTCGTATCTGCGAAACAGCCTGCGCGACACGTCACGGCCATGCACGTATCCACGCAAGCGATATGTTTATCAACGAGTTAGAAGTCATGGACACGTGCCGTCAATGTTTCTTTGGCGCAGAATGCGTGGAAGCTTGCCCTGAAGATGCCATTCAGTGGAACAATGACGGGGCACTCATGATTACCGAGCAATGTACTGGCTGTGGTGATTGTGTACCGGCTTGCCCGTACGATGCAGTACAGCGCGTTACCCAAAAGACGTATGCAAATGGCGGCCCCCTTGGGTCACTCTGGCGCAACATGCAACGCCTACGTATTCCTCTCTTGGCCCTCCAACCTCACAAGATCGAGTATCGCGCCGATAAGTGCGACCTCTGTCATGGATACGATGATCTGGCATGTGTGAGTGCCTGCCCAACCGGCGCGATGAAACTAATGCCCGTAGAAGAACTGTTCCCGCTGTAGTAGCCTACACATATATTATGCCTCACCAATACCAAGCTGCTGGCGTAGTCCTGCTACATCTGTCACCGGCAACTGGCAGGCATAATTCTGGCATACGTACGCGGTTGCCTTACCGTCGATCTGATCACGTTGTTCGAACAGTGGTGAAGATATCTCTGCATCACCTGTCGGCTTGCGTAAAAGGACCACTTTGTACGGAAGAAATGGTGTAAAAATAGTCTGAGCAAACGCCTGCACTTCCGCAGTATCTGGCTCACCAATCAACACAATCTCTTTTGGAATAGACAGCGCAAACTCGGCGGCAGCCAGGTAACGACCAAAACCACTGGAGTAACGCTCCATTAATTGGGCCATGTTGTTCAGCACTGCTACGGCACACTCACGGTATGTGGCACTATCAAAGATGATCGCCAAACGCAACAAGACATCCACAGCCACCGAATTTCCCGATGGGGTGGCGTTGTCGTCGGTGTTGCGAGGGCGCACATAGAGCGTCTCGTGGTCACTGGCGGTATCGTAGAACCCACTGATCGAGTCATCCCAGAAACGCACAAGCATCTCATCAGTCATAGCGCGCGCTTCGAGCAACCATTGGGGTTCAAACGTTGCCTCGTACAGCGACAGTAAGCCATCTGCAAACAACGCATAATCCTCCAGGAAAGCTGGCGTCGTACCGGCTTTGCCATCCTTCCAGGTACGTAGCAATGCGCCATCAGCTCGCAATTCACGTAGCAAGAAGGCCGCATTCTGACGTGCCACCGCCCGGTAGTCGTCACGACCAAGTGCAACAGCCGCCTGAGCAAATGCACGTAGCGCCATACCATTCCATGAAGTCAGAATCTTCTCGTCACGTGCTGGTTTCATTCGCCTCTCACGATACTCGAACAGGAGCTTCTTTCCACGCCCAACCAGATCTTCAACCTGCTCTCGTGGCATCCCCGTCACACGTGCAACCTCTGCCGGATGGCGCTTCACACGAAGGATGTTGTGTCCCTCAAAATTGCCTCGCTCGGTCACATCAAAAATCTGAGCAAAGATCATCGCATCACCGCGGAGCACTTCACGCAATTCTGCAGGTGTCCATACAAAGAATTTGCCTTCCTCACCCTCAGAGTCGGCATCCTGTGTAGAGTAAAAACCACCATCGGGGTGATACATCTCTCGTACAATATAGTCGAGTGTTTCCTCAGTAATACGTCGGTAGAATGGCTCACCTGTTGCCTGGTAGGCCTCAAGGTAGACACGGACAAGTAGGGCATTATCGTAGAGCATTTTCTCGAAATGCGGCACTAACCATTCTGCATCGACACTGTAGCGGTGAAACCCACCACCAAGCTGGTCATACATACCACCTTCAGCCATGCCCCGCAGCGTTTTCTCGAACATCTCCAGCGCCAGCGATGCCTGGGTGCGTACCGCATAACGCAGCAGAAACTCCAACATCATGGGCTGTGGAAACTTGGGTGCATTCCCAAAACCACCGTATTGAGGATCAAACTGACCATGCAGCACCGCATAGGCTTCGTCAAGCAACGCTGGACTGATTGTACCATCGGGCAAGCGTGTGTTCAGCGCCTCACGAATGCGGGTCTGGAGTTTCGCACCATTTTCCAGCAACTCATCATAGCGATTCTGGTAGGCATCGGCAATACCAAGCAACACACGCTGAAATGAGGGAATATTGTAGCGATCATCGGGCGGAAAATAGGTACCACCATAGAATGGAGTCCCCTCAGGCGTCATAAAGACCGTCATTGGCCAGCCACCATGCCCGGTCATGGTTTGCACAGCCGTCATATAAATACTGTCGATATCAGGGCGTTCTTCTCGATCAACCTTGATATTCACAAAGTGTTCGTTCATCAGTTTGGCGATCTGTTCATCTTCAAACGACTCGTGCTCCATCACATGGCACCAATGGCATGCTGAGTAGCCCACACTCAAAAGGATAGGCTTGTTTTCCGTCCTGGCTTTTGCCAACGCCTCCTCGCCCCACGGATACCAGTCAACTGGATTGTGTGCGTGTTGCAAAAGATACGGGCTTGTCTCGTCGATCAAGCGGTTGGTATATGTATGGTCTGACATACAGAACTCCTCACTACACTGGTATGTTTCTATACAATCTTTACAATTATTACCGTGTTCTACGTACAACGCTGTGTGCTGTATCTTTACTAAGGATGGCGTAGAAAGTTGAGTATTGCAGTAGTTATGCCATCGCGCGCCTCCTCATGAGGGAGATGGCCAACCGGATCAAATACCTGGAGCGTTGCATTGGGCAAAATACTACTCAATTGACGGCCCTCTGTAACCGGAAATACCGGATCATCACTGCCCCAGAGCAACAGGGTGGGCTGGGTAATTGCATGCAAATGAGTGGGGACTGGCTGTGCGCCATCTTTTGGCGACCGCGCCTGCCAGATCTGTGCAGCGATCGTGCCTTGCACGTAGAAGGGCCTGACATATCCGGCTATCGCCTCTGACGTCAACCAGTCGTACGAGCGTGACAGATGCCGTAATCCCGTACCAACCAGAACTGGTGCCAGCGAATAAAATGCAATTGTCTGTCCGATGAGGGGTGTGGCCACCAGCACAGCGATGGAAGGTCGGGCGGTGGCAAAAGCCTCCGGGCAGATCGCCACCAGTGAGAGCACACGATGCGGCGCAATGATCGCTATCTGCATAGCTGCACGTCCGCCAAACGAGTGGCCAACCAGATGCGCTGTTTCGATCCCCAGTGCGTCCATCGCATCAAGTATGAGTTCGGCCTGTAAACGGGTCGTGTAGACCGGGGCATTGGGACGATCTGATGCGCCATGGCCAATCTGGTCGATGGTGATCACCCGATAACCTGCGTCGGCAAATGCTTTACGTTGATGGCGCCACGTGAATGAACATGCTGTAGCACCATGAAGCATCACTACGGGTATACCATCACGTGGACCTTCATCGGTATAGTGCAATGAGTAGCTCTTGACGGACACAAACTGATCATCACCAGCATACTCACGCGGTGTCATATATTCACGAAATGGTGTGAGCACCAAAGCACTGCTGATGAGCACGCCAGCAGTAACTGGGGGAACAAGCAACCAACTCATGGTTTTCCGTATCTGCATCTCGTTTGATACAAACTGTACATTTAGCATCATAACAAAAAACACATTTGGCTGCAATGTATTAAAAAAGAATGGAATCAGCTTTTACTTTGAGTGGGTCATAATGGTGATACCAGTAGAACCAGCAATAAACGCCGTGGTAGTCATGCCGAGGAACAACCCATGATCAACCACACCAGGGATCGACATGATGGTTACATTCAGGGCGTCCGGGTCCGCTATCTTCACAAAACGACAGTCGAGAATGACATTGCCTTCATCAGTACAGAATGGCGTCCCATCATCATTTTGCCGTAGCTTTGGTTGGCATCCCAGATCACGCAACCGTTGCATGCACAGCGTTTGAGCAAAGGGAATGACTTCGATAGGGACGCCGGTGCGTTCACCCAATTGCATGACCAGTTTGCTAGAGTCGACGAGCACAAAAAACCGCTCGGCGGAAGCTGCCACAATCTTTTCACGCAGGAGCGCACCACCCAGACCTTTAATCAAATTCATCTGGGGATCGATCTCATCTGCACCATCAAGTGTGCAGGCTAACTCTGGGCAATCATCAAGAGTTGTCAGGGGAATACCCAGTTGACGTGCCAGATCAGCCGTCGCTTCGGATGTTGGTACACCCACGACATTTTCCAAGCGGCCATCGGCGAGGCGTTCAGCCAGACCGTGAAGCATATGTCGGGCAGTTGAGCCACTCCCAAGACCAATTCGCGTATTACTCTGCACATGATCAAGCGCATGTTCTGCTGCCTGGCGCTTAAAGACTTCAATATCACTCAATGTGTGCCTCTTCGTGGCATATCCTGCCAGATCTAACAAATGATGTTTCGTACCGTAGCAAACCTATGATACCACGTTTCGGCACTCCTTTCCTATGCTTAAATCTTTCACACTAGGTGTGTGCTTTTAACCATTCAAGCAGCAAATGATTCGTCTGATCAGGCTGCTCTAACATAAACCAATGATTGGCTTCTTCTATGCGCTCATAGCGCCACTCTGCCTCTACAAATGCACCTGAGTTCCGCATCTGTGCTTCGAGCATAAAACTATCACCAGAACTCCAGATACCAAAGGTTGGTATCTGCACCAACAAGGGTTCTGGAAATAAGCCCTCTAGCAAAGCTAACATGGTATCAGGTAGCGGGTTAGCCAGTTCCCAAAGGCTTATGTATGCAGGATCATCTGACTGTAAAAAGTGCGTTACGATCTGCTCAACATCTGGATGGCTTTGCAGTATGAGGCGAAAAAATTGGCCTGAATTAGCACGATAAATTGCAGGGGCCAGGCTATGTACATTGAAAAGATAAATCCAGTTATAGCGCATTGCCTCGTGGGAAAGATCAAGCAATGCAGCCAGGTGACCAACTGACAGCGCAGTATAGGTGGTAAAGCGATCTGGATGAGTTGCAGCAATATCCCATCCAAGTATTGCCCCATAGTCATGGGCGATACAATGCACTTTTTGCAATTTCAGATGGTCAAGTAACTTCAGCGTATCTTCAACACGTGATGCAAATGTGTAACGTGTGAGGTCTTGTGGTCGATCACTTTGTCCAGAACCAAGCAAATCAGGGCATATCACCCGATAGCCTGCATCAGCTAAGGCTTTGATCTGATATCTCCACAACGTTCCATCATCTGGCCAACCGTGGAGAAGTAAAATCGTAGTGTTACCAGCACCTACATCTCGCACATAGTAACGACCACCTTTGATATCGACATAATAGGCTGTATCTTCTAACACAGATGTGACTCCTTGATAGTGACCTAATCACTATCGTTATAGCTTCGACATAGCGGTCATATACACTATCTTAGTGTTAGAATAGAAAGCTCACAAGGGTAAAATAACCCTTGGAGTCTGTGTTACATATTTTGTAGATTGGTAGCTAAATCATGGGGATAATCGACAACGCAGATGATGATAAACAGACGTTACGCAATGTGTTAACACTCATCGAGCAGTTACGCTGTCGACGTCGACTTGAATACAGCGGGCAAACCCATCCAGAAAACAAACGCTTTACTCAAGATGAGCTAGATGCAGTTGTCTACCATTCATATAAAAACCTGTTGAAAGGCCGCACACAGCGCCTCCCCAGTCGTGAAATGCTTATCAATATTGCTGCGTATCTGGAATGTAGCCCGGAGGAACGCAATGCGCTGTTGCTCGCTGCACAGTATCTTCAAATCCCCACAACAGTATCAGCACAACAAGAAAGTGACTTACTCAAAGAGGCCAGTACCCTCATTCATCAGCTGCCTTTTCCGGCTTACACTATCACTCAAAGGTTGTCTATCAATGAGGCAAATCAACCCTTTTTAGATCTGTGTGGTCTTGCATATTTGGGAGATATCCCAGCGGAACGACGAACAGAGTTGCATCTCGTCTTTGACCCCAATCTTCCACTGCAGTCATCGCTGTCGTCTTCTGAAGCGATCAAACAGACTAATCTGCGTACTGCCATCGTCGATTGGCGCACTACCTACCAATTGTTACAACATCAGTGGTGGTATCAAGAGATGATAGAGCAGTTGTACACGCTCCCATGTTTTGGGGATACGTGGGAGCAAAGCCAACATTATGAGACACAGCCAGCCTATATCTATATTATTGCAGACACTCCTCTACAACAGCCAACACACATGCGCGCGACAACACTTACACTGGGTGATAATCCTTTTCCCAAGATTGCACTCTATCTTCCTCATCACCCAAGTGAGTCATAATAATGACAACACACATTAATCCTCAGCCAAATGGCGACCCATCTCTTCCTCGATGCCCTTGCGTAACGACATCAGCTTTTGCGCGTACTCTTGCAATGCCTCATCTTCTTCCGTCTGGGGCTTAAAGGGAGATATGGGCATAGGTCGACCATCACGATCCACTGCCACAAAGATGATAATACAATGAGTGGTCTTTCGCATAAAGCGATCTTTGGGGTCACCAGACCGCACATCGACAGCCACATGCATGCTTGTCTTACCTGTGTAAATCAATCGTGCCTGCACCTCTACCAAATCACCAATGTGTACTGGCTGATAAAAGCGAATGCCGCCAACATAGATCGTCACACAATAGCGTCCACTCCAGCCCGTGGCACAGGTGTATCCTGCATGGTCGATCCACTTCATGACAGTACCACCATGGACCTTACCACCAAAATTAGCCTCAGATGGTTCAGCAAGAAAACGCAGCGTGACTTCGCGCTGTGGAGTAGTAACAGTCATAACATATTTCCTGGCACTAGTTATTTGGTTAGTGCATTGTATCACATGCAGGAGGGTAATTACTCAAGCAAGTCGGCTAAACGCTCAAGAACATAATCCGGTTGAATCGTGGAGGTAGCAAGCATCTCACGACTAGTGGCACCGGTGAGTGGCAAAGCAGTGAACATCCCAGCGGCGTGGCCCATCGCAATATCAGTTTCCAAACGATCGCCAACCATGATACAACTGGACATTGGGAGTTGAAGCATGTCGGCAATCGTTTGCACCATAATCGCGGATGGCTTGCCCACAACCACCTCAATACGAGTATCGGTACATGCTTCAATCGCCGCAATAACAGCAGCAGCATCAGGCTCGCCGCCACCTGGCACTGGACAATAACGATCAGCATTGGTTGCCACAAAACGTGCACCAGCGCGAATGGCATCAAAGGCAATCTGGAGTTTTGAGTACACCAATGTACGGTCGAATGAAGCAATCACAAAATCGATTTCTGCGGCATGTTCGACCAGCCGAAAACCAGCAGCCGTCAACTCGTCCTTGAGTGGTTGCTCACCAACGACAAACACACGACAACCGGGTGCCTCGTGGAGCAACCAGCGCACCATCACAAACGACGAATTGACAACCTGCTCATCGATCGTTGGCAGTCCCATCTGTGTGAGTTTGGCAGCATAGATCGCACGCGTCTGGGTGGGGTTATTCGAGAGAAAGATTACACGTTTTCCAGTTTCACGCAGGGTGATAATCGTTTCAATTGCGGTTGGCAGGGCCGCCTTACCAAGATAGACGGTGCCATCAAGATCGAAAATATAGCCATCAAAATGTGGTATGTTCATAGTATGTATTTAGATACTCTCATGACGAAGAAGAGACCGACTGTGGATCAGGGACCGATTTACGCGTTTTCTCATTCAAGCCTGCAGGATCAGGAAGCGCTGCTTGAAGGGTTTCCAATTCATTCAACAACCGACGCGCCACACCATCTTCGGCATTACGCCCAAGATAATCGGCACTGTGCTCGAGAACATCACGGACTCGTGCAAGCAGATCCAGACCTGTGGGGAGTTCACCATCAGTATTCTCAGAGCTCGGAGTAGGAGCAACCTTTGTCACCTCAGCCTTATGGGGGACTTCTTCCACATCAACAGGGGCTGTCTCGGCAATTGTCGCTGCCAGTGCTTTGAGGAGTGAATTGAGCCGGACATCCGCCTCGAGTGCCGCTTTTGCGCTTGATTGAAGAGCACTGTGTACATGCATACAAGAGTCTTTCATGGTCAGCAGACCGCTCAACTGCACTTGCTCAATCGCCTCCGCTTTGATCGCCAGCGCGGCAAGCACCAGCGGTGCATGGGATGCCCATGGGCGTCCTTCAAAGGCATGGGCCACAGTTAAAAGGCGGCGCTCATAGTCAGATAAGCGATCCCATATTTCGTCCTGTACCCACGCTGCGACTTCCTCACGCCAGTCATTTGGGCGGGCAAACTCGCCTGATCGACGATACGCGGTTGCAACGCGCCGGAGTGGGTGTGGAAGCCCAGCCGTAGCCTTATACAGCGCCTGCCACTGCTCGTCTGGTAACGGTGGCAAACCCGTCCAGAGCAAACGACATTCACGCTCGGTCAGACCTGGAAGCACTTCCCAATCACCAGACTCAAGACAGGTACGTGAAACAATCATTATACGAGCAGCACGCCGTGATACTAATGCTTTGAGCATTTCAAATAACGCTGACGTGTCTTCAACGACAGCACGATGAGCATTATCAATCACAATAACGGCTGGCCGTGCCAGGAGTTGCTCACGCAATAACTCCATCATGGCTGGTAAGTCCCACATATCTGACGGCGTTTGACGCAGCTTATGCCACAAACGCTCATCTCCAGCACTGGCAAACGCCTGTGCCAGACCTTTCAAAATACCAGCAGTCGTTGACTCAGGACCGGGTTGGCAGGTATGCCACAGAATAGTCTGCCCATAACGACGGCCATCGGCAGCTAGTTCGGCAGCCAGCGCAGTCTTACCACTGCCGGGAAGCCCCCAGATATGAATTAAGCCTTCCGTTTGCAGTCGCCACGCATAGTATGACTCCTCGTTTTGCCGACCAATAAAATCGACGGTACGCGGGAGCCGTTGACTGGCAAGGGTGGTTGGCGTTTCAACCATTGGTGCAAGAATACGGGTGATCTGGTTGGCAATCTGGATCAGTCCATGTCGTTTTGCACGACTGTATGTGCTGGCGCTCAATGCCAGATCCTGCTGCAACTCAGCGCGGGGCTGTCCCGCTTCATATTCACCAGTACAGATGAGATATGGCCACCAGCTACGGTCGATCACCGAAATTGAGCCAGCAGGGCGCAATCGATCGAGCGCAGTGCGTAGGGCCTGTTGGAGCAATGTGCCACGCAGCAGTTGATCATCCTCATCTGGTAGCAGACGCTGGGACAGTGTACTCCCGCCCAGAGTAATCGGCGGGTCCTCAGCGAGCAATGGCAAAGCGGTACGAACGGCATTAAAGAGCGTCCCTGGTTGGCTACTTTGTCGAGTCTCGTTGCGGAGACGACCGAGAATGCGATAGGCAGTACGACGACTGAGCGTATCACCATACTCTCCCAGCAGTTCCTGTGCACGACGCCACAGTTTATCACCACCAGCCATCGCATCTTCAGCAAGTGCTGTGGCAAGTGCAGGCTCAAAGGCTTCCCAGCGACGTGGTGTCGTTCGCCGAGATACAGAACGACGTGATCGCAAGGACTCAAGTGTATTAACACTACGATAGGCACGCAGCACATTTCGCACGGTACGTTCAGAGACGCTGTGGGCAGTTGCAGCTTCGCGCTGTGAAGCACCCATGATGAGCACAGCAAAAAGCAGACGATAACGCCGAATAGCTTCGGAATCATCACCAAAGAGATCTGTTAATTCTTCATCATTGAGTGTTGGTAAGGATGGGTACGACGTTGCCACAAAGGCTCCTTCTAAATTCGTAAGACACAAGACCGCCGCCACAACAGCATGTTATACACTGTCAGATACATTGTACTTGATAATATGTAGACCCACCTAAACTATCTAGCACCTTACCATATTATGCAGAAATACAACACATATGTAACGATACGATCTGGTCACGATACACAAGGGGACCAGTGTGTGCAACCTGGCACAATTGACAAGTGCACTTCATTGTCACTTACCAGTATCAGACTAACATAGGTTACCAGTAGTGACAAGTTTTATAATGACCTCTTTAGGTGTTTTGTTACGACTTGAGATAGGGTTGTAATCTTTTTCTTAACTTATCCACACCAATGGAAAATACCGTCAAACAGAGTTGACAGCATGTGCAGTTTGATGAATGATAGTAAATATGGAACCAAAGGCATAGTACTAGAAAGAAGTGCTTATGAGGCTGAGAACTGATTTTCTGCCCTTATTGCAGCAAACGTGGACCGATTTTCAGGAAGATGGTGCAGTTCAACTGGGAGCCGCTCTGGCTTATTATACTATGTTTTCTATTTTCCCACTTCTCTTACTCCTTATTTCGGGTCTTGGTTTCTTTTTGTCTTCAGATCTAGGGTCGGTACTAAGCGATCAATGTCAGGGAGAAGAGGTACAGGCATGTGTGCTGGGGGTCTTTGGCAACAATTTTTCCCCAGAGTTCAGCACCACACTCGGTGAAGTCCTCGAAGACATTAGTAGTCAAGCACGCACTGGCTCAATCATCGGTATCATCACGCTTATCTTCGCTGCTTCTGGTATTTTTGGCCAACTCAATCTCATCTTCAATCGCATCTGGAAGATCCCTACACAATCAGATAAAGGTGGTATCGTTGCGACCATACAAAAGGCACTCACGCAGAAACTAACGGCATTTGCGATGGTCATCGCCGCAGGAATTCTACTCATCTTCTCACTCGCACTCACGGGCATCGTTGACACACTTCTGCGGGGAATAGACAATGCACCATTGGTGGGTCAGGTCGGTGGTATCAACGATCTGCCATTCATTGGCGGGTTTTTGGGTATTCTGGTAACAACCCTTGCTACCATCGGTGTCAATGCCTTGATTTTTATGATTCTTTTCAAGTATCTGCCCAACATAAAAGTCGCGTGGAAGGATGTTTGGATCGCCGCACTCTTAACTGCTACTCTGTGGGAGATCGCCAAGAGGCTACTCAATCTCTACATTAGTAGCGGCAGTTACTCAAGTGCCTACGGTGTGATTGGAACGGCACTTATTTTGATGGTATGGATCTACTTCAGCAGTCAGATTTTATTTCTTGGTGCTGAGTTTTCACATGTCTATGCCAAGCGCTTTGGAAGTTATGCACCAAAATCAGAAGAAACCGCTGAACCACAGGCAAATCAATCCAATCAGAAAACACCATCAGCAACATAAACGCTCAGGAATTGGTCTCTGTATCTCAAACATATATCAGCAAACTAACAAGACATTCTACAAAACATCGTTGTCCCAGAGCAGAGTCGCTCTTCGTTCCCCAGGCCAGAGTTTAGTGTGTCAATGGTGTCATCGAGATCTTACCATTCGCAAATGTGGCCATAAACCACAACGCCGTGGTTTGTAATGCAATTGATAGCACAAACAACCAAGATCCCCATCGCACCCAACGACTGTAGATCGAAAGATAGCCAAGTGCAATGCCGATTGAGGCCAGAACCAACGGCAACGCAAAATAGAAATAACGTACCTGCAAAGCGGTTAACAAATCGACAAACAGATAAAAGAACACGGTCAGAATCAATGCTGCTAACACAATAATACGCTTAAAATTAGGATGCGCCCACCAGATCAACAAAAGGCCGAGTGGCAGCAACACTAATCCGGCATCGCTGTAACCCAGGCGCAGCCCGCGTACAAGCAAACCCGTTGCGCCAGGAAACAGTGTGGTAGTTTCTTCGCCAGTCACATTGTGTGACAGGTGATCTATTTTGGAGCCAAAAATATCGACGTACAGTAGCCCAAAGGCTAGAATGACAGAGACAATGGTTAGAGCGGCCCCCCACCACCAACTACGGTTAAATCCACGATACGCGATCAGCATCAATAATCCGATAAAGCCAAACCATGTAAAATAGAGGATGGCCACCCCAATATGTGAAAAAACCGCAAAGAGCAATAGCACTGTTGCCAGAATCCAGGTACGCGGTTGAGGTGGTGTATCGGCAAAAAAGAGCAACAAGATAATAGGAATCGTAAACCACTGTGAGAAAATCTGCTGCTGGAAGCCATATGACATGGTACCAAATGCAGCAATACTCCCAGCATAGAGCACCATGGCAAACCGCCCGGCATCACGATTACCGCCTAGACTCCGCGTCAAAATAGCAACCAGCAGCACCGTGGTGCCATCGAGCAAAGCCAGCGCCCCTTGCATCAATGTTGGATAATCGCTCAGAAATGTGGCGCCGATGGCAACGGTTAAATACGGACCTGTGGGATAGAGTGTCAATCCATCGGCAAATTCATGCGAACCTTTAATGATAATCATCTCGCCCTGAAAGGTGCGATATAGTCGATCCAGATTAATGCCAAGATCCTGCGAACCGAAGGTCGTATAGGTAACACCGATCAAGCGCACGGCACAGGCAATCAGCATAATAGTCCAGAGCAGACGCACCTCGCGGGGGGAGTCCATCCAGCCCAAACGCTGTTCTGCAACAGGCAACAACCCCCAGGTAAGCACCGCAAGCGCCACACTGGCTATCGCCAGACGAGGAATATACGCATACGTCAGCAGCAATAAGAAACTCAGTAGCACACCGAGGGCAACGGCCAGCACACCTACCAGAATTGCCTGCTTACTCCATGTCCAACCAAGACGTATTACTGTCAGTTGTGCCGCGAGGATAATGACCAGTTGGGCAAAATATTGTGCAAATGTCGGCAGTGGTATGCTCTCGCGGGGTAGTGTCAGTGAGAAACCTTCAATTTTAATGCCGAGTTGTCGTGGATCACCAGGAACAGTAAACGTGGAACTACTGATACCTATACGCACTTGTTCCGACATATCCGGTGGCATCACCATGGTATACACACGTGGCTGTTCCGTTGCAACCAATTCCACCCAGGGCTCATCGTTCAGCGTGAGTTGTACATCGGTTGGTTCGGGGCGGCCACCCAACTCAAGGGTGAATAACGCATGGTCAATATTCCCAATCTCGGTAATCCAGATGGTACTTTGCTCACTCGTCCATCGATATGTAATCCCTTGATCATCAACCTCCTGAGAGTTGACCTGTGTGAGGAAAAACTTATCGCGAAAATTACCAATCTCAATACGATGCGTTCCTGGATGGAACCATAAAAACAATATATCGGCTAAAACGAGCAAGAGAGCCGCTGCAACAAATATGATGCTGCTTTGCATCCAATGACTCTTAGTGAGGGTTATACAAGTATCGGCAGGTGTACGCGACATCGCCTCAGGGTGTGACACCATCGATCCGCGTCGCCCAGGTGCCTGTACATCGGTTGTCATTCGTTCTATACTTTTTCTATGCTTTACATACGCTGTTCCGTATTATACGCTATCTTTGCCTGAAACAAACAGTCGCTGGTTCGTGAGCAATTAACAATGTGTTATGGTGAGCAGCAAAAACGCCCAAAGTAGCGATCTACCTTGAGCGTCTCTGAATTGTTAACTAGGAGAATCATGCTAATCTTTGACGTTTGTAGCCTTCACGGTTGCTACGAGCAAGTCGCGGTTCATACGAGAAATAAAATCGAGGCTAATTTCTTTCGGGCATACAGCAGTACATTCACCAATATTGGTACACCCACCAAAACCCGCGTCATCCATCACCTTGACCATATTCATGACTCGATTGTAGCGCTCAGGTTGACCCTGTGGCAGGAGGCCAAGGTGTGAAACCTTCGCCGAAGTAAACAGCATCGCCGAACCATTAGGACAGGCCGCTACACATGCCCCACAACCAATACACGCTGCTGCATCCATCGCTAAATCAGCATTCTCTTTCGGGACCAGAATGTTATTGGCATCAGGTACACCACCAGTTGACGCAGAGACATAGCCACCCGCTTCAATAATACGATCAAATGCACTGCGATCAACCACCAGATCTTTGATAACGGGAAAAGGTTTTGCCCGCCATGGCTCGATAGTGATTGTATCACCGTCCTTAAAGCTTCGCATATGAAGTTGGCAAGCTGTAGTAGCACTTTTTGGTCCATGAGCAATACCATTAATCATCAAACCACACGCCCCACAGATACCTTCACGACAATCGTGATCAAATGCTACGGGATCTTCACCCTTTAAGATGAGTTCTTGATTCAGCACGTCAAGCATTTCAAGGAATGACATTTCCGTACTGACATCATTCATCTGATAGTCTGTCATGCGACCACGATCATCCGCGTTGTTCTGCCGCCAGACACGCAATGTTAACTTCATTTATCTACTCCATTCAGGTTTGAGTTCTGTATAACGGTGTTGGGATATCTCGAGAAACCACTCCCAATACTGTTGCTTATTTGTAACTCCGCTGTGATGGCAGGACGTATTCGAAGTTCAGCTGTTCCTTATGGAGAATAGGTTTATTCCCCACCCCATCAAATTGCCACGCAGCAGCATATGCGAAATTCTCATCATCACGAAGTGCTTCACCCTCGGGTGATTGGCTTTCTTCGCGGAAATGCCCACCACAGGACTCAGTACGATGAAGTGCATCAACACACATTAACTCAGCTAACTCCATAAAATCGGCCACACGACCAGCTTTTTCAAGCTCCTGATTCAAATTATTGCTTTCGCCGGGAACCTTCACATTTTCCCAGAACTCAGCCCGTATCTCAGGAATACGCTCAAGCGCTTTTCGTAAACCTTCGTCATTGCGTGACATACCACAATGATCCCACATGATGTTGCCAAGTTCTCGATGGAAGGAATCAACGGTACGATTCCCATTAATCTCGAGTAACTGCTTGGTGCGTTGTGTGACTTCTGCTTCTACTTCATTGAAGGCAGGATGGGTAACATCGACTGGATCGAGTTGCGTTTGTGCCAGATAATCGCCGATGGTGTAAGGCAACACAAAGTAGCCATCGGCCAGGCCCTGCATCAGTGCACTTGCGCCAAGGCGGTTTGCGCCGTGGTCGGAGAAGTTAGCCTCACCAATCACATACAGTCCTGGAATGCTGCTCATTAAGTTATAATCGACCCACAACCCACCCATCGTGTAGTGAACAGCGGGAAAGATCCGCATAGGCATTTTGTAGGGATTCTCATCGGTGATATGGTAGTACATATCAAAAAGGTTGCCATACTTCTCACGGATGGTTTTCTCACCCATACGTCGGATAGCATCAGCAAAATCAAGATAAACACCCAAACCAGATGTACCAACCCCACGACCCTCATCACAAACGGCCTTTGAAGCGCGTGAAGCCACATCGCGTGGTACCAGATTACCAAAGCTGGGGTAACGTCGCTCAAGGAAATAATCACGCTCATCTTCCGGGATATCGTTAGGATGGCGTTTATCACCTACAGCTTTTGGCACCCAGATACGACCATCGTTACGAAGTGACTCACTCATAAGCGTGAGTTTAGATTGGTACTCACCCGCCACAGGAATACAAGTTGGGTGAATCTGAGTAAAGCATGGGTTGGCGAAGAAGGCACCACGTCGATGTGCTCGCCAGATCGCGGTCGTGTTACAGCCCTTCGCATTGGTGGAGAGATAGAAAGCATTGCCATAGCCACCTGTTCCCAGAACAACAGCATCAGCGACATGCTTCTCAATCTTGCCAGTCACCATATCGCGTGTCACAATACCACGTGCCTGACCATTGACTACAACTAAATCGAGCATCTCAGTACGGGGGAACATTGCGACTTTGCCTGCATCAATCTGGCGACACAATGCCTGATATGCGCCGAGAAGCAATTGCTGGCCAGTTTGTCCACGGGCATAGAATGTACGTGACACCTGTGCACCACCAAACGAGCGATTGTCGAGCAAGCCACCGTATTCCCGTGCGAATGGCACACCCTGAGCGACACACTGGTCGATGATACTCACACTAATCTGCGCGAGACGATAGACATTGGCCTCACGTGCACGGAAGTCACCACCTTTGACCGTATCGTAAAACAAGCGATAAATACTATCCCCATCATTACGATAGTTCTTCGCCGCGTTAATACCACCCTGAGCAGCAATACTATGTGCACGACGTGGGCTATCCTGGTAACAAAAACATTTGACGTTATAGCCCAATTCAGCGAGTGATGCGGCACCCGCAGCACCTCCCAGACCAGAACCAACCATAATAATCGTAAACTTACGCTTATTGGCTGGATTGATCAGTTTTAATTGAAAACGATGTTTATCCCATTGATTTTCGATTGGTCCCTCGGGGATGCGTGCGTCAAGGGTAAAATCAGAGAACTCAGTAGTGTAACGCACACCTGTTGATGGAGGTGTAGTTTTTGTATCTGTTGTCATGGTAAACGTCTCCGAAGGCTTAATATAGGTAACAGCTTATAGAAACTAGAAACTATCTTTGTTTGATAAACTGTGTTTCTTTGAAACGACTAACGCACGAGGCCAAACATCACACTAAGCGGAACCAGCGAAAAACCAACAAACAACGCGATTGCAGACAGCGTCGCAAGTCCACGCCACAAGCTATTGGTACGCACATTGTTCAGCCCAAGCGTTTGGAACATACTCCAGACACCATGATACAAATGCATCGCCAGCGCGCTTATCGCAACGAGATAGATCAGTACAATAAAGGGATTTTGGAAGCCAATCACTACATTCTCATAGGCAGCACCATACACAAAATCAGGATGGGCAACACCAATAGTAAAGTGCAGCAGATGATAAATAATAAAGAACAACAGCGCTATACCACCCCAGCGAAGCGTCATCGATGCAAAAGAGGCTTGAACAGATTTCTTCTGTGCATAATTCATCGGTCGGCTAACTAACCCCATCCGTGTCAATTGAATAGCTGATACAACGTGGAGAATAACTGCGGTGAGCAAGACGATACGAGCAATCCAGAGAAGACCCGTATGCGGGACGAGCGGATAACCAACCTCACGGAGAAACTCCGCATAGGCATTGAATCCTACTGATCCTTCAAAGATCTTCAGATTACCGATCATATGAGCAACCACAAACCCATAGCCGATGAGGCCAGTTACTGCCATGACAGCTTTCTTACCGATGGAAGTCCGATAGAGTGTCAAGACTCCGGTCATTTGTCTACCCTTCTAGAGTGAGTTTTTCTCACTAAAACCATGTAGGAATATGTGATACCAACTGGACAGACATACTTTCTTATTTGGACAGCTTAATAGAAGCAATTTCTGAGTCTGACTATAAAAATACGCAGTGATCATGTTTTGAGGAAGGACAAGATCAAACAAAACAAACATCGATTACCTTCACCTTATAACGCTTCCATGATACTAATTTTCCAAATTACGTGTCATGAAGCCATAAACAACGCAGCATCAAATGTGAGATAAGTTTCACGATGTCTCTTATTATAGCGCGAACTACTGCGCCTGTCTAACATTTGTCAGTTAAATTTCCATAATTCTCACAAATAAGATCAAAACGTTCATAATCTGCTTCTTCACAACATCTGAAACCTCGCTACATAACGTTTGAACCATAGCCGGTTTCCATAAATAATGTATAATCATCTATAATCAATTTTTGCCAGTAAAAACAATCCCATCATCTATCGAATCTCATACGTGATCATCACAAGTAGATCATTACCAAAGGAGATACCGTTGTTTCATGTTGAATCGCTACTTGCGGCACGCTCGTTTCTTTCACCACAGTTGGTTGACAATCGTCTGTTTTTCGTAAGCAACCTGAGTGGGCAATTGAGTTTATATGTGATGGATGAGGATGGCAGCATTCCTGAGCCACTGCTGCCTCCTAATATTGCGCTACAAAACCCTGATCTGATAAGCGGATACTTATTTTGTGTTTTTCCAAAGCTCGCACGGATTCTGGTCATGATTGATGAGGATGGCGATGAAAACTATCAGCCGATGTTTATCCCCATCGATGGGGGTTTTCCTGAACCAGCTTTTGCCGATGCGCTAGACCATACACGTGTAACATGTACAATCTGCGATACAGAACGGAACATGCTGTACTTCAGCGTCGAGTTACGACAAACACAATCCATCCAAGTCTATCGGGGCGATCTTAATACATCTACACTAACGCTGCTTACCGAGAGTAAATGGCTCTCCTACGTGGCAAGCTACAACGAGGATCATACTCTGGTCACCATCATCAATGGATACACTATGGGAGACACTATGCTCTCACTGTGGTCCCAAACTGGCGAACATACACAAATACTCCATGGAACGCCATTGGAAGAACGGAGTGAACATCAGCAGGTACCACTTAGTGCGATTTCTTCATGTTGCTTTACAGAACAAGATTGCGGACTTATATGCATCACGGCCCTCTTTGAAGACACCTACAGTATTGGGTATCTGGATCTTGACCATCCACAGGCAATCCATCCAGTCGGTGTAGCTGGTGCTGTTCACACAGGCATTGGTGAACTTGTGAGCCTCAAACATCTTGCCAACAATCGCTACCTGGTGACGTATAATATCGATGGTTGCTCGTGGGCCTATGAGGGTACCTTTGATGCAGATTCGTATACCATGCATCTTGATCAAGTCATCTGTGGGGCTGAAACCGTTTCAGACGGCGTGCTCGAATCAATACACTATGACACCATAACCGATTCATATGCGTTTGCCTTCTCAACCGCAACCTCTCCAATGCAGTTATACACATTTAATGCGGACCGAAACCCACCCCTCGTCCAACACACACAGGAACGTGTACTTGGATTACCTGCACACCTGCTGGCCCCAGGCGAAGATGCTTCTTTCACATCGTGGGATGGTCTACGCATCTCCGCACGGCTCTATCTCCCCTCCAACGAACTTAGCTACACCGGACCACGGCCACTGGTTTACTATGTTCACGGTGGACCACAGGGGCAAGAACGCCCCAATTTTGCATGGTTTTCTATGCCATTGATACAATACCTGACGCTTCATGGATTTGCTGTGTTCGTCCCCAATGCACGCGGGAGCACCGGCTATGGATTGAGCTATATGAAGCAGGTTGATCGCGATTGGGGTGGGAATGATCGACTTGATCATGTCCATGCCATGGAAGTATTGGCACAAGACTCACGTATCGATACCACACGTGCCGCAGTTGTAGGGCGCTCCTACGGTGGATACATGACGCTCACATTGGCGACACGCCATCCGGAATTATGGTCAGCCGCAGTCGATATGTTTGGACCGTATGATCTTCTAACGTTTATGGATCGCATTCCTGAGACATGGAAACCCTATTTTGCCATAGCAGTTGGAGACCCAACACGTGATCGGGATTTTCTGGCTGAGCGATCACCTAAAACCCACATCAATAACATCACCTGTCCGCTGCTGGTTATTCAGGGGCAGAACGACCCACGTGTCATCGAGCAAGAATCACGCGATGTCGTTGAGCAGCTACAAACACATGGAAAACAGGTTGAATATCTGATGTTTAAGAATGAGGGACACGATGTATTGAAATATGAAAATCGCATACAGTGCTACAACGCGATTACTACATTTTTTGTAACACATCTACAACCATAAACACTAGAGATTCAGCACAATCTGTAGTGCAGCCGTGATACTTGTGACGGTGTAATCGACATAGGTTGCAGGCTGCTCATAACTGCCTGTCTCGTCGATCAGAATAGTGGTCATACCCAGCGTTTTAGCGGGCGCCAAATTGTGCTGTGTATCTTCGATAAACACCGTTTGCTCACCTGTTACGTTCATAGCTTCAAGCACGATCTGGTAGTTCACAAGGTCCGGTTTGGGTTGAGAACCAAAATAACGCAGATCAAACACCTGCTCAAAATGGTGCTCAAGTTGAAGTGCGTGTAGTGCACGCTGTGCGTGTTCAGCAGGGGAGTTGGTAAAGATTGCTTTTGAAGCGGTGATAGTGCTTAATAAACGATCTACTTCTGCATCAAATGTCAGGAACTGTTCGAGTGCCACATCGTGAATGTACAGAAGGTATTGCTCGGTATCAACGGTATAATGCTGCTGCAAACCACGCAGTGTGGTGCCATGGCTCGCAAAATACTGGCGCCGAAGTTCGAGTGCCTCATCCAATTCAATGTGAAGTAATTCCTGTAGATACTGTGTGATGCGTGTGCCGATGTGCAGAAGGAGACCTGAAGAGGCAGAATACAGGGTATTGTCCAAATCGCAGAGCAAGACGGATATCGACATATGTTGGTGTCCATTGCAGCCGAAAGACGACGGATACGCTTGAGCCATTGTAGCACAACTGCCCGGTACCTGCCGTCTTCATTCACCTGAACATAACTCGACACTATTCAAGAAATGCTGTTGTATAGGCAGCATCGATATCAACATCTTCCTGTAACAACCCACTGTCGCGTAAAAAGGTCAACGTTGCCTCCCAGCTTTCAACATCGATATAGCCTAAACCTTCAGTAGGGGTAGAGTCGTTCTGCCAGTACACAAATGTTTCCTCCAAAACTGCACGCTCCGACATCTTTCCCTCTTCCGGTGCTGCCTGCAATTCGGGAATATATTCAAGACTTATCTCGAAGGCTTCATCAGGGTTATCAATAACTTCTTGTTTCGCACGCAAGGTTGCCTGCACAAAACCACGAACGACTGCTGGTTCTTCAGCAATCAACTTTTCACTGGCAATCAGACCATCGGAAGCCAGCGGGAAGGAATCAGCTACACGAATGACATTCAGATCAATCCCTTCTTGCTCAAGCCGCAGCGGCTCATTGTTACCATAGCCAGAGGCAACCTGCACCCGATCCTCCGTTAGTGCGGCGACTTGCGAAAAGCCAATCTCCTGAATATCCAGTTCACTCTCATCTATGTTGTTGGCATAGAGCACTGCTAAAAGACCAATATAGCTGGCCCCAAAACGCCCTGGAATGCCAACCGATTTTCCTCGCAGATCTTCAGGGCTGGTAATGTTTTCGGCAGCCTTGCTAAAAAACACTACGGGGAATTGTTGGCTATTCGTGGCCACGGTAACAACTGATAAGTCCTGAGCCCGCGACAGCAACACTGAGTCGACACTGGACAACCCGAACTCTAAGGTCCCTTGTGCAACTCGCTGCACAACGTCCGTCTCATAATTGTAGTCAAACTCGACACTTAAACCTTCTTCAGCATAATAGCCCTTTTGATCCGCCATGTAAAAGTGGGCAAACTGAACACTCGGAATAAAAGGCATCGCCATTGTAACGGACCGCAAAGATGCTTCGGACTCATCTGCTGCATTATCCTGAGCATTGGTCACCTGATCAGCATCATTGGCCGGTGCATCCTCTGAACCTGATTGGGCTGGTACACTTCCACAAGCACCGATCAACATCATCAGAACAGCCATAAATGAAAGTATGCGAACCATAATGTCCTCCTCAAAGATCACAAAAAGATGGGTGAGCGCTTCAAAAATTACTCACCCACAATACCACGTCTATGTATCTATGTTTCCCAACGTACAAGCAGACGTTCCAGTAAGGTTACCATGAGATAAAAGGAAAGAGTTAAACCTGCCAGAGTGATGAGTGCAGCAAACATCAATGGGGTATCGAACAAGCCACGCGAGATATTGATGAGTGCCCCCAGACCATCACGACCACTCACAAACTCACCCACGACTGCACCAGTGGTTGCCAAAGCCAGGCCCGCCTTTATACCGCCAAAGATACCGGGGAGCGCCAGTGGCAACTCCACATGGCGCAGAGTTTGGAGCCGACTAGCGCCACTGATATGAGCCATTTCCAACAGTTCACGTGGTACACTCCGAATAGCCACGGTAGCACTACTTAAAATAGGAAAAAAAGTAACCAACGCTGCAACAAGAATTTTGGAATGTATCTCGGTACCCACCCACAAAATGATCAATGGCGCAATAGCAACCACCGGGATTGCCTGAGTAGCGGCAAGCTGAGGAGCCAAGATACGCTCCAGGCGATGCGAATGTGCGAGAAAATATCCCAGAAATAGGCTGATAGACAACGCAATCATAAAACCAAGCACGGCTTCTGTCAGGGTATACATCGTATGGTGAAGCAAAGTGCCATTCGCAAATTCATTGATTAAACGCTGTGCCACCACCTCAGGAGCAGGCAGAATAAACGCAGGATAATCACGAATCTCAACGAGGGCTTTCCAGGCAAATACAAAGAGTGTCAGAGAGACAAACAGGCCAATACCAGGTGAGACAGAGCGAGTCGCTGGTTTACGCGATGTTGTATGATGATCAACTTCGATATAGTCACGTTTGTACGAAATAGAACGCTGTTGCATTACATTGCCTTTTAAAATATAAAAACCCCGAAGTATACAACTTCGGGACAGGCAAGAACAGGATCTATTGACATACACACGCAGACAGCACCAACCGAATGTACCGCGTAGGTGTACGCACACAACAGCTACGCTCACCAAAGGCAACGTAACATGTCGTTAATCTTCTCCCATCCGGACTATACCGTCGGCCTCGGAATCTCACCGAGTCCTGCCATTGGCTCGCGGGCTTATCGTTACTTATAAGAACGCATTACCGCCGGTCGGGAATTACACCCTGCCCCGAAGATTACTATCTCTATCATTTTTATCAGCATAACATTTTCACAATCGCTTGTCAAGGCCGCTATTGCCCATCACGGTGGCCAATACCTCAACACAACATAACTGGTTTTAGATCCAAACATATGCGTATGATAGCCAAAAACGATGTATTTTGCTCAATCTATGTTAAAATAATACGCATAGATGTTTTATTTTGCACCCAATATAAACAGTATTTCAAGAGTTTTAATTGTAGGAGTTCCACCTATATGGATAAATTCTTCACTTATTTGAATACCATTCCAATGCCGGTCTGGCTTGCCATGATGTTTGCTCCAAAACACCATCTCACTGAACGATTAAGTCGTTCCAGTACGGTCTTTAGCATCGGAGCACTCCACTATGTTATCTCTCTCATTATTGCAATGCGTCAAGGGCAACGGGATGGGAATAAGATTGACTTTATGTCACTTGAAGGAGTACGAAGTATGCTGGGTACCCGAGAGGGAACCACGGCTGCCTGGACCCACATGATTGCGCTCGATCTCTTCACAGGTGCCTGGATCTATCGACAATGTCGCGGTCTGAGTGCACCCGCGTGGGTACGTATTCCATCACTCTTTTTCACCCTGATGTCTGGCCCATTTGGACTACTGCTCTTCTTGATCTGGTGGACCTTTGGCGCTAATAAAGGCGAGGCATTACCCGATATCGATATGAGCAGCGATAAGACAGAACACACCCAATCATAAGCCTTTGTTCAAGCAAGATATCAACTGGTTTGTCGCTTTCATAACCATATGCGTGATTTTAGTCATACATCAATAGCCGAGCCTGCAGTTTTTGAAAAGCGCCTTAAGAATGCTCCTCAAAAACCGGGTGTGTATATCTGGAAAAACTCAGCTGGTGCTATACTGTATGTTGGCAAAAGCAAAAAACTACGTGACCGTATGCGTTCGTATTTCGCTGCACCACGTGGTCTGAATGCCAAAACTCGCCGTATGGTTGCACAAATCGCGGACTTTGAGATTATTCTTACTACCTCTGAACTCGAAGCGTTGTTGCTCGAGATGAATCTCATCAAGCAGCATCGACCCAAGTACAACATCCTGCTCAAAGACGATAAGAGTTATCCCTACATCAAGGTCACACTGCAGGATGGCTGGCCGCGCATCTTTACCACGCGCCGTGTTTTAGAGGATGGCGCACGCTATTTTGGACCGTATGCCAGTGCAGGTGCCGCACGACGCCTCCTCAAACAACTCAATCAACTCTTTGCGTTTCGGCCACCCTTCGACTGCAAGGATGATAAATTCAATCGTCATCGACGTCTTGGCAAACCGTGTATGTATTACGATATCAAGCGTTGTCTTGGCCCTTGCGTACCCGGCCTTGTCTCTCAACAGGAATATCATGCAACGATTGAAGCCGTCTGTCGCTTTCTCGAAGGAAAATCCGAGCAGATTGTACGAGACTTACGGCGCAAAATGGCCACAGCTTCTGAGGAAATGGCATTTGAGCGGGCGGCCTACCTGCGTGACCAGATCCGCGACATCGAGAAGCTTACAGAACAGCAGCAGGTATTACGCACGGTTGCGACAGATCAGGACGTGATTGCCTTCGCACGTGAAGAGGGCTCAGCCGTAGTGCAGATCTTCTATATTCGTGGTGGCAAGCTCATCGGTTCAGAGCCGTTTGCCCTACAGAATACCGAAGACGAAGACAATCAACGCTTGCTGACTTCATTTCTTACCCAATTCTACGATAGTGCCGCGCAAGTGCCACCCCACATCCTCCTTGCCGATTATGTCGAGGAGCCTGCTATCATCGAGCAATGGCTACGCCAAAAGGGTGGGCACAAAGTTGAAATTCAAGTACCCCGGCGTGGGGAGAAGAAAAAACTCGTCGATCTCGCATCACAGAACGCCTCTCAAAAGCTTGAAGAGCTACGGTTACAATGGGTCAATAGTGAACAGCGCGCCATCGCAGGACTCACCGAACTTCGCAGCCTGATCGATCTGCCGGATCTGCCCACCAGGATTGAGTGCTATGACATCTCCAACACACAGGGAACCAACTCGGTCGGGGCCATGGTCGTCTTTGAGCAGGGCATCCCCAAGAAAAATCGCTATCGCAAATTCCGTATTAAGACGGTCGATGGTGCGAATGATGTTGCTTCGATTCAGGAGATTCTACGACGACGTTTCAAACGAGCCTCTGAGTCCATTGGCGAGGAATTAGCACTACGTGCTAATGGTCAGAGTGATGAGCAAGACACACTCGATACATACGACAAGAGCGAAGCAACTTCTCAGGAAGAGGCCATACAACAGGTAGCGGAGGGCAAAACAGAACAGCGAGACGATAGCACCTGGGCCGAGATCCCCGATCTGATCCTGATCGATGGCGGCGTGGGACAACTCAATGGCGCGATAGAAGTGCTGCGAGAACTCAACTTCGATCATATTCCTGTCGCTGGTGTCGTCAAAGGCACGAAACGGGACCGTTTTGATCTGTTGCTACCAGGAGCTTCCCAACTAATCGTTCTGGAACGCACCAGCCCGGCGCTCCGGCTTGTGCAAACGATAGATGAAGAAACTGACCGCTTTGCTAAACAATACCATCGCTCCTTGCGGACCAAATCGACCATCAAATCGATGCTGGACGATATAGCTGGTATTGGCCCCAAACGCAAACGCGCGCTGCTCAAAGCCTTTGGTTCGCTGGATGGCATTCGTGAGGCCAGCGTGGATGAGCTTGCCGCAATACCTGGCATGACCCACAAGAGTGCCGAGGAATTGAAGAGTCTGCTCTGATTATGCATTATGTCAACACAGAACCCTGAGACTTAGAGAGTTATATCACCGTAGAAGACGACAGATAATACCCAGTGCGACATGCAAAAGTATGTTTACTTGATCATTTATTTCTCCAGCCTGTCGATATAGTGCTCCCGCTTCTTCATATCGGTTTAGATCCAAAAGATATACATTGCCTAGGCGATAATAAAATCCACTCAAACCTCCCGCTAAGGCTCCACCATTTTTAGGCAATAACTTGAGAGACCTGTCAACAAGCATTCGCACCAAAGAACAATATTCAAGCGATTTTCATCATCAATTCTCAACAAATAACGACTACACTGCAAATAGAGAATAGCTTGTTGGACATCTGTGAGCTTCCACAACGCCGTCGCTGATTGGATGGCTTTTTCCACAAGTTGTAATATCTACTGAGGGAGGATATGTGCTTTTAGTAGCAAACTGCAACACATTGCGTAGCATCTGAAGTTGGTTTCTTATAGTAGTATGTTGCACTGGATAACGGACACTTCCTACCAGTATCTGGATTGTTTCGGTTGTCAGTCTGCCACCCTTTCGCCACTCCTTACGAAGAGAAACAACAGTACTGTATAGATTTAGCGGATCTGCTGTCCAGCCAACCTGAAACTCCTGGGCGATGTCAAGTAGTGTACTGGTTGTTTCAGGATGAAATTCCTGTGCTTCGATAAAAAGAGGCGCTATTGTTTGCACCACCTGCTCACCACTACGATCAGTCCAGCAAAACGCATTGGCAAAACTAAGCAGCAGATGACGCCATGCTGTACCATTCCACAATGGCTTACGCTGCGTTGGCACAGGTTGTTCTGCGGACATTTTCAGTCGTTCATCAAGTTTAGTAATAGCTTGCTCAGATGCTTTACGCTGGTTCAACAGTTTGACCGGAGCAGCCATATCGCTGCCATGTTCTGCGATCTGTTTTTGTACTGTTCGCAGATTCTGCCTGTAGACATCACGTTCAGACATAAGTTCCGTACGCTCTGCCAAACGCCACCTTACGCTGTCGTTGTCGACGTGCTGCAATAGACTGAGCCATAGAGTATTCCTCAAACGATCAAAACATCTCAAAATATATAAACGTTTGAAGTAACGACTTTCGGTAGAAGAGTTACAAAATTGCTATGCCGAGTCTGACGCTGATGCACCAAAACCTCCCGGCGCACGGCGCACCTCATCGCGTAGCGACTCCGCATCCCAACCTAAGTCACGCGATGGATCACGCTCCACCTGATCCGCTGACAAAAGCCGCTCCAGATTCTCGATACGTTGTCGTGCAGAGCTCAGATACAGCGTAGGGTCGCCGCGTTTCTTGGTGAGTTCAAAGAGGGACTCATTATCATATTGGCGGAATGTTTGTGCGGAACGTTGCGCTTGATACGCACGGAATCCCAGCAGCCGCAGTGCATCTGTACCCATCCGCATCGATGTGTCGAGTGCTTCACGATATACATACGTCACACCTGCATCAATCAACTGATACGAGTCATCCCAATCAAACGCTCGTGCCATAATCGTCAACTCAGGAAAATGTTTCTTGGCCAGTTCGACCAACGCCAGTGTTCTTTCAGGTGTGTCGAGTGCAATAACCAACAGTCTCGCCTCGCCTGCTCCTGCTATCTGCAGCAGATCGTGGCGCGAGGCATCGCCATAATACACTTTAAGCCCCAGCTTACGCAGCAGGTCAACCCGGTCGGAGTCAATTTCAAGCACAGTAGTCGGCACGCCATTGGCTCTGAGCAGGCGCCCTACAGTTGAGCCAAAACTCCCAAACCCTGCAATAATAACCGGCGCTTCCTCATCGATCACATCAGGTTCACGCTCCTCCTGATCGCGGGTGCCAAAACGTGGTTGGACAAAACGCTCATTGATGATGAGCAACAACGGTGTAATGGCCATAGAGAGCGCCACCACTGCTACAAGTGGGCTGGTGATTTCTGTTCCTAACACACCTTCTTGATTCGCAAAGGAAAGTAGTACAAAAGCAAATTCTCCCACCTGAGGAAGCGAAAACGCCACCAGCATACTCTGATCAAACTGGAGCTTAAACATACGTGCCAGTGCAAAAAGAACGGCAAATTTAATCGCGACAATACTTATTACAATGCCAAAAATAAGGAATGGCTGTTGCAAGATAAGCGCAAAATCGATAGCCGCACCGACGGCAATAAAGAAAAGCCCCAGCAATAACCCCTTGAATGGATCGATATCACTCTCCAGTTCATGGCGGTACTCACTGGTTGCCAGCACCACTCCCGCTAGAAACGTTCCCAGTGCAGCACTCAGACCAACCTGAGTCATTAGAAGCGCAATGCCAATCACAAGCAAGAGTGCTGCCGCTGTAAAGAGTTCACGCAACCGAGTCGTAGCCACAATCCGCAGGATAGGCCGTACAACAAAGCGGCCTGCTAGAATCACACCAGCTACCGCCCCTAACACAGCCAGCGTTTGTGCCCATGGTGCTAGCCCACTCACCCAGGTCGTTGTTGTATGGGCGTCTTCTCCACCACCCACCCCTCCGATAGCTAACAGCGGAAAAAAAGCTAACATAGGTATGACCGCAATATCCTGAAAGAGCAAAATGGAAAACGCACTTTGGCCCCCTTCGGTCTTGAGTAGTGCTTTTTCGTTGAGCGATTGCAATACAATAGCCGTTGAAGAAAGCGAAAGGATCATGCCGATGGCCATAGCAGTCTGCCAGGGAAAGCTAAACGCCATTCCAATACCAGCCGCCACGAGCGTTGTCACAATGACCTGCAATCCACCTAAACCCAAAATAGGACCACGCAACCGCCACAACCGCTCCGGCTCCAGCTCAAGGCCGACGACAAACAACATCATTACCACACCAAACTCGGCAAAATGCATCACGTCTTCGCCCTCTTCACCGATCAAGCCCAGACCAAACGGGCCAATCACAATCCCGGCAATCAGATAGCCCAACACCGAGCCAAAACCTAAACGACTAGCCAGTGGAACCGCTATTACCGCTGCCATTAAATAGACAAATGCCTGAAAGAGAAATTCTTCGCTACTCATATAGTTGCCGCTCCTTTCACATTTGTCTGTAGTGCTTCATTCAGCGTCTCATACGACTGTACTGCATCAAGATCAATCATATCATCTCGCAACGCGATCAGCAGTTGCTGATACTCCTGTGCCGTTTGCTCAATATCCGCATCGTCCAATGCATGTGTGCCAAAAATAACGTATGGTGGGAGATACTGCATTTTGCATAGATGCGTGGTCTGTTCAATAGGAACCAGCAGTTCACGAATGGTAAAGCGGTTGTATCCATCATGTCGATAGGCCACTTCGCGGCCACCAGCAGTGATAAGATTGAAGACCCTTTTTCCTTTCAGCGCCAGACCCTTCGATCCATACGCCCAGCCATGTTCAAGGACCAGATCTTCCCACTGTTTTAATATTGCTGGTGTGCTATACCAGAAGAAGGGGTGTTGTAGGATAACTACATCGTGGTCGATAAGTAACTCCTGTTCACGTGGTACATCGATGTCGAAGGACGGATATTCTTCATACAAGTCGTGAAATGTTATGCCAGGAATTTGGAGTATTTCACGAATGAGTCGACGATGTACCCGCGACTTTTCAAGTGCGGGGTGGGCAAAGAGAATAAGGACACGTGACATGAATCCCCCTGCGGTGTGTTGTATAATTCATAAGGGTTGAGTAGTCAGCAGTCGTTGCTGACTGAGTTGCAATGGTGTATATATACATAACGCGTATAATGTATGATAGCATACACCGACTACAGTATGTTGGGAGCAAACTAAGCAATAGTTTCGCTAAAGTGAAGAGCTGGAGCTTTTAGCTTTATTGACTCTCAGTATAGGCTGAGCGTGTTGAGTCCAAAGGAAAGCCAGGCAAATGTGGCGTGTCTGTGTGGGGATGTTGCAGAGCGAACCTCGCCTTACAATCGCTCGCAGTAGGAACATAGTGTTGTATGAATATCACAAATACATTGTGAATTTTCTGGATCAGGGCAGGTGGCGAGCATATTATTCAGTGTAGTAACATCATTTTGCTCTAATACATACCACATTGTTCTGCCGGGTATGGTGTAGAACTATCGAATTCACCGTTCGCGAGGTATTCAGCGGCCCACTCTTCCCCTTGATTGCGTATGGGTGTTCACAGATGCAAACACTGCCATCGTGGCTCACCAACCTCTCGCAACTCGACCTACGTGGTTGTGTCAACCTTACCGATCTGCCAGCCACACTTGCGGTCAATTCATGGATCGACCTGGCAGACACTCAGATCGAATGGCTACCTGTTGCAGCACGTTCCGCCCAATTGCGCTGGTGTGGCGTGCCAGTTGATGAGCGCATCGTATTTCGCCTAGAGACGATCAAGGTTGAAGAAGTGCTCAATGAGCGCAACGCAGAGCGACGGCGTGTGATGCTAAAGCATATGGGTTATGAGGCATTTCTGGAGCAGGCCAACGCTGAAGTACTCGACCGTGACAACGACCCTGGTGGTGAGCGACGACTGCTGAAGGAGCAATGACTGGCGACGAAGATCTGGTGTGCGTGTCAGTTATCTGCCCATCGACCGGACGCCAGTACCTCATTCGAGTGCCACCACAAACGCGTACCTGCCACCAGGCTGCCGCGTGGATCGCTGGCTTTGACGATCCCAATGCCTATCAGCCTATTGCCGAAACGTAGACAAAGTTATATCTCTCGATTTTTAGGAAGGGAAAGAGAAGACCCCACGCAACCACAGGATAGTTGCGTGGGGTATCAAAACGACAATGAGAGTCGTATTTATGTCTTGATAAGGTCCCAATAAGCAAACAGAGAATGTAATATGTCATTCACTACATCTTGTGAAAGTTATCGTATCTTTACCTTTAGCGAAGATGCCGCCTTATAATATCCCCAAACAATATGACAGTCTAAAGGGCAAACACCAACAAGCGTTGACTCACTAAAATTGATACTACGAGATATTTCCGAAAGGACATTGGTTCCAACCCTTTGCGAAGATGTAATACGATCATTCCAACCAATACTTGCAAGATTAGCTATGCTTGTACCACCCGGCGCAGTTAGCGAAGACCCAGCATAACTGGTAGTCTCACTATCCCAATACACTATGTAACCACCACTCTGCACAGAAACATCGTCTGTTTTGATTGAGTTGTTCAAAAACGACTGAGCAGCTTCATGAGTACTAAAAGCGTACAAGCGATTCTGTTCCTGCGTTTCTGGTGTAACAACATAATGCAGTTCTTTACTTCTAAACGCAACAATATTCTGGGTGGTTTGTGAAACTCCATCAACAACCAGAGTCATTGAAGCATCTCGACTCTTAGAAAGTTCGGAGTCACTATCTACATTGGGAGAAGCGGCATGTGTGGTTCCAAACGTGGCAACCGAAACGAGCAGGGCCAATAGAACAATTCGTATCGTTGTCATAAACAAAACTCCTTCTAAACTAATAACTCCTTCACTATCCAATCATCTCATAGTCTTAATCCTTACATCCTTTTTGAGTTCAATGTTATTTAGCGAATATTTCCCTCCTTCGTTTTGAGACAGGCGAGTTCCGCTCTGCTCCATACCATAACTGAACACAGGCAGAGTATAGCAACGTAGTCTCAGGATTATCTAAAGAAAATCGATGCTGGTCTAAAGATTGTCTCAAGAATAGTTAAGAGATATGGGTTAGGGGTTATGGGGGTTAAGGGTTAGCACGAGGAACAGAGGAACAGAGATAGATAAATAGACTTTGATATCACCTCGCTATAAATAGCTCGGCCACACTCATTCAATCAACCATCCGACAAATAAACAAGCCATACACATTTGGGGTATAACAACATTGACACCGTCCATCCGACCCGTAGCCAAGACCTTTAGGTCGAAGGTCATCGCGGCAATATCATCATTTGTGGCCGATTGCTGGCTCTCAAGCAGACAATAATATCCACATTATCACCATGCTTCCAGCGGGCAGTGCTGCGCCCGCCAGACCACCCGCAATAGATGCTTGTCACTAAGATTATTCCACTGCCAGTCAGATGAGAGTATTGGTATGACATGCCCAATCATCATCAGAGAAAGACAACTAGGCGACTATACAATTATCGCTATCAACCACTCCGCTGCATCTCATCCACCACAATGACCTGCCTGCTTGCAGCAGGCTTGAGCCCGGCGGCAGTATCACAACAACAAGATCCTCACATCGAATAGCACGCGAGGCATCCGCCACCAACATCTCTCACACCACCGACCTCCCATGCGGGTGCCCAGGGCGCCGCACCTGGGCCGGGGTTGTTAGGGGCCTCGGCTGGCCCTTGACCGTGCAACAACCAATCAAATGTCAAGACTATAGAGACACAAAAACTAGATGAGGGGATCGATCTGGCCCTCGCCATTAATGGCTCGGCCACATTCGTTCAATCAACCACCCGACAAACAAACAGGCCACACATTTGGGGTGTAACAACATTGACACCATCCAGGCCCCCGTAGCCGAGACCTTTATAGGTCGACGGCCCGCCCGCCGCTCAAGCATCGGGCTCTAAATGACGCCAGTTCAAAACAGGCGCTACATCTAGCACCACACATCATTCATCCACATAACCGAAACCTCAAACCATTGATCTGAAGGCTACAAAACAAACCCAACACAAATCTGTACAAATATATCAAAATCTTGTATAATTTGAAAGAAGAAAAATTCCTACAACGTCTTAACAATAGTTGGAAGTATGTATTCTCAGGGAAGTTTGGGAGGTTACTTTCTATGGCACAACCCCAACCACGGGTGTTGGTCGTCACTACAGTACATTCTATCTATACCCTTATTCAACGCACCCTCAAAGCTCAAGGATTTCACACCACACACACTATAAGCTATGATGAAGCACAGACATATCTGGAAGATGAAACACATCATCTTATCATTCTAGATCTAACCCACACCAGACAACAGCAGATTGATGATTATCATCGTCTTCGACAGAGAACGACAATTCCACTGATTGTTTTAATTGATGACGAGTCAGAGCAGAATAATGGAACTATCGCCGACATTGTTACAGACGATTATCTGTACTATCCCTTTGATCCAGAGAATCTTCTCAGTCATGTTCGCAACGCTTTACGACCTCGACAAACCCAAGCAACTGAACAGCCATACCTGCACCTTGGTACAACCACTATCCATTTTGATGAACGCCAAGCTATGTGCAATGGCCAGAAGATTTACCTTACACGCACAGAGTGGAAACTACTAGAGATACTTGCCCTTCACCATGGCAAAACATTAACCTACCGCACTCTGCTCCAACATGTCTGGGGTGATGCCTACCACGACGAGCATAGCTATGTGCATACCTATATCAGCCAGTTACGTCGCAAACTTGAGCTAGACCCGACCAAACCACGGTATCTCCTGACCGAAGTTGGTGTGGGCTATCGTCTCGAGGCATCGACCAATAGCGTCCAGTCAACCGAAGAACCCATAACAACAGATTCTACTTCAGAAAAGATTACTGAAACTCCATGGGAGTTAACCACTCCCCATACTAAACTCTTTGGGCGTGAAACTGACATCAAGGCAATTCAGTATCTGCTTGGACAGACCGATGTCCGGCTCCTTACGCTGACTGGCCCACCTGGTGTAGGCAAGACACGGCTGGCCCAACATATTGCTGAAACAATCAAACACCAGTTCAGTGATGGCCTTTACACCGTCTCACTTGCACCACTGCGCGATCATTCACTCGTAGCTTCAGCTATCACCCAGGCTATAGGAGCCAAAGAAAGTGCTCATCAGACCTTACACGAGGCTCTGATGCAAACACTCAAAGGCCAACAGGCGTTGTTGTTCCTCGATAACTTCGAACATGTCCTTGAGGCTGCCTCGCTCATCACCAAACTCATTGCCATAGCGCCAGACCTGACCATTCTCATAACCAGCCGCACACCACTACGTATTTCCGGTGAACAGGAATATCCAGTACCATCCTTAACCACCCCTGATTCGACCATTCCTGCATCTCTTGAAACGCTGGCACACAACCCCACAGTCGCATTGTTTGTGCGGCGCAGCCAGGCGGTAAAACCAGATTTTGTATTAACGGATGAAAATGCCCCAGCAGTTGCAGCAATCTGCACGCGACTCGATGGATTACCACTAGCTATTGAATTGGCGGCCGCTCGGAGCAAACTATTTTCCCCACAGGCGATGCTGGCACGTCTGGACCAGCGCCTTACTCTGCTCTCACATAACACAACTGATGCTCCAGCACGCCATCAAACGCTACGCGCTGCTATTGACTGGAGCTATCAACTGCTCCAGCCAGAGGAACAACGCATTCTTGCCGGACTAAGCGTTTTCGCCGGTGGCTGTACCCTCGAAGCTGCAACCTCCGTCCTTAATAATGATCAACAACTATTGCCTGAGCCACCATTGTCTACCACATCCTTAGGTCCTGATCCCCAAACTCTAACCATGGTCAATCACCTCACAACGCTGGTTGACCATAGCCTGGTGCAAGTCAAAGAAGACATAAACAACGAATCACGCTTTACCTTACTCGAGACAATCCGAGAGTATGCCTGGGAGAAGTTGGGGGAGAGTAGCAAAATGGAGCAGGTACAACAGAGATTTGCAGACTATTATCTGGAATTAGTTGAAAAAGCTGCACCTGAATTTAAAGGGTCTCAGCAGGTCTGGTGGTTGAACTATTTAAATCAGGAGTACGAAAATATTTGCATAATAATCCAATGGATGCTTACAGAAAAGTGGATATTACAAGTTTTACGAATGGGATCGGCGCTATGGCAATTCTGGTGGATTTCTGGCAAACTAAGTGACGGAAATCGATACTTGACAGCGATGTTGTCACATGAAACTCTTTCCGAGGCTCACAATGATAAACAAACTAGAGTTGAGTGGGCAAGAGTTCTAAACGGCGCTGGAAGCATATCTTTAATTCAAGGATACTATCAGCTAGCAACAAAACACTTCACAAACGCTCTCAATTTCTGGGAAAAATTAAATGACGAAGAAAATACAGCCCATGCCCTTAATAATTTAGGTAACTTATCACACCAACAAAATGACTATGCTCTTGCGACAAAATATCATATGCAAAGTCTAGGTATCAGACGAAAACTAGATAAAGTTTGGGATATTGCCGTATCTCTTACAAATCTAAGTTTTGTGGAATTGGATCGAGGCAATTACACTCAGTCAATGACGTTTGGTGAGGAAAGTTATACTCTCTTCCAAAAAACAGACGATAAATGGGGCATGGGTGCTTCATTAAACAATGTGGGACGTGCAGCTCTTCTATCTAGAAATTATGATACTGCAATAACAGCCTGTAACAAAAGCTTAAAGTTATTTCAAGAATTAAAGAGTAAATTTGGCATAGCTCATGCACTCGTGAATTTACTGAGAGTTCACTTAGATCAACAAGACCGCGAACAAGTAACAATATACGGTCAAGAAAGTCTGCTTCTATTCAAAGAGTTGAATGACGTTTCTGGCAGTGCAGACTGTTTAGAGGCAATAGCTGAGGTTGCAATATCTCACACGCGGTGGTCCCAAGCAATACATCTATGCAGTGTAGCAACAAAACTACGTAACTCTGTAAATACACCTCGTTCACCTTCTGACAACATACGCTATGAGCAAACACTAACTTTTACCAGAGAACAACTCAACGAGGACACCTGGCAACAAACCTGGAACGAGGGTCAGAAAATGTCACTAGAGGAAGCTATCGATTACGCACTCGAACACGTCACTGTCAACGAACGCGAGGTGGCGTCGTAAATGACGCAGCTTCTATCTTTATTTTCCCTCACTCTCGATCTCAGAACATTCCTCGAAATCTGACCAGCCCTCGTTCTTCAACAGCCTCAAACAACCACTTCAATACACCTTGACTTTTGGTAACTTTGAGGTTACCATAATTTCGTAACTTTGAAGTTACCAAATACATGCAACGTAAGTAAGCAAGTCAGTACAGCGGAGGATTATGCATGAAAGAGTATCACGCCACAACCACCATCGAAGCCATCCCAGAAACCATCTGGGCCATTTTGACCGATGCCCCCAATTATCCCCAATGGGACCCGGTTGTCGAGCGCATCGAGGGACGTATTGCACCTGGCGAGAAGCTTGTTACTTTTACGAAGCTCAGCCCTGGCCAGGCATTTCCAGCCAAAGTGACCGAGTTTGTCCCACACAAATATATGAAGTGGTCTGGAGGCATGCCACTTGGTTTGTTCAAGGGTGAGCGGACTTTTACGCTTGTACCACAAGGCAATGGAACTATCGAATTCACGGTTCGTGAAGTATTTAGCGGCCCACTCCTCCCGCTGATCGGGCGTTCGCTTCCCGATATGACCTCACCCTTCGAGCAATTTGTCGCAGGTCTCAAGAAACGCGCTGAACATACGGAGTAATAGAATGTGAGCGAAGGCAACCCACAAATCAATCGTGTACTTGACGCACTTGGCAATCAGGTCCGCCGAGATATTTTGCTCATGCTGCGAGAAGGGCCAATGCCCGTTGGCACGATCGCCACACATTTTTCGATTAGTCGACCAGCTATTTCAAAACACTTGCGTATCTTGCAAGAGGCCGATCTGGTAGGGTACAATATCAATGGCACAAGCAATGTTTTTTATCTCAAACCAGCCGGATTCCGCGACTTGAGAGTGTATCTGGATCTGTTTTGGGATGATGCACTGGCACATTTTAAGCGTTTTGCTGAAGGAAATCGTCACCTTGAGCCATGAGTAATGCCGATTCCGAGCACACCGTTACCAAATCGATTATCGTAGCGCAGAACATTGATGTAATATTTCACATCTGGACTGCACAGATACACGTATGGTGGCCGACCGATCATTCGCTTAGCGGCGACCCACAAACCCACGTGTGTATCGAAGCGCAGCGTGGGGGGCGTTTCTACGAACGTGCATCTGATGGTGTTGAGTACGAGTGGGGCTCCGTGGTTATTTGGGAGCCACCACATCATCTGGCATATACCTGGTATCTTGGCAGCAATCAAGAGCTACCAACCCGCGTTGACGTGCAATTTACATCCCTTGATGACACACAAACACGTATTGACCTGAACCACCGTGGCTCGAGCTGATCGGCGAGTTGTGTTGGCAACGCCAGACGATCTTCCACGTGGCGTGGGACACCATTTTGTCTACATTTACAACCTTCCTGACTTCACAGACCGACTCGACACCGTAGTAACCACGTTTCTCTTGGTGCAGTCATCATATACTCCCCCCGCCGCCCATCAAACTATTGTCCCAGCGCTACACGGCCAACCAGTTCAAGAGCTGCATCATCCTGCGGTGGATGGGTCAACCCGGCACGGGCATCTCGATAGAAGCGCTCTAAAGGTAATGAACGCGTCAGACCAAACCCACCAGCAATCCGCAACGCCTGATCGCTGACATCGACCGCAGCGTTGGTGCAGAGGTACTTGGCAGTCGCAATGTGTGAAGGCATGCTCGCATGGGACTCGGGATGTGCGACCCACACACGCGCCGTGTCATAGAGGATCTTGCGTGCCGCCGTCAAACGGACCTGCATATCGCCAACACGTCGTTGGATGTTCGGAAGCGTTGCAATCGGTCGACCAAGCGCCGTGGGAACACGTTCACGTGCATAACGAATAATCGTATCATGGGCAGCCTGGCCAATACCAAGGTACACAGCCGACAACGACAGGTTGAACCATGCCATCTGCATCGGAGACTTAGGCTTCTGCGTGCCACCGATGATCTGGCGATCCAGCACCCATTCATCAGGAACAAACACATTCTCCAGAATGACATCATAGCTACCACTGGTACGCAGACTGAGCGCATCACTCCAGGTATCTTCGAGAGTCAAGCCCGGCGACCCCGACTGCACCACCGCATTAATGATAGTCCCCTGCGGTACATCTTCAGCAGGTGGTGTCGTGGCGCTGATCACAAAGTAGCGCAACGCAGGCGCCATACTCACAAAAATCTTACGACCGTTGAGCAACCAGCCACCATCGGTCGGAGTGGCCTTGGTAGCTGGAGCACCCCCACGGGAAGGGCTCCCCATCTCTGGTTCGGTGGCGGCTGCGTTAATCAATGCGCCCTCTTCGACGATGCTGCGACAAATGCGCGCAAACATCGGCTCAGGCCAACTCTTGAGCGCATCTACCCGACCAATCAAATGCAACGTCATATCGACCGCCATCGCCGTCGCACCATCACCACGTGCCAGATGGTCCTGTGCCACCACAATATCGAAGAGCGTTGCACCATCGCCGCCATATTCTTTGGGGACAATCATTCGGAGATACCCCGACTGGTGAAGATCAGTGTAGTTCTCCAAGGGAAATGTGCCATCACGATCATACTCGTTGGCTCGCGGCGCAAAACGTTCGGCTAGATCATTTGCCATTGCAGCAATCCGTTGCTGGTATGGTGTTAGTGTATCATCTTCCATGTCTTATCTTTCGGTTTATGTCAACTAAAATACCGGCTTCTATAGATCTGTTCCTGCATCGACAAATGCCTGCACCAGCAGTGGTAATACAGCAAGTTGCGCTGCCCAATGTCGCAGGTATGTCCGATCAAGCGCATCAAACTGCCCTTGAATAACACCAAGAATATCGTTCCACTGTTGCACAGAGATACGTTCCCCCTGCTCATACCACAGCAGTTTCAAGAGAATGATATCTTCAGCACTTGGTAATGCATATGGTCGTGGAGCATCGGGATTGAGAAATATATACCGAACCCGACCAAATACGGCACGATAAAACGGGCGATTATCGGGAATAAAAAAATCAATCTTGAGTGGTCCATGATTAGGGAATATATTAAACGAGCTACGGAATCGAACCGCCTCACGTATATCTTGAGACTGGATATAATAGTTATCACTTAATTGTTCCGTCAAAGAGTCAATATGCTGTAATTCAATTTCAGCCACAATGTCCACATCCATAGTGGTACGTGGCATGCCATAGGTGATACTGGCGACAGACCCACTAATGTAGTAAGCAATATCTAATGCTTCCAGAACATCCACAACCCTGGTGACAGCATCATAAAAAGATTGGTGCATAACTTTTAATGTTGTTCGTTTGTCAGGATGAATCGTCGTGCGATACATACGCTCAATGAGTTTGCAACGCGCTTCCTGCTCGCTCATTGAAACACGACGAGTGGCATGCATCGACGTGGCGAGCGCCCACATGCTCATCTCGAATGCGGCATGCACCCGTTGAGCATCCGACATGGCACGTACATTGGCAACGTGTCGTTCGTGGGCGGCTGGAGTTGTATCACGACTATATGGTTTCATGGCTAGTGCAAGTATAGCACGGTTCAAGGGCTCATTTCTCTAGTGATCGCCCAATAATCTCTTTCATAATCTCGGTCGTCCCACCATAGATCGTCTGAATACGTGCATCGAGATAGGCCCGCGAGATCGGGTATTCACGCATATAGCCGTACCCGCCATGCAACTGCAGGCATTGATCAACCACGCGCTTTTGTAGTTTGGTTGCCCACCACTTCGCCATCGAAGCATCTTCAGTTGTGAGTTCACCCGCATTATGGGTCAGAATACACCGATCAATAAACACACGCCCGATCTGGATTTCGGTTTTCATTTCTGCTAATTTGAAGCGCGTGTGTTGCAAACTACTGATCGGTTGGCCAAAAGCCTGACGCTCACGACAATACTGCACTGTCCACTCGAAGGCAGCTTCGGCCCCGGCGATAGCGCTGACCGCTATCGAGAGGCGCTCCTGCGGGAGTTGCTGCATGAGATACCCAAAACCCTGGCCCTCTTCCCCAAGCAAGTTATCGACTGGCACCGGCACATCGTTGAAGAACAATTCAGCTGTATCCTGAGCATGCAGACCAATCTTTTCGAGATTACGTCCGCGCTCGTATCCGGCCATGCCCTGTTCGACAACCAGCAGACTCATTCCGCGATGGCCCTGGGTTAGGTCGGTCTTGGCCGCTACAATCACCAGATCGTTCAAGATACCATTACTGATAAAGGTTTTCTGCCCATTCAGGACATAGTGGTTGCCCTTGCGGATGGCAGTCGTACGAATACCAGCGAGATCGCTTCCGGCATTTGGTTCGGTCATCGCAATCGCGGTGATACACTCCCCACGAGCGATCTGTGGTAACCAGCGTTCTTTTTGCGCTGTAGTTGTATAACGCAGGAGATAGGGAACAACAATATCCGTATGCAACCCAAAACCAACACTTACTACTCCGGCGCGTGCAAGTTCCTCAGCAATAATCGCATGATAACAAAAATCACTAATGCCAGCGCCACCAAATTGCTCTGGGACATCCATGCAGAGAAAGCCCTGTGCACCTGCCTTTGGCCACACCTCACGTGCGACAAGGCCCTGCTGCTCCCAAAGATCGTAGTTGGGCAGAATCTCACGCGCGACGAACGTGCGGAAAGATTCGCGAAACATGTGATGTTCAACGTCAAAGAGATCACGTTTCATAAGCTCCACATTTCTAGTCACAAAGACAAACAGGAAACGTATAGCGCTTATGTTATTGTACATGTTTTCAAGGGAGAAAAATTGCCTGTAGCTCAAAGGCCAATAAAAAGAGCCCCATCTGCTCTTGGAGGGGGTGAGCAGATGGGGTATCAAAAGGAGGGATGGTGACAAAAAACAGTATATGTGTGGACATTACCAGAACGTAACCAGATTATTTCATCACCGCAGCGATCCCATTTTGAAGCGTACTGTGGGTTACAATGGTTCTCAAATCAACACCCAGGCCAACCAATGTTTGGGCAATCTCAGGACGTATTCCGGTAAGCATGACCTGTGCACCCAACAATTGGGCAGCCTGTGCGGCATGTATCAAGCCCTGTGCTACCTGTGTATCCACCACACCAACACCAGTAATATCCAGAATAGCAATGTTGGCCTGACTATCTGAAAGGCCCTGGAGCAGCGTTTCCAGCACTTGTTGTGTTCGACGTGAGTCCATTGTTCCGATGAGGGGCATCACTACAACATTATCATTAATTGGGATCAAGGGTGTAGAGAGTTGTTCTAATGTAGCCGCCTGCACCCGAATAATTTCTTCCTGAAGCCGCACACGTTCTTCTTCAGCCAAATGCAACGCCTGATCTTTTTGCTCACGTTCCACGAGCTCTTCCTGAAGACGCTTGTATCGCTCAGTTAGTTCTTGCGAACTGAGTTCGAGCGAACGCTCAAGCAACGCACGATCAGCATCAGCTTGATGATACGCTTCATTAACCGCGTCAACAAAAATTTGAACGTCTGCGGGAATTGCATCAAGTGAACCAAAATGTTTTTTTATCTGACGCAGGAGTAATTTGTGATAGGTCTTCGCTGGTGTATTCATATATTGCAACTATACCATAGACTTTACGTTTCGGTGATCCGCTCTGATAAAGTGGTAATGGTCATTGTTTGATTGTGGAGTTCAGATTGGGTCTTCAGATCAAATGGTGCGATTTCTCCATTTGAATAGAATCCGGTAAATACGGTCTGCTGTCCCAAAATCTCCCGCACACTTTCGACTTCTTCCTCAACCCGTTGCTTGAGCACCAACTTCCGACCAACACAACTGATGAGGATAGCAAGATCTGGTGCGCTAGACCCAACTGTTTCGTAACTTGACTGTGCCGCATGACTGGCCCCATCAATAAGACGATCAAAATTGGCTTTCATCAGGCGCACATAAGAACCTTCAGGAATATCCCCCGCAAAAATGATACTCTGATCGGTTTCATCAATACCTAGTATCGTGCGGACGACACCGCGTTCACCCGTGGGAGTACGCAAACTGAGTGGAAAGAGCAGCCCACTTGATGGCAGGTCTTGTGCATACTCACCGAGATATTTTTTGTACAGTGTCAGAGCTGATTGGCCATCTAACTCATAGAGAATATTCTCATTTGAACGTGTAGCAAGTCGCTCAGGACCAAAAGGATCCCATCCTCCAAAAGAACCATAGCCAACTTTAAGATCGTAACCATACAATCCAATGGCGGCAATGCGCGAGTCACACACCTCATCATTAAAACAGACCAGCGTCTGCTCAAAACGCGCGTTATCTGCGGCCAGCCCACCAGTCACAGTGACATCCTCTGGGAAATCGCTTAACATACCACGTACAAGTTCACTCCCATTCACATTGGTGCCATCGGAGAAGACTAGCACGTGTGCCAATTGATCCTGATGAAGCGCTGCGGCAAGACGCACACCTGCATGAAAGCTATCCTGCATTTCGTGTAAACTCACGACCGCACCACGAACAATGGTTTTCTCAAACGTAATTGCCGTAACCACCAATGAGTCATCGAGTACCTGATCGCCCTGAATTTCCCCTGCTGTTGAGCAACCTACCAGATAGGCGTAAGGATATGCCTGACGAACGGTGCGGATAAGGTCGGTTTCGCGCAGACGCTCCACTGTACCGAAAACCAACACGAGTTGTGCTGCCGAGACCGATTGACCAGGTAGTATGGGGTGCCAACCTCGTGCAGGAGTAAAATTGTACTGTTCAATATGCACGATTCGCATCCTTTTTTACTAAACTATAGCGCAACAATTATAAACTCTCATAGCTCTTTGTCAATTCCATATCTGTGTGTAAACATTCTTGAGACACACATCAACGACAGTCTACAGCAGGTAAAAGACACACAAAAATGAGTGTCAGTTCTGGTAGGTTGACACTCGCTATTTATCTCTGAAAGGAGTCGGTTTATCGTTCTACTGGGTAGCCCGCTTCCTGCCAGGCGAGTATACCACCCTGCATGTTGTGGATATTGGTGTATCCCTGGTCTTGTAAAAACGTTGTAATCTGGGAACTACGATTGCCACTACGACATGTCACAATCACCGTTTTATCAGTGGGAATTTCCTCAAGTCGCGCTGGAACATCATTCATCGGAATATGTGTCACACCGGGAATATGACCAGCCGTATACTCATCAACCTCACGCACATCCAGCACAAAGACCTCGGGCTGTTCTTTAATCGAAGCAACCGTTGCCGCATCAACTTCTGCGGGCAATTGTGCAAGATCGACCGGCCCGACAGACACTGTTTGTGATGTCGTGCTGCTACACGCTGAAAGCAAAAGAAAACAGACAACTATAAAAAAGCGAAGGTTATGCATTATCATTCTGCTCCATAAACATGACCAATATAATAGCGCCAGTATATCTAAACGAAAAGCACAAAACGGTTGTGCTTTAACCAGCGATATGCATAATATCACAATTATTCGGTAACAGAGATCTATAGATACAGATGTCATTAAGTATCTCTATGTAAAATTAATACAAAATCAACAAAAGCCTGTAACCAACTGCCCTCTTCCATCGTTATTCAATTGGAACAAATATCACAATCTTATCAAAGCTTTGTGGGCAGACCACAATGTATAGCAAGATGGCATGCAACCTCATCCAGCGGATAGCCATCCGTTTCTGTGTGCCTTTCTTTGGTAAGAATGTCTTATGACACGACCGTGTTCTAGAAAGAACGTTATACGATGGCGTTTCTACGGCCTACTCTCTATAGAACGACCGACTGGAAAGTGCAATGGCACCGCGCACATCCATACATTAGACACCATGTGCTGGTCTTCACATTTTATGCCTTCCTGAGTGTGGCACTATCCTGGCCAACAGTCTTGCACTTCACGACCGGCCTGACCTCTGGGGGCATTGACGCCAAACACAATCTCTGGACATTCTGGCATACCCAACAGGCATTATTAGGTCAGCAACCCCTTTTTGATGCACCCTTTCTGTACTATCCAGAAGGCATCTCGTTGCTTGTCCACGGCGTCGGTCCCCTCACAAGTATCTTTGCACTGCCTTTCTGGTGGCTTGGCCCTGAAGGAGCATACAACAGTGCATTGCTCATCGGCCTGACATTATCGGGCTATTGTACGTATCTGTTGGGTCGTGGGCTGGGCTTTTCCAGAGGTGTTGCACTTTTTGTCGGCATCGTAGTTATGTCATCACCGATGTGCATTGCGGGGTTGCGGAATCACGTCACCAAAGTATTTGTTGGTGCCATTCCGCTCGCCCTGCTTGCACTGCACTACACCCTCGATCTCAACCGTAGTCGCTGGTGGACTGCCGCCACGATGGGAGCACTATTACTAACCTTACTCCATACCGGATATCAGTTTATCTTCACATCACTTGCAATCGGTTTTTTTGTTCTGGTCGCCCTCTATCGATCATTACCAGAGCAGCGTCGCGAATTGCTTGTCCGTACGATGTTTCTTGGGGCAAGTGCACTTATCATTGTTGGACCACTGCTCTTCGCCATCGTACAAACATCACAAAACTCGACCATTCAAGTAGATGTGAATGCAGAGTCGTTGCGCTCACCCGACCTTGTTCAGTATTTCTTGCCAGTGCCACATAGCAGAGTCTTTGGCGCATATACACTGCAAACTATGCAGCCCTATGTCGATGCCGACCAAATGACCTTGAATGAAGAAACCGCCGTATCACTCCCCATCATTGGTGTGATGCTCAGTATCGTCGCCTGGTTCATGGCTGGGTCACGCGCACGTTGGTGGGCTATCGCCACATTCATATTTATGGTATTCTCACTGGGACCACTGCTGCGTATCTGGGGGGAAACCCACTTTACCCAATATGGATTACCCATTATGTTACCGTATGCGCTACTGACCGAATTACCTGGTCTTGAGTTTATGCGCTCACCAGGCCGCTTTATGATGGTTGGGTTTGTGCTGCTGGCCATCACCGCTGGCTTTGGTCTGCACAGCCTTACCCAACGCATGCCGCGTTATGCCCTTGTACTCGTTGGTATGGCAACAATGCTTGTGCTGCTCGAACATTGGCCCCAACCACTGCCACAAGAGATACTACCAGAGGGACCCGCCTTCTATCAGACGCTGGCACAGGATCCCGAGGAGTATGGCGTTTTTGATCTGCCCCTCAAATCCTCAACCAGCATGGCGTACAATTGGAACGCCATACACTATTCATCAACATATCAATTCTTTCAAATGACCCACAACAAAGGTATTGCTGGTGGCTATGTCTCTCGAACCTACGAGGAACATCCAGTGTTTGGTGGTGTTTTTACTGACTGGGTAGATACCCTCCAGATCAACGACCAGTCGGCAGTCTACGATTCGTTCATTGTCGATCTGGCATACCACAACTACCGCTACGTCGTGTTGCACAAAAACTTGTTTGGTGCAGGCGAAAGCGATCCCGGTGTACAACGGTCCATCGAATTCCTCAACGCTGTGTTTGGTGAGCAACAACCTTTGATAGACAATGAGCAGATTCGCGTCTACACTGTTGATCCGCCGGAAGAGGCCACCACACTGCACTGGGGAGAAAACTGGCAACCCTTAGAGGCCAATGGGCGTTGGGCAGATTCCCCGGCCTCCCTGATCGTCAACAGTCCAGCCCGTCAACCTGTGCTGCTGGAACTCGAACCCGTTACTATTGGAGAAGACCACGATGTCATCAACCGTCATCTTTTGACGGTCAGCGTAGACAATGAGATTGCGATCACATCCATCATTACCTCTGGGCAACCCCTGACCATCCCACTTGGTCTAGCTACTGGCGAACAAGAAATCACGCTCAATATTCAGAACTATAGGGATGGAAATTACAGATCGCTGCCGTTTGCCATGCATACCATAAACCTGCAGACATTTGACCAGTTTGAACGCCCAGCGGATATTCTCGTTGATAGTCATACACAAGATAGTATGGACGCCAGCATGGTCGCATTACACGGTCATGGGTGGTACACACGTGAGGCGGACTCGGACAGTCGTTGGGGGCGATCACCCGCAGAGGTGTATGTGTACAGTGATGTCGCACAGGAAGTCGAGTTACAAGTCGCACCACAACTGGTGTACGATGGCTCACCCACACTTAGCAATGAGGGAAGTCTACAGATCGCCGTGAACAATGATCAGATTACGACACAACCAACTGATGAAGCAGATGGCCTGACGCTTCCCACCCAACTGCAAGCCGGGTGGAACAACATCAAATTCACATCAGATGCAGGGAACTTTGCCCCTGAGAGCTTTTTTCCTGGTACTGGCGATCAGCGGACTCTGAGTTTTCTCGTGCAATGGATCAACATCCGCACCATTCCATAACCTTTGTGTGCAAAGAAAGACTCTGGCGCAATACCAGAGTCTTTCACAACCTCATTGGGCAAAAGGCATCCAAGCGAATGTTATGGTGTCTCTGGCTCAGCAAAAAATACCTCATAGCCTGAGAAAATCACGACGAGTGCACCCAGAACCACACAGGCCCACATGGCGGTTGCCAGCGTGCTAAAACCAAGCGCGAAGGGGATTGCGATAGCAACAAGACCAGCAAGACCATCTACCCAATACTCCCACTTACCTTTGTCTTGAGCAATAGCTTTGTAGAGTGACACTAACAATATAACAACACCAAGAATGATACTGCTCCACAACGCGTTGGTATTCGTACTGTATCCTAAGACAAATGGCGCCGCAATGAATGCGATTCCTAATACACCAGTAATCCAGAACATACCACTACCTCCTTCCTTTGAGGTGATAAGCGGCTGCCTCATAACAAACTATAGTAAAGAGGCAAGCAACACCTGTTTGGTCGAGGTTGACCCGATACGGTTTATTGTTTCACTCCCTATCATACATTGAGAGCGTATATAGCAGCGAAAACAGTTCTGCACCTCGCCGTACAAACATCTTCACCTTACTCTATGACACAACAAAACACCAGTACCATTCCCGATGCGGTAGAAATGGCACTGGTGTCTGAGACACACGTACGAAATACGTGTCAACCTAATCGCCCGGCATCGGGGCGGCTTCTTCCTGTACTAATTGGAAGGTAGCAGTGATATTCGCACTCTCACCGAGCATCGCCCAGACAGGGCAATAGCGCTCTCTTGAGAGATGAATTGCCTGTTCTACATCTTCTGGCTCGATTCCCTCACCACGAACAATATATTCTAATGTGACAGACTCGAAGACGGTTGGATAGGTATCGCGACGATTCCCAAAAGCCCGTACTTCAAGACCTTGCACAGGTTGACGTTTTTTCTCCAGAATCGACACAACATCCATCGCACTACATCCTGCCAGGCCAATCAACATCATCTCCATTGGCGTAAGGCCAGACTGTGAGCCAACTTCGACAGCGCCATCCAGTTGCACGGAATAGCCTGAACCGGCTGTGCCACTGAAACGCCTGTCTTCTTGTAAAACAACTTGTGCTGAGATTTCTTGTGCCATCGAAGTCTCCTTGCGTGGACGATCAAACATATTGTGATTATCGTAACAGCTCTGTACCACAATACGGATAACAAATGGCCACCGTCTGTTAGTGTTTATTGACCGCTCTTTTTAATAGAAAATGCATTGGCACAGATGTATAGATCAGCGCTTGACAAACACTTGTTCTGGCGATTACTATGAACGAGCACAGTTCGGCACAAGTAAGGAAAACATATGACTGTATCAATATTAGAAGGGCTTAATACAGCCCAGCAACAGGCTGTCCAGGTGGTCGATGGGCCAACGCTGGTTCTCGCCGGACCTGGGTCCGGCAAGACTGGCGTTCTGGTCCGGCGGGTCGCATTTCTGTCTGATCACGTCGGTATCGATCTGCACAACGTTCTGGCCGTGACCTTTACCAACAAGGCTGCACGAGAGATGCGTGAACGGATTGATGCACTGCTGGGTGCCGGACGCGCAGCCGCCCTTACTGCCGGAACCTTTCACAGTCTGTGTGCGCGTTTTCTCCGCCGTGATATTGTGCACCTCAGTCGTGAGCGTGACTTCGCGATTTATGACACCGACGATCAGGAACGCCTGATGAAACGAGTGCTCAAAGACCTCAATCTCGATGACAAAAAATACCCGCCACGCGCCATTCGTGCTTCTATTTCGAGTGCCAAAAACGAACTGATTGATGCTAACCAATATGCCCAGCAGGGGCGCACCTATTACGATGAAATTGTTGCACGCTGTTTTGTACACTATCAAAAGCTGCTGCGTGAGGCAAATGCCCTCGATTTTGATGATTTGCTGGTCGAAACGGTACGTCTGTTTGAGCAGCACCCCGCTGTACTTGAGAAATATCAGACTCGGTATCGCTACATTCTGGCGGACGAATACCAGGATACCAATCACGTTCAATACATGTTGCTGAAACAACTGGCATCAAAATATCGCAATCTCTTTGTAGTCGGTGACGAAGATCAGAGTGTTTATGCGTTTCGCGGGGCCGATATTCGCAATATTCGCTACTTTGAAAATGATTATCCCGAAGCCAAAGTAATCCTTCTGGAGCAAAACTATCGTAGTACCCAATCGATTCTTGATGTGGCCCAGTCTGTCATCAACCAGAGTGCCAAGCGCATGCGTGATAAAAACCTGTGGACAGAGAATGATCGCGGGACGTTAGTTGTCTTACAAGAAGGCTATGATCAGGACGAGGAGTCGTATCTGGTGGCCAGTGAGGCTGCACGTCTGTTAAGCAGCGGTGACTACCAACCAGGCGATATTGCCGTGATGTATCGCACCAACGCACAGTCACGTGCGCTGGAAGAGGCACTCATTGGTCGTGGGCTGCGGTATCAGATCGTTGGAGGAACACGGTTCTACGAACGGAAAGAGATTAAGGATGCGCTGGCCTATCTGCGCGTTGCCCATAATCCCGCCGATAATGTCAGCCTCAGTCGTATTCTGAACTGGCCTGGACGTGGCATCGGACAACGTACCGAAGACGAATTGGGGCGCTGGGCAACCAAACTCGGTGTGCCGGTGTACCGAGCTCTACAAAAGCTTAAGAATCCAGGCGGTGAAGAACTACCACCCGATACACCCATTCCATTTAATGCACGCACCCAAAAAGCCTTGTTATCTTTCATGGGGCTTATCGATAGCTTTATTGCTGCACGCCATGAACACGATCTGGGCGGTTTGATGGATGTTATTTTCCGCACACTGGAATTTGAATCAATCCTCATTCGCGAGCATGGCGAAGAAGAGGGGCGCGACCGCTGGAACAACGTGGTGGAGTTACGCAACGTTGCTGCAAACTACATCCATATGCCTCAAGAGTCGCAGTTGCCGACGTTTCTGGAGGAAGTGGCGCTCGTCTCCGACCTGGACTCAGTGCGGCGAGAGCAGGACACCATCACCTGTATTACGCTGCATCAAGCCAAAGGTCTGGAATACCCGGTCGTGTTTTTGATTGGCCTCGAAGAAGGTTTGTTGCCACACTCACGCTCGCTTGACCACATGGATGCCCTGGATGAAGAGCGACGCCTCTTTTACGTCGGCGCAACCAGAGCGAAAGAGCGTTTGTATATGCTTTACGCCTTCCGACGCACCGTTTTTGGTCGCACCAATGTCTCGCAGTCCTCACGTTTCCTCGCAGACATTCCCAAAGAATTACTCCATCACATGCCTAAACGCGGCTATACCGACACGCAGCAAACGAGCATGTTTACCAATCGTAGCAGTGTCAACTGGACGGGTAGCAGCACACGCCAGACTCATACAGAACCATCGAATGCCACACGGGGCCAAGAGAAGCAACGTACCTCCCTCACAGCCAACCAGCCACAGGCAGTCGCATTTTTCGCTGGTCAGAAAGTAAACCACGCTATGTTTGGTGAAGGCATGGTGGTTAGCTCCAAACTGATCGAGAACGACGAAGAAGTGACAGTGGCATTCCCTGGCAAAGGGGTCAAAAAACTGTTGGCCAGCTTTGCGAATCTGGAGCGGATCGAGTAAGCCGCCGATACGAGGTATGGGCATCCGACGCTCGCCGCTCCATCGTTCTTTTCATGGCGTTGTGAGTGATCATTTGGTTATCCCAACAGCTTGGGTATCTCTGCGTTACAATACACATCATTGCACAATAATATGCCCCAAACTAAATTGTTATCTAACGTACTCAATATTAATTTATTTCTAAACTATATCCTGTGTATTTCCGTTTTATGTCCCTGTCTCTGTCACTTTACAGTCGTATAATTTTTAGAAGGAAATACCATGCGAATACATGAGTGGATAAAATTACTTGGGGCTCTTTGTTGCGGGCTCATTCTGATCTCGAGTAGCTACCAAACTGTCTTTGCGGAAGAAATCGATTGTCAGGGAACGCTTGGCACTGTGACAGTCGACAATGTGCGGGTGCCATCCGACACAACTTGTACGCTCAACGGCACGCGTGTTGAAGGAACTATTAAAGTAGAGTCAAACGCGACCCTCCGTGCAACTGGCATTGCCGTGATCGGGAACATACAAGCTGAGAACGCCAATCAGGTTGAGGTGTTAGGGAATTCAATGGTTGGTGGCAGTATCCAGGTTGTGCAGAGTGGTGGTGCACGTATTGAAACCGTTCAAGTGACACAAGACATTCTGTTCGATACGAATACACAGCAGTTACGCGCAGCAGGGAATCGTATTGGTGGGAATCTCCAGGCTTTCCAAAACACCGGCGGCGTGGAGATTGCCAACAACACCATTGATGGCAACCTGCAATGTAAAGAGAACAACCCCGCACCAACTGGCGGCAATAATACCGTACAGGGCAGCAAAGAAGACCAGTGTGCCCAACTGTCCGGTGGCGGTGGTGGAGGTGGCGATGAGACATGCAACAGCACTCTGGGAACAATAACTGTTGAAAATCTGCGTGTCCCTGATAATGCGACGTGCGTGCTGAACGGCACACGTGTTGAGGGCAACATCGAAATCGAAACCGATGCCACCCTGCGCGCCACCGGAGTCCAAGTAGAGGGCAATGTGCAAGCCGAGAACGCCCGCCGCGTTGAGGTATTAAGCAACTCAACAGTTGGTGGCAATATTCAGATTGTACAGAGTGGAGCAGCACGTATTGATACGGTACGAATCGACGGTGATATTCTCTTTGACGAAAACAGCCGATCGCTGAGTGCTACCAGTAACCGTATTGGTGGGAACCTTCAGGTCTTCCAAAACACTGGCGGTGTGGTAGTGGCCAACAACACCATTGATGGCAATCTCCAGTGTAAAGAGAACAATCCTGTTCCTGTAGGCGGTGGGAACATCGTTGAAGGTAATAAGGAAGATCAGTGTGCGTCGTTGCGGTGGGTATCGGTTATCCAGCTTCCTGTCATTTTCTAGGGTGATGGAGCGGTGGAGCGATGGGGCAGTGGAGCGATGGGGCGGTTGGGCGGTGGAACACTCGTTGGTGGGAAGATAGTCTTGGAATTCTTCCCACCAACCACACTGTTATCTGACCCAAGAACAGTAGAGCGGTGGAGCGATAGAACGATAGAGCGGAAGACGGACCTTCGACAGGCTCAAGTCCCGCAGTTGTCGATACTGCAAGGACTTGGTGCACCGAAGGCATGCATCCCCATCATGGTCTACGCTCCAAGTATCTCTTGCGGGGTCCAGGGGTGCAGCACCTGAGCCAGAGAGCGCAGGGGTGGCGGCCCACCCTGACAGAAAACTCTCTCTTCTTAACCATGACTTCCGTTACTGAACGCAGAGATACAGAGAGGCTGAGGCACAGAGGGCAAATGAACTATAAAGCAGAAAGACAGTGGAACACTAGAACGTTTTACCGTCTTACTGTTTACAGTACCTCATAACTTAGAAACTGAATTACTTCAAAAGGGGTATTTGTGGAAGGTAGGAGTCTATAGTTTGTCGGGTAAATTGTGGTCAAGTTAAGGCCATACCGTCGATATTGTGTGCACGCAGTAGTTGAACATCTCTGTCTAAGATAGGAGATTAAATGGTACTGTTTGTTCCACAAGCACCACACCTTTAGGTAGAAGGGTACAATAGTTTGCCTCATAATGGATCAAAGCTTCTGTATCTAGTTGCGATAAAATCTCTTTGCGAAATCTTGAGGCGTTTGAGTAACGCAACCACTTAATAATATTACTGTCTGCCACTTTTTTCGGTTTCTTATAATACAGTATGACCAGTGTTTTTGTTCGCGCATCTAATTTTGTGTTTTGTACTCGAATAAAACCGTCTACTTCGGCTACTACAGGAAGCTTAATCGTGTTAATGTTGTCTACTATTTTTTGTGCTTCACTTATGGAGGACGTGTGAAAGTAGCGTACTAATTCCATTAATATCCAATCAGTTGCTTGAACAATAAGTAAAGAATCCGATAGATTAGGATTAACTTCCCTACCGACATGTGCTACATTTCGCTTGTTTCGGACATCTAATATTACTCGTGCAAGTCGAGGGATAAAAAAACGGAATGTGTCTGGTAGAGTTGTATTATTTTCTATACTTCTAATTATTTGCTCTGAATTGAGCTGTTTGCCGAAAGCAGTATATGTTCCTGTATTAAGGTGTTCTATTAATCGCAAAATACATTCGCAATACCGTGCTCCATTAAGCTCACTTGGTTGAAAGCGACCTAGAAAGAATTGCTGCTTGATATTAGCATATTCATCAAGTAGTTGTGTAAGTATGTCACTAGGAATCTTAGATGAAAGCTCTGACTCTAATTTTTTCCTAGAAAATGACATTATTCATCGCCTTCATCATCAAGTACTTCGGGTTCAACCTCTTGCTGAATCTCTGTACCTTTTATCCATGATTCTACTTCACGTTCTGCTTGTGGGGTAAGGTAATATAAACCTTCAGGATTCTTACTAAACTTACTCTTGTTACTACCCCTACCTAAACATGTAATAAAGGCTTTCGACCCGACTGAAACGGTAGTATATTTCTGCGTAAGGTATAAATACGCCATTTTAGGCTTGGTTGCCTTTATGACATCAATACCCTTTGTAATAGCCCACAATGCAAACATTGCACAATTGGTTGCTGCTTTGAGTTCTCTAATGTCAAGTTGGCCAATATCAAGTGACATTTCAACCCAAGACTTAACTTGCCGATCCTCTTCTTTGCTTATTGTATGGCGCTTTTGTCCTGGTCTAGAAGATCCTTTCCAATATTCAAATCCGTCGGGAACAGAATTGTCACCAATCTCTTCTAGAAACTGTTCGACCACTTGGAGTCCACGCGTATTCAACTCAAAACCACTATCGGTATGTATCAACAAAGCATTCGCCGTTTGCTGAAAGTAAGTGGTGGAATTAGTATCATGCAACTTAATCCGTCGCATTGCTTCAATAACCTGTTGTTTTACAGGGACAGGTTTTCCTAATATCGTATTGTATGCCCATACATACAATACGATGAATCTTTCTTGTTGATCCTTTCGTTTTTTACCTTTAAAATCATTAAATTTGGTAATGACATCACTCTCTCCATGCAATTGAAAGTATTTTGAAGCTTTCGATTTTTCAGAGTCACTACTCTGTGCGATTGTTCCTTGTATGACTGTAGTACTACTTTCACCAGGTGGGGTTGTCTCTGGTGGACTTACTACATCTTCTTCTTTTCCTATTTTTGAAGTTTCAGAAAGTGGCAATGACAGAGGTTCTTGCGGTGTCGGTATAAACCTGAAAAGAGAGTTGCCGCTTCTCCAATTGCATTGTCAGATAAACGTCCATTAATTTTACGATAAGCAGAAGTTCGTGTTTGCTTTTCTTCAAGTGTAAATTCATTCATCGGAGTTTGCGAGGATTGACTAGCTCCAATAACAATGCCACAAACAAAACACTTGTTCTTTTCAGGAAGTAGAGACTCTTTACAATTCAAGCATTTTACTTGGCGTTGACAAGTTAAGCAGAAATTATATTTTTCAGGAACGTCACTTGTGCAATATGGACACTTCATTAGGTCTTCCTTATACCAAATAAGTCAGACGTTGATCTGACTTAAGCCATACAGTAGTATATTTAGAACGACTTCGCTTGTCAAGGATTTTAAGAGTGGACTCAGCGAACATCTTTATGCATTGAACCAATGCAAGCATCAAGATCTCGATAAGGACGTACTTTAATCCACCGCGCCCCAAATACTCCACAAAGACGGCACACAAAGACTTTATGCTATAATGAGCGCCCAGAACAGACATGTAACCAACGACATGTGTCATGCTGCCAAACCATACACATACTCGTGCTGTTGCATTGTACAAGGAACAACAATGACCAAACGAATCTTGCAGTGGTGGCAATCTGGCATTATTTACCATATTTATCCACGCAGTTTTCAGGACGGAAATGGTGATGGAATTGGCGACCTCACCGGTATTATTTCGCGACTGGACTACCTCAGTCACACTCTCGGTATAGATGCCCTTTGGCTCTCACCGATCTATCCCTCACCCATGGCTGATTTTGGGTATGATATTGCTGATTACAGAGATGTCGATCCCATTTTCGGCGCTCTGGATACCTTTGATCTGCTCGTCAGGGAAGCCCATCAGCGCAATCTTAAGGTTATTATTGACTATGTCCCCAATCATACCTCGGATCAACATAAGTGGTTTGGTGAGTCGCGTTCCTCCCGTACTGCTGCCAAACGCAACTGGTATGTCTGGGCAGATCCACAGGAGGATGGCACACCACCTAACAACTGGCTGAGTGTCTTTGGCGGCCCAGCGTGGTCGTGGGATGCGGCCACAGAGCAGTATTATCTCCACTCATTCCTGAGTAGTATGCCAGATTTGAACTGGCGTAACCCAGCAGTACAGCACGCAATGTTTGAGGTCGTCCGCTTCTGGCTTGATCGTGGCGTCGATGGTTTACGTATCGATACAGCCCACTACATCATGAAAGACCACGCGATGCGTGACAACCCTTCCAATCAGATTGTACATACTACGTTTCACAAATCATTTGGCGCGTATGATACACAGCTTCATCTATACGACAAAGGTGATGCTGATGTACACAATGTGTTTCGGGATCTACGCCATTTGCTCGACAGCTATGGTCAGGAGCAGCCTCGTATCGCACTTGGGGAAATTCATATTTTCGATGTACCGACCTGGGCCAGCTACTATGGTGAGCAGCTTGATGAGTTGCATATGCCCTGCAATTTTGGTTTGCTCAACACACCTTGGCAAGCACAGGCCATACGACAAGCCGTTGATACACTCGAAAGCACTATTCCAGCATGTGCATGGCCCAACTATGTACTGGGCAATCACGACGAGCATCGTATTGCCACACGCATTGGTGCAGCGCAGGCACGCGTAGGGATGTTGCTGCTGCTTACATTGCGCGGCACCCCAACCCTCTACTATGGTGATGAATTGGGCATGGAAAATGTGCCAATCGCACCTGAGCACGAACGCGATCCCTGGGGTATTCATATGCCTGGGCTGGGGTTGGGGCGTGATCCGGAACGAACGCCGATGCAGTGGGAGGCAAGTCCTCACGCTGGTTTTTGTCACGCTGAGGTTGCGCCGTGGCTGCCTGTTGCAGCCAATGCAACCACAATGAACGTTGCGACACAACTCGAAGATCCGCAGTCTTTCCTTAGCTTAACGCGCAAACTCATCGACCTACGCCGATCCAGTCTGGCCCTGTCGGGTGGTAGTTATCGTGCCCTGGAAAGCACCTCTACCAATTGTTTTGTGTACATGCGCGAAACAGCAGATGAGCGTTGGATCGTTGCTCTCAACACGGGAACACAGGATCAGATACTCAACGTGACCTGTGCAGGAGATGCCAGTATAATCCTCTCAACCTATCTTGACCGTCAGGAGCATGTCGATCTGGCGACACTTGCCTTGCGTGGCAACGAAGGAGGTCTAATCCAATTAACGTGATGGCAGTGGTGCGCGCGCCACCGACTGTCGCTCGATGAGTTGTGTAGCGATCTCAATACGAACAGGAGTCAACGCGGGATTGCGGACACGTTCTAGAAGCCGTTGCATAGCTATCATCCCCATTTCCTCGCGCTCAATCCGCACCGTTGTGAGTGGTGGGGTAATCGAAGCGGTGATCGGCCAATCATCATAGCCAATGATCGAAACATCACCCGGGACATCAAAACCTGCCTCTTGAAGTGCATGAAGGACACCAATGGCCGTACTATCATTCGCACAAAAGACGGCCGTAAAGTGCGGGGGGTTGTGTGCAAGAAATGCTTTCATCGTCTCGTAGGCATCCTCAGTATTCAGCGGTACATCAAGCAATAGACGTGGATCAAACTCAATACCATCGTGCTCTAAGGCTGCCCGATAGCCGGCAAATCGTCGTCGTATGGTACTGCGTACCAGATGCGTGGCATACAAAATAGCACGATGTTGATGTTCTACTAAATGGCGGACAGCGTGGAGCGGACCATTGTAATTATCAGGTAGAACCGTATCAATACGTAAGGTAGGCTCATCAATATTGACCAGAACTGTTGGAAAACCCTCTTCCTGAAGCTGCTCAATCATGCCATGTTCATCAAACGAAAGAAAGAGCAGAGCATCCATATCATTTTGGACAATCTTTTGTCGATATGAGTCAATGTTGGCTGGTTGTCTTTCTACCAGAATATAACTGAGATGAATTCCCACACGACGACACTCTTTCTCAATACCACCTGCAACATCAGCGTGAAACTGATCAAATGAGTGATTGACTGTTGCAAGGCTGACGAAAAGACCCACATGTTGAATGTACAGGGGTGTTGTGTGCTCCTGATACCCAAGTTCTGCTGCAGCAGCAAGCACACGGCGCTGTAATTCAGGACTGACACCAGCAACATTATTGAAGACACGTGAAACAGTACTGGGGGAAACCCCTGCGTGAGAGGCTATCTCACGTTGTTGAAAGCGACGGGGAAGTATTGGTTGAGTCATGGGGTGGTTACCCATAAAAATACCTTTGAAATTCAATTTCAGTACATGCTCAAGTATAGTGTTAAGAGCATAAAAAGTCAATCTTACAGGTCTTTCATCCTTTACAGAGAACCTCAAAAAGGTATCGTATTAATACCAGCTCTTGCTTGATTACAAGGCAGTTGTGAAATTCATGATTGACATTTGCAATTTTTGTAATAGAATTGCAATAAAATTGCTATAAGAAATTAAATTTCCACACCAATGAAAGACCCGCACCATGCTTGAAAACATCAATCAGGCCAGAACCATGTCGATCGTAGATGAAGCGCTCACGCAGGCGATCAGGACCATCCAATCGACTGTGCCACGCATGGGGCGGGATCGACCGAGTATTGGTCGGGCAGATGGCAGCTATGAACGCTGTCACGCTTCCCACTGGGTAGATGGCTTTTGGAGCGGGCAACTCTGGCTCGCCTATGCAGCCACTAATAAAACGTTTTTTCTTGACGCCGCACGCCAACAACGCCCCTACTTTATAGATCGTCTTAACCGCACTGCAACACTCGACCATGATATGGGTTTTCTCTACTCACTCTCAGTCGTTGCCGATTACATCATGACTGGTGATCACATAGCCCGTGACTTGGGACTACAGGCAGCCACCATACTGGCCCAACGCTTTAATCCGGCTGGAAAGTTTATTCGCGCCTGGAATGACTGGGACGGTGAATCAGAAGATTTTCGTCAGCGTAAACATGGAAAAATTATTATCGACTGTATGGAGAATCTGGCACTCTTGTTTTGGGCCGCTCGCGAAACTGACGACCCACAGTTAAGCCACATCGCCACTGCACACGCCACAACTACCGCACATTACATCGTACGTGCCGATGGGTCGACCTACCACACCTACGAATTTGACCCAACAACTGGTACACCACAGGGTGGTTTTACCTTTCAGGGCTATGCAGATAAGTCGTGTTGGAGTCGTGGGCAGTCATGGGCCATTCATGGGTTTGCCCAAACCTATCAATACACACATGAGCCATTGTTTCTCGACGTAGCACAACGAACTGCTGATTACGCCATCTTGCATCTGCCAGAAGATGGTGTTGCTTATTGGGATTATGATCTCCCAGCAGATGAACCCCGCTATCGGGATAGCTCTGCAGCCGCCATCATGGCAGCAGGTCTCTTATTACTTGCAGACAATCTGGAAGAGCGCCTCAAGGCCGATTACTATCGTGCTGTCGCACTACATATACTACATAACCTGACGCAACAGTACACAACCGCACACCTACCTTACACTGAAGGCTTACTCCTCCATGGAGCAGCCTATGTTCGTAAAGGACAAACAGACTCAATGCTCACGTGGGGGGATTACTTTTATCTGGAAGCACTCATGCGTGCACGCGGACACACTCGGTTCTTTTGGTGAACGTGTACGATGCTGTAATACATACATTTACCATGCTGACATTATTGTTTTGCATCCAAAGGTGGAGGCTTTATGCAGATACATTCCTACCAACGACCAGCGATCCGGTCGACCTCGCCACGATTTTTTTTATTGCGTCTTCTCTCGTTTATCTGCTTTGTCATAGCTTTAATTGGCATACCAGGTAGCCCATCACTGCCATCGGCTCACGCAGAGGCTATGCCCATCACGGCGCAGTTGAATGGAACACATCCACGTTTGCTGGCCACACAGTCCGATTTCGACCGTCTTCGATCAGAATTGGCCAGCGAGCCCTATCAATCCTGGTATCAGGAACTTACACAGAAGGCGCAACCTGTGCTGACAGCCCCACCATCAACCTATGCAAAAAACCCCAATCTTTTGCCAACCAGCCGTACGGTGTTGTCCCGAGTGCTACTGCTGGCCATGCTTTACCAACTCGATGGAGATACCGTCTACGTAAATCGGGCATGGCAAGAATTGGAAACCGCTGCGAATTTCTCCGACTGGAATCCCGACCATTTTCTTGACACTGCCGAGATGACCTATGCCTTCGCCATTGGCTATGATTGGATGTACAATGCGTGGACTGAAACGCAACGTAACACACTACGTACAGCCATCCTCACTAAAGGACTTAATCCCGGTATCGAAGCTTATCGTGGCACGGCAACACCACCAACCTATGACCGACAGGGGTGGGTAGATTCAACTAACAACTGGAATTTTGTGTGCAACGGTGGGTTAAGTCTGGGTGCCTTGGCCATCGGCGATGTCCCTGAAGGCCGGGCTGCCGCCGAAGAAGTATTACGCGAAGGTATCGAACGCCTGCCCAATGCTTTAGAGCGTTTTGCGCCTGATGGAGCGTGGGACGAAGGCGTGTCTTACTGGGGGTATGCGACCACGTACCTCACGGCACATCTCTCCGCACTGCAAACAGCACTCGGGAACGATTATGGGCTTTCACAGTCTCCCGGCCTATCCGACACCGGTTTGCTGCCAATTGCTCTGACTGGTTCATTCAATCAATCCTTCAACTTTGGCGATGCAGAGTCATCAGAACCAACCTCAATGCCGCAACTTTTCTGGCTTGATACACAGTATGATCGGCCCGAATATGTCTGGTGGCGCAAACAACGTACTGGCGATAATGTGCAGCCAAATGATCTATTATGGTACACACCAAACAACTACGCCGGGCCACGGGCAATCAACTTCCCGCAAGAACAATACTTTCGCAATGCTGAAATTGCCACGATGCGGAGCGCATGGGAAGATCCAAAGGCACTCTATGTCGCTCTCAAAGGCAGTAGTGGGAATCCCGATCAAAGCCATGCGGATCTTGATGCAGGAACCTTCGTGTTTGATGCTCTGGGAGTGCGCTGGGCCGATGAAATGGGGCTCGACAATTATGGTCTTCCCGGCTACTTTAGCTATGGGCCCAATGGTCAACGCTGGACATACTATCGTAAACGGGCCGAAGGACAAAACACTTTCGTTATCAATCCGGATACCACTCAGGACCAGAACATCGCGGTATCGCACATAACATCACAGGATTCGTCACCACTGGCGGCGTACACCATTACCGATCTTACACCTGCTTACGAGGGGCGTGCGACTCAGGCACAACGTGGTATCAAGCTGTTTAATCATCGACGACACATGCTTGTGCAAGATGAGATTCAAATAGATAATTCTGCTGATGGTTGGTGGTTTATGCATACCCGAGCACGCGTTCAGGTCAGCGATGATGGGCAATCGGCGATGTTGTATAGCGGGGAACAACGAATGTGGGTGCGTATCCTCTCCCCGGCAGAAGCAACATTACGCGTTCTTGACCCCAAACCACTGCCCTCTTCACCTGACCCGGCAGGACAGGCACAAAATACTGGACGTAAACTGGCTATCAAACTCACAGATACCACTGACACACGTATAGCCGTATTATTTGTACCACTCCGCAGTTGGGAAAGCCCACCGGACACATTGCCAGAGATAACACCGCTGGCCGATTGGCAGGTGCCTGCCAATCCACCTGTGCTTGCCAACATACATATAGACGAAGTACCACTGACGAATTTTGCACCATCAGTCTTTACCTATGACACGCTGCTCCCTGTCGGTACAACACAAGTTCCAACCGTCAGCGCAACACCTGGTGAAGAGTCAACAGATGTGCAGATACAGCAAGCCACCACATTGCCCGGTACAACCAGCATGATGGTAACAGCAAGCGACGGAACTAGCACGCGCTACCTGCTCCACTTTGATGTCGCCAAACCACTTCTTACCCCCATAGCAGTGACTGAGGTCATAGCGAGCACTACTGATGCTGACAATATACCATCCAACACGCTAGACGATAATCTCGACACACGCTGGTCATCCGAAGGAACAGGCGAATGGATTCGCTACGATCTTGGTTCGATCAAACAGGTGCAAAGTGTTGCGATGGCTTGGTTCCGAGGAGACCAGAGACAGTCCTTCTTCGACATCCAAATCTCAGATGATGCGACTAACTGGGCCACCGTCTTTAGTGGCGCGACCAGTGGTGAAACCAATGAGCAGGAGTTCTATTCCATCGGCGATGTGCCTACACGTTATATACGCATTGTCGGGCAGGGCAACACCCAGAATCCGTTTAACAGCATCACAGAAGTGGATATTTACAATCAGTATGATGCCCCGACACCCCTTCCAGCTACACTGCAGGATGTTACCATTGAGGCAGCGTCGCCCTCAATGCCAGTCGGAGGGGAAACGCAACTAACCGTTGCTGCAACTTTGAGTAATAGGAGTCCTGTTGATTTAAGCCAGACGACCATTCACTACGAAAGCAACGATACTGCTGTAGGACAAGTAAGTCCTACAGGTGAGCTTAGAGCAATCGGTGAAGGCAGTGCAAAGATCACGGCGTGGGTGGAACTCGATAACTATCTCGACTATGCCAGCATGACTATCACCGTCACTGATCCATACACAAGTCGCTTGATGCCTAGTGCTGATGCAACAGTGCGCGACGGGAGCTTTGCTGATACAAACTATGGGAACGACACTGGTTTAACCATCAAAACCTCACCAGATAGTGGTTTTACACGCGAAGTCCACATACAATTCGACATCAGTACCGTCGATCAAGAGGTTGAGTCCGCCACGCTTTACATGTATGGCTCTGTACAGGACAGTCGTGGTACAGACACAATTTTGAGCATCGCCGGAACAGATGATGATTGGTCTGAAGATGAGGTTACTTGGAACAACCGACCAAATGTCGGGGCAGAACTAACCACGCTTCCCGTGAATGCGGTTGGTCAATTCTGGGCAATTGATATCACCGATTATGTGAAACAACAACGAAACAACGACCAGACCGTAAGTATGGTGGTCCGCGAAGTGTCAGGCGGTATTGGACTCGCATTTCAGGCGACCAGTCTTGAGAGTACCGACAATCAATCGTACTTATTGATCAAAACCGCACCACCACAACAGACAGTGCGGCCGCTCCTTGAATGTGTACAACCCCAACAGGATGGTAGTTACACCGCATATTTTGGATACCGCAATGATAACCATACAGCAACAGACATCCCAATCGGTAAACACAATCGATTTTCACCAGAACCACAAGAGCGTGGACAACCGACAGCCTTTCAGCCAGGACGCACCGCATATTATCCAGATGCGGCCTTTCAGGTCGTATTTGATGGCAGTCCACTCGTCTGGACCCTTAATGGGCGAACAGTAACTGCATCTAACAACCCAGCGCAAGTCTGTTCATAACATTAACAACTATTTGTCGCTTGTGAGTATTGACAATCGGAACAAAGGAGTGTCCTATGGACCAGCAGAAACGGATCAGTCGGCGGCGTTTTCTTTCAGGTGCGGTATATGGCGGGGGGGGCACACTTCTTGCAGCATGTGGCGCAACACCAGAAGCGAACGATACCACAACTAACACAACAACAGAGACAGAGGGACGTGCTACAGCAACAGAAGTTTCGGCACCTGGCACAACTAGTGGTCTCACACTTACCTATTGGGTCCCAATGGAACCAAATGTGGCAGCATCACTGCAAAACTACAGTGATATGACATGTTACAAAGAGTTAGCAAAACGCACAGACATCAGTCTGGATTTTCAACATCCTTCAACGAACCAGTCAGGTCAGCTTCAGGAGCAATTTAACTTAATGATTGCTTCGGGCAGCTATCCCGATGTCATTGAGGCATTCTGGTTGAATGATTACAACGGTGGACCAGTCAAGGCTATCGAAGACAATGTCATTTTGCGTCTTAATGATCTGATTGAGCAGCACGCACCAAATCTAACAAAGGTGCTCAATGACAATCCAGAATGGCGCAAACAGGTTGTGACCGATAACGGTGACATCTACTGTTTCCCCTTCCTGCGCGGCGACCGTACCTTGTTGACTTTTGCCGGACCGACCATACGTCAGGACTGGCTTACCACTCTAGGTCTCGTAAGTCCCAAAACAATTGATGAGTGGGATACCGTTCTGACTGCATTCAAAGATCAGGACCCGAATGGTAACAGCCAAGCAGATGAATTTCCCTTTACCTCGTGGTTATTTGGGTCACCACGTGCCGGATTTGATCGTACCCACGCATTCGTGGGGGCCTGGGGCATCACCACGGGGTTTTATCAGGTTGATGGTGCTATACAATATGGCCCGATGAAACCAGAATTTCGAGAATTTCTCACGGTCATGACTGATTGGTATAACCGTAAATTGCTCGATCCAGATACCTTCTCTATGGATCAGAACCTCATGGATGCCAAAGTGACTGGTGGCACACTTGGTGCTGCAGTGATGGCACTCGGTGGCGGTATCGGTAAATACACATCACTGATGGAAGAAACCGATGCTGCTTTCAACCTGCAAGCACTCCCGTACCCGGTGCTGAATGCCAGCGATAGTCCGATTCTTGGACAGCGTGACAGCCATTTTACCGGCCTCTACTGTGCTGCTATCACAACATCCAATCAAAATCCTGAAGAAACGGTGAAGTTATTGGACTATGCGTATGGGGAAGAGGGGCATCTCCTCTTCAATTTTGGTGTTGCAGGTGAAACCTACACTATGGAAAACGGTAAACCGATCTACACTGATGAAATTATGAACAATCCGGACGACCTGCCCATTGCTCAGGCACTGGGCAAACATGTCCGATCTAGTTTCGGCGGCCCATTCGTACAAGCGAAAGGCTATGGTGAGCAATACTTCCAATTGCCCCAGCAACAGGAGGGTTTGGAGGTCTGGTCTGCGCCCAGCAATGAGCGTCTGCTACCGCCTTTAACGCCAACAGCCGAGGAAGCACGCCGTATTGGTCGCATTGAAGGAGAAATCAATACCCGTTTCGATGAAGTCTTTAGTAAGATTCTTACAGGGGCGGAACCACTTGAAACCTGGGATACGTTTCAGCAAGAACTGCAACAACTTGGTATCGAAGAAGCCATTGAGATACAGCAAGCTGCCCTGGGTCGCTACAACCAGCGCACATAATGTACGAAGCATACCCTTTAGAGCAAGACGTGCAGAAATAGAAAGACAGACAGATGGCCTTAGCTACTTGTCTGATATAGTACTATGAAAACATCTCAAACGCTTCCAATGACTCATCAGCGAAAGTCTGTACGACAGGCATGGTGGAGACGCGTCGTCAAGGATTTTAAGCGCAATAAATATCTATACGCCATGTTGTTGCCAGTGCTGGGGTACTATGCGCTATTTCACTATGTTCCGATGTATGGTGCCCAGATCGCCTTTCGCGATTATGTCCCATCGCGTGGTATCTGGGATAGTCAGTGGATTGGGCTGGAAAACTTTCAATACTTCTTTGAAAGTATCTATTTCTGGCGTCTTTTACGGAATACGATTGCAATCAATGTACTTGATATTGCCTTTGGCTTTCCTGCCCCAATTCTGTTAGCTATTTTGCTCAATGAACTTACCAGTAATTCCTTCAAACGTGCCGTACAAACCATTACCTACATGCCTCACTTTATCTCGCTGGTCGTTGTCGTTGGCATGATTATCGAGTTTCTGGCCCGCGATGGCTTGATCAACAATGTGCTAGGGCTCGTTGGCATTGATGCAGTACAGTTCCTTCAACGACCAGAGTACTACTGGTACATTTACGTCGGAAGTGAGATCTGGCAGAGCATCGGTTGGGGGTCGATTATCTACCTTGCAGCGATCACGATGGTTGACCCCCATCTCTACGACTCGGCGAAGGTCGATGGTGCTGGGCGGCTCCATCAGATTTTCTATATTACGATTCCCAGTATTATGCCCACTATCATCATCCTGCTTATTCTCCGTATTGGCGCGATGATGACGCTTGGGTATGAAAAAACTATTTTGCTTTACAACCCACTCATCTATGAGACTGCCGATGTTATTTCGTCCTATGTATACCGTCAAGGGATTGTACAGGCCGATTTTGGCTTTAGTGCGGCGGTAGGGCTCTTCAATTCAATGATCAACTTTGTCCTGCTGATTGCTGCCAACCGATTTAGCCGCCGATACGCGCAAACGAGTTTATGGTAACACAACGTACCAGGGTTTAAGGACCACATTATGATCAAAAAGAGTGCTGGTGAACATCTCTTCAACGTTTTTAATATCATATTTATGACCGGACTGATTATCGCCACTCTGTATCCACTGCTCTATGTCCTATTTGCCTCACTCAGTGATCCGGCAACTCTGGCACAATCGCGGGGGATTCTCCTGCATCCTCTGGGCTTTACATTGGAGGCCTATCAACGTGTGTTTGAAAATCCCTCTATCAGCACCGGGTACCGTAACACCTTGTTCTATGTAATGGCTGGCACAGCGATCAACCTGATTATGACAAGTCTGGGAGCCTATGCTTTATCCCGCAGAAACGTTATGTGGCGACGACAACTGACGTTACTCATCGTCTTCACAATGTTTTTTAGCGGAGGTCTCATTCCTACCTTTCTCCTGGTCAGCCGCACGCTCAATATGCTCAATACACCATGGGCTTTGCTTGTACCAACTGCCATCAACACGTGGAACCTGCTCGTCTTAAAAACCGCCTTCGAGTCAGTACCCATCTCGCTAGAAGAGGCGGCTAGGCTGGATGGCGCCAACGACTTTACGATCCTGTGGCGCATTGTGATTCCGCTCTCGCTCCCGGCGCTTGCTGTTATCTTTTTATTCTATGCCGTGGGACACTGGAATGCCTATTTTCACGCTTTGATCTATCTACGGGACCGTGAACTCTATCCATTACAATTAGTGCTACGTGAAATTTTGATTGTCAATGACACCAATTCCATGACTACCGGAGTAACGTCTGGCGATGTGGCAGATATCGGAGAAACCATCAAATACGCAACCATTGTCGTGGCGACACTTCCTATTCTCTTACTCTATCCTTTCTTACAACGCTATTTTGTGAAGGGGGTGTTGATCGGCGCAGTCAAAGAGTAGTCTTATGCCGCTTGCTACAACCCACAGCTAAAACGCAGGCACACTCATCGGGTTGGGCATCGGAATGCCACCCTGCGCCACAATCTGCGTACTAATCGGCTTCATCAGATCAAATAATCGAGTACAACGGGCTTCACCAAGATATTGCCATGGCGGTAGCGCCAGCAGATCGGTGCACTGCTCAATGGCTTGCCGTTTGGCCTGACCCTGCGCTGTTAAGTATCCTGAGGCCTCCAGCCAGCCACAATCAACCAGACGTTGCTGCGCCGCATCTCAATCCTCGTTGGTCCATCCACGATGGGCCTGGAGCGTATCGCGTGACACACTTCCTGTGGCTACAAGTGCAAGAGGTGCTTCGCAACCATCGGTGCCTTCGGAGAATAGCACAGCCACATGTCCATCTCCACGAAACTGACGCAGCAGAGTCACGACATGCCAGAGACGAAGATGCACCTCCTGTGGCCACGGCAGATCGAGATATGCAGCAAAGAGCGGGCGTCCTACGAGACACACCCCGCAACGGCGCGTTGAGCAAGATCAGCTGCCTCTGCGACCTCTTGTGAATGTAGCATATCACCTAAAAGCCGTATCTGCACTTTGATAACATGCCTCAAGAACGCTCACCGGAGATGCAAAACGCCAGGCATCGGGCCTGGTATGTGCCACCCTCTGTGGATGAAAGTTAAAAAAGGTCGCCGCTACCACCGAGGAAGAAGCTGTTCCAAGTGCGGCATTTCGCGAGGCAAAATAGCCCCTCCAAAAGCCTTTTAGTCCAATCTCTGCATATGACTGATGGGCTTCAGAAGCAAAATAAATCAGTGCGTGATAGGGTGCGAGCAATCGCCACGCACGTCGTGCAAGATGATCACCTTCAGACATCTGTATAGCAATCATCATGCGCTCCTTGGAGTATGTCTTTAACAGTATCATACAACAAAATGCATGTAATCAACCCTTCATAACTACAGATAGTGTAGATTTTGTGTCATATATCATATATGAAGTATGCTATGATACATACATTCACTTGCCTAAAGCGTATTAAAAGCCTAATGGTCACACAGAGCAGGACTATATTTATCAGTACACCCTACCATACACCAGGAGGTATAGAGTATGGACACATTACAGATCGCGGTCATCCCTGGCGATGGCATTGGTTCTGAAGTTATTGATGAAGGCATCAAAGTGCTCGATGCAGCAGCTAAAATTGATGGCGGCCTCACCTTTGAGTACACTTCTTTCCCGTGGAGTTGTCAATATTATTTTGAGCACGGCGCAATGATGCCATCGGATGGCATTCAAACCCTGGCGAACTTCCACCATATCTTTCTGGGGGCGGTTGGCTGGCCGACTGTTGCCGATCATGTTTCGCTGTGGGGTTTGTTGATTCCCATTCGCCGGAGCTTCGAACAGTATGTCAATCTGCGCCCCACCAAGCTCCTCCGCGGTATGGAAAGTCCCCTACGCGCATTCCCACCAAAAGATTTTGTGTTTTCTATTGTTCGTGAGAACACCGAAGGTGAATACTCTGATATGGGGGGCCGTCTTCACAGTGGTCAGGAATATGAGATCGTCGTGCAAAACACGGTGTTTACACGTATTGGTACAAAGCGCATCATCAAGGCGGCCTTTGACATGGCCAGTCACTCACGGCAGTATGTGGTTGGGGCCACCAAATCAAACGGCATTAACTACACCATGCCGTTCTGGGACGAGATATTTCACGAAGTTGCAGCACAATATCCCTCTGTCAAGGCGGAACTGATGCACGCTGATGCGCTGGCTGCACAATTTGTCCTCAAACCAGAAGTCTTCGATATCGTTGTTGCGTCGAATTTGCTTGGAGATGTGTTGTCGGATCTGGGGAGCGCCTTAATGGGCAGTATTGGTATTGCCCCCTCCGCAAATATCAACCCGACTGGGCAAAAGCCCTGCATGTTTGAACCAGTGCATGGTTCCGCACCTGACATTGCGGGCAAGGGTATTGCTAATCCAATTGGGCAGATCTGGTCAGCGAAAATGCTGCTGGACCATCTTGGCAAAACCGAACTGGGCAATATGGTGTTGGCTGCCATCGAGGATGTGATGGAACATGGAACTACCACACCTGATCTGGGCGGTAGTGCGACCACAACAGAGGTTGGTGATGTTATTGTGGCTCAATTGATGAAGCGCGCGCGCACCTAAGACCTTACCAGGCCATAAAAACGCGCAGCACCACTAACCAAACGTTGAAAAGTGCTGCGTGTTTTTCAAGCAGGGATGATCAATCAGTCTTTTTTGCCACCAAACAGACCACCCATTTTATCTTTTACAAAATTCTCAGCCTGATCGGCTACACCACTCACATCGGCACGCAGAAGATTGTCAATCTGACCATCGAGAGGTCCTGGTAACTTTTCTTTCAAATAATTCGCAACCGTGTTTACTGCCTCACGTGCTTGTTGATCAGAAATACCCGTTTTTTCAGCTACCAGTTGTACAATATTCTGGTTCTGCATGCTGTCCTCCTTAATACAGGTAACGTATTTCACACTGCATATACGTTGCATGAAGGGTTATTGGTTTGCTTATGTGTTTGTTGGGCTAAGGAGACTGCGATCAACAGCCGCAGCAACCCGTTCCAGTTGGATCATCATCTGCTGAAAACTCTCTGGCACCAAGGCTTGTTCACCATCACACAGTGCATATGGTGGATCGTGATGGACTTCAACAATCAAACCATCGGCACCAGCGGCAATCGCTGCCCGCGCCAGTGGCAAAATCCCATCAGCGTGCCCCATCGCATGGGAAGGATCGACAATAACCGGCAGGTGTGAGAGCTGTTTAATGGTGGGAATCGCACCCAGATCCAGCGTGAAACGAGCACTGTCATCAAAGGTCCGAATACCCCGCTCACACAAAACAACATTGTCATTACCCTGATCGAGAATATACTCGGCAGCTAAAAGGAGATCTTTGATCGTGGCTGCAAAACCGCGCTTAAGCAATACTGGGCATTTGGTACGGCCAACAGCTTTCAGCAGGGTGTAATTCTGCATATTGCGCGCACCAATCTGCAACATATCGGCATACTCCAATACAAGTGGTAGAGTATCTGTATCCATAACTTCAGTTACAATCGGCATGCCGGTCATCTCACGGGCAGTGCGTAGTAGCTGGAGTCCTTCTTCACCCAAGCCCTGGAATGTATAGGGGGAGCTACGCGGTTTGTAGGCACCACCACGCAAGATAACAGCTCCTGCACTATGGACGGCCTGTGCTACTTGCAGCACCTGTTCACGAGCTTCTACAGTACACGGACCAGCGATAACGGCAATCGAAGACCCGCCAATCGGTACGCTACCAACCTGGACGATGGTATCAGCTTCGTGGAATTCACGTGAGACTAACTTATAAGGCGCTGTAATGCGGATAAGTTCATGAACACCAGGCAAGAGTGATAAACGTTCAGTACCGATTACAGGACCACGATTTCCGGTTATGCCGATCGCGGTGCGTGTCGGGCCAGGCATTGGATGTGGTGCATAACCAAGCTCCACCACCACGTCACATATACGCTTAATTTGCTCTTCTGTTGCGTTTGCTTGCATCACAACCAACATGGACAATAGTTCCTTTCAGATAGAAATACAGAGCTACGATGTGTACCCAATTTACGGCTATTCACGCACCCCTGAACGAAACAGGATAGGTACACCAAGAGCATATCATACCCGATTATATATTTCAACTTTATATTAATATTTAACAATACGCACCCCATTCCACGTGCGGGGAAGATCCATACACTATTTGACAAACACTTTTCCGTATAGTATGATGCCGATTGCGGTGAGGAATTCCTCATTGTTTGAATTGCCGAAGTGGCGGAACTGGCAGACGCGCTACGTTCAGGGCGTAGTGAGGGTGACCTCGTGTGGGTTCGAATCCCACCTTCGGCACCATCCCAAAAAGGAGTAGTTGGGGGATAGTTTAACGGTAGAACGCCTGATTCTGGCTCAGGTAGTTGGGGTTCGAGTCCCTGTCCCCCAGCCAGTGTAAGGAAAAGACTGTGTCAGTGGACGCAGTCTTTTTTTATATAGCAGACACGTATATTGAGCCATAGCAGTCTCACACCTGTTCAACATGGCCAGTTTTGGACACCCCCTACGAAACCAGATCCATTTCCGCATAACGAGACAGACGCCGATGCTCAATCGCAATACAGCGATCCATAATCACGTTAATCCCCGCCCTGCGCGCCTGAAGTGCAGCTTCCTCATGAACAACACTCAATTGCATCCACACGGTATTTGTCTGTATCACAATCGCATCTTCCACGATTTCTGGTATGAACTCTGCACGACGAAACACATCAACAATATCAACATGCTCCACAATATCGCGTAAGCTTGCATATGGTTGCACCCCTAATACCGGACCCGGTAACTTTGGATTCACAGGAAGTATCTGATATCCCTTTTGCTGGAGAAAACGTGCCACCGCATATGAAGGGCGATTCGGATCATCGCTCAACCCTACAATGGCAATTGTACGAGCAGATCTCAGAATATCGGTGAGCTCATTGTCAGGCATCATATATCTATGTCTCCTAATTTCAAAGCATACAAAAAGCGCTGCTCGCACAAGCAACGCCGCTTAGTACAAAACCTATAGAATACATGGTACTCGTGAAGCGGCGTTCACGCAAGTCGAATCTGTGCGTATATCGTAAAGAATATGGTATGATATAACAAGGAGTATACGTATAAACCCTCTCCCATTCGATATTATATATTCTGGTGCAACATACAACATCTGATTGCTCAAATGCAGAGAACCATCCAGGTTGGATTGTCGATCATCAACGAGAAACGCCTCCAACGCTTGTAAATGGCGAAGGTGATATGTACAGGAATGAGCACCACGACCGTGGATAGGCCATAGACTTGATGTATAGTAATTAGGTTATGTTAAATACGCTTCATCTACGTACCTTTGTGGCAGTTGTAGAGACAGGAAACTACAGTGCTGCGGCAGAAAGTCTGCATATGTCACAACCGGCAGTGAGCCAACACATACGTGCACTGGAAAGCCAGTTGGATGGTGTCAGGCTCTTTCGGCGGGTTGGGCAACATATGCAATTGACACACGCAGGTGAACAACTGATCGACACTGCACGTGAGATGCTGGATCTTGCACAGCGCGCTGAGGAAAACATTCGTGCGTTACGTGGTCAGGTAAGTGGGCATGTAACAGTAGGATGCACACCCTCAAGTGGTGAGCGGCTCCTCCCCCCACTGTTGGCCGGATTTCGCAATCGTTTTCCTGTCATCTCTGTTGCTACTACAATCGGCCCACTTGACACACTCTTGGAATGGCTTACTGCGCGGCAGATTCACATTCTGCTGTTGGAAGAACAACAGCGCCGCCGCGGTTGGGAATCGCAATTGCTCGGTGCCGAATCCCTGATCTTGCTTGCACCACGTGGCCATCCCTTTCTCCAGCAAGAACAAGTAGCACCTGGATCGCTGCGTGGGCAAAAACTGATCCTGCCACGCAGCGGAACCACGACGCGCCGCACCATTGATGATGGTCTGCGCCGACGGGGCGTCGGGGCAACCGATATTGATGTTGCACTTGAAGCAGACAGCATTACGTTAACAATACAAGCCATTCGTGATGGTGTTGGCATTGCATTCGTACCCCAATCACGTGTACCGCGGGGACGTGACATCGGTGTAGTAACACTAGCAGGCGTACATCTCCAACAAGAATGGTATGCCTTGCGTTCACGAGAACGAGGCGCGCCACGCGCAGTTCAAGAATTGTATGCACACATTACCCACCCAAGCAACCGCGCTATTTTAGCAAAACAAGGATTAAAGGTAGCAAAGGACTGACCAGCACTCGCTAGCGCATTGATACCTATTCACCCGATCCGCTTCGTCATAGTTACACGCTATCAAATCCACCGCAACTAACAATAACGAAATGAATCCATTGCCTGACAGTGAGGTTCTGGTAGGTTGTTAAGATAGATAGGCCCGCTACTGTGTAGTTATAATTATGAACTCAAAGTAGTACTTTATGGTTATTTTCGTGTCACTATTGTAATAAGTTAGCAATAGCACGCCCCTTGTGATAGGGATACCCGTGTGCTATACTTTAACTGTTTAACCATATTTGACAAAGTTAGGATCTATGGTGAGCGCCGACTTATCACAAACTCTACAGGAAGCGCACACAATCGTTGCTAATCATCTCCAGCAGTTATGCGAACTTGCCGAACGTACGCGACGACAGGGTGAGTTGCTTGATGCAGCCCTTCGCCAGGAACAACGGCAACTTGATGAAGCCACTGTGCAACATCGCATGGCCGTCGAACGACATAGTTTTGGGGCCTCTTCACTTGCACGTCGTGAAACAGATTTACGATCGCGCTGCGATAGCTTAGTTGATGAGATACAGACCAACCAACATGCCCTAAAACAGCTGGAACAGCTTATCAGCCAGATTGAGATGAGTAGTGGTGCACTCACAGGCGTTGAAGAGAACGGGAACGATGATCCCTGGAAACTTGCATTGCGCGCACAGGTTATCCATGGCCGTGAAGAAGAACGACTTCGTTTAGCCCGCGAAGTACACGATGGCCCAGCCCAGGTTTTAGCTAACTCACTTATGTTGCTCGAAACATGTCATAGTCAGATTCAACAACAGAAATTCGACAGGTTGCCCACTGCTCTGCAACGATTACGGTCCGCAGCACAAGAAGGGCTGGTCGAGGTTCGTCGCTTTATTGCCGATTTGCGTCCTGGTAAACTCGAGGAGTATGGACTAGCTGTGGCCATCGAAGACTATGTGCGTAACTATACCCAGGCATACGGAACGCGTGTGAAGTTCGAAACCGAAGACGCGCCGCGCCTACCGATTGAATCTGAAATTGTGTTGTATCGCATTGTACAGGAAGCTTTGCAAAATGCACATAAGTATGCTCGTCAGGCATCCATTATCATCCGTATACTGCATCGTCAAGGTGCCCTTCATTTATCAGTTCGTGATGACGGACCGGGGTTTGATGTTCACGAAGTCGCACGACGCACAGGTCGCAGTAGTTGGGGGTTGATGAGCATGCGTGAGCGGGCCGAGCTTATCGGAGCACAACTAACGGTTGCATCACGTCCGGGGCATGGAACTGAGGTTTCGATTACATTGACACTTACCTAGCATGTCGTCGGTCAGATATCTTGTGGTCAAAACTATGTTTTTATTTGATAACTGGTTATGCACTGTCGGGAGGATAGTACCATGACCGACAAGGTCCGCGTATTGATTATTGATGATCACCCACTCTTTCGCCAGGGAATTCGCTGGAGTCTGGAAGAAGCTGGTGACATGTCCGTCGTCGGAGAGGCAGAAAATGGACAGGAGGCGATCAAACTTGCTGAACGCCTGCTCCCAGATGTTGTACTCATGGACATCAACTTGCCTGGCCTTAATGGACTGGAGGTCGCACGGGTTATCAAACGACGCGATCCGCGCATCGGTATGATTGTGTTGAGTGTATATGAGGATGACGATCAACTTTTTCAGGCTATTAAAGTTGGTGCGGCTGCATACTCGTCCAAAGATGTCCATCCAGACGCACTCATCCGGATGATCCGTGAAGTGGGGCGGGGTCGCTATCTTATCAATGACAGTGTGCTGGCAAAACCACATGTAGCAACACGTGTGTTGCATCAGTTTCGCGAATTAGCGGCAACTGAAGACCAACAAGCCAATGTCTTGTTCGCACCACTTACTTCTCGTGAGATTGAGATTCTTGACTGTATTGCACGTGGTCTCTCAAACAAAGAAATTGCAAACGAATTATCTATTAGTGGACAAACGGTCAAAAATCATATCACATCTATCCTCTCCAAGCTACAAGTCAATGACCGTACAATGGCTGTTATTTTTGCCATCCAAAAGGGATGGATCAAGATGGGATACGATGATACTAATGGCTACTCAACCATAAACAAGACCTGATGTCCAGTGAGACAAGATACCTGTAACGCTAAAACGACCAAGCACTAAGCCTGGTCGTCCTTTTACACTGTAACCTAATGCTTAATTCCCAGCACTATCCTGCACATACCAGCGTTCTATATTGTGAAAATAAAGCGGCGTACTGATATTGACCGGTCCATCTAGCGTTGTAACTTTTTCATTAAGTACGACAGGTATACGATCTGTCCACAGGAAGACATATGGTAATTCTTCAGCAATACGTTCCTGTGCTAGCCGAATTGCCTGACCGCGCTGTTCCAGATCATATAGTTGATATGCCGCTGCCGCCTGGTTATCGTATGCAGCACTCTCAAATCCCCCAATATTCAAAACTGGACGTGTGTCTTCGATGCCTTGATTAATTTGTGAGCTATGGAAGAGTGCAAAATCATCTGGATCATAAAAGCGAAAGTCGGCAAAGTCCTGATCACCAGCACCGTTACTCCAACTTCCCAGTAGCAGATCGAAATCATAAGGTGGCAGATACTTCGACTCAATGACGCTTTCAAAATCGGCGGGCTGCACGGTGATACTCATACCAATGGTTGCAGCAACATCAGCGATCACCTCAGCCGCGTCAACACGTCGCGGATCATCTCCGCGTACAAACAGAAACGCCTCCAGAGCTTCCCCATCACGTTCGCGTATTTCCCCTTCAGAAGGTTCAACCCATTCAGCTTCATCGAGCAATGCGCCTGCAAGCTCCAGATCAGCCGTTTCTGTCACTGGTTGAACAAAATCTGCCCATGAGCCCGGCACCACGCTGTTCGCAATAGGACGACCTTGACCATCGGTCACCTCATCAACCAGTTCAGGCCAATTAACTGCCTGTGCCAATGCCTGACGTACCCGTCTATCGGCAAAGGGGCGGTCCGAACGTACATTGAAGGCCATAAAGTAATAGCCATTCTCAAAATATGACTCAGCCCGAAGTCCTGATACATCCTGGAATGTTGAGCGAGAGACGTCCCAGGGTGGTTCTGCTAATAACACCTGTTCATCGATTAACGCTTCAGCCAGCACCTCTGGGTCAGGTGCAACCACCAACGCAACCCGATCAAGCAGCGGTTGCCCGCGAAAAAAGGCCGGGTTAGCCGTAAACTCGGTCGACTCATCTTCGCGACGATCAGCAAGTTGGAAGGGACCAGTTCCAACAGGAATGTCCCAGAAGTCTAACTCACTGATATCCGTATCTTCCAACAGATGCCGGGGCAGAATGGGGACAGTTAACCCACTAAGAATCGGAGCATACCTTTCTGTTAAAGATAGAACTACGGTGTTTGAGGCAGGGGCTGATACATCATTGATACGCTGAAAATCAGCCAGTAATGCGGTTGTCGGTGATAACTCGCGTAGCGCATTGAGTGTATACGTAACATCATCTGCTGAAAAAGGAGTCCCGTCATGCCAAACGACATTGGAACGCAGGGTGAAGGTAATCAGGCGCCCATCAGCCGAGGCAAACCAATCCTCAGCAAGATCTGGTTGTGGGCGAAGTTGCGGATCGAGTTGCATCAGGCCATTGTAGAGCAACGAAATGGTATGTTCTTCACTACGTGAGCGTGGCTGCCACGGACGAAGGTTGGCAACATCATCAGCAACACCCACAGTAAGTGTTCCACCACGGGGTAACGGAGTCGCGGTTGGCGGAGCAGGCGTTGACGTTGCTTCTGGTGTTGAACCAACCGCACATCCAACGAGAAAACCCAATGTACATAATGCAAGTGCAGTACTTACAACAAAGAGCCGATAGTATGAGTAGTCATTCATAGTCCACGATTATACCACGGACTACAGCCATATTAGTCGATAAGAGCCATAGTATCTTGAGACATAAACCGTTTACATCTACATCTATTTCACGGTTTTAGCAGGGGTTGGTACGCCACCTGGCATGTAAACTCATACGATACTCCGGCAAAGTCAGCATGCTTTAGTACCAAGTATCTCTATTTTATAACGATTCCGACACGAATATGATCATGTGTACCAACATCATTAAAACAGCAGCAATCGTTATCGAATAATATCACACGCACGATACGCTATCCATACGCACGGCGTGATGGCTGTCATGCGGAATATCTGCACCATCAGTTGTTGGTCCAATGTTGTTGACACACCTTCTAAACTTTTGTGTTACAAATCAATCTCCTCATACGTCATACTATATACAGAGGGAAGCAGTGCTACGTCCCCGCAACACGACCAGATGTACCGTAACCTTAAACCCGCAAGACCATTGTCTTAAGAATAGTAAACAACCATACCAACAGGCAGGAAGAATTCGATCATAAAGGTAAGATCCGCACACATACCAAGCCTACTCACCATTGCCACCGTGGTCATCTTCGTATCCGCATGTGCTTCTGGAGTACCGACAGGGGCAGATACCAATCAAACGATATCAACGGAGGCAGATACCAATCAAGCGTTTTGGAATGCACTCAAGATCCATGGATCTGAAGTCGAGGGTTATGCATCGCTCGATGAAATGGCAGCACAGGCTATGCTGTGGTATCGGCGAGTTTATCGACTTCGCTGAAAGCCGCAAGATTACAACCGACACGCCTGAAGATGTGGTGACCTATGCCGCAGCCACCCTCGCTATCAAGGAAGTGATTCGCGGCGACATCGCAGACGCTCAGTTACCCATTGAGTTCCCCCTCACCCAACCAGCCAATCAGGTCGAGGAAACCATCGCGAATCTGGCAACCCAACTGCCATCAGGAGACATGCTGCTCTTTCTCCGACACAAGGGTGGAGAAGAAAGTGGCCTCTACCGCTTAACAGCACGGGACTATAGTTCGAAACAGAAGCCAATGGCATTACAGCACCACTCGCAGAAGAAATTCTCACAGACCACGAATCAGGAGCAGTTCATGATGCACAGGACGATAATAACGCAGTAACTTCTCGATATACCGACGAACTCGCCACCATCACCTCATTCTCAGACCTGGTGAACCACGTTCGCAAATGACACGTGAGTGAAGGTCTGCCACGAAGCATGGCAGTTACTGCGAAGGAATACTATACACCTGTTTCGTAAAGCGTAATATTCCCAGCACCTAGCCAGCAGGAGTCACGACGAGCCAAAGATCGCGGACAGAAAGACATTAGTATCTTAGCATAGAACTCACGAGGAGAACGCCCATGAAACTCAGATTTATCATCCTACTCGTCTGTGTACTCGGACTAACCGCTGGTATTGCCTACCAACTATCAGCTATTCCTACCCAATCCATCTGGTAGCTCACAAAACATGGAAACGTCTGACAACCCCATTACCACCCTTGCCAATTGGTCTATACTCGCATACACCACCGAAGAATTATATGATTCAGCAGCTGTGATTGTGCGTGGTAATGTTGTAGCCACCCGTAATCGAGTCCTGACGGAAACATTACAAGTCCATGGACTTACAGGGGACACCGCAGAACGCGCCAAGGACGTTCCCGAATACACCCTCGTGCTCGAAAAAGCATGCAAGAGCGCGGTATGGAAGGGGACCTGATGATCTGACACAGGAGCAGCAACAAGCAATACTAGCGGAAACGACCCTCGAAACGAAACCAATCCGCGAAGAGACTTCCCATGTAGCCCTCACCGATACTACCCTGAAAGTAACGGAAGTGTTGAAGGGTAATGTGAACAAAACTATTATGATCACACAACCCAGTGGAGAAATGCCACCACCCAGAAGTCCAGAAAGCACACGCACCATGAACATGGAATTTATCGGTAATCCTCTGCTACAAACGGGTGATGAATTTATTCTCTTCCTGATACACCGCAAAAACGACACTCATATATCAACCACTCACTCCGACGCCTCTGCCTGGGGCTTGCGAACACCGCCGATACCCTAGCCACCTCTTCCATTTCCAGTAACGACCACACAGTGTTGCTCAATCGTTCGGCATCGCCCTGACTGTCAGCAACCAGACGCAGATTATCAATGAACTTCTGGCTGGTCATTATTCCTCACCCCATTAAAATACACAAAATGACCAGAACCGGGGATCGTTACACTAGCTACCAATCCTATGTCATCACCATGCCACTACGCCCACGTGCATGTATGTTGCATCACCTCCCTGATATTGGTTGTTGTTCCATTATTGTTGACACAGCATCTTGTTTAGACTGTAACGATACCATTATTTGCTTTTCCTTTCAGTCATATCGCATCACTGCACTATAAGCCTGGATAATTTTAAAGCAGGTAGAATATATTGGAAGCGCTTCCAATATATAACTGTTAACAAGCAAAATAGCTAAAATGAAACCAGATATTCACCTTCAAAGCTTGACAAATCGTATCAATTGCCCTATATTTTGGGAGCGCTCCCAAAATCTAAAAAATGTTTTGCGGAAGGAATTGATACTCTATGCTATGGTCTCTCAAATGGCCATATTTCTTTCTGAAGAACCGTTGCTTTTTCAGATATACCAGTAGCGATCATACCCCTTCCTATTCAATATTTATGAGTTAGAACAACACCATGCTTATGTCAACATCACTGACAATTGAACAGATCGCCGAAATCGCGAATGTGTCGCGCTCAACTGTTTCACGGGTTCTGAACAACCATCCGAGTGTTCGTCAACAGGTGCGTGATCGTGTGCTGCAGGTAATCCAAAAGTACAACTACACTCCTCAGGCCGCAGCACGTAGTTTAGCAAGTAGTCGTACGGATGTTATTGGTTTGCTTATACCACGGAGTGCTGCTTTTATTTTTGATGATCCGTTCTTTCCCAACATTATCCAGGGTATCAGTGAGGCATGTTTAACCTACGGATACTTTCTAATGCTCTCTATGCTAACGGCTGATATGGAGCAAAGTTTTTACAACCGTATCTTACGTGGACGACACTTTGATGGTGTCATTATGCTTTCCAGTGATATCGACGACCCACTTTTGCCCTTACTTATAAAAGATCGGGTACCGCTCGTGTTGATTGGTAGCCATCCCTATTTTCAGGATGTCAATAGTGTCGATGTCGCTAACCGCGAGGGCGCCTACCATGCCGTCAAACATCTCGTTGCATTGGGACATCAACGTATTGCTACCGTTACTGGTTCACTACAGATGTCAGCCGCACAAGATCGCTTAAATGGCTATAAACAAGCGTTGCTTGAGTCAAATATTGGGATCGCTCCCAATCTTATCGTTGAAGGGCATTTTACGCAAGAGGGCGCCTACCATGCAACGAGAGAGTTACTTACACTTGCTAACAGTCCAACCGCTTTGTTCACCGCTAGCGATACGATGGCCATCGGTGCGTTGCACGCGATCCACGAGGCGCAACTCAAGGTGCCGGATGATATTGCATTGGTCAGTTTTGATGATCTACCATCATCGCTGTATACGACACCACCACTTACTACCATGCATCAGCCGATTGCCGAGATGGGAACTTCTGCCGTTGATATTCTGATCAAAAACCTGAAACATCCTGCAGATCACACACCACAGGCTGTGCGATTGCCTACCAGCCTGGTTATTCGTGACTCATGTGGTGCAAACACCCATAAAACCATATATGAAAGGAGCTGAAGACCACACTCAGTTAAAAGAAAACTACAATGGTATCTCTTGACTATCTGCAACCAGAAATAGTCCAGTCCATCAAACCAATCTTTTTCAATTTTGTGTTGCGACTTACAAAGGGGTAAATCTATGTTGAAACAAATAACACCATTCCTAACAATGATGGCCATATCTGCCATTCTTGTCGCTGCCTGTGGCAGTACACCCACCACTGATACTACTGATACAGAAACCACTGCTTCATCCAATGACACCACTACTGATGCCGTCGAAGAAGGTACAGCAGCAGATGATGCAGCTACCGAAACAGATGCCGCCGCTACAACTGGCAAAACAAACAACTATGATACAGCCAGTCAACAAATAACCATGTGGTTTATGCCTAATGGTGCACAACCTCTCCAATTCATGAAAAAAGAGGCCGATGCTTTTGCTGAGGCAAATCCTGATATTGGCATCGACTATCAACTCGTTGATTGGGGGAACGCATTCACCCAAATCCAAACATCACTACAGGGCGGGTCAACTGCCTGTGTAGCGCAGCTTGGCACCACCTGGGTCCCAGGGTTTAGTGCAACTGAGGGATTACGACCCTTTACAGATGAAGAAATTCAGACAATGGGTGGTGAAGAGGCCTTTGTGCCTGTATCGTGGGAATTGACCAGCTATGCCGACAGTGATGTTGTTTCTGCCATGCCGTGGTTTGTCGATGTGCGCGGTATTGCCTACCGGACAGATATCTTTGAGCAGGCTGGCATTGATCCTACCGAAGCATTTCAAGATCTTGACTCCTTTGAAGCCGCACTTATGCAACTAAAAGAGGCCGATCTTGGTATCGCACCATTTGTGCATCCCGGACGTAACGACTGGAATGTCTGGCAAAACACTTCTCAGTTTATCTGGAATTATGGCGGCGATATTTTAACGACCGATAACACGCAAGCTATTTTTAATTCAGATGAATCAGTGAAAGCTGTTCAACAGTTTGCCAGTTTCTATGGTAAAGGGTTGACTTCACCAGATACATTGGAGTTGAACTCATCACAAACTGAGGCGCGTTTTGGCAATGGAGAAGCCGCAACTATCATTGCACCTTCCTACCTGATTAGTCAGGCAAATGCTCCCAAAGATAATGGTGGTTGGCAGAATGATGAGGCTCGTGCAAACTTTGCTTTTGCTGAGTTTCCAGCGGGTCCTGGTGGACAATTCACTTTCGTGGGTGGTAGTCAGTTAGCAATCTTCCGCGACTGCCCGCATCCTGAAGCTGCTATCAAATTTGTCGAGCATTTGACCAGCCTTGAGTCACAGGCACGCTATAGCTCAAATATCGGTATGTTGCCAGCATTGCGTGAGGCACAGAACGACGCAGCATTTGAAGACCCCCTGTACGAGACCTTCAAGCAAGGGAGTGAAAAAGGTAAGTCAGCACCTGCCATTATTGAGTGGGGTGGTGTTGAGAATACCTTCCAAACTGAACTTCAAGGTATTTGGGAAGATGCGGCTGCATCACCAGACGCACCAATCGATGAGGCAACGATCAAAGCACGTCTGGATGCGGCGGCTGAAACCGTTGATGGTCTTTTAGGAAACTAGGAACACATCATGTTGAGAGAGGTAATGTACGTATAAAGCATACATTGCCTCTCCCAGAACACCAATTGACATTAGGAGTTGTCGATGGCCGCTGAAAATATTTCAATGACGATACGTACACCATCCTTATTGCGGCGTATCTGGCAAAATCGTGTTGCATATCTCTTTATTGCTCCGGCCGTATGTATGATGCTGATAGTGCATATTGCACCAACCTTACAGGCATTATACATGTCTTTGCTGGATCTGCGGCAGACGACACTGCGCCTGTATCTGCGTGCACCTTTTGTGGGATTTGAGCACTATCAGGACATCTTGGGGGGATTAATTTTTGGAACAGGGGGCGCAAACATTCGCGGATTGAGCCAGGCTGTCGACAACTCACTTTGGTTTACTCTCTGGTTGAATGTAGGTACGCTGTTTCTTGGACTGGTGCTGGCACTATTGCTCAACCGTCAGTTTATTGGTCGGGGTCTGGCACGATCACTCGTATTGCTGCCCTGGGTTATTCCCAGCTTTGTGACAGGTATTATTTGGCGCTACATCTGGCTGCAACAGGGAGGATTGGCCAATCGTATCCTGGTTGATTGGTTAAACATTGTTGATCAACCAATTCAATGGCTCCTGCTCGAGAACACACGCTGGGCCCTTCTGATACCGGCTATCTGGCGTAATGTGCCATTTGCCGCGCTGTTGCTTCTGGCAGGTCTCCAGGTTATTCCAACCGATCTTTATGAAGCAGCACGTGTTGATGGTGCGAGTGGATGGCAGCGTTTTCGCTTTATTACACTTCCGTTTCTTAAACCGATTATTGGGCTACAAATTATGTTTGGGGTTGTTTTCAATCTATTTGGATTTGGTCCATACAACATTGCCACCTCAATGTTTGGGAGCACGAACCATGGGACATATGCAGAACTGCTCATCCCAGCGATTGTGCGCCAAACATTTACTAACCAGCTTTATGGATATGGGGCGGCTGCTTCGGTACTCATGATGGGTCTGGCAATGGGATTTGTAGCGTTATGGTACTGGGTATTCCGCGATGCACTGACGGCGCAGTAACGTCCCAGAGGAGATTTATTATGGCTATACAACAAACTGCTTCAGCTCCTCGCCCAACTGCGCGTAATGCAATACGCTGGCGACATATGGTGACTGAACGGCTGCTTGATTTATTGTTAGCATTCTTAATCTTTTTGATGATTGCCCCCATTATCTTTCTTATCGTAAGTTCGTTTAAGACCAGTAACGAATTTGTTAGTTCAACCGGGGCCTTCTTTCCAGCAGAGTGGCAATTCAGCAACTATCCAGAACTCTGGCGTCAGGCGAATTTTGGCACCTACTTCTGGAATAGCATGATCATTTGTACGATCACGACGATTATTGCCACAGCATTTGCTTCGCTCACCGGTTATGCCTTGTCACGCTTTCGCTTTCCTGGTGCAGATGCCTATGGTCTGGGGGTGCTGGGGACACAACTTATTCCTGGTACGCTGTTCTTTATCCCGCTGTATCTAAGTTTTGTCTGGGTGAGAAATAATCTTGGCATACCACTGATTGGGACCAACATGGGCGGGATTATCCTCTATGTTGGGTTCTATATTCCCATTTCACTCTGGTTGTTGCGAGGGTTCTTTGCTGCCATACCAGTTGATCTTGAAGAACAGGCGATGGTTGATGGCGCAACACGTTTTCGAGCATTCTGGCAGATTGTGTTGCCACTGGCCATGCCTGGGATTGTCTCAGCGGGTATCTATATCTTTCTCACGGCCTGGGATGAACTCTTCTTTGCCAGTGTGTTGCAGATCAGAACGATTCCGTTTGGCCTTCTGTTGTTCTCTGGAGTTCAAAGTGCCCAAAGCCGTTACGAGCTGATTTGTGCTGGTGCTGTACTGGCTATACTCCCAATCATGGTATTGTTTTTGCTGCTCCAACGCCGTCTTGTCGAAGGATTAACTGCTGGAGCGGTGAAGTAAGTTGACCTTAAGTTAGAAAGTGTCTGTATGTCCAGACTATTATTTCCAGATACATTTAAGTGGGGAGCCGCCACATCGGCCTATCAAATCGAAGGTGCGTGGAACGAAGATGGTCGTGGTCCATCGATCTGGGATTATTTTACCCGCAAGCCTGGTTGTATTGAAGATGGGAGTTCCGGCGATATTGCCTGTGACCATTATCATCGCTGGCAGGATGATATTGCACTAATGAAAGACCTTGGGCTGCAAACATATCGCTTCTCTATCGCATGGTCGCGTATTATGCCTGATGGTCGCAACAGTATCAATCAGGCAGGTCTTGACTTTTATAGTCGCCTGGTGGATATGCTCCTTGAGCAGAACATCCAACCATTTGCCACCCTGTATCATTGGGATCTCCCACAAGCACTACAGGATACCGGTGGTTGGCCTGATCGCTCGACGGCAGAAGCCTTTGTCACCTACGCGGATATTGTCAGCCGACATCTTGGCGATCGGGTCAAACAATGGATCACCCATAATGAACCATGGTGCATCAGCTTTCTGGGCTATCAGAAAGGGAGTAAGGCCCCTGGTATGCAAGACTGGACAGCAGCCCTTGCTGCGAGTCACCACGTCTTACTTTCCCATGGATGGGCCGTGCCTGTCATTCGTCAGAATAGCCCTCAAGCAGAGGTTGGCATCACGTTGAATTTTAACCCAGCAGTACCGGCATCACCAAGTGTTGCGGATCGTGATGCAGCACGGCAACATGATGGCTACTTTAACCGCTGGTTTCTCGATCCGCTCTACGGGCGACAATATCCGGCTGACATGATTACGACATACACTGAAGCAGACTATCTCCCAACAGACCATATACCATTCATCCAGGATGGCGATTTTTCTGCCATTGCCGTGCCCACAGACTTTCTCGGTGTCAATTACTACAATCGTATTATCGTGCGGGATGAGTCGCTACCAGAACAGCAAAACTTACCACGGACCAACTTTCTTGCCCCAAAGGATGAATGGACCGATATGGGATGGGAAGTCTATCCACAGGGCTTGTATGAACTCTTGATGCGGCTTCATTTTGAGTACCAACCAGGGAAACTCTATATTACCGAGAATGGTGCGAGCTATGGTGATGCTCCCAATGGTGATAAGCAGATTCACGATCTGCGCCGTACGAACTATCTGCGTAACCATTTTATCGCAGCACACCAAGCCATTGAGTCAGGCGTACCACTGGCAGGCTATTTTGTATGGTCACTCATGGACAATTTTGAATGGGAACAAGGGTATACCCAACGTTTTGGTATTGTTTGGGTCGATTATACAACACAGGAGCGTATACTAAAAAATAGTGCGATATGGTATCGAAACGTTATTACAACAAATACTGTCGATACTAACTAATCTATAGTATTTAGACATCACACTATCAATAAACAAGACATTTCACACATAATAGTATGCATTCTTTCCTTTGAAATGCTCAAAAGATAATCTTTGTGCAATCTTATATAATGCGTTTTTCTTACAGAAAAATCTTAAATAGGTATCGTGATATAATCTTAATAAGTATATCAACTTTAGGTAAATAAAATAAGCTATAATGCTAGCGAAATCAGTAAATGGATTGATATTGATTTCTAGTATTCTCAAGTGTCGAAAGAAGCGAAAGTACCATGAAGGCACCTAATCATAGCTTTAACTATGTAAATACAAGAGATGTAACCCTCAATATTGACACGCAACGTGCATGGAAGGGTGATAATGAACTGCATCTCACAAAGCGAGAATTCGATGTCTTATTATATCTCATGCAAAGATCTGGTAAAATTGTTCGTAACACAGAGCTTCTAGATGCGATTTGGGGAACCGACCAAGTTATTGGCGATGATGCCTTACGAACCGTTATAAAGAGAATTCGCAAAAAATTAGGTGGCTCACAGACAAAAAATGCCTATGTAACAACTATTTGGGGGCGGGGTTATATATTTGAGCCATAAAAGATTTTTATTGTAAATTCTCTATAAACGACCATATATAAATATATCCTACAGCAATACGTATTTAGCTGTCTATTTCTTGTATAAACAACATATATTCACACATAATGTTGATATATAAGCTAAAAGAAAAAATGTCACAAATATGCCACAATTGGCACCATTTTTTAAGATAAAATAAGAACTATGTTTTTACTTTTAGCTTGAAAGTGAAGTTCTAAGGACAACCATATTAAAGCCATCCACTTTTGGATATAGCGATGTGGTCTATATCATCTTCCAATGTTCTCGTCTCATGGTTAACGGGGAGGATCAGCAAGATGCAGGGCAAAATGATGATACGAGGACGTATTCATGGACAAAGGAGGTCTTGCTATGTTTCACATGAGATCACGTATGCTCGTACGCAGCAGCTTCTTGCTACTTCTGATTCTGCTCATTGCTTCATTTTTCGCACTCCCTACTGTCGGAACACGCGCGGCACCAGACTATAACTACGGTGAGGCGCTTCAGAAATCGATCTACTTCTATGACGCACAACGATCGGGAGCACTCCCAGCCGATAACCGCGTTGCATGGCGCGGGGATTCTGCATTGAATGACGGTGCAGACGTTGATGAAGATCTCACTGGTGGTTGGTACGATGCCGGCGATCACGTGAAGTTTGGTTTTCCCATGGCCGCAACCACCACAATGCTGGCCTGGGGCATGGTTGAATATCGCGATGCTTACGAGGATACCGGACAACTCGAGTATGCGCTCGATAACCTCAAATGGGCGACGGACTACTTCTTACAAGCCCATACAGCTCCCAATGAGTTCTATGGACAAGTCGGCAAAGGCTCAGTCGATCACGCATGGTGGGGTCCGGCTGAAGTCATGCAAATGGAGCGGCCATCCTACAAAATCACCGCATCGTGCCCAGGGTCCGATCTAACTGGTGAAACTGCTGCTGCCCTCGCAGCCGCATCCATGGTCTTTGAGCCGACCAATCCAGACTACGCCAGTACCTTGCTTACCCACGCCGAACAACTCTACGATTTTGCCGATAGCTATCGTGGCAAATACTCCGATTGTATCACCGATGCAACCGCTTTCTACAACTCATGGAGTGGGTACAACGACGAACTCGTATGGGGTGCCATCTGGTTACACAAAGCCACTGGAGACGCTGCATATCTGGCCAAGGCGGAAGAATACTACGACGATCTCAACACAGAACCACAATCGCCAGTTAAATCGTATCGATGGACCCATGCCTGGGATGATAAATCCTATGGTTCATACGTACTGCTGGCAACACTCACCGACAAAGACCAGTACAAAGAAGATGCAGAACGATGGCTTAATTACTGGACCGATGGCTACAATGGTGAACGTATCACCTACACACCCGGCGGTCTGGCATGGCTTGATCAGTGGGGTGCCTTACGTTATGCCGCTAATACGTCGTTTATCGCATTTGTCTACAGCGATTGGCTGACAGATGCCACGAAGAAAGCCCGCTACCGTGACTTTGCGGTCAGTCAGATCGACTACATGCTTGGTTCTAACCCAGACAATCGCAGTTACGTTGTCGGCTTTGGTAACAACCCACCTACAAAACCCCACCATCGTACATCACATGGTTCCTGGACAGATAGTATCAACAATCCTGAAGAGCAACGCCACACCTTGTATGGTGCACTCGTCGGTGGCCCAGGTAGGAATGATGCATACACGGATAAACGTGATGATTTTGTCCAAAATGAGGTTGCCACTGACTACAATGCTGGCTTTACCGGAGCACTGGCACGGATGTACCAAGAGTTCGGTGGCACACCTGTCAGTAACTTTCCACCATCTGTAACACCCGATGATGAGATGTTCGTTCAGGCTGGTGTAAACGCATCAGGCACAAACTTCACCGAAATCAAAGCGATTATCAACAATCGATCCGGCTGGCCAGCTCGTATGGGTGATGAACTGTCGTTCCGCTACTTCTTCACGCTTGAACCAGGTGTAACACCTGATATGATCACTGTGAGTGCCGCATATAATCAATGTGAAGAGCCAACGGGTCCTACCCAGTGGTCAGGCAACACCTACTATGTCACCGTTGATTGTACTGGTACCAAAATTTTCCCTGGTGGTCAATCAGACTATAAGAAAGAGGTGCAGGTACGTATTGCAAGTAGCGGTGATTGGAATACAGCAAACGATTGGTCGTACGAAGGTATGGCCACCACACCAGGTGCACCGCCTGTGAAAGCCACCAACATCCCGCTGTATGATGCTGGTAACAAGATCTTTGGTAACGAACCAGGCGACAACCCGGTAACACCAATCCCTGTTACACCAACCGCTACGACACCGCCGGATACCACACCAACACCCGTCACACCAACTGCCACCATGCCAACACCCATCACACCTACCGCCACCACACCACCTGATGCTGAGTGTAGTGTCGACTATGTGGTGCGCGATGAGTGGAATACCGGCTTTGTCGCCAATGTCACCATTACCAATAATGGCCCTGCTATTGATGGCTGGACCCTCACCTGGGACTTTTCCGACGGCCAGCAGGTCACCAGTGGCTGGAATGGCACCATTACCCAGAGTGGGATGACGGTCAGCGTCACTGATGCTGGCTGGAATGGCGCCATTCCCAATGGTGGTACCGCCGAATTTGGCTTCCAGGGAACACATGGTGGAACTAACGGCGACGGCACAGATTTTGCACTGAATGGAGTGGCTTGTAGCTCATCCTAGTTTTACTCTCGCAGAGATGGGGCAATACTGCCTATCTCTGCGGACTTTAATCAACAATGCAACAGACCACAAGAGGATGTCATCAACACTAGATTTGCAACTTTCATACAGATCACGCGTCTAAGGAAGCGAATCATGCTTATTATTCCATCGTGGATCTATGCTACAGAAGAAACACCACGATGGGGAGGGAAGTTATGAAATCACAACGTTCATATCATAACGTCATCATAGGTCTCGCACTCCTACTCGTTATGGCTGTTAGCTATATTGGCACACCATATGCCGCCGCTGCCGGATGTAGTGTCGACTATGTGGTGCGCGATGAGTGGAATACCGGCTTTGTCGCCAATGTCACCATTACCAATAATGGCCCTGCTATTGATGGCTGGACCCTCACCTGGGACTTTTCCGACGGCCAGCAGGTCACCAGTGGCTGGAATGGCACCATTACCCAGAGTGGGATGACGGTCAGCGTCACTGATGCTGGCTGGAATGGCGCCATTCCCAATGGTGGTACCGCCGAATTTGGCTTCCAGGGAACACATGGTGGAACCAATAGCAATCCAACAAACTTTTCCCTGAACGGAACGGCTTGTAACGGTGGTGGAGGGAACCCGACTGAGACACCCACCACTCCAACCAACACTGTCGTTCCAACAACTACTGCGACCAGCACACCTGTGACGCCCACCCCCGTCACTCCGACACCAACACCTCCACCGATAGACGATGAATACACAGAGCGATTCCTGGAACTTTATGGTGAACTCAAAGATCCGGCAAATGGCTACTTTAGCCCTGAAGGTGTCCCGTATCACTCAATCGAAACACTGATCGTGGAAGCACCCGATTACGGCCACGAAACCACCAGTGAAGCTTACAGCTACTGGCTCTGGCTGGAAGCGATGTATGGTCGTGTGACTGGAAATTGGCAACCGCTGGCAGAAGCCTGGGAGAATATGGAAACCTATATTATTCCCACTCCGCAGGATCAACCGACCAATAGCTTCTACAATCCCTCGAGGCCGGCAAGCTACGCTGCGGAATGGGATGAGCCGGATCAATATCCCTCAGAATTAAAATTTGGCGTGTCGGTCGGTCAGGATCCTATTGGTAGTGAGTTACAATCGACCTACGGTACCGCAGATATTTATGGTATGCACTGGCTGCTGGACGTTGACAACTGGTATGAGTATGGACGCCGTGGTGATGGGACAACTGCACCATCCTATATCAACACCTTCCAACGTGGCCCACAAGAGTCTGTTTGGGAGACAGTTCCCCATCCATCGTGGGAAGACTTTAGCAGTGGTGGACCAAACGGCTTCCTGGATCTTTTCACAGGTGATGCCAACTATGCTCAGCAATGGCGTTACACCAACGCACCCGACGCCGATGCACGCGCAGTTCAAGCCATCTACTGGGCCAAACAATGGGCCGACGAGCAGGGTGGTTCCCCGATCGTTGATGAACTGGTCGACAAAGCAGCCAAGATGGGCGACTATCTCCGCTATGCGATGTTCGACAAGTACTTCAAAAAGATTGGTGGCTGCACCAGCGAAAACTGTACGCCTGGAACGGGCAAAGACAGCATGCACTATTTGCTTTCATGGTATTACTCCTGGGGTGGTGCAACTGATACATCTGCTGGATGGGCATGGCGCATCGGGTCAAGCTTTAACCATTTTGGATACCAGAACCCAGTTGCCGCCTATGTATTGAGCAATGTTCCTGAATTTGAACCACAATCGCCAAGCGCGAAGACCGACTGGGCCAACAGTCTCGAGCGCCAGATAGAGTTCTATCAGTGGCTCCAATCAGCTGATGGGGGCATCGCCGGTGGCGCAACCAACAGTTGGCAGGGGCGCTATGCAGAACCACCCGCCGGGAAGAGCACCTTCTATGGCATGTATTATGATGAAAAACCGGTCTACCACGATCCACCCAGCAATCAATGGTTTGGCTTCCAGGCATGGTCCGTCCAACGTGTGGCCGAATACTACTACCTCACAGGCAACGAACGCGCCAAGACTATTCTCGATAAATGGGTATCATGGTCGCTGGATAACACAAATCTGCTGGACGATGGTAGTTATGAAATTCCCGCAACATTATCATGGAGTGGCGAACCAGACACCTGGGATGCCGCCAACCCCGGCGATAATGCCGACCTGCGGGTCGAGGTAACAGACTGGACCCAGGATGTTGGTGTCACTGCAGCTTATGCGAAAACACTGATGTACTACAGTGCTGGCACCAAACAATGGGATCTCCAGGACGTCGCATCGCAAACCATGGCAAAAGAATTAATCGACCGAATGTGGAGTGAATATCGCACGGATAAGGGCGTCTCAGCACCTGAGGTTCGTGAGGACTTTGAGCGCTTCAACGACCCTGTATATGTGCCGAGTGGCTGGACCGGCACTATGGAGAATGGTGATCCAATCAATAATGATTCGACCTTCCTGAGCATTCGCTCGAAGTATCAGGACGATTCGGATTTCCCCAAAGTCCAGGCGTATCTTGATGGTGGCCCAGCACCGACGTTCACGTATCATCGCTTCTGGGCCCAGGCCGACATTGCCTTAGCAAACGCTGAGTACACCCGTTTATTCCCATAATTATGCACACAAACGAGGGTGGTATAGATGCCATCCTCGTTTTCTTTTATATCTGACCGCAACGACATTCCAAACAACTTCACGCTCAACGGAGTGCCTTGCTCATCATGATAGATATACAAGAGCAGCACGTGTAGGATTATCGAAGCAGAGATACCAATGGATAGCTGTATGAGAGGAAAGGCATTACTAATAATATCGCTGCACCTCATTTCTCTGAAATTCAGAAGGGTGGTTGAAGTGGCACAATTTATCAATAGGGGAAAGTTGCATGCAACATACTAAACGATCTATTACTGTTACTATTGGGTTATTGGTAGTATTTGCGCTTGGCAGTCTGAGTATGATATGGTCTTTTGCTACCCAAGCACAAATGATGGAAGAGGATGCACCAGCAATAACAAATGATACTGAACGGATTACGAATGGTACCTTCGATGAGAACACGAATGGTTGGTGGACAACTGCAAATACGACCCTTGAACATGCAACTGACAAGGCATGTTTCGGTATTCCTGGTGGGACAACCAATCCATGGGATGTCATCGCCGGACAGGATAACATCCTGCTGGAAGAGGGTCAGGACTATCTCCTTACGTTTGATGCCTATGCAGATGCTCCCATTACCATACGTAGCGTAACTCAGTTAGGTCAGCCACCGTACACTGCACCTTTCTCGCAAGATATTGATTTGACCACCGAGACTCAATCATTTGAGTTCACCTTTGTTTCGACCTTATCCATCGATAATGGTCAATTCCTATTTCAGGTTGGTGGAAGCGCTGATACATTTAATATGTGTTTTGACAATGTTTCCCTCAAAGGAGGAAATCAAGAACCCCCAACATACGAACCTGATACAGGTTCTACAGTTCGTGTCAATCAGGTTGGGTATATTCCTACACTACCGAAATACGCATCTGTTGTCACTGATACCACCACACCTCTTATGTGGGAATTAAAAGATCAGAGTGGAAACGTAGTGGAAAGTGGGAACACTACTGTTTTTGGCTACGATGAAGCATCAGATGATCCCGTGCACCTCATAGATTTCAGCGATTTCGATACCGCTGGTACCGACTATGTGCTTGATATAAACGGGATCGAGAGTTATCCTTTCGATCTTTCGACATCACTCTACGATCAATTGCGCTACGATGCACTAACCTACTTCTATCATAATCGTAGTGGCATTGAAATCGATTCCCACTACGTCGGCGAAGAGTATGCACGTCCTGCAGGGCATATCGGCGTGGAACCAAATCAGGGTGATACAAGTGTTTCCTGTGCACCAGATATCGACTGCGATTACGCACTTGACGTTTCCGGCGGCTGGTATGACGCTGGCGATTACGGCAAATATGTTGTGAATGGTGGCATTTCGCTCTGGACCATGCTCAATCAGTATGAACGCACCTTCCATATTGATAGTGCAAATACTGATGCCTTTGCCGATGGGAAGATGGCTATTCCCGAGGATGACAATGACGTTCCCGACATTCTTGACGAAGCACGCTGGCAAATGGAGTTCTTGCTTAAGATGCAGGTGCCAGAAGGCGAGACCAAAGCGGGTATGGCCCACCACAAAATGCACGATGCTCAGTGGACACCCCTACCTATGTTGCCCCACCTTGATCCTCAACCACGCTACTTGCGGCCACCCAGCACGGCGGCTACATTGAATCTGGCCGCCACAGGCGCACAATGTGCCCGCATCTGGGAGACTATTGATCCGACATTTGCCCAGCAATGTTTGACGGCTGCAGAAACTGCCTGGCAAGCAGCCCTTGATAATCCTGAGGACTATGCGCCAGTTAGCGATACAACAGGTGGTGGTCCTTACAATGATGATAATGTCACCGATGAGTTCTATTGGGCTGCTGCCGAACTCTTTATCACAACAGGTGAAGCTGTATACCAAGACTATATGGCCGAATCATCCCATTATAAAGGTGCCAGCCTGTCAGCAGAGGGTTTCTTTTGGGGAGAAGTAGCGGCGCTCGGTGATCTCTCCCTCGCTCTTATACCAAATGAACTGGCTACTGAAGACATTAACGATATACGTACTGCTATCGCTACTACTGCCGACACAATGGTAGCAAACATCAACACACAAGGGTACCCCACACCATACAAACCCGATACAGGTGAATATGTATGGGGCTCAAATAGCAGTGTCCTGAACAACGCTATTATGATGGCTGCCGCCTATGATTATACACAGGATACCACCTATCGCGATGCGGTATTTGCGGCGATGGATTATCTGTTGGGACGTAATGGTCTCAATCAATCGTACATTACCGGGTATGGTGAAAAGGCATCGCAAAATCAGCACCACCGTTTCTGGGCTAACCAGAATGATAGCAACCTGCCAAATCCACCTGCCGGTACGCTAGCTGGAGGGCCCAATTCAGGACTGCAAGATCCAGTGGCAGTACGCGATCTTGTAGGATGTGCGCCACAAAAATGCTATATCGATGATATTGAATCTTACTCAACGAATGAAGTAACGATTAACTGGAATGCGCCGCTGGCGTGGATCGCTCATTTTCTGAGTGAACAGGCTAACCAGGCTTCAGGAGAGCAAACATCCACTACGGTGTACTTACCCATAATTGCAGGGTGAATTACGCAATTCGTAATCAGTGGAATATGTGGTTGTGTGGCTAAGATACCCATCACTAATAATGATAATCCTATTGATGGATAGAGATTGGAAGGAGATGTTTCTGATGAGTAATTGGATCAACATTGAGATAGATCTCTCACCAAAAAACATAGCCACACACCTGCAAATGCGTTATGCTTAGGACGATCGCGTTATCTGTATTTTAACCAATTTGGAGCGAAGGAATGCATATTTTTCGATATTATGGTATTACAATCTTAACACTAGGTATCCTGCTCACCGTCATTATTTTGGGGCCAGCGATGACTTCAGTACGTGCCAACGACGAGAGTCCCTATCTCTATCCATATAACCAACCGACGAACGTATCATTCAACATTGATGATGTCACGCAAGCATGGAACGAGTGGAAATCCGCAGATATTACCTCTAGCAATGCTGGTGGTGGCGGACGTTTGCGGGTGCTGGGTGGTGTCGACGACAACAGCACGGTCTCTGAAGGGCAAGGCTACGGCATCCTGTTTGCATCGCTCTTCGACGATCAGACAACTCTCGACGGCCTGTGGCTCTTCACCAAAGATTACCTGAATGATCAAGGCTTGATGCACTGGCATATTGGCGCCCCAGGCGAAATTCGCGGAACCGGCGCCGCAACTGATGGCGATGAGGACATTGCCATGGGGATGGTCAATGCCTGTATCAAAGTACAACAAGGTGCATGGTCAGCCAGTCCAACCGGACTCGATTACTGCCAGATTGCACAGAATCTCATTGATGCCCTGTATGAGTACACCGTTGATAAACCTGGGAGTAATCCTCCGGCTGGTTTACCCAATAACCAGGGGGGCGAACTCATCCCCGGCGATCAGTGGAATCTCTCTGAAGAGTATCCTGACGGCATTGTCAATCTATCATATTTTGCGCCAGGCTACTACACCGTGTTTGGTAAGTTCACTAACAATGTGAGTGGTTGGGAGAATGTCAACGACCGCAATTATGAAATCACCGACCTGGCACAGAGCAAAGCTGGCAATTGTTCCAACCTGGTACCCAACTGGGTCAAATACAACGGCGATGCACAATTAGTACCATGGCAGCCAGCGAACTATAGCTGGTGGAGTTGGGACGCCGCACGCTTTGCCTGGCGAATTGCCGTTGACCAGTACTGGTACGATACGGCCAACTCCCGCGAGACAGTGAACGAGATTGGTGGCTTCTTTAGCAGCGTCGGTATTCAAAATGTCAACGCACAGTACAGGATGGACGGCACCTCAGTCGATAGTTACCGCAGCACCTTCTTCGTTGGCAATGCCGCCGCCGCAATCTGGGCCGCACCAGACCCACAGGCTGTCAATTGTGGCGTGGCAACTGGCACGCTGCAAAGTACCCCACAACAGGCCTATAACGCAGTTCTAGCGACCAAAGACACACCCAACAGCTATTACAGCAACGCCTGGCGTCTGTTGTCGATGCTCTTAATGACCGGCAACTTCCCGAACCTCTACGAGATGGCTGATGGCAGCACACCGAATCCAACCAGCACCACCCCACCCAATGAAACACCCATGCCACCACCGGAGACGCCCCGTCCCTTCCCCCCCACCGCAACGCCCACCAGTGTACCTACCGATGGTTGTGCGGTAAATTACACTATTGCCAATGAATGGAACAGTGGTTTCGTGGCTGAGGTGGCCATTACTAACAGTGGTAGCACCATTGATGGGTGGACATTGACATGGGACTTTCCCAGTGGTCAGCAAATCAGCAGCGGTTGGAATACAACTATCGATCAGAGCGGGGCAAGTGTCACAGCAACGAACGTCGAGTGGAATAGTTCTATCCCGCAAGATGGTTCAGTGAGCTTTGGCTTCCAGGGAACCCACAACGGAACGAATAATACTCCGTCTGATTTCAAGCTGAATGGTCAGACCTGTACCGTCAACTAGGATACTATGAATAAAACTAGTCAGACATCAAGAGACGCCCATTGGAGGCGTCTCTCGATCTTGGGATGTTGGCCATTTACCTGAGCACAGCAACAATCCACAAACTTTGTGCCATTTGACACGAAGCGGTAGAAATGGTACAGTACTGCCCTAAATTAAAGGTGTTCTCCGTCGATTTACCCATCATAACTAATTAAACAAAGGTGTGAAGTTATGCCTGCGTTAACTGAACATATCGTTTTACGAGACCTCGATGTCGAGAATATCAACGACTTCGAGGTCTATCTCAAAAATGATGGTTATGAAGCCTTTCGGATCGCCCTCAAAGAAAAAAAGCCCGCAGACATCATCCAAATGGTGAAAGATGCCGGGCTACGGGGGCGTGGTGGTGCTGGATTCCCTACCGGCGTAAAGTGGAGCTTTCTCCCCAAAGACACCTATCCGCGCTATCTGCTTTGCAATGCAGATGAAAGCGAACCAGGGACATTTAATAACCACCAGATTATTGATCGCAACCCGCATCAACTCATCGAAGGGATCGCCATCTCCGCGTACGCAATTGAATGTCACACCGCTTATATTTATATTCGTGGTGAGTTTGCTCATGGTGCACTAACCCTTGAGCGTGCTATTGCAAGTGCTTATGATAAAGGCTTTCTGGGAAAAAACATTCTTGGTACCGATTTTGACCTGGATATCATTGTCCACCGTGGTGCGGGCGCCTACATCTGTGGCGAAGAAACAGCACTGATGGAGTCACTCGAAGGCAAGATTGGCCAGCCACGCCTCAAGCCTCCGTTCCCTGCCGTCGCTGGTCTCTACAGCAAACCAACCATTATCAATAATGTTGAGACCCTTACAAATGTGCCGCGTATCATCACCAAGGGCATTGAGTGGTATCGCCAGTTTGGGACAGAGAAAAGCCCCGGCACCAAGGTCTTTTCGCTTGCGGGTCACGTAAACAAGCCTGGCAACTACGAGTTATCCTTTGGCACACCCCTAAGCGAATTGATCTACGCACCGGAATACGGTGGTGGTATGCGCGACAACCGCAATGTCAAAATCATCGTTCCCGGTGGTGCTTCGGCTCCCTGGCTCACAGGTGAAAATCTCGACGTTACACTAGACTACGAAGCACTTGCCGCCGCTGGCACGATGCTGGGATCCGGTGGGGTCATCGTTCTGAACGAAACCACCAGTGCTGTTGAAACAGCCTATAAAATGGATGAGTTCTTCAAACACGAATCATGTGGAAAATGCACCCCGTGTCGCGAAGGTACACACTGGTTGGTGAAAGTGCTCCACCGCGTCAATACTGGCCATGGGCGCGACGACGATATCACGACACTGTACGACATCTACAATCAAATGGCAGGTAACTGCTTCTGTCTATTAGGTGAAAGCGCCGTAATGCCCATTAAAAGTGCTCTGCGACTCTTTCCGCATGAATTTGAAGAAGCCCTGGCGCACGCAGCAACAAACGGCAATGGCAATGGTAAACACGCTATTCCTCTGGCGATGGCAAAGTAGTTTGGTTATTGGAACATATTCCCTAAAAAAGAGATATCACAATGCCTGACATTACACTAACGATAGATGGACAGACAGTTACAGTTCCAGCTGGTACCAACATTGTCGATGCAGCACGCACACTTGATGTTTCAATACCAGTATTCTGCTATCACCCGAAGATGAAAGCGGTAGGCATGTGCCGCATGTGTCTGGTCGAAGTGTACACACCGATGATCGACCGCGCGACGGGCCAGCCTATTCTCGATGACAGTGGGCAACCAAAGCTCGGGCTGATGATGAACAAACTCCAGACAGGTTGTACCACACCTGTCAGTCAGGGTATGGTCGTCAAGACGGTTACAGAAAAGGTGGAATTTGCCCAGCGTGGACAACTCGAATTTCTGCTTACATCGCATCCGTTGGACTGCCCTGTCTGTGACAAAGGTGGTGAATGTCCACTCCAGAATTTAACCATGCAGTGGGGTCCAGGTGTATCACGATTTGATTATGCCGACAAAGTACACTTTGAGAAGCCTATTCCCCTTGGCGACCTCATCTATCTTGACCGTGAGCGCTGTATTCTCTGTGCGCGTTGTGTGCGTTTCCAGGATGAGATTGCCGATGATCCGGTGCTTGGTTTCGATAATCGTGGGCGTTCATGGGAAATTATCTCGAAGAGCGATCCACCATTTAACTCCAAATTCTCAGGCAATACTACTGATATCTGTCCCGTTGGTGCCCTTACCAGCGCAGATTTTCGTTTCAAAGCACGGGTCTGGGAACTGCAATCGGTACCGAGCATCTGTCCACACTGTCCGGTCGGGTGCAATGTCTCACTCGATATGCGCTACAACGAAATGATGCGGGTGATGCCACGCGAAAATGATTATGTCAATGAGATCTGGATTTGCGATAAAGCGCGTTTTGGCATGCGGTTCTTTGAGCAGGAAGAACGATTAACAACCCCAATGATTCGCCGTGGCGACGAATGGGCTGCCGCCACGTGGGACGAAGCCTACCAACTGATTGGTGAGCGTTTTGCACAGATCCAGAACAAGGCAGGTGGTAAAGCGCTGGCCGGCCTTGCGGGACCAAAACTACCAAATGAAGATCTGTATCTCTTCCAGAAGCTGTTCCACGAAGTACTCAAATCCAATAACCTTGATCATCGAGCGGGTAGCCCAACTGACCCGGTACTTGATGATCTACCGCGACAGGTTGGTGTTGGTGCAGGAACAAACCTGATGACGCTCGGCAAAGGCACCGCCATTCTGGTAGTCGGCGCCGATCCCGAAGAGGAAGCGCCGTTGTACATCCCCCGGCTGCGTGGCATTGTGACCCGTGGCGGTGACGTGACGGTGGTGAACAGCTACCCAACCAAGCTAGATCGCTCAGCAACCAGCCGCTTACGCATACGCCCTGGCACTGAGGCGTATCTGGTGATGGGCCTGATGCGAGCCATTATCGATGAGAAACTACAGGACAACAACTTTATCGTCAATCGTGTGCAGGGTTTTGAGGAACTGATGCGCTCATTGGGCAAGTATACTGTTGCACGCTTAGTAGAAATAATCGGTATTGACGAAGAGCGCATCCGCACAACGGCCAGGCAATTTGTCAACGCCGAAAATGGCATCATCCTTTATGGCAAGATGGCATTGGGGTCCACAATACTACCACAAATGCTAGCCAATCTCGCGATGATGACTGGCAAAGTCGGTAAGCCCAACAATGGCTTGATTGCCTTGCTCCCAGGCGGGAATAGCCGTGGGGCGCTCGATATGGGTGTTCGACCGGATGCTGGCACAGCCGATAAAAAACGTAAGGTGGCCGGAATGGGCGCATCCGAAATGTGGGATGCTGCCAATGCTGGTCGCTTACAGGGCATGTATGTCGCTGGCCTCAACCCGGCTGCAACGAACCCCCAAGCCGCACAGTCGCTCCAAAAAGTTGGATTTCTGGTGGTGCAGGACCTGTTTATGACTGAAACAGCACAGCTTGCCGATGTTGTGTTGCCAGCAGCAGCCTTTGCAGAGCGCGATGGTACATTTACCAATGCTGAACGTCGAGTACAGCGGTTTCGCAAGGCGCGATCAGCGCCCGCCGATTTGCCATCTGACTGGGAGATCTTCCAGAATGTGGCGCGTGCCGTACTGGCGCCGGTCGCAGCCGTAATCCTCTCGTCCAATGGTCAGGGAGGGGGGGGGGCCACGGTGGCTACTTCCAACACATGGGATTACATAGTTCCCAGCGATGTGGCAGAGGAGATCAGCCGGACCATAACGGGCTACACCAGGACCAATTACACGAGCCTGGAACTTACGAAGAAGTCCTGGGGGCGTCAAACCAATGAAGCGTTCTACTATGACGGCACATCGTATGAAAATACTGAGGGAGTTGGTGTAGCATTGCCAACACGTGCAGACGAGAGCAGAGGAATGTTGAGTTTTGTGTCGCAGGAGCCAACCGCACCTCTAACACCTGACCAGCAGTATCCGCTGGTGTTGATGACACCGACCCGATTGTACGGTGGTGGTGAGTGGTTGCGTGGCTCGAAACTTGCATCACGCGTTCCGCCTGCACATGCCATTTTAAACCGCATTGATGCCGAGAAACTTGGTGTGGCACTGGGGGAAAAAGTCCGTATCGAATCAAAGAGCGGTACGCTCGAATTGCCAATTCAGATCGATGCAGGTCTTGCAGAAGGTCTGGTCCTTGTTCCATCCGTACAGGGAGCAGAGGCAGCGCAGATCGCAACTGGTCCACAGACACGGGTCGCTGTTCGCAAAGTTGAATAGTTGTCGTATAATGCGTGGAGTGCAAAGATGGACATACTGGTTCAAAATCCACGCATTATAGTGCAGGAAAGCTGACAATGTCATTTCTCGATGTTATCATTCTAATTGTCCAGTGTGTCGTGCTCGCGTTAGCAACGACAGGACTCTTTGCGTATTTTACGTTATTCGAGCGACGCTTTCTGGCCCGCTTTCAAAACCGTGTTGGCCCCAACCGTGCGGGATATATTCCGCTCCCTGGCAACCGTAAGTTGTTCGGTGGCTTCCTGCAACCTGTTGCCGATGCTATCAAACTCTTTCTTAAAGAAGAAATTACTCCGGCGCTGGCGGACAAATGGGTGTATATTATTTCACCTGTGTTTGCCGTCATTCCAGCTATTATCATCTGGGCTACCATTCCACTTGGCTGCTTGCCCTACGGCGAGGGAGCGCAGATGGGCTGTCCTGCGGGCAGTGGAAATTTCCTCCATCTTGCCGATATCAATGTCGCTATTTTGTACTTCCTTGCGATCACATCGCTGGGTGTCTATGGCATTGCGATTGCTGGTTGGGCTTCTAATAATAAATACTCGATGCTTGGTGGCATTCGGGCCACAGCACAGGTTATTTCCTATGAATTAGCACTTGGTTTGGCCATTCTTGGTGTCGTGATGCAGGCCGGTAGCTTTAGTACCAGCGAGATTGTGGCGCAACAGGCGGGGCCATTAGGATGGTATGTTATTCCGCAATTCCTGGCTTTTGTCATCTTCCTGATTGCATCAACGGCAGAAGTGGTACGAGCACCATTTGACCTCGTTGAGGCAGAACAGGAGCTTGCCGGTGGCTATAATGTTGAATATGGATCAATGAAATTCGCACTCTTTTTCATGTCCGAGTACATCAAACTGATTGCGATGAATGCCATTGCAGTAACGCTTTTCTTCGGCGGATGGCGCTTCCCAGGTATTGAAACACTGGCAACATTTGTAGCTGGGTTTGCTGGCGAAATCGCAGGGAATATCGTCTTTGGGCTTGTATCGCTTGGTGCTTTCCTGCTCAAAGTGACCGTTCTCTCGTTCATATCAGTCTGGGTCCGTGCAACCTTCCCACGCACACGCTACGACCAATTGATGATACTGGGATGGGTGGTTTTACTTCCATTGGCATTGTTCAATATCACACTCACTGCAGTGGTTAATGTGTTCATTCCTGAGAACTATCTGCTGAGCGCTGGTATCACCTTTGCGGTCGGACTCATTGCTATCGTCGCAGTAGCACAAATCGCTGGGCCACGCCGATCACCACAACACGAAGTTACACTGGTCAAGCGAGAAACACGCGAGTTTAGTGTGGAGGGTTGATCGACATTATACAAAGATATATGTTATTGAAGTACCAGGGCTGACAACGGAGAAAATATACTATGCTTGGTGAATTATTTAAGGGTTTGAGCACTACACTGCGCTATATCTTCAAAAAACCTGTGACTGTTGAATATCCAGAAATCCAACGTCCGGTTCGTGAACGCTTCCGTGGACGGCACGAGCTTAAGCGGTTTGAGAATGGCCAGGAGCGCTGTATCGGGTGCTCGTTGTGTGCCGCAGCATGTCCGTCTGATGCTATTCTGGTGGTGCCTGCCGAAAACGATCCCAGCGCCCCGAATTCTCCCGGCGAACGCTATGCGGCAAAGTACGAAATCAACATGCTACGTTGTATTTTCTGTGGATATTGTGAAGATGCCTGCCCGACCAACGCGATCGTGCTTGAACACGATTATGAGCTTTCATTCTATAACCGTAAATCATCAATATATACAAAGGACATGCTCTTGGTTACCGAGGACAAAGGGCATGGAGAAATTCCACCTATTTTACAGCAGCTTGATCGACGGCCAAGTCCACCAGCACAAATTGATCTCTAACAATACATGAAACGTGATTCGTGATCTAGCCTGCATCCCACCTGTAGAAGCAGACTTCATCGTCACGTCTCATACTGTGACACACTATGGAACTCATTGTTTTTGTGATTACTGCAATTGTCGCACTTGTTGGTGCAATTGCAATGATACTCAGTAAGAACGCGGTGCATAGTGCACTCTTTCTGCTGTTGAACTTTGTGGCAATCGCCATCTTTTATCTTTTACTACAATCACCCTTTCTGTTTGCGATACAACTGACCTTGTATGCAGGAGCAATCATTGTTCTCTTTCTATTTGTGGTGATGTTGCTTGGAGCGGAACGTTCTGAAGAATCACAGGATCAGATTGCATGGCAACGACCACTGGCACTCGTGCTTGGATTGATACTGCTTGGCGAAGCCCTGTATATCTTCTTCAGCCAATTCGCAACTAATCCACCACCAGTCGCAGAGGGAGTAGTATTGAGTGATCCAACACTCATTGGTGAATCGCTCTTCACGACATACCTCCTGCCTTTCGAGATCACGGCCATTATTCTCTTAGCCGCGATTGTTGGTGTGGTTGTTTTAAACAAACGCGAAGACGGATCTGATGTTGCAGATCATCAACCAGTAGAACACTTTGAACAGCAACCTGTGGCACCTGTCGAGGTTGAAACAGCAAAAGTTGAAGGATAGTTTATAATAGACAGCATTCGGTTTCCAGCAGAAGCCGAATTTGTATGTTAAGACCGTAAAGAAACATAAAGGTTAGCAATGGTTCCGACAAGTTATTATGTCATTCTCAGTGCCATACTCTTTACGATTGGGGTGCTTGGTGTTTTAACGAGACGTAATGCGCTGGTCATGTTCATGTCCGTCGAGTTGATGCTCAACTCTGCCAATCTCGCATTTGTGGCTTTTGCCAGAGAACGCGCATTGATTGAGGGACAGGTCCTCGTATTTTTTGTTATTACGGTCGCAGCCGCTGAGGTTGCCGTCGGGTTGGCGTTGCTTGTGGCCATCTTCCGCAGTCGCAGAACGACAGATATTGATGAAGTTAGTATGCTCAAAGGTTAAGCAAGTAGTGCCAATCGTAGACGATATGGCACTGTAAGGTCGAAGGTACGCACATGTCTCAATTAAGCTGGGTCATCGCCCTTATTCCCGCCTTTCCGCTGCTGGGGTTTTTGATTAACGCGCTGTTCATTCGGCGTGAGCGTGAGGCAGGGCTCGTGGCAAGTGGTGCAGTTATTCTGAGTTTTCTTGCCACACTCGTTTCTATCTATGTTTTACAAACACTGCCTGAAGAGTCACAACGCATCAATTTTGTGATGTGGCAATGGATCAGTATCGGCACATTCCAGGTACCCTTCGGTCTGCTGTTTGATCAGTTGACTGTCGTGATGGCGCTCCTCATTACTGGTGTAGGTGCAATCATCCACGTGTACTCCATTGGCTACATGCGCGGCGACTCACGACCAGTGCGTTTCTTCGCGTACATGAACCTCTTCATCTTTGCGATGTTGGTGCTGGTCATGGCCGACAACTTGCTGCTGATGTTCCTGGGCTGGGAGGGTGTTGGCGTTTGTTCCTACCTGCTGATCAGCCACTATTTCGATCAGCGACTGGTCCAACCTGGTATTGTCCCATCAGAGGGCGCCACCAAAGCGTTTATCGTCAATCGTGTTGGCGACATTGGTCTGTTGCTCGCGATGTTTGCGCTGTTCTCACAAGTGGGAACCCTAACCTTCTATGGGCAATTCAGCCCCGAAGCAGCACCAACCATCGGCTTTCTCGATCCCAACCTTATACAACAGCTTGGTGCTGGAACGCTCGATTTTGGCTTTCTGGGAACGGTTGGTGTTGCAACTGCAATCTGTCTGTTGTTGCTGCTCGGTGCCGTCGGTAAATCCGCACAGTTCCCGTTGTACACATGGCTACCAGATGCGATGGCCGGACCAACACCGGTGTCTGCGCTCATCCACGCCGCGACCATGGTGACTTCCGGCGTGTATTTGATCGCTCGCACACACACCCTGTTTGCAGCAGCACCAACCGCACAGGGTTTTGTTGTTGCCATTGGCCTCGTGACGGCGCTTCTCGCTGCCACATCAGCTGTCGCACAAACTGATATTAAGCGGGTGCTGGCCTACTCGACGATTTCCCAACTCGGTTATATGATTGTAGCCGTCGGAATGGGAGCCATCGTTGCGGGTCTGTTCCACCTGCTTATGCATGGTATCTTCAAAGCATTGCTCTTCATGGCCGCCGGGTCAGTCATTCACGGCGCCCACGACATTCAAGACATGCGGAGGATGGGTGGCTTTAGAAAAATCATGCCAATCACCTTCTGGACATATTTGATAGGGGCACTGGGACTGGCAGGTATCTTCCCACTCGCAGGGTTCTGGAGTAAAGAAGAAATCATCGCCTACTCCTGGTTTACTGCACAGAATCCAGGAATTGCTATTATCCTTGTGGTTACATCTATCCTTACTGCTCTCTATATGGGCCGACAGATTGCACTTATCTTCTACGGCAGGCAACGCGACGTTGACTACGAAGCCCACGAAAGCAACCGCACTATGACCACACCACTGATTATTCTGGCAGTTGGCACAGTTATTGGCGGTGTTATAAATCTGCCTGGTCTGCACTGGCTCAATGACTATCTTTTCCCGGTCATTAATGAAGCGGCAGCTGAATACACTGTTGGAAAAGCTGTATTCGCAGTAGTGGTGCTTGTGGCATCTGTGGGAGGTGGGTATCTGGGATGGTGGTTGTATGCCAAAGTCCTCGCAAGTCGTATCAGGTTCGGACGTGAAGATCCTGGCTTCCGCTACCTCGGCGACATCTGGCGGGGGGCCGAAATTGGCTGGGGGATCGACTGGTTCTACGAGCGCGTTATCATACGTGGGCATCGTGGTCTTTCGCGCTTCCTGAATGATGTTTTCGACCGCCAGGGCATTGATGGTATCCTTGTCGAAGGGATCGGTTACCTATTTAGTCGACTATCCGGACTGTTTCGCCGAACGCAGAGTGGCTACATCCGCAACTATATGCTGGTCTTTATGGTCGGTGTGGTTGTTCTAGTTGGGTATTTCGCGTTCCAAGCACTTTGATGGGCCAAAGCTAACCTGTTATAAGGTATCAATGGAATAATATCGTGAATCAGTTACAGTTTCCCTTGATTTCAATCATTCTCTGGTTACCAGCACTCGGTGCACTCCTACTGTTTGCCATACCGCGTGCGAACGAAGCAGCACAACGCGCAGTTGCGCTCGGTGCAGCGCTTATCACATTTGCCGCCTCAGTTATGCTGCCAGTGGCATTTAATTTTACAACCCCAGGTTTTCAGTTCGTTGATAGCCTGGCGTGGGTCGCCGTCTGGGGGCTCGGCTATCTGGTTTCGGTTGATGGCATTAGCATCTGGTTAGTGCTACTCACTACCCTGCTCACACCGATCGCTTTGATGGCAACATGGAACACCACGTTCAAAGATCTACGTACCTATCTCATGCTCATGTTGCTCCTGGAAACAAGCCTCATTGGCGTCTTTGTGGCACAGGACATGTTGCTGTTCTTTATCTTTTTTGAGTTTACGCTCATACCGACAGCACTTCTAATCGGCATGTGGGGCGGCGAAAAGCGGCAAAAAGCAGCCACCAAGTTTTTTGTCTACAACTTTAGCGGCTCCATCTTTATGCTGCTATCCATCATCGGTGTATACAGCAGCCATGGTCAACAGACCGGCAACTACACCTTCGACATTGCCACCATCACATCAAATGTGCAAACACAGGCATTCCAACTTACCGATGGGATGGGATGGTTATTGTTTGGCGGTTTCTTTATCGCCTTTGCCATCAAAGCGCCGCTCTGGCCCTTCCATACCTGGCTCCCAGAAGCCCACACTGAAGCCTCGTCCGACGGCTCTGTCGATGTTCTGGGACTGCTGGTCAAGATCGGTGCCTATGGTTTTATTCGCTTCAACTTACCATTGTTCCCTGACATTGCGTTGTGGGCCACCCCAGCGATCGCCGTTCTTGCTATTATCAGCATTTTGTATGGTGCCGCCATAGCCTTTGTGCAAACCGATATGAAGCGACTGCTCGCCTATTCATCCGTCAGTCATGTCGGCTTTATCATTCTTGGCATCTTCGCACTCAATCAAGCTGGCATTTCTGGCGCGATCTTGCAGATCGTCAACCAGGGCCTTGTCAGCGGAGGGCTCTTTCTGATCGTCGGAATGATCTACGCACGAAGCCAGACACGTGATATCACCAAAGTAAGCGGGTTATGGAAAGCCATGCCTATCTATGGATCACTGGCCTTGGCGCTGGTATTAGCATCTATTGGTGTACCAGGACTGAACGGCTTCATAGGCGAGTTTGTCATTATGCAGGGTGCCTGGCTATCCCCCGATCTTGGCTGGGGTTTCGTCATCCCAACAATCATTGGCATTATTCTCGCCGCGGCATATATGCTCCGTATGTTCCGTTTTGCATTCATGGGCGATGTTGTGCATCCAATTGGTGTTGAGCTACAAGACATTGGTGCACGCGAGATTGCATTACTCGTGATTATCTTCGTTTGTGCGCTTGGTATCGGTATGTATCCAAACCTGCTCTTTAGCCATATGCAGGGGTCTGTTGAGCAGATCGTTCAGGGCATCGGTGTCATGCGAACAGCGATGAATTAGTGTCTAAGGGTTAGAGATAGTATCTGCTTCTAGAAGTTAGCTTCCAGAAGCTCAGCAGGAAGTTATGCCTGAGATTCAAATACCACCAGTAAATTTTTCGGTTGTGCTGCAACCAGCGATCATCTTTGGTTGGTCGATGGTTGTCTTGATGATTGATCTGTTCATTCCGCAAGATCGTAAGCGTGTAACTGGCTATCTCGCCTTGTTTGGCATCATTGGAGCAATTGCTGCAGGCATACCATTGATGCAGACAACGGTGGGGATGACCTTGACGTTTAGCAATATGATTGCGCTCGATAACTTCGCGCTGATACTTAATATGCTCTTTCTTGTTATTGCCGCTATCACGATCCTGATTTCACTAGATTATCTCCCACGCCATGGGATTGAACGTGGCGAGTACCATGCCCTCATCCTCTTTGCAACGGGTGGCATGATGCTACTGGCACAAGGGACGGACCTGATCGTCTTATTCCTGGGTCTGGAGTTGCTCTCGATTACACTCTACATCCTCGCTGGTTTTGCTTATCCACGGCTTGCCTCTGAAGAAGCCGCCATGAAATATTTGCTCATTGGCGCTTTTGCAGCCGGGTTCCTGGTCTTTGGGATTGCGCTCATATTTGGTGGAACAGGCACTTCCAACCTGATCGCCATTGCCGATCTGCTTGCAGAGGGATCGCTGTCGACCGAAGACAATGCGCTGTTGCTCACTGGTACAGCGCTGATCATCGTCGGGTTTGGGTACAAAATTGCCATGGCACCCTTCCATATGTGGACACCCGATGTGTACGAAGGGGCCCCAACACCGGTAACGGCTTTTATGTCAGTTGGCACCAAGAGCGCTGGATTCGCCGCATTGGCACGCATTTTGTTGCTCGCGTTACCATCCAATCAGGAGATCTGGGTGCCAGTGATCGCTGTATTAGCAGCCATTACGATGCTTATCGGCAATATTTCGGCTATTGTGCAGGTGAATGTGAAGCGCATGCTGGCCTACTCAAGTATTGGTCATGCAGGCTTCATCCTGATGGGGATTCTCGCCAACAATGAACGCGGTGTTGAGGGTCTGATGTTCTATCTCATCGCCTATTCGTTGACCAATCTGGCTGCTTTTACCGTGCTCATTGCCCTGGAGAAACGTGGCGAGTCCTTCTGGGATATGGGCGATTTTGCAGGACTCTGGCAACGACAACCGTGGCTTGCCGGAACCATGGCGATCTGTATGCTGTCACTAGCAGGCTTCCCCCCCACAGCCGGGTTTATCGCCAAATTCTATGTCTTTACCGCTGCATGGGAAGCCGGGTTGCAGTGGCTTGTGCTGGTGAGTATTATTGCATCAGCCATCTCAGTATTCTTCTATCTGCGTATCATCAGCCAGATGTTCATGAACGAACCGACACGCGAAATAGAAGTTCAGGTTACTCCAAGTATCGGTCTTGGTCTTGGACTGGCAACCTTTGGTGTGATTCTCTTTGGCATTCTTCCCGCACTGATCATCAATCTTGTGCAACAATCTTCATCGATTGTCAGCCGTTAGCCTGACAACCAGTAATACTGTTTGAGGCGTATGCTTTGTGCGTGCGCCTTTTGATTACATACACCTCTCACACTAAAATTGGCAGTTGCTGAACCTCCACGAAATAGCCGTACTTTTGCTTACGTATTTCAGAACACATCACACTATACTAGGCTGAAATATCGCATGTCTCAGGGAAGACATTTTCAGGAAGCAGGTGGTTTATGCAACGCAACCTCACTATCCTCATATATGTCGGCATTATTAGCATTATTATTGGCTACACACTCACTACCCAAACCCACGCCAGTACCACGCTTGACGAACAACTTCAGGCAGCCATTGAAACGCATGCCCTTACACCTCATACCAAACCAACTACAGATCCGGCAAAGGTACAATTGGGACGGCTGCTGTTCTACGACAAAATTTTGAGTGGTAATCGCGACATTTCCTGTGCTACCTGCCACCGTTCTGGTTCCCTCGGTACTGGCGATGGTCTGCCTGTTTCCATTGGAACCAGCGGTACTGGCGGAAGAGCATGTATTGGGACACAACAGAGAACTTATCCCACGTAATGTCACCGAGCTTTTTGACCGTGGCTCCACTGAATAGCAGCCTTTGATATCGATGCATTTACTTTTACGAACAGCCCCTCGGATCAGTATCTACAAGGCAATACCACAGCGCCTATCATATCAGGCTAAACATGGTGGTATTCTGTTCTATGGAAAGGCCAACTGTGCCACATGCCATAGTGACAACCTGTTTACCGATCAGGAACACTACAACCTGGCTGTGCCGCAAATTGGTGCAGGCAAAGGTGAGGCAGCACCACTCGATCTGGGGCGATTTGGTGTGACGCGCGACGAGGCAGACCGTTTTGCTTTTCGCACACCACCGCTCCGCAACGTTGACTTGAGTGGTCCCTATATGCACAACGGTGCCTTTGCGACGCTTGAGTCAGCGATCCGGCATCATCTTGATCCTGAAAAGTCATTATGTACCTATGATGTAAATGAACAGCTACCATCACTTTTCCAACTCACTTTCCAAAATAACCCTGAACTGCTCGATGACATGCTGGCAACGCTTGATCCAGTTGCTCCTACTGAGGAACTGACCGAAAGCGAGATCAAGGAGATTGTGGCCTTCCTGTCAGCACTGACCGACCCGGCTGCAACGAATCTTGATGTGACACCTAACTCCGTACCAAGCGGCTTACTCGTATCGGATGAGATTGAGAATATCTATGTACCAATGATACATGCACAATAGACGGCATCCTAAGATTTAACTTTTTCATTTGTTCTTTGCATACCAACAGATGGCTTATCGATCTATATTAGGGGCAGAAACATGCCTCTTGTCTCTAATAATTTAGCTATTCACTCTTAGATCGATCACAATATCTCCTGTATTTCGTTCTCAAAAAGTCTAACATATCTATTAACTATAGTACTATTATTTGATCGTGGAAGAATACGATTACATATATGTTGCTGAATTTTATAAGTTAATCATTCATAATCATCTGAGTTAATCGACATACTCCCTACCTCGGTTACTCGCAAGAACTTTCTTCATAGCTGTGTGCTAATAATTATGTTCTGAGATTAGTTTGAAAGGTGTTGTTATGCCTCGCCCTCAAATTACGTTCACACATTGGCTTTCTAACATTACCATCACACTGATGTTGGTAACACTTGTAACTGCCGCACTCCCATATATGGTCTTTGCTGCAAGTGTATCAACCGCGCTCCTCGATGTTCCTGCCGAGCCATTTATTGGCAAACCCATCTTATCTACCATATCGGTGGATAATTCGAGATTAAGCACGGGTTATAGCGCATATATTAATCTCTTCCTTCCGAAAGAGGTACCAATGGCAGCGCCTGCGGCAGTGCCATCATTTCTCTAACTTCTACTCTTCTATAAACAGCACCATGATTGTTATATCCATTACATCCATTCTAGTTCTCTATCTATTTGATAAGGTCTCAACCTTAGTCCCGCTCACTTTTACATATGGTTTGACCTTGTGGAGGAGTTGTATCAATGTATCGTCTTCGTGCTAAAGATTTACTACATTCTCTAGGATTATTTACGGTTGTTGTTTTCCTCTTGGGAACCTTCTTCTCTAGCATCTCTGTCGTACAAGCCGATGGCTCGGCCGATCCGGTGGCGAGCCTGAATGTTCCCACCGAGCAGTTTATCGGCGAGCCATTGAGCTTTACGGTCTCATTCGACAATGCCGACCCGGACAGTGCTGATGTAGGCTACGGACCATATGTCGATCTTATTTTACCGGCAGCTGGGGTCGATGGGGCTGGCGCTGCGGTAGACGATGGTATCTCCTTCATCGATGCAAACTATCTCGGTGCGCCCCTGGTACCGATTAGCCCATCTCCCTTTATTTGTGCTGGTGGTACATTTACCCATCCATTAACTGGTCTTGCGACGCCATGTGTCAATGGCACGCAGGTGGTTGTCTTACAACTGCCTTTCGGTAGCTTCGCACCAGACCAACCCGTTGCCGATATCACGGTCAATGCCGATTTGAGTAATCTTGCCGATCTGGCTACACCGCTGGATATTCAAGCGCGTGCTGGCTTTATTTATGGCAATGACCCATTCGATAACCCCGGTAGTGACCCGCCCATTGTGCAGGCATCACCAGCTTCGGCAAGCGTCACACCCACATTACTTACCCTAACCAAAGACTATATCGGCCCAGAAGATGAAACAGCAACTGGGCCAAACTTTCCTCGTCAATATGAAATTGTGGTGGATATTGCCGATGGGCAGACGATCACCGATCTCGGCGTAACCGACCTCCTGCCGAACAACATGGCGTTCCTCCGAGTCGTTTCAACGACACCAGCAGGTAGCACGACAGTTGATACACCGACTGTCGATGCAGCGGCCAACTCACCTGACAACGACCTGGTTGTCAACTTTCCCTCAGTCACTGGTACCGCGGCGGAAAACGATGTGGTGGTGGTATTAGAATTCTATATTCCTCACCTGGATGCTGATGGAGCCAATGTCATCGTTCCAACAACGGGTGATGATGTTCTCTCCGAAAATGAGGCGCGCGCGATAGGTGACTGGACACCCATCGATACACGGGACACTGGCGGCACCGACAATGCCGTGGCCGATCCAGCCGGACCAGAACATCAGCTCGAAGATAAGTCGATTGCAGTCCAGAAGGGTGTTTCAAATCAAAACGATACTGGCGCAACCGGATATACTCCCGGCGATACGCTCGAATATGCGCTCGACTTTCAGGTATCTGACTTCTTCATCTTCGACACTGTCGCGATTACCGATACCTTCTCCGATGGCCAACGTCTTGATCCCGGTTTTATACCAACGCTGGAGGTGGATGGTCATACTTTCACACTGGCTGCCCAGAGTATAAATACAAACAACTATACTGTGTCGGAAAACTACACGGGCGCAACCGGAGCCCCAAATCCCCCCAATACGCTTGACCCGGCTGCTAACGACGGTACAACCACGATGATTTTCCGCATCTCGGATGAACTCATCACCCGTGGGCAGCCAGATGGGCGACTGATCGGTGGATGTGTGCCACCCGGTGGTACTGCTACTACGCCACCGTACTGCACCGACGCAACAACAGCAACGGTCAACAATGGCCCAACGCAGGGCCGGATTGTCTATCGTACGATTATTCAAGAAGCATTCAGCGATGACTTTCCCTCTGGCGACGCTAGCGTTGACCAGGGTGATCGGCTCGATAACACAGCCATCATCAATGGGCGTATTCTAGACAACGCGGATGCGACGACCCCAGTTGGCGACGCCGAGGATGACACCCTGGCCGATGTTGTTATTGTACGCGGTGAGTTGACGAAAAGCATCTATGCTATTAATGGCAACACCACTTTTGCAACACCAGTGGTTGTTCAGCCAGCTGATACGGTCACCTACCGGATTGAAATGACACTACCTTCCAGCGATATCGAAGACCTGGAACTGACTGACTATCTGCCCCTGCCAGTCTTTGATGCAACCGAAGTAACAGCCTTTGATGACGTCGTAAGTGCCGCCGCGCCCGCCGCTGGCAGAGCCAAGTTTGGTCCAGATGACACCTTTCGGGCGATCTACAGTTCAACGCCAGCCCTGAGCACTACCGGAGCAACTGCCAATAACACGGTTATCTTTACGTATGGCGACTATGACGACTCGGCGAATACGCCTTCTCGCATAGATGTTCTGTTCACCGTCACGGTGCGGGACGATCCCTTTGCCGACGGTCTGTTCCTGACCAACCAGGTGCGCCAGACTGAAGGCTCGACTAACCAGAGCGATAACTTTGCTGATGCAATCATCCAGATTAAGTTGGCTGAGCCGGATCTCGCCATTCGTAAGGGTGTGGTTGCAGCCTACAACCCCGACAATACACCCCGCGCAGGTGCCTCTGCGCTGTCGCTGCCGGCCAGCGTTACCATCAATGCGCCAGGAGCCTGTGCTCGAACGAATGGCACAGTCACATCGGCGAACCTGGGGACCACGTTCAATAGTAATCTCACTGGCGTAGATGCAGGAGACAAAGCCACGTTTGCAATTGTGGTCGAAAACACTGGTTCGAGCGCCAATGGTGCCTTCGATGTACAGATCCGTGATGCGCTGCCAGCGAATGTGACCTTGGTTCCAGGTAGCCTATGTGTCACCGATGGTACCGGCGCAACCATGTCATTTACTGATGTTGGTGGTGGCACGGGTCTCTTTGATCAAGGCATTGAACTAGACGATCCAGGCCCGACCAATCCGGCTGCTGGGGCATTGGATCGTGGCAAAGACGACTCTGGTAGTACGGTCACGAATGGTCGCAACATCGCTATTATCACATACGATGTCACCCTCGATACTGCTGTTCGTCCGAACGAGTCCCTCGTCAATACAGCAATCCTCTTCAACTATGCCGGTACTGAAGGTGGCCCCGACCATACAGCACCCGACAAAACTGATACTGCTACTGTGACAGTTGCATCACCAACTATCGATAAAACTATTGTTACCACCAACCAGATCCACACAACCGGAAATAATGTCGCTATTGGTGAACAGATCCAGTATCAGGTGGTGATCACCGTCCCAGAAGGAACAAGCGACAGTGTCACCCTCGTCGACACGCTCGACACAGGGTTGGCCTTCGTCAGTCTGGACAGTATTACGCCCTCATCGGCGAGTTTGAGTACTAGCGCTGGAACCTTCAATGATGTTCGCACAAGCGCGGTTATTAGCAATGTCAGCAGTGGTAACCAGAATTTAGGTCGTCTTGCTACATTCAACTTTGGAACTATTACAAACAGTGACACCAATAATGCCACAAACGAGACGATCACGCTGACCTACACGGTGGTGGTTATCAACGGTGGTAGCAATGATCGCGGCGATAACCGCAATAATAGTGCTGTCTGGAGATGGAATAATGGCGTCAGCAATCCAACCGTCAGCGCCTCTGCACCGAATGTAACGATTGTCGAACCAACGCTAGAGGTGACCAAGACCGCCAGCCCGACCGATGCGGACATCGGCGACACAGTCACATTTACGCTGGATATTGCCCACACTGGAGCAAGTAATGCCGATGCATTCAATGTCACCCTGAGCGATGTTATTCCGGCACGAATGACCTATGTGCCTGCTTCCCTGAGCAATACGGCTGGGCTTGCCCCTGATACACTCACCGAGTCTGGCGGAACCATTAATGCTAGCTGGGCTTCTTTTCCCGATAATGGGAGTACCAGTCAGTTGCAATTCCAGGTAACGATTGCAAGTGGTGTTATCCCTGGTCAACAGATCACCAACACCGCTAATATTGCCTGGACCAGTCTCCCTGGTGATGTAACGACACCCCAGACCTCCAACAACCCCCTCTCCACGGAGCGTACCGGAGATACCGGTAATCCCGGCGGTAATGACAACGACCATAGGGCTAGTGATGACGGCACCGTAACGGTCTTCGTTCCTGACCCACAGAAGTCGATTGTCGCTACCTCTGAGAACCACACTGGCTCTGTTAGTGGTATCGAGCGAGTCACCATTGGCGAGATTGTACGCTACCGGATGGAAGTGCGGCTGGCGGAGAGTAGTGCGCCAAACTTCCAAATCCAGGATCGCCTGCCCGCTGGTTTGCAGTTTCTGAATGACGGCACTGCCACCGTTGCATTGGTGGCTACTGGTAGTGGTGCAGGCAACGGTATTGAGTCGTCAACGCTTGGCACGTCTGCTCAGGTCGCAGGTGACGAAACAACCCTCGCAAGTATTACACCCAGCTTCGTCCTCCCAGACGATTCGGTATCGAATGATCCAGTAACCAACAACGATAGTTATGCAAGCAGTACTGATGTCTATTTCAAACTCGGCGATCTGATGAATAATGATACGGACGCAAATCAAGAGTTTATCGTTATCGAGTTCAATGCCATTGTACTCAATATTGCCAGCAACCAGGCTTTCGATAACGCCACTGGTGCATCGACTCCAACTCCACGCGACAACAGCTTTGATGTTATTGTCGATGGCAATACCATTGCAACATCACCAGATGTGACTGTCCGCATCGCTGAACCAGTTGTTGAAATGACGAAGACCGCTGTCTTTACACCACCAGTTGATCCTGGTGATACGATATCGTATGCCTTGCTCATCGAAAACACTGCGAGTGGCGTGAACGCTACCGCCGCATTCGATCTGGTGGTCTCAGACACACTTGATAGCAACCTGACGTTTGTCAGCGCAAGCGTCACAAACAAACCAGATTACACCAATGCCACAGACAACACGGCGGCACCAAATGTGGAGTTTGTGCTGGATCGCCTCGATCCCGGTGACTCAGTGACGATCGTGGTCGTTGCAACAGTTAACAGTGTTGGTTCGCCAGAGACGATTCCCAATAGCGCTGATGTTACCTACACTAGTCTGCCAGAGGATGGCACAGCCACTAATCCGACCGGCTCTGACCCAACTACGATTACGGGTACAGATACTGGTGAACGTGATGGCACAGATGGAACCGGCGGCACCAATGACTACACCAACACAGACGATGCCGACATCGTGCTTGGCTCCATTGGTGACTTCGTCTGGTACGATATCAATGGCGATGGCGTGCAGGATGTCGGGGAACCAGGTATCCCTGGTGTGGATGTCACCCTGACTTTGCCAGGCCCTGATGGAATACTCGGCAATGGTGATGATGTAACTGTCACCCAGACAACGGATGCTAATGGTGGATATGATTTCACTGGTCTGCCTGCCGGAGACTACCAGGTGGATGTCGACCAAGCCGACGTGCCGGTTGGCATGACCAGCTTGACCACCGCCAACGACCCAGAGAATGTTACGCTTGCAAGCGGTCAGGATTACGACGATGCCGACTTCGGTTTTACCGGCATCGGCTCGCTCGGCGACACCGTCTGGTTCGACCAGGACAACGACCAGACTCAGGATGCGAACGAGCCGGGTATTGCTGGCGTGGATGTCACCCTAATCTGGGCTGGTCCGAATGGCACGCTGGGAGATGGCGATGATGTCACCTACACCACGACAACCGATACCAATGGTAATTATCTGTTTGATAATCTGCCCGCCGGTGATTTCCAGGTCGATGTCAACACAGGCACGCTTCCAACCGGCCTGACAACAGAAACGTATGATTTGGATGGTGGTCTGGACTCAACAACCGATACCGATCTCACGGCAGGTCAGGATCGTGTTGATGTGGACTTTGGCTATATGGGAACTGGCTCGATAGGCGATACGGTCTGGTACGATATCAACGGCGATGGCGTGCAAGATGTCGGGGAACCGGGTATTCCGGGCATCACCGTCCGGCTTGACCTGGATATCGACGGCGATGGGACGACTGACTTCACGACGACGACGACGACAGACGCAAATGGCAACTATCTATTCAACAATCTGCCGGCAGGCGACTACACGGTGACCGCGACACCGCCGACTGGTACGACCCCGACGTTTGATGCGGACGGCGGAAACGACAACACCTCGGACTACCCGCTGGGTGATGGTGAGGACAACCTCGACCAGGACTTCGGCTACGATGGGACCGGCTCCATTGGCGATACCGTCTGGTTCGACATCAACGGCGATGGCATCCTTGATACGGGTGAACCCGGTATTATTGGCGTATCAGTGCAACTAGAGGTGGACTTCGATGGCGACGGCACCACCGACTTCACCACCACCACTACCACTGACGCTAACGGCAACTATCTCTTTGACGATTTGCCCACTGGTGACTACACCGTCACCGTGACACCACCGACGGGGACAAACCCGACGTTCGATGCTGACGGCGGAAA